>JAZRKM010000060.1:0-8556 GCA_045646325.1 Akkermansia sp. | reverse complement strand
GTTGACCGGCCTGCAGGGCCGCGCGTATGGCGGAGGATGAGGCGGGGTGGTCGCCGGCGATGAAAAGGGCTCGGGTGCCGGGGCGGGGCTCGGGGGCCGTGCCGCGGTGGTAGACGATGAAGGTGAGCTGTTCGCAGAGGTAGTCATACCTGGCCCAGCGGTGGAGCTGCTCCCACTGGTCGGTACCCATGAGCCAGTAGAGTTCATCTGCCGGGGCTTGCTCTCGACAGGCGGCGACCACACGCCAACTGTAGCTGGGTGGGGGCAGGGTAAGGTCGAGTTCGCTGACTTCGGCCTGGGGAATGTCGGCAGTGGCGGCGCGCAGCATGGCCAGGCGCTGCTCATCGGTGAAATAGTGCTGCCGCCCGGTCTTGAAGGGGGAGCAGGCGGCAGGCAGGAAGAGTATGCGCTGTAGTCCGGCGGCTTGGATGGCGGCTTTCGCGATGGCCAGGTGCCCGGTGTGAATCGGGTCGAAGGAGCCGCCGAACAGGCAGGTTTTCATCACAGTCCCTCGGTGTCTTTGTAGGGCAGGAAACAGCCGATGGGCAACTTCACGAACTTGGTTTCGGGGCGCAGTCGGCGATAGTGGTTGATGAAGGCGGTGAGGTTGCCGTAGTTTTTGGAGGTCTTGGGTATACCCTGTTGGCCGCAGTTGACCAATATGTTGAAGTGCAGCTCGGCATGCAGGTGGGCGGGGAACATACCGCGGTTGGTGCCGATGGTGCCTACCTGGTCACCGCGCTTGACGAGCTGGCCGAGTTTGACGTCGATTCGGTCGAGGTGCCCGTAGAGGGTCTGGCAGCAGAGCACGCGACCGCTCTTGGGTTCGCGGAAGGCGTGGCGCACGATGACTACCTTGCCCCAGCGGCCGCGGGCATCTGCCGCGTAGGTTACCAGGCCGTGGCCGATGGTGTAGACGGGGTCGCCGAGGTCGGAGTTGCCGCCGCCGTTGCCGTTCCAGTCTTCGCCGAGGTGGCGCGGGGTTTTGAGTCGCAGGCCACGGGCTTTGTAGTAACCCTCGCCGTTGGGCTTACCGACGGGGAAGTCAAAGCCGTCTGCCAGCGGCACGAGTGCCCACTTGCCGTCAGCGGTTTTCTGAGCCATGGTCACCCCACACGAGGTGTTGCCCAGTATGAAGAGGAAGGTCAGTGTCAGCAGGAAAATGCGGCGGTATAAGTGTACCATGTCAGCAGAATATCATATAGTCCCCACCTATGGCAAGCACCAAAATTGCCATATCATGACATGCGCTCGCCAGACAGCAGCTCGGCGGCTCTGGCCGCGCAGAATGCCACGCAGCGCTCGCAGGGGCGAGCCGCGTAATAGGCTTGTGTGCGCGCGTTGGGGCGGGCTCCCTCGGTCGTGCCTTCATCGAGGTGCAGGAGCTCGCGGCAGGTCAGGGTGCCGAATTCGGCGGTGAATGCAGCGGCTTGTTCCCGCACCAGGGAGAATATGCGCTCTTTGTCTTCCGGTACCCCGGTCAGGTTGCCGCGGCAGTACCCGGCTACCAGGGTCAGCCCGCTGAAGGCTCCGCACATGCCGCGCATGCGCCCCACACCGGCACCGAACCCGGCGGCGAGCCGCAGAGCAAGCTCTTCACTCAGCCCGATTTGCTCGGCAAAAGCGGCAAAAACGGATTGTGCGCAGTTGTAGCCGCGGTGGAACAAGGCCAGAGCGCGGTCGGCTGCCTGGTGGTTGGCCGTGGGCATGGCTATCAGCTGCGACGGGGTTTTTTGGTAAAGCGTGAGAAGAAGGGGGATTCTTCGCGGTCGCGACGGTTGCCGCGCTCTTTGCGCTCATATCGGTCGCTGCGCTCACTACGGTCGCCGCGTTCGCGCTGGCGGTTGTTGTTGTAGCGCTCGGCACGCTCGAACCTTCCGCCGCGCTCACTCTTACCCGGGTAGGCTGAGCTGCCGCCGGAGCGGCGGTCGCGCACGTGAACGGCTGGGCGGTTGTCGCCCTCGGGTTTCTTGTCCTCGCGCACGTTGACTTCATACCCGCAGATGGAGCAGGTGGCCAGTCGCTCCAGCAGCTGGGGAGCCATCTCGGGGGAGACTTCGATGAGGGTGTGCTTCAGGAAAATGCGAATGTCACCCACTGTTCCTTTGGGGGCGCCGCCTTCGTTGTAGAACAGGCCGGCGACATCTTTCGGGCGCACGCCGATGAGCTTGCCGCCATTCATGAACAGGGTGGTGCTTTGCTGCAGGCTGCTCCAATCATTGCCCTTCTCGGCGGCGGGGGACTGCTCGGCATCGTTGCTGTCGCGCTTGCCGTAGCGGCTGGGGCGGTCTTCGGGGATAGCCTGCAACTCGCAGCTGCCCTTGGCTACCAACAGGTTGAACATGGCGGCCATCAGCTGCTCTGCCGGCATGTCAATGTCGCGCAGTTCGTCCGGCAGTTCGGTGGCGCGGGTAGCCTGTTCCAGTATGTCATCTACCAGGGCTTCGCGGCGTGCTTCTTCCACCTGTACGGCTGTCATCACTTTTTCGCGTTGCATGCGCGTGCCGATGAATCGCTCGATGCGGGCCAGCAGTGAGAAGTCGCGACGGCCGATAAAGGTGACGGCTTTGCCCTTGCGGCCGGCACGTGCCGTGCGGCCAATGCGGTGTACGTAGTCCTCAGGGTCGCGGGGCAGCTCGAAGTTGACCACGATGTCGACATCATCTATATCCAGTCCGCGGGCGGCGATGTCGGTAGCCACCAGTACGTTGAGGTTACCGCGGCGGAAAGAATCCATCACGCGCTCGCGCAGGGTTTGGGGCATGTCGCCGTGCAGGCGGTCGACGGAGTAACCGCGGGCCAGCAGGCCGTCCACCACGTCATCGACCACTCGCTTGGTGTTGGCAAAGACCAGGCCGCGCTTCATGCGCCCCATCTCAATCAGGCGGCTGAGCACCTCGATTCGAGAGCTGAACACCACCTCGTACACGCTTTGCTCGCAGGTGGGCACGGTGAGCACCGGGCGCTCAATGGTGATTTCTTTCGGGGATTCGGAAAGTCGGTTGATGAGGGCTCGAATGGCCGGCGACATGGTGGCCGAGAAGAAGAGGGTCTGGCGCTCCGCCGGCAGCAGGGAAACCACACGGTCGATGTCCTCCTGAAATCCCATGTCGAGCATTTCATCGGCCTCGTCGAGTATCAGGGTTGTGATGTGCTCGGTGGGCAGTTCGCCCTGTTCCATGAGGTCGATGACTCGGCCGGGGGTGCCGACCACAAACTGCACGCCTCGGCGCAGGGCTGCCAGCTGCGGGGCAAATGAGGCACCGCCGTAAATCGGTACGGCCGATACACCGTCGAGGAACAGCGCCAGCTTGTCAACCTCGCGGCAGATCTGCACGGCCAGTTCACGCGTGGGAGCCAGGCACAGTACCTGCACACCGCGATGGTTCGGGGCTATGTTTTCCAGCGCCGGTATCGAGAAGGCCAGGGTTTTGCCTGAGCCGGTGTGCGAAAGGCCCACGATATCATGCCCTTCCAGCGCGGGGGGAATGGCCTGTTGCTGAATGGGGGAGGGGGTCTCGAAGCCGAGCACTTCGATAGCTTCTAAAATTTCCGGGCAAATACCGAGTTGAGAGAAAGACATAGACGGCGGCAAGAATGCCCGATTATTACGCATTTGTAAAGCACTTTTTATGCCAGTCTGTACTAAATTCCCCTGCCGCCTGTCATTTGTGCGGCCTGAAGTGTGGGGCTTGGGTGGCGGGGAGATGGTGAAGCGGGGGCGTTTATTCGCTTGGGGCTTTTTCGTATGCCTGCACTTTGTAATGCCGCTTAATCAGGGTTTCAGTCACGGCACCATCGGTTCCGCTGGGGGAGAACTGCAACTCGACACTGATCTCGAAATACTGGTGGGAGTCACCGCATTTGATGGCGAAGAACGGCGCGCCGAGCGGGAAATTGCCTACGGGCGAGATGGTTGCGTTTTCTCGCATCCAGTCACTGACGGCCCCGGGTATATCGTGGCGGAACAGCTCGGCGGTATTGGTCGAGTATTGCGCCGGGAAGGAGAATAGGCGCAGCAGGTTGCCCTCCGTATCTCGAATGGCCAGTAGCAGGGTGCCGGGGCGACCGGGGTTGGCGTAGACTTCGGCCTGGTATATACCGTATTGATTATTCGGCTCAATCAGGTGGAGTTCCGGGGTGTTGCCCCGGCGCTTGATTTTGCCACGGCACATACGCGCTACTGTTTCTTGGGTCGGCTTTTCCGCAAGTTTCTGCATGCGGCTGTCGATGGCGGCGATGGCGGCGTTGATAGCTTTGTGAGCGGTTTCTCGGTGCTTGGTGCCGCGCCAGGCCAGCAGCAGGTAGTGCTTGCCTGAGAGCTCAAGCGCGATATCGGGCAGCTCTTCTTTGTCCTTCGCCGGTTCGGGGAAAGGCTCACCCGGTTTTACCGGCAGGAACCCGCTCGGCATGGGTTCGCCCTCAGCCACTGTGCGGAAGGTGGCATGTACCGTGCCGGGTATGCCGCCGGTGGCCGGGGGAACGAGTACCACGTGGCCGGGTTTGGTGTAAAAGGTGTCGCTTTTGTCGGCGAATGCCCAGCGCGGTGCCTGCTCCAGATAGTTGGCCAGCAGTTCTTCGTGCTGAGTTTCGAGCTGTTGCAGGTTCGGGGCCTGCTCCAGCACATCGGCTCTGTGTGACTCCGGGGAGATGGGGATGACGAGTGCCGACGGACCGGTGAGGTTTTCGTTTGGCTGGTGAATGGTGTAGGTCTGCCGGGTGTCGGTTACGGTGCTGTTTTCGTATGGAGCGGGGGCATCTGCCTCGATAGCCATTCGGATGAATACGAACACGCCCACGGCCCATACGGCACACCAGCCGCCCAGCTGGAAGAGTGCTCGCAGGTTGCGCAGGTGCAGCAGATAGTAAGTGCAGCCCGCAATCAGGACAATGACAGAGCCCCCCAGCGCGATTGCTACAATCCGCCCTGCCTGAGCCGCATGCTCCGGCGACAGCCACGGCAGCTCCTGCGGGGGCCAGAGGATGGGAACGCAGGCCAGCAGCACCGCCAGCGCGCAGAGTATGTGCCACACCCAGCTTAACTTGAATATTCTGCTGAGCAGGGGTTCTTTCATTTTTCTACCGTTTGGCGGGCGGCAAACAGGGCCGGGTTGTCGAGAATGTAGCGCGCCATGAGAATTCGCGGGCTGGGCGGCGGCTGCTCCGTGTATTTGTGGTGCGCTGATTGTATGGTGTAGGGGTCGGTGGTCAGAGCGCCATCGTGCATGAGGGTGGCCACAATAGCCGCATGGCGCTTGAGTTTCATGTCGTTGAAGGCGCGAATGGTGCGCGTGAGCATGTCGGCACTCAGGGCGCTGATGTCGCCGGAGCTCAGGGCGGCATCCGTCACCGCGCATTCGTAGATTCGACGTTGCTCGGGCGTCATGCTTTCCACGGAGGTGGTGCCGTTTTCGGAGAATCGGGCCAAGAGCGCCTCCGGTGTGGGGGTGGGAAGTTTTTGGCGCTTGAGCAGCAGGATGTAGGCCCGGTAGGCGAGCTCCGCTTCGTTGCCGTTGGTGTATTTGCGGATAAGGGGCAGGGCTTTGTCTCCCTCGCGCCGTTCAATCATTTCGAGCAATATACCCATGGGGGCGGCTGCGAAACAGTCAATCATTTCCTCCGGCGAGGTCGGCAGCATGGTGTCGAGCTTGCGCAGGGCCTGGTGCAGGTCGGCAGGGGCGACATCCCAGTGCAGCAGATTGAGAGCTTCGAGTACCTGGGCGGGTTTTTCTTCCAGCAGGTGTTCGCCGTGTTCCCAGTAGTGGAGCTCGTGCACGAATTGGTGTGCTCTCTGCTCGTCTGCCAGTCGCATGAAAGCCAGCAGGTCACAGACATCGCTGAAGGAAAATCTGCGTTTGCTGCCTACGGCCAGCATGTCTGCGAGCCTTTTCTCTGCCAGCTCGTAAGCAGGGGCGCAGTATTTGCGGATGAGGTATTGGCGGCAGGGCTCGTGCTTGGTGAGTCGGGCCTGCTCAGTGCGCTTGCGAATGTAGCGGTAGAATGAGAATGAATCGTAGGGCACGCGGACAGACAGCTCTTTGGTGAGCAGGTCGGCGGCTTTCAGTTGAGCGAGCAGCTCGGGCTTGCTTTGCAGGTAGAAGGCTGCATTGCACCCCTTGCGGTTTTCCCTCAGCATGCTGGCACCATGTTGCAGCAGTAGGGTGACAGCGGCATCTACCGCTTGGGCAAAATGGGGCTCAGTGGTGTAGCGATAGTCCATTTCGAGCGGTGCGCAGAGGTGTAGCAACGGGGTGTTACCCTCGCTGTCCGTGGCATTTACATCTGCTCCGGCCTCGATGAGTTGCTGCATGGTGGCAAGTGAGCTCGCCCCGTTGAACCCGGCTGCGATTGCCAGCAACGTGGGCTCCTGCGCCGCCGACGCGCTTTCCGGCGGAGTGTTGGCCGGCGGGGCTGTTGTTGCGCTGTCTTGCGCGCTCAGGCCGGCGGTGCTCAGTAGCAGAACTGTCAGAATGTGTCGCATGTCGGGGGTGGAAAATCAGGGGGCGGTGGGGGTGGCCGGTTGAAACTCGGCTTTGTGCTCCAGCAGGTAGCGCGCTATGGCGATTTCGAGCTGGTAGGTCCACTCGCTGCGAGTGTCCATGATTCGGTCGAGTTCTTCCGGGTTGTCGAGGTTGTCGGCAATGCGGCGGTAAATCTTTGCCACTTCGGGCAGTCCGAGTTCCTTGATGGCATTTTCGAGAGCGGTGATTTTTTCCGCCGACATCTCGCCGTACCAGAGCTCCTCTGTCGAGGTGAGCAGCAGGGCATTCTGCAGCACGGGGGTGTTGGCCTGTTTGCTGTAGGCGGACAGCCAGGCCGCGACTCCGCCGGGGCTGGCATCCGGCAGGCCCTCTTTGTACAGGCGGGCGCCCCAGGCCCCGGCTTGCAGGGGCAACTCGGGGGCAGAACAGAGCTGGGAGATGAGTTCATCGCTGTCGGGGCAACGCCCGAGCAATTCTGTTAAGATGGTGGCGTTCTCGTGCGCGCGATGGGAGTAGCAGCTGCGCGCTGCTTGCAGCAGCAGCTCTTTGGGCAGCACAATGGCCGGGACATCCTGCAGGGCGTAGAGCAGAGCGGTCATGGTGTGATTGTGCGATTCCATGGCCTGCTCCGACTGCCACAGGGGCATGGTGGTCACCAGCTCGGTGGTGCGGGCTACATCGACCCTGGCCAGCAGCACGATGGCACCGCGCAGGGCATCGGCATAGTATTCCTGCTGCTGTTGTTCCTCGCTCGGGTTGAGCAGGGGGGTAATCGTGTCGAAGTGCGGGGCTATGCTTTCCGCTGTGGGATTGAGCATGGCTGCACGGCAGACATCGGCCGCCAGCGATTCTCCGGCGCGTATTTCGATGGGGGGCGGGGTAAAGCTTATGCCTTTCTCTTGCAGGGTCTGCATGAGTGATTTGTTGAGCGCCAGCATGTCATAGGCGCAGAAGCCGGGGTAGTCCGGGTCTTTGTCGGCACGCAGGTAGGGGTTAGCTCCCTGTTGCAGCAGGTAAACCATCAGTTCCAGCGCGGCGTCACCCATGCCGCTGTCTTGCAGGGTGTTCATGTCGGCGGCCAGGCAGAAAAGTGCTGTGCGCCCGCATTCATCAACAGCGTCCACCGGGGTGCCCAGTTCCAGCAGGTGGCGGGCGCATGCGGCATGCTCACCGGGGAAATAGCCGCCACTCATACGCGCTGTAATGGTCAGCAGCGGGTAATCCTCTTGGCTCAGGCCGCCCTTTTCTTCCAGCAGGCGTGTGAGGGTGCCCAGCCAGCCGCGGTAGGCGGCCTCTGCCAGTTCATTGCCGGTGCGCGGTGCGCCGATGTCGAGCAGGTGGGCATACACCCCCTCGTGGGCGCAGGTCAGGCAGGCGTTGTAGGTGAGACTGGTTTCGGCCGTGCCGGGGGTGCGCAGGTCAGCACCGCCGGCCACCAGCACATCGATGAGCCGGTTGATTTCCTCCGCCGTGCTTTCAGGGGCGTAGTCGGAGGTCAGGGCGAAAAGCAGGGGAGTTTCGGCGGGGCTGTCATCCACCCGCGTGGCGGCATTCGGGTCGGCCCCATCGAGCAGCAGGCAGCGGGCCAGCTCTGCTTTTTTCAGCATGGCCGCAAGGTGTAATATGCTGTACTTGTGCTCTGCCGAGGTATAGCTCGGGTCGGCGTGTTGAATGAAGTGCTGCACCACCTGCTGCAGTTCATCGGGGGCGTATTCGGCCATCCAGTCCGCCGTCACGAGCTCATCGAGCTCGGCGCGCAGTTCCAGAAATTGCCCCGACGCTTCGGGCGTGGCGCTGCCTATCTGCCCGCCGCCATCGCAGCAGGTCAGCAGTGCGCCCAAGGTCAGTATCGCAGCTATTTTACAGCTTGCTCTCCTCATGCCCCCTATATTATCACACATTTGCTGACATCTCAAGCCGTAAATTCAGAGCAACTGCATTTGAAAACCTGACAATCCCTGCAAAAGGGGGATTTGAGGGGGCGGATTTTGCGCGGCGGTCCTTATTTGCGGCGCGATTCGCGAATTTTGCGGTGGGTGAGCTGCTGCACGGCGGGTGAAAGGCGGGGGAGCAG
>JAZRKM010000059.1:0-9187 GCA_045646325.1 Akkermansia sp. | reverse complement strand
TCTGCGCCTCCTGATGGCGGCCGAGGTGTTGCAGAAGCATGGCTTTGTTGTAGCGTGCGCGGTGGAAGGTGGGGGAGAGTTGCAGGGCTTTGTCGAGGGCGCTCAGGGCGTAACCGTATTGTTGCAGCTCAGCGAGGATGAGGCCGAGCCGGTAGAACCCCTCAGGATTCTGCGGCGCGACGCGGGTGCAGTTGAGCATCTGCTGCAGGGCATCCATGGGGCGATTCAGGCGGGCCAGAAAGACGGCGTAGTCCATGTAGGCAACAGCTGAGGCCGGGTCAAGCGAAATGGCGCGCTTGTATTGCTGCTCCGCCTCGGCGGTGTTCCCGCGGGCATCCGCCAGCATGGCCAGCAGCATGGCGCCGGTGGGTTGGTCTGACTGGTGCCCGGCAATAGCAGTGAGTTCGGCCAGAGCATCGGCAGCCTGTGGGTTGTTCACGAGGTGGTGTATATTCTGCCAGGCGGCTGCTCGGCGCACGATTTTCACCGGGTCGTGAATGAGGGGGAGCGCTTCTTCGCCCAGGGCACGGGCGGCCGCAGCGCGTACCATGGCATTTTCGTCCTTCATGGCGGCGCGAGCTGCCTGCTGAATCTCCTCCGTCAGCTCCTGCCTGGCCAGCAGTTCCAGCAGCGTGGCGCGCCAGCCGGGCACATCCTCAGCGGCCAGGGCTGCAAGCAGCTCCTGCGTATTCCCTTCGCCGGCGAGTGCGTGGTGCACGGCTCGGGTGCGGGCACGATAGCGGGCGGCTTTTTGTGCGGGGTACTTTTGAGCAACGACCCCGGCAGCCCAGGCGTGGTCTTTGTCCGCGTGGCAGTTAAGGCACGCATTCGGCACCCCTGTTTCGGCGCTCAGCTCCGGGTCAGGGGAGTTGAACGAGTGATCGCGGCGGGGGTCACGTGCCATGTAGGGGCTTTCGGGCATGTGGCACTCCACGCAGCGGGCGCCTTTGCTGCCTGACGGGCAGGGGGTATGAGTGGCAGGGTCGATGACCGGGCTTGCCGTGCTCCCCACAACGGTGCCGGTGGCATGGCAGCGCATGCAGAGCGAGTTGTCCTCCTGCGGGAGCTTGAGAGTGGCCGTGTGGGGGTCGTGGCAGTCCAGGCAGGTTACGCCGACGCGGCCCATGCGGCTCAGGCGCAGCCCGGTTTCGCAGTAGTCTTCATCGCGCTGCATGCCGTTGGGCCAGAATATGCCCGGGATAATGGGCAGTTCGAGCCTGAAGTGATCGTCGAATTTATCACCGACCACGAAGCTGTCATCCAGCTCTTCGCGGCGGGCGTGGCAGGTGGCGCAGTTGTCGTGCATTTGCTGCGCGCTGAGTGTACGCTTGTTGGGTGCCACCATGCAGCCGTCAGCCGAGGGGGTGGCTGCGAGTTGATGGCATTGTATACAGGTGACGCCGGGTTCTTTCCAGCCGGAGT
Source organism: Akkermansia sp. (assembly GCA_045646325.1). Lineage (GTDB taxonomy): Bacteria > Verrucomicrobiota > Verrucomicrobiia > Verrucomicrobiales > Akkermansiaceae > Akkermansia. The sequence continues at coordinate 7,765 of JAZRKM010000059.1, read as the reverse complement.
TGTAGCGGTCGGCGGTGGCATCATAGTTCTTGCGGAAGTGGGAGGTGTGGCACCAGGCACACTGTGAGTTCCAGTTCATGCCGCGACCCAGCCAGTGGCCCCAGTCACCGGCGTCGCGGGTGGCTGAGCCCTCGCGGCTCAGGCGCTCATCGGCCTCGAACATATCGAACCATTCCCGTCGGGTGACATCCCACGCGGCGCTGGGCGTGTGTAGCCCGCCGTCCTTCCCCTGTACCAGGTATTGCACCAGCGGGCGGCGCCCCAGCACGGAATGTACGGTAAAGTTCCGCTTGCTCTCACTGTCCGCCAGCAGCAGGTGCCCCTCGCGGGCTGTGGTGAAGCGCAGCTCGGAGCCATGCGCCTGCAGGCGCTGGCCGTGGAAGGGCTCGGAATCAAGCTCGGGGTTAACGGTACGGTAAGCCCAGGCATGGTCACTGCCTGCCCAGTCTTCGAACTCCTTCGCATGGCAGGCGGCGCACTGCAGCGAGATGGGCACGGCGCTCTGCTGCCAGTGCGCGCTCTGACCGGTGTACGGCTTAACCTTCTGCCCCTCATCGCAGGAGCAGAGCAGCAGTATGACTGGCAGTACCGACCATTTTTTCACTTGAGTCATTGTAACAGCTGGCAGGTGGGATTTCAAGCGCTAAAGCTGTTCAGCGGCAGCGGCGAGTTTTTTGGCTGAGGCTCGCCCCTTGACGGACAGGGTCGGTGCGAAGACGGAAAGACGGTACTCCGCAACCATGAGCCCGTACGCTTGCCAGGCCGGTGATTGGCTGTGGCGGGGGTATTCATCGTAGAAATCGGGGCGGATGGCTCCCATCACGTTATCAATACGTTCCAGCTCGCGGATGGCGGGTTGCTGGGTTATTTTCTGCAGGCGTTGCTGTAATCCGCGGGCAAAACGGCTGATGTCCTGCAGGGCGGTCGGCTCGACCTCTGACAGGAAAAAGGGGCGCGTGAGCCATTGCCATTCGCGCTGCAAATCCTCCGCTATGCGGGCGGCGTAGCGGTCACGCGAGGCCGATACACAATAGCCGCGCAGCGCGGAATCGGTCGCAGCGAGTTGCTCCCACAGCTTGCTGAGGGGCCCGCAGATGGTATCGTAGAGCCGCTCACGCATGCGCAGGCAGGCGGAATCGAACTCCGCTGCGGTGCGCGGCAGGGGCGCGAGGGTGGCATCCATCGCGGCGTAGATGGTATCGGCCACGTTGTTTTTCGGCTGAGCTCCCAGTGTGCTCATGGCGAGCTTGGCCTCGACAGATTTAATGGGCAGGCGCTTGCGAATGCTGCTGATAAAGTCTCCGTGGCGCAGCAGGGCCAGCCTGCGCACGCCGAAACGGTGGGCGCGCTCAGCCTCAGCCTGAGTGGGGTAAACCTTTATACGCACATGCTCGCCATCGTCACTCAGGGCGGGGTAGCCGGTGCCGTTGCCCACATCGACAGTAGCGGGCAGGTCGCCGCAGTCCCAGCGGGTCATGGCTGTGGCCGAGAATGTGCGCGAGGCGCGTTTGCGGAACTGTTTTTCCTGGTAGCTTTGCAGGCGCTCACGCAGAGCGGCCATATCGCTGCCCATGGCGAGTTCCTTGCCGTCATCATCGCAGACCCACACCTTGGTCACCAGGTCGGCCGGCAGGCGGGTAAGGTCGAACTGCTGCGCATTGCAGAATTTTTGCGTGCGGCGCATTACGAACTCTGCCAGAGACTGCCCCAGCGGGCGGTCGGGCTCCCGGTCGTACCAATCTTCGGCAAAATCATCTGCCGCTTCGCCAATAGGCATGAGGAATTGCCGCACATCTTTCGGCAAAGTGCGCAGCAGAATTTCAGCTCGGTCGGCCAGGTGAGCCTGTACCCCCCATTCCGGCAACCAATCGGGGAAGGACGGGAGCTGGTCGATGTGTACCCCCAGGGTTACGCCGTCGTCGGCCTCGCCGGGGTTGTGGGCGTAGTAGACGGGGTATTCGCCACCGGCAACATGCAGTTCATCGGGGTAGAGGTCGGTGGGGGCGTGATCCTCACCGGGGTACACGCAGCTCTCGTAGGGCACGAAGAGCACTTGCGGGTTCTCTTTTTCGGCTTTTTCCCGCCAGCGGCGCAGGGCTTTGGCCGAGGCGCAATCCTTCGGCAGGCGCTCGGCGAAGAAGTTGTACACGCCCTCGGCGCACCACAGCAGGTCGCGGCGGCGCAGTTTGGCCTCCGTCGTGCGCACCTGCTCGCGCATATCCTGCAAGTGCTGTATGAAGGGGGGCTCATCGCGCAGCTGCATGTCGAGTATACCGTCGCGAATCATGATTTCGCGGGCGGCAGGCAGGTTGTAGCGGGCGTAGGATATGCGGCGTCCGTCAATGATGGTGAGCCCGCCGCAGGTTACGCGTTCCTTGGCGTAGACAACACCGGCGGCTTTATCCCACGCGGCATCGTAGGCATGCAGCGAGCAGAGCTGAGGGGCAACCTGTTCTACCCAAGCGGGGTCGAGCACGGCGCAGCGGCGCATGAACAGGCGGCTGGTCTCCACCAACTCGGCACCGAAAATCCACTCCGCTCGCTTGTTGCGGCGGAACATACCACTGCCCGGGAATATCGAGAAATCTCGCCCGCCGGCCCCTCGGTATACCTTGTCCTCCGGTCGCCAGACTCCGATTTGCAGCGGAGCTCCGGCCAGCAGGGAGCGGTGAATCATCTCCGGAGTGGCCTGCTGTTCAATGGGGGGAAGTTCGGGGATTCGCCAGCGCAGTGAGTCTTGCAGGGCTGCGGCGAGGTCTTGCACGAGGTTGTGCCACTCGATGGTTCGCAGGAAATTGATGTAATTCTTTGTACACCACTTGCGCAGCTGATTGCGCTTGAGGGTGCGCTTCTCTTTGAACTCCAGCGTGCTGCGCCACAAGGTGAGCATGGAGAGGAAATCGCTGTCCGGGTTCTTCCACTGTGCGTGAGCCTGGTCGGCCTGGGTGGCGAATTCCTGCGGGCGCTCTCGCGGGTCCATGATGCTCAGCCCTGCCACGATGACCAGCAGCTCAGGCAGGCAGTGCTCATGCTCGGCTTCGAGCAGCATGCGCCCCAACCGCGGGTCGAGCGGCAGGCGGGCCAGGCTGCGGCCGATGTCGGTCATTTTCTTGTGGCGGTCCAGAGCGCTGATTTCGCGCAGTGTCTTGTAGCCTTCGTTTATCAGCCGTGAGCTTGGCGGGTCGGGCAGGGGAAATTCCCCCAGCGGCGGCAGTCGCAAATCCGCCATGCGCAAGATGACACCCGCCAGCGCGCTGCGCTTGATTTCCGGGTCGGTGAAGGGCTCTCTTCCCTCAAAATCCGTTTCAGAGTACAGGCGAATGCACACACCCTCCGTCACACGGCCGCAGCGACCGGCACGCTGGCGGGCACTGGCCTGCGAGATGGGCTCGACCTGCAGGCGCTGAATCTGGCGCCCGGGCAGGTAGCGGGATATGCGCGCCAGTCCGCTGTCGATGACGTAGATGATACCCGGTATGGTGAGCGATGTTTCTGCCACGTTGGTCGCCAGCACGATTCGGCGTGTACCCTTGACCGGGTGGAAGATTCGCTGCTGCTCCCCCAACCCCAGGCGGGCAAAGAGGGGCAGAATGTCGGTGCGCGGCAGGTTGAGCGCGCTGAGCTCGTCCGCACAGTCACGGATTTCGCGTTCACCGGGCAGGAATACGAGCACGTCGCCTTTCTCATCATACTCCGACAGCCAGCTGACGGCGCGCGCAACGTGCTGCGGCAGCTCTTCATCCGGGTGGCGCTGCGGCATGTAGTGCAGGTCCACATGGTAGGTGCGCCCCTCTACGTTGATGATAGGTGCCCCGCCGAAGAACTCGGAGAACGCGCCCGCATCCATCGTGGCCGAGGAGATGATGAGCTTGAGGTCGGGGCGGCGCGCCAGCAGCAACTTCATGTACCCGAGTAGAAAATCGATATTGAGGCTGCGCTCGTGTGCCTCGTCAAGTATGATGGTGTGGTACTTGCGCAGGTCGCGGTCATCTTGCGTTTCGGCCAGCAATATGCCGTCGGTCATGAGCTTGAGCCGAGTGTCGCGCCCGGTTTTGTCATCAAATCGCACCTGGTAACCTACATACTCACCGAGTTCGCAACCCACTTCATCCGCTATGCGGCGGGCAACTGCTACGGCCGCGAGTCGGCGCGGCTGGGTACAGCCCAGCATACCTCGGCGATTCCCTGCTACCTCAAGGGCAATTTTGGGCAGCTGGGTGGTTTTACCGCTGCCGGTTTCACCCACTACCACCACGACCTGGTGGCGGCGCAGGGCCGCCGCTATCTCCTGCCTGCGGCGTGAAATAGGCAGATCGGGGTAACGGAAGTCGGGAGACGGCTTGTTACTGACGGGGGCAGGCATGAATAGCGGGCGTTACCAGTTCTGCATGGCGCCATCGGCCAGTCGTGATTGCTCAGCCAGGAACACGATTCGGTGGCCGGTGACGGAGTCCTCCAGCAGTGTCAGCCCGGGGGACGTCGCCTCCCCTCGCAGGTAGGCAATAAAATCGAGCACCACCTCGCGGTCGCCGCCGCCGTGGTGGCGGCCTTCCTGCGCCTCGGTCACATCCACCACGTGCTTAACACGCCCTTCAGGGGCACCCGGCACGATGGCCGATATGGTGAAGCGGTTGTCTTCGAACGTGCCGTACACCTCACCCCTGGTACCGGTGACGTGCACGCGGCGCTTGGAGATAGAGGCCCCGCCCGTCATCGAGAAGGTGCCGGTGGCGCCATCGCTGTACTCGATAAGTACTGACTGGTGGTCAACGATATCAGTTTGGCAGTGGTAGACACAGGCTCCGTACGGATTGTCCGTAGCGCTGAGAGCGGCCGCTTTCTCTTCATCCGTTTCGGGGTTCTTCATGTTGCTGTCGTGCCACACGTTATCGGCCCAGCGCTGGGGTTTTTCGATGTAGAGACGGCGGGCAGAGTAGGGGCACTCACGCTCAACAGCTGCGGGGCAGTCTGTCAGGCAGCGGGTGCCGGCGCCCTCGGGGGCATTCGCCGGTACGAACTGGAACATGCTGCCCACGCTGGCAATACGGCGCGGCTTGTTGTCGCCCATCAGCCAGGCCATCAGGTCGAGGTCGTGGCTGCACTTGGTCAGCAGCATGCCGGAGCCGCAGATTTCGGCACTGGCATATTTACCGCGCACGAACGATACACTTTCGTGGAAGTAGTTTACCTGGGCCGACATGCGGATGTTGATGACCTTGCCGATTTCTCCGCTCTGCATGACCTGCTTCAGCCGCTGGTAGAAGGGTGCATAGCGCAGCACATGGCATACCATGACGGTGCGCCCTGTCTCTGCCGCACAGGCCAGCAGCACGCGGGCTTCATCTTCATTCAGCGCGAAGGGTTTTTCCAGCAGCATGTCGTAACCGTGCCGCAGCAGCGGCAGACTGGTGCTCACGTGCAGCCTGTCCATCGTGCCGTTGATGACGGCATCTGCAAACTTCGGCACGCTCACAAGTTCCTCGACCGTGGCAAAGCAGTTCGCCGGGTCGATACCAAAAGTGACCCGGGCGTACTCCCGGCGCTTGGCGTCCACATCCACCACGCCGACAATTTCGAGCAATTCGGGGTTGGTGAGGGCCACGCGTGTGTAAATCATAGAGCGCACGCCCATACCCACCACGATGACTCGCAGCGGGGGCTTTTGTTCTGTGGCGATGATGTCGGTACTCATACGGAAATTATTTACCCCACCGGCGGGTGATACCGCTGTAGGAATCTATGCGGCGGTCGCGGAAGAAGGGCCATATACGGCGGTGGGCTTCCAGCGCTGCCAGGTCGAGGTCTGCGTACAGGATGGTGCGTTCGTTCACCGGAGCCTTGGCCACAATCTGCCCGCAATAGTCGCTCACGAAGCTCTGCCCCCAGAAGGTGGTTTCGCCCTCGGTGCCGCAGCGGTTGACGGCGCAGATGTAGCAGCCGTTGGCCACACCGTGGCCGCGCTGCACAGTCTCCCACGCGCAGTGTTGGGCGGTGTAGAGCGGCTCCTCCCCGGGAACCCACCAGATGGCGGTGGGGTAGAAGATGATTTCTGCCCCCTCCATGGCGGTCAGGCGGGCGGCCTCGGGGTACCACTGGTCCCAGCAGATGAGCACACCTATGCGCCCGAACTTGGTATCAAAGCTCTTGTAGCCCAAATCGCCGGGCGTGAAATAGAACTTCTCTTCAAAACCGGGGTCCTGCGGTATGTGCATCTTGCGGTACATGCCCAGGTAAGTGCCATCGGCATCGATAACCCAGGCCGTGTTGTGGTAAATGCCCGTGGCGCGTTTCTCGAACCCGGCAGCCACGATAACCACGCCCAGCTCGCGGGCAAGCTCGCAGAGTTCCTGCGTCCACGGCCCGGGGATGGGCTCGGCGGTGTCGAACAGGTCACAATCCTGCGTGCGGCAGAAGTAGAGCGTGGTGCACATCTCCTGTGTGCAGATAATCTGCGCTCCGCCGGCTGCGGCCTCTCTCATGGCGGCCATTTGCAGGCGCTTGTTTTCTGCGGGGTCGGCTACGGCCTCTTGCTGGATGAGTGCTATTCTGGGCATGCCGCAATATACCACATTATGGAACAATTTTCAAGCCGTCTGCCGTATTTACAGACAAAAAAGTCTGCTATCAGGACTTGCCGCCGAAAATTCTGCTCAGAAAACCGCTGTTTTTTTCAGCCGTTTCGCTCAGTCAGTGTGACTGTATGCCCGGGCTTGCTCCAAGGGAGTCCGCCCGGCGTGGTCAGCGATGTTGACCTCGATGCCGGGGTGGCGAGCAGCTGTTTCACTATCTCTGTATATTTTTGCTGAATAGCCTTGCCGAGGGGCGTTTGCCCCGGCCTTTATTCTGCTTTTGGGTATACCCACTCCGCAGTATGTTCGGGAGGTGGAATCACCCGAATATTTCATCGAGTGCTTCCTGTGCGTCGTCATATCCCTGTTCGGCGGCTTTGTGATACCAATGAACGGCTTGAACGCGGTCTTTCGGTACACCGTAGCCTTTGTAGTAGCAATCGCCCAGGTAGTACTGAGCGTCGGCATGCCCCTGCTCAGCGGCTTTGCGGAACCAATGAACGGCTTGAACGTGGTCTTTCGGTACACCGTCGCCGTTGTAGTAGCAAAAGCCCAGGTTGTACTGAGCGTCGGCATGCCCCTGCTCAGCGGCTTTGCGGAACCACTGAACGGCTTGAACGTGGTCTTTCGGTACACCGTCGCCGTTGTCGTAGCAAAAGCCCAGGTTGTACTGAGCGTCGGCATGCCCCTGCTCAGCGGCCTTGCGGTACCAATGAACAGCCTGCGCGTAATCTTCCGGTACACCTTCGCCGTTGTAGTAGCAAAGGCCCAGGATGTTCTGAGCGGCGGCAAACCCCTGTTCAGCGGCCTTGCGGAACCACTGAACGGCCTGAACGTGGTCTTTCGGTACACCGTCGCCGTTGTAGTAGCAATCGCCAAGGTAGTACTGAGCGTCGGCATGCCCCTGCTCAGCGGCCTTGCGGTACCACTGAACGGCCTGCGCGTAGTCCTGCGGTACACCTTCGCCGTTGTAGTAGCTGGAGCCCAGGTTGTGCTGAGCGGCGGCAAACCCCTGCTCAGCGGCCTTGCGGACCCACTGAACGGCCTGCGCGTAATCTTGCGGTACACCGTAGCCGTTGTCGTAGCAGACGCCCAGGTTGTTTTGAGCGTCGGCATACCCCTGCTCAGCGGCTTTGCGGAACCACTGAACGGCTTGAACGTGGTCTTTCGGTACACCGTCGCCGTTGTCGTAGCAA
>JAZRKM010000058.1:0-22587 GCA_045646325.1 Akkermansia sp. | reverse complement strand
ATGAGCCAGATTCTTCAACAAATAGCTACCATATTGTGCACGAGCTAACCCCTGCTGTTCTTCTTCAACTATGCGTTGTCCCAATTCCCAATACATACGCACTCGGCAAAAGTCAACGCTACGAACAGCGTTGTTACGCGCAGTATCAATAATATGCCGAAGATCATTCAAGATATTCGATAAAGATATACTGTCCGATTTACCACTCATGGGAACGAAAATGTATGATAATAAGCGATTCTTGTGTGAGTCTAGATTTCTTCTTGAAAAAAGTCAAGGTTAAAGCCTGTCAGAACAGGAAATTGGGGTTATTACATTCCCTGCGCGCTCTGCCTATGCTGTATTTCATTTGCCATGACCTCTTACAAGCGATGTGACAGGCTCCTGAATTGTGAGGTGGATTTTATAAAACGCTTCTATCCAATATATTATAATCTGATTCCATATTTGCTTGGGCTGAACGTAGAAAAAACGAAAAAAGCGAATTCCGGGCTCAGTTTTTCCAAGCTGATGGCTCGTTAACTCCAGGCTTCGTAAAACAGCGTATCAGGTCACCTGATACGCTGTTTTTCTACGCCCAGGCAGGCCGATTAGGCCTGACGGCGCGTAGACGAGTTACCGCTCAGATGCAACGAGAACGAAGCCTAGCCTCGGCGTCCCTGGGTGGGCGTAGAACGCGCAGCGGACGGAGCCCCCAGAAAGCGAGCGATAGCGAGACTCGAAGCCGGGCGGGAGACGGTTGCATTACCCATCCCCCGCTTTTCGGGTCAACTCCAAAAAGTGTGGGAAGGCTGTTTTTTGAGTCATCGGCCATGTGAGCACTCTACTAATACCCTTAACTTGTAATTTTGGAAGTTTCTGTAGCCATATCCTCGGCGTTGAATTCCTTTTATCTTACGATGGAAGCCCTCGGTAATTCCATTATTTTTTGAGAATCGCCACATGCGAATAATAGGTACAAACCATTTAGGTCAACACCAAAATGTGTGGAAACGCTGTTATTTGAGTCATCGACCATGTGAGCACTCTACTAATACCCTTAATTTGTAGTTTTCGAAGTTTCTGTAGCCGTATCCTCGGCGCTGAATTCCTTTTATCTTACGATGGAAGCACGGAAGGATTCCACAGAAAAATGAAATTAATTCAACGCCGGGCCTATGGCTATCGTAACTTTCAGAACTATCGGTTAAGAGTGCTAATTGAATGTGGGCACATTGTGATATGAAAATTCAAATTCCACAATATTTGGGGTTGACCCGATTTGATTGGTTGTCAGAATTCGTAGACATATCCATCGTTCTTGCTATTATCCCACTACTCTTCTACGGCCTTATATTTCTGATATCGGCTATTGGGTTTATCAGGTATTGTCAAAGTAAGCATTTTGCCAATTAGAGGAGCCACATACTTTTCTCTGACCCATCTTTTATTATTCATTCCAAGCATTTCTGCTATTTCGCCTATAGTTCTTGGAACTTGGCAGAAATCGACAATTTTCTGTTCTGTCTCTGTTAAATTTGACTTGTGCAGACTTGTGCAGACTTGTGCAGTCCTGTAGACTCTTGTGCAGACAACAAGTCCTTAAACCAAATAGTGAGGTTCACGAAATTGGGTACAATTTCAATCTTGGGCTCGGGGAGACCCTGCTCTCGACAGCTTTGCATGATTAGGGAGATGCCGCGCCCCCAGGATTCCATCGTACCACGGCGATAGAATACATTGGCTATGGTAGGGTTGGTGGGCATGGAACCAATGCTGTCGTCCACAAAATCAGTCCAGCTCATGCCGGGAGGGAATGAGCCGGGGTTCTGGAACACCATGCGGTCGTCATAAATAGCCAGACTGGGGGTGAGATTATCCGCATTCCAAGAGCGGTGGCATAGCATGTTGATGGCCGCTTCTTTGATAGCGGTGTAGGGCACGGTCAGTGTATCCTGACGAAACTTGCTGTCCATACGCCCGGCAAGGTTGAGGTGCTTGAGGCAGAAGTCGATAACGGCATCGTACTGCTTGAACAGATTGCCCTCGCACACCGTCTGGTCGCGGAATACAAGCTTGTTCGTCCCCTCAAAACGCGCAAGGCGCACTTTGCATTGGATATGGTGCATGGTGGGGTCTATGCCGAACAGAGCATTGGCCGCATTCAGCAACACGCCATCATTGCGGGCCACGCCCAATTTCTGCAAGACCTGGAGCGGCGTCTGCAAGGTCATATTGGATGCCGGGATGCGGCGCGCCCCGATGCCATCGTGCAGGGTCTGGAACACCATCTCAGCGTCGATATCTTCCACGCGCAAATCCGGGTTGGGCATATTCTCCCAGCTGAATCGGCGAGGATTGCTCAACTTGAGTCGCTCCTCGTACATGGTGCGCGGCATGACCGCCGTGGGGCTCTCGACCTTGTAGAATGCTCTCCCGTCAAAAGAGTACGGACCGTTCTTGAAATTGGTAGAAATAAAAAGGGAGGCTGCCACGCCAAAGCGGCAACGCCGCGGCGGCGGGCAAATCACCGTTGCATCTATCATAACCGGTAGAAAATACCATCTTCGCCATGCAAGGCACGTTTCACTACGTCTATATTCTCCGCGATGTTGCTACCGGCAAGCACCACTACACAGGCGTAACACAGGATTTGCAGGAGCGCTTAGCTATGCATAACTCCGGACATGTTCCGCATACTTCCAAGTTTGCTCCCTGGTACATTGAGACTGCCATTGCTTTCCGCGATAAGGAAAAGGCTTTTGCCGATGAACGCTACCTTAAATCAGGTGCAGGTAGAGCCTACGCTATAAAGCATTTTTGAGGCGATAGCGCCTCCGTTTTCTACTGCGGGACTGGGACATGCCCGCACTTTATAACAAAGAACCGCAGACGTTTACCGCAGTACCCATATCGCATCGGTCGTACAGCAAAAACCGCAGCCCCGATGTGGAACTGCGGTTTCTGCTTTGCTACTTGGTAGATTGTACCTTGTAGATTGTAGATTACTTACGGCGCTTGTAACGCCATAGCTTTAGCGACGGCGGCGACGAGCAGCCAGACCAGCCAGAGCCAGCAGACTCAGCGTAGCTGTGGTGGGCTCGGGAACGAGGTTCGCAGCTTTCAAGATTTCAGCTTGGGTTTTAGCCCCGTTTAAGATTTGGAACTGTGCAATTGAGCCACTAAACACATCCTGAGCCTTATCTTTAGTTCCACTACCAATTGCTGCACCTGCGCCTCCTGTGCCGTTGTAACCTTCGCTCAATGCGTTTGTGCCAACCAGGCTGCCATTAAGGTAATACGAAGCCGTGCCAGTATCCTTGTTGTAAGAAACAGCCACATTGTACCATGTATTCTTTTGCAAGGTTATAACGTCACCTCTATTTTCTGCTTTAAACTTGGCAGTCAAATCGAGTTGATTGCCCGGGCTACCGGTAACATTTGAGTCAATTACTCCAAATTTCATGCCTTTGTCATTACTGTCTCCAGTACCGAATATCGCTTGCGCACTGTCTAAGTTGTCAAACTTCACCCATGCCATCAGGGTATAGCTGTTGGTCGACGGATTAAGAGAAGCGGCTCCGTCAGACCAATATGCATCGCCTACTTTTACATAGTAGTCATCAGATAAAACCAAAGCTTTACCCAAATCCGAAGACAAGGTGTAGGAGCCAAACTTGAGCCCGGCAGTTAGCCCAGAGTCTTCATAAGCTGCCGTTCCAGTTTTCCACGTTGTTGTTTCCGTAGTTGTAGGGTTACCATTTTCGTCAGTCCCAGGGGTTACGGTTACTTCGTATCTACCATACGTTCCGGTACCTGCGGTATGATACCCTGTACCGGTTTTGGAAGAAAGGCTACCTTCGAAATCCCATACGGTATCATCGAAAGCACACGCCACACCAGCCAGCGCCATAAGCGCTATAAGCGTCTTTTTCATATTTGTGTGTATTGTTGATTATTAATTGTTTGTAGAGCAGGCGTCAGCTTTAGCCCCTACGGCATTTCCTCGTACGCTGGAACAACCGCATACACCTCGCTTTTGCCTGTGCGCAAAGTATATCGCATTCCGAATGCTGTGGAGTGAGTAATTGCCGATATTCAACCTGTTAGAGGAGACGGGGGAGTCGCATATTGGGTTACTCTGCTTGCAAAAATGGATAAAAGTGCATCATTTTCAGCAAATTTTCACTTTTTCGCTTGCTACAGCATTCGGAATGCTGTATATTTTCTTCAGCGGCTCGGGGCAGGTTTCTCAGCATTCCGACGCGCGTGGAAACGGGTACCCCTGCACGGGCAACCGCTATCTCTAAATTAACACACACAAAAAATATGAAAAAGACTATTATAGCCCTTATGGCTCTGGCTGGTGTGGCAGCAGCTGCCGACACCATTACCTTAGGCACACAGATAGTTAAAGATTACGAAACGGATAACGAAACGGTAATTGATTTGTACACAGATTGGGAAACCTACAAGGGTGACACTACTGTTGTTGAGTCTGTAAATCACAAGAATGCCACTACGCTTACTTTCTATGTAAAAGTTTCGGATCTTTTCGGAGCAGGCGCCCTTGATTCCGCTACCTCTTATACCCTCAAGACATTCTCCTATCTGGGTTGGGATGATGACGGAGAGCTCGGTCAGGACGAGACATTGACTGTAACCCTTGGCAACCAGTCCGTAACAGCTACTATAAGTGATGCTCATGAATCAGGATCGTACGACCCCCAAAACACAGTGACCTTTACCGGCACACTGAACTTTACTACAGCTGACATACTTAAAGTGACCCTGACTGGTGGACTCGACGCAGAAGGTGACCAAACTAATGTTGGCATCAAGTACATTGACTCTCCCGGCACCAATAAGGTATTAGGTTCTGCTTCCAACCTGAATGCCGATGGAACAATGAACTATTGGCATGAGGATAAAAATAATAATGCAAATGGTTGGCATACTGGTTTGAAGACAGATGCTCCCATCATTCAACTGACTGCAAAGGCCGTTCCCGAGCCTACCACGGCCACGCTTTCTCTGCTGGCTCTGGCTGGCTTGGCTGCACGCCGTCGCCGCAAGTAAGTCGCAACAAGTTCGAGTGGGGTAACTAAGCCCCGCATTGCGCACCCGCCCTAGGTTTCTATACCGATGGGCGGGAATTTTATAGACACTTGAAAGCGCGAACGCTATACCTCTTGTCATCCTTGCCGGGTAAGGGGCTTTTACTGAGGTTTTCTGTCCGAGCTATGGGCATAAATTGCTGATTTGTGGTGGGTTGCAGAGATGTTGCATCTTGGGTGACCCGAAGTTTTTTCGCACAAAATATCAAAATTAACCACTGAGTCTGAACGAAGAAGACTCCATTCGCAGCTGTCGTGTTTTGGGCTTGTTCCACAGCTCCGATATGATAGAATGAAAGCAGCTCGTTCGATTTCTCCTCTGTTTATGATAAGGGCCTTTCTCATTTTACTCATGCAGATACTTTGTGCATCGTTGCTTTTGGCTGCAGCGGAATCTCCGGTTTATCCGCGGCCGCAGCGCATGGAGATATCCACAAGCTACACCACGGTCACGGAGGTGAGCGTGCGCAAGCGAGACAAAAAATCCCGCGGTGGCATGTGGGAGAATCTCCCCAAGGTGAAGGAGGGCTACGCTATTGCCATCACAGAGGGGAAAGCCACCATCTACGTCAACGATGATACCGGCCTCTTTTACGCCAAACAAACGCTCTGCCAATTGCTGAAAGGGGTAGAGCAGGCGCGCGATGCTCACAAGGACCCTTTTCCCGATGAAACGCCGGAGCAAGTTGCCAAAAAGGGCAAGCTCCCACTCTGCCGCATTGCCGACTGGCCGGATTTGCCCTACCGTGGCGTGGTAGAAGGCTATTACGGAATTCCCTGGAGCACAAAGGCCCGCCTGGCTCAGCTGGATTTCTACGGCCGCAACAAACTCAATACCTATATCTACGCCCCGAAAGATGACCCGTATCACCACGGCGCCGGCTGTTATGAGCTCTACCCTGAAGATAAGGCCGCCGAACTGAAAAAAGTGGTGGCGCACGCCCGCAAGAACCATGTTCACTTCTTCTGGGCGATTCACCCTGCCAACACCATCAATTGGTCCGATCAGAACGGTGCTCCGGACATGGACAAACTCTGCGCCAAGTTGCAACAGCTCTATGACCTCGGCGTGCGTGATTTCGGTGTTTTTGTCGATGACTCCAACGGCGAAATCGGCAAGGCCTCGCGCCAAATCCAGCTTTGCACCTATATTCAGCAGAACTTCATCCGCAAGCACCCGGAGGCTAACCAAGAGCTTATCATGTGCCCCACCGGCTATAACCGCGGCTGGACCAATGAGGGGGTGCTGCGAGAGATGGGGAATGGCTTGCCTGCGGACATTTTCATGATGTGGACGGGCAACACCGTGGTGCATGATATCAAACTGGATGGCCAAAAATGGGTCAACCAATTCCTCAAATCCCCCACTTTCGTGTGGTGGAACTGGCCCTGCAATGACTTCCGCCGAGATAGGCTCTCCATGGGGCGTACGTACGGGCTTGGCACTGAGGCGGAAATGAAAAAGCAGATGAGCGGTTTTGTGGCGAACCCCATGGAACATGCAGAGGCCGGCAAGGTGGGGCTTTTCGGGGTGGCGGATTATACCTGGAACATCACCCGTTTCGATTCTCACACCAGCTGGGGGGCCGGTATTCGCCGCCTGTACCCGGAGTACAAGGCGGAAATGCAGCTTTTCTGTGATCACAACAGTTACCTGCTGCCCAATGTTCACGAGTATTACCGAGAGGAATCCGCCACACTAGCCCCCAAACTCAAGGCACTGCGTCAGCAGGCCGAAAAAGGCAAGCTCTCTGAAAATGGTATAGCCGAAATTCGCAAGGTATTCAGAGCCATAAACAAGGCGGGCAAAAAGCTCCGCAAGGCGGAGGGCTCAGCGGCCGCGCTGTCCGAGGAGATTCAGCCCTGGTTCAAACAATTTGAAATCATGGGTTTAGTGGGCGAGAAGCTGCTCGACTCATGCTCAGAGAAAGAGAAACAACCGCTGGTGGCCTTCCTGAAAGCCACCCATGCCTTGGTTTACATGAAGAAGAACACCCGCCGCCAGTGGAACGGCAGCGGCGTGACGGAGGTGCAGGGGGTGTCCGTAGGCTCCGAGCACCTGATGCCCCTCATCGAAACCTTGCTTCGGCAACAAAACGCCAAGTTCTACAAATCCATCAGCAAGAGCAAGGGCGGCAAATCAGCAAGCGTGGCCCCCTCTGCAACGTGTGGTATGCGTGGCGTGTCGCCCACGGTCAATGTAACGGAAGCTGAAATCGGTGTGAACCGTATTATGGAGTTCCACAACCTGCCCGGCGGGGAATCCATTGAACTCCATGTACCTGCGGGTGTATCGGCTCGTGAGCTTATCATTGACTTGGAGAATGAGGGTATCAAAGAGTGGGCAAGAGTAGAGTTGCACGCTATCAATGGCAGCAAGAGCACCCCCACGCCGGCCCTGCAGGGAACAGCTTTGCACCTGAGTGGCGAGGCGCTGGGCGAGGGCGTGCGTAAGGTGGTGCTTACCAACACCTCGCGCACGGCTCAGCAGGTCAAGATTAAGGAGTTCAGACTGTTGTTGCCGCCCCCGGGTGAGTGGTTCGATGCCCGATGCCTGACAGATGCTGACTTCACAACCTCTGTAGATTGCAGCCTCAGGCCCCTCAAATTCACCATGTCCGTACCCTCTCCCGCACACAATCAGGTCATTCTGGTGGGCAATATAGAGGCCGAAATTACCCCCGGCAAGCTTATCAAAAACTCAGGCGGTTTGCTCTACCACAGCATACCCAAAGGCACCGGGAGTATCGAAATATCAATTAAAAAAGAGAAAGGTTCCCGCCTGAGCGAAATCATCTTCCGTTGAGGCTGCTCGAAAAGCACCAACAGCGAAGGGGCAGAGGGGGGAATCGGAATATTTTATTTACAGTCAAACGCTTGAACTGCGTGTACAGTCAATCTTTCTTGACTGAGAATGAAAATCTGATAGGATAGGGAACGTGAAACTGAGCGCACTTATAACTCTGGCCCTGGTATCGGTAGGTAGTTTACTGGCAAGTGATTTGCAACAAATGGCAGACAGTTTGCAGGTGAAAGCACCGACTGCCAACGATAAAAAACTCACCATGCCTCGGGTGAAGGGCGCAAAGATTCGCCTGTTGGGTGCAGACTACGAACAGATTGTCGACAAGAAGGGCAAAATCCGCTTCCCGATGAGCGATACGCCTGTACGCCTGAGTTTTGAGCTGAGCAAGGATGGGCAGAAAGCCATCAGCCGTGATTATGAAATCACCATCCCCGGCCAGAGCAAGAACAAAGCAGGTAGCAACCCGAAGCCTCAGATTATCCCTGAGCTGCTCAGCTGGAATGGGGGGCAGGGGACCTGCGAGCTCCCCAAGGAAGTTCTGGTGGCGGGCGAGGCTTCTTTCTGCGCAGAATTCATCCGCGAGCTGCAAGCCGTGCTGCCGCGGGGCTACACCGTGCGCGCCGGTGAACCGGAGGAAACGGCGCACATCTCCTTTACACGCCTGAAGGGGAAAGCCTCGGAGGCCTATACTCTCCGTATCGATGATAAGGGGGTGAGCATTCGTTCGGCGGGCGATACCGGGCTTTACTGGGGCAGCCGCACGCTGCTGCAGATGCTGGTGCAGAATCCCACCAATCTGCCCTGTGGTACGGCGTGGGATGCCCCGCGTTACAAGGTGCGCGGTTTTATGCTGGATGTGGGGCGACTGCCCATCCCCATGGATTATATCAAAGATGTGGTGCGGCTCATGTCGTGGTACAAGATGAATGATCTGCAGCTGCACCTGAATGATAATTACATTTTCCACGAGCATTATGTAAAGAACGGAGAAGACCCGTTTAAGAAATCCTACTCTGCCTTCCGTATGGAAAGCAAGCTGCGCGGCGCAGATGGTACCCCGCTGACAGCGCAGGATTTGAGCTACAGCAAGGCTGAGTTCCGTCAGTTGGTGAAATTTGCCAATGAACACGGCGTCAACATTGTACCGGAGTTCGATGCCCCCGGCCACGCGCTTTCATTCACCCGCGTGCGACCGGATTTGATTTATCAGGGCGAGATGCGCCATGTGGAGCGGCGTTGCGAAATGCTGGATGCCGCGAATCCGAAAACCCTCGCGTTCATGGGCAAAGTGTGGGATGAATACCTGCAAGGCCCGAACCCGGCCTTCGGGAATTGCCCGGTGGTTCATGTGGGGTCAGATGAATTCTTTGGCGCGGCGGAAGACTATCGCCGCTTTACGGATGGCTTGTTAAAACACATTCTGAGCCGGAAACACACCCCGCGATTCTGGGGTAGCCTGAAGGCCAAGCCGGGGAAAACTCCGGTACAGGCTGCCGGCGTGCAGATGAACCTGTGGAGCCAGGACTGGAGCAGTGCCTGGCAGTCAGTCTCCGCCGGTTATGATGTGATTACAACCTTTGACCGTGACCTTTATGTGGTGCCTTTTGCCGGGTACTATCGTGCCGACAATAACCGCAAGGGACTCTATGAGAACTGGATTCCCAACCGGTTCGGCGCTGAAACTCTCCCTGCCGGCCACCCGCAGCTGCTGGGGGCGACCTTCGCCGTGTGGAATGATGAAATTGACCGCTTGCACAAGGGCTACGGTGCTCTTGATATATGGGGAAGTATTGAGGGCTTGGTCAACGTGCTTTCTCAAAAGATGTGGGGGCAGCCGCAAGCTCCCCGCAGCTTTGAAGAGCATGAGGCCCTGGTCGCTGAAGTCAGCCGCATTCCGTTCTGTAATCCCCTGAGCAAGAGTAAAAAGAAGTTTAAGCTCAGCCCGAAAAGTTTGCCGCTGCAGCTGAAGAAAGGGGCTAAAGGGCCGGATTACCACCTGACCATGGAATTGGAAATGACCGCCGCCCCGGAGTCCGGCACGGAGCAAGTTCTGCTCGAAGCCGACTGCGGCCAGCTGTTGGCTGCCGGTAAGGATGGCCGTATTACCCTGCGTCGCAATGACTCTATTGAGTTTGCCTACGATGCCAAGCTGCCGGTAGGAAAGCGTGTAACGCTGGAACTCATCGGCAGCATGGGTAAAACGGAGCTGCTCATCGATGGAGTCAATGCCGGGGAGCCGGAAAATGTGCGTTTCCCGCTGCACCGGAATGACCGCATGAGCACATTCGTGTTGCCGCTGGAAACGCTGGGCGGGTCATTCAAGGGGAAGGTGTACAGCCTTCGGGTGGAATAAAGAGGAGATTTACGATTTACGATTTACGATTTTCCTGACTGTCGGACTCGACCTGCACCGGAATGGTCAGCTCCGGCAGGTTGTCAGCCTTCACCGTGATAACGGCTTCGCCGGATTTGCCGCGGAGCCCGCGTACAATAGCCACCATGCGCCCGTTGAAGAAGCGTTGCTTCTTGGACTGCATGCAGGTATGGTCTGTCGGGTTGCCATTGCAGAACCCTACCAGCCTGGCAGGCCCGGAAACGGAGAAGCGTACCTTGCGTGAATCCGTGGGGACCACATGGCCCTTTTTATCTACCAGCGACAGGGAGATATAGGCTAAATCGCACCCATCCCCGGCAATTGTCGGGCGATCCACGGTGGCCTCTACCTTGGTGCTTGCTCCGGTGGTGACGCGCTGCGCGGTGGCCCAGGGCTTACCATCCTTTTTCACGACCACTTTCAGCGTGCCGGGGGCGTATTTGACATCTTCCCAGACAAAACGATAGGCATTCTTGCACACCGTCAATTTTTGGTGATAGGTATCACCCTCGCCGCGCTTACGCACCCCCAAGCTCTTGCCATTCAGGAATAATTCGGCTTCATCGCCGCTGGAAAACACCATGACCGGGGTTATTTCACCCTCTCGCCCCTTCCAGTTCCAGTGCGGCAGAATATGGCAGGTCTTCTTCTCCGGAGCCCAATGACTGCGGTACAGGTAATAGGTGTCTTTCGGAAAGCCTGCCAGGTCAATAATGCCGAAGTAGGAACTGCGGCTGGGGGCTTTGTTGCCCATTTTCTTGAGTTCTTCCATGGCGGCCTTTTTCTCCGCTTCGCTGGCTCCGTGGAAGTTGCCGATGTTGGAGGCATCCTGATTATAGGGGGTGGGCTCTCCCAGGTAGTCAAAGCCGGTCCATACGTATTCGCCCGCCACGTGCGGGTTGGTCTCCAGGGCGTGCATCTCGATATCCGGGCTTGTTCCCCAAGCCGCAGCATAGAGGCCGTAGGCACTCACATGGAAGGGGCGTGTGCCATCCTTCACTCCCCAGCCCATCGGGAAGAAATAGGTGTCGCGGGTCGCTACGCAGGAGTTCGTTTCAGAGGCGTACAGGGGTTGATACGGATGTCTCTGGCGGAACTCGCCGTACAAATCCGGCTTGTAATTAAAGCCGAAGACATCCACCGTATCCGCAAAGCCATTGTTCATGCTGTCCGGGGCATTACTCCCCACCGTGTAGGGGCGGGTGGTATCATACAGCTGTATTTCCGCACGCAAGGCACCGGAAACCTCGCGCCCTCGCGCCGTATTCAGTTCCGGAACTTCGTTGCCGCCGCTCCAGGCAATGATACACGGGTGGTTACGGTCCCGCAGCATGAAATTCCGCACATCCTTGCGCCACCATCGAGCCCAGTAGCGGTGGTACCCATTCTCCTTGTCGTATTTTTTTGCCTCCCAGATATCAAATAATTCATCGATGACCAATATGCCGTGCTTGTCACACAAATCCAGCACCTCCGGCGCCGGCGGATTATGGGTCATGCGGATGGAATTGCAGCCCATGTCCTTCAATATCTCAATTTTGCGCTCGTAGGCACGGGTGTGGAAGGCTGCCCCCAGAGCGCCCAGGTCATGGTGTTCGCACACGCCCTTGATTTGCACGCGTTCGCCATTGAGATAGAAGCCGCTGTCCCGCCACTCAATCGTGCGCACGCCGAAGGTGGTTTCATGGCTGTCAATCGATGTTTCGCCTGTTTTCAGCTCTGTCTTGAGTCGGTATAAATGCGGTTTTTCACAGCTCCAGAGTTTCGGTTTGGTCAGGGTGATGCGTTGGCTCACCTCTTTTTCTTCGCCGGGGGGCACGATGACAGTCACCGGTTTTGCCGTTGCTTTGCCCACGCGCTGGAGCACTGTTACCTCTTGTTCCGTGGCCGAGGTATTGCACACGCGGGTGGCGATTTCGACCGTGGCTTTCTTCGATGAAATGTCGGGTGTGGTCACATACACCGGCCAGTGAGCCAGGTGAACCGGCCCGGTTTTTTCCAGCCAGACGTGGCGGTATATGCCGGCCCCGGGATACCAGCGGGTAGAAAGCGGCAGATTGCTGACCTGCACCGCTACCACATTGTCAGCCCCGGCTCGCAGGTAGGGCGTGATGTCGACGCGGAAGGAGTTATACCCGTAGGCCCATTCCCCGGCAAAACGCCCGTTCACGTAGACTTTCGGGCATGACATCACTCCGTCAAAATCCAGGTAATAACGGTGGAGCTGTTTGTCAAAATCCTCCGGTACCGGGAATTTTTTGCGGTAGCAGCCCCAGCCGTCCCACGGCAGTTTGCCTGTCTCATTGTGCTTATCTACCAGGAACGGGCTCTCAATAGCCCAGTCATGCGGCAGCTGGACTTTTTTGAAAGATTCATCATTAAAATCCGCTGCCAGACATCCGCTTTTTTGTGCCGGTTTGAGTTGAGTCAAATCGAGTGGCTTATCATTGCTATCCCGAAACTCGATTTCGCGGATACTTGCCCAGCTCGAAGCGGTGGTGCCTTTAGTGACCGTAATTTTGAGCGAGCGCACGGAGGTGTTTTTGAGCGGAATGACCGTGGTGTCCGAGTTCACCTGCCGAATCTTGCGGGAAACCTTGCGCTGTTTTGTTCCCAGTGTGACCTGTAGTTCAAAGTTGTTCGCCTTTTCCCAATGCACGACAATGGAGTTTAATTGCTTTGCGCTGCCCAGGTTTACCTCAATACTGTGGCCTGGTTTGGCATTCGGCGCCGCCCATCGGGTGGCCGAATCTCCATCCACCGCCAGCGCGGGGCCATGCCCCGCCTCCGAGGCGGATGCCTTGCAAAGCCCCGACGATTCTGCCGGGACGTTCTCGCCCATGTATTTGAATTTCCAGCCGTAATCAAAGCTCTCGCGTTCGCCTGCAAGACTTGCAGGCAGCATGCACAGAGCTATCATGCTAAGTATGTGTATCCCTTTCATTGGCGAACTTCCCTACAGGATACCAAAATCTCCCGTGAAATCAAGAAATCATCCATGTATGCCCTGAAAAATCCGCACAAGTGAGGGCTGTATGGGAAAATCAGGGCAGGGGCTGCTTTTTCTTTTTTGTTTTTGTTTTGTCGCTCGATTCCTCGCCGGGGGCGGCATCGTCCTTCGCTGGTTTTACGAATGTGGGCAGCACGCTCTTCTTTTCGCCGTTGACGATGACTGTCACCTTTTCCGGGGTGCTCGTGGTGGAGAGCTTGTAGTATGTCACCTCACCATTCTTCCACTTCATATCAACGGTAATGTTGCCGCGGGCGCGGATGCCTTTCACATAACCATTGGTCCAGGCGGCGGGCAGAGTGGGCAGCAGGTGAATATGCCCGGCATGGCTCTGAATCAACATTTCGCTCATGCCGCCGGTCATGCCGTAGGTGCCATCCATCTGCATGGGGGGATGGTTGCCGAAAAGGTTGTCGAGCACGTTGTAGCGAATGTAGCTCTGCACCATTTCGTAAGCTTGCTCCGTGTTGCCAAAACGGGCCCACAGCGCTGTGCGCCACGGCCAGGTCCAGCTGCGGCGGTTGTCACCACCGCAACCGCGGAGCTCCAGGCTCTTCATGGCGGCTTTGGCCAGCTCCGGTGTCTTGGCCATGGAAATGGAGGTGCCGGGGAAGACGCCGATGAGGTGGGATGTGTGGCGGTGGCCAGACAAGGCAGAGCCGCCTTTGGGTAATGTATCGCGGTCGATTATCCACTCTTGCAGGTAGCCGCCTTTACCCACGCGGCAGGGTACCAACTTATCTCGCATGCTGAGCAGTTTTTCCGCCCATTCCTCATCGGTTCCCAGTTCTTTGGCCGCCTTGGCGGTGTTGTCGAAAAGTTCCCAGATAAGCTGTTGGTCGTGCATGACGCCATCTTCAATGGGGCCCCATTCGTGCGACCAGCTTTCCGGCGATACCAGTGAGCCGGCCTTGATTTCCTTCAGTTCCGGGTAATCTGCTACGTTGATTTTTTTGCCGTTGGAAACAAGACCCTCGCCACCCTTACCCAGTTTCTTGAGTCGGGTTTGCCAGAAAAGACATATTTTCTTGAGAATCGGGTACCCGATGTTTTTCAAATAGGCTTTGTCGCGCGTGTAGTTATAGTGCTCCCACACATGCAACGCGTACCAGGCATTCACCGGCGGATTCCATTTTTCCCAACCGCCACCACCCCAGGGATTTTGGGAAATACGGGTTGTCCAGCCTTTTACCGAAGAGCCGAAGTGCTTGGAGGTCATCTGGGTCAGTGGCTTCTCCATGGCCTTGATAAATCGGATGAAAGGCATGTGGCACTCGGAGAGATTGCCTACCTCGGCACCCCAGTAGCACATCTGCAGGTTGATGTTGTTGTGGTAGTCACACGCCCAGGCTGCGTGTACCTTGTCATTCCATATTCCTTGCAGGTTGACGGGCAGGTTCCCGGGGCGGGAACCGCAGATGAGCACATAGCGCCCATATTGATAGATGGTGGCCTCCAGTTCGGGGTCCTGACTGCCATTCCTGTACGCGCTGATGCGTTCGTCTGTGGGCAATTCTGCGATGGAGGGCTCAGTTTTGCCAAGCTTGATGCGAAGCCGGTTATACAACTCCTTATAGTTTTTGGTGTGGGCAGAGCGCACGGCCTTGTAGTTCTTCTTGCTCAGCTTGGAAAGAATGGCCGTGTTGGTAGCACGCGGGTCTGCGCCTTTCCAGTTCGACTCGTATTTCATTTTGTAATCCGTGGCGAGGGATACATAAACGTACAGAGCCTGAGCCCCCTTGACCTCGATGTAGGGCATATTTTCTGCGGAAAATGTCGGCACCATGTCAGCACCGCCGTTCTTGTAACCCACCTGCACAGTACCGGTCTTGCCTTTGGTGGTAACCGTGCCGCCTTGCGTCCGGATGAGCAGCTGCCCTTCAAACTTCTCACCGTTGGCCAGCTTGCCGCTCATGGTGATGCCGGTTTTGCTCTTGCTGTAGCTGACGGTGTGGCAGGGAGTGAGCGCTATTTTGGCATTCAGGCCGTCTACGGAGTCTGTCTTGGCCATGTAGACCAGCACGTTGTCCGGGTGGCTCACAAAGCACTCGCGCTCATGTTGCTCGCCATCATCTTTGAAGGAGACGCGAGCAATACCATCATTCAAATTGAGTGAGCGGGAGTATTCCGTTGTTTCGCCCTTCAGCCCGAAATCAATGTACAGATTGCCGAATGGCTGGTAGGAACCGAACGCATCCTTTCCCGCAGTCGGCCCGTAGACGTACCCATGGCCATTGTTGGGAAGGTTGGGGCCGCCGCTCCACAGGCTTACCTCGTTCAGGTTAATGCGCTCGCGTCGATTGCCGCCAAAAATGGTTCCGCCAATGCGCCCATTACCAACGGGGAGTGTCTGGGATTCCCATGAATCACTTGTATTCTTGCCCGGCAGGTTGCCGGAATCGCTCACGCCCTCGGCCCAGGGCAGGGGGGCAGGGTGTACAATGGCCGGTTGTCTGTACCAGAGATAGTCTTGGGAAGGGTGTTCGTTTTCACTCGCGGCAGCAAGGAGGGGCACCCCCACAAGGCTGAGTGCGATAAAACTGTTGGTGTTACACATAACGGTACGGGGTGTGTTCAGATGAATGTAATCTGTAAACGGCGGCGGCCTGAACTCGCCTCGTGTTCATCAGGGGCGGCTCCGTCCGCTTCATGATAACTGAGAGGTTCGTAATCGCGGGTCATTATATCAATTTCCTTCGTCCGGTTCAAGCGAGGAAGAACTTTTTCTTCATTTTACTGCCAGGGCCCTCTTACAAGCGATGGGGGAATTTCTCATTTTGGGGGACAATAACATTTTTTTCTTTTCTTGAAAGCTCATTCATGGTATAAAACAGTCTGAAACATCTTAAAACAAGCATGAAACTCCATCTTACACATCATCTTTCTGCTGTTCTGCTGGGTGTTATACCGGCCCTGACCGCGGCAGAGAATGCACCGCAGCCAAGCACGGCTCCCGCGCTGCCGAGTCTCATCTACCGCAGCAATGGAGTATACTCCATACCGGAGGCCGCCGAAGCCGGGAATGTAGAGGTATTAGCCGCCCGTATTAAAGAGGGGGCCAATGTGAATCAGATTGATGAGCTCGGTAATAGCCCCCTGCATTTGGCTGCGCGTAAGAATGCCACGGAGTGTCTTGCGCTCCTGCTGCAGGCCGGGGCTGATCCCTTGCTTCGCAATGCTGAGGGCAAAACCGCCATGCAGCTGGTGACGGCTCCGGATACCATACGGGTTCTGC
Organism: Akkermansia sp.; assembly: GCA_045646325.1. GTDB lineage: Bacteria > Verrucomicrobiota > Verrucomicrobiia > Verrucomicrobiales > Akkermansiaceae > Akkermansia. Next base: position 6,066 of record JAZRKM010000058.1, on the reverse strand, counting down.
GGGATGCCATGGTTCAGCGAAGGCTGGAAATTGAGATTTGCCATGCCGTGGCAAACGGAAATCTGCGCCCCCTGCGCACGGTGCTGAATAACCCGCAGCGTAAGTTCAACCCGAACATCCTCGACGAGAGCAACAGCATGTCCCTGCTGATGCTGGCATGCCGTCAGGGCGATGTGGAGCTTGTGAAAACCCTTATTGCCGCCGGAGCCGATGTGAACTACATTTCACCCAACCGCCGCAGCGTGTTGCACATAGCTGTAGACCACAATCAACCGGCTGTCGTAACGGCACTGCTGCAGGCCGGGGCAAACCCCATGCAGCAAGCCGGCAACAGCGCCATGCCGCTGCATGATGCCGTATGGAGCAACCGCGTGGAATGTGTGAAAGCCCTTCTTCCTGCCTACAAGAGCATCAATTACAGCCCGGATGGCGCTCACAACGGTCTTCCCTTAAATCTGGCCATTGATCGCGGGTGGACCACTATTGTTCAGCTGTTTATCGAGGCGGGCATGGATTTGAACACCTGCAAATACGGCACGCCGCCCCTTATCCATGCAGCGGCCACCGGCAAGGTGAATATCGTACAGCAGCTGCTGCGCGCCGGGGCCGATGTGAATGCTCGCTCCCAAAAAGGCGAGACGGCAAAAGATGTGGCTGCCCCCGCCGTTCGCCACTTATTCTGATAGACAACACACCATTTTCTTCACATGAAAAAAAGCACCATATTTTCTCTGATGCTCTGCGGCTTAGGGGCTGCATTCCCCGCATTCGCGGCTGAGACTCCTGCCGGCAACACAGCTCCGGATGTGCTGGCTCTCCATCCCATGCCCGTGTACACGGACTATTCGCAGCTTAACAGTAAGCCTGAGCAGATGGAACAGGCATATCGCCACCGCGAATATCGGGCCTACAAACCGATTGAAGACCTCTCGAAAAGGCTTAAAATTGCCAATTATTCCAGTTTCGAGAATCCTACCGGCATTGCTTACAAAGCCGGAGATGCCATCAAAGTGCGCATGGAAGGGAACCCTCGCACCCAGGTGGAGCTGATACTGCAGGACTTCGGTTTCCCGGGCGGGCAAATCCGCTTCAACCTCAAGCCCGGCGATAATTCCTTCTCCGTGCCGTTCTTCGGCCACGTCTATGTGAACTATCGTGATTCCGAACCCGACACTGCACCCCCCATTCGCCTGCATATCGAGGGTGGCCGCGTTAACGGCGTATTCACGCACCACGATGATAACACCACCTGGAAGCGCCTGTTGGCACATGCCGAGAGTGAATGGCTGGACATCATGGGTGAGCGTACCCAGTGGGTTCTGGATACCAAGGCTCTCCGCAAGCGCTGCCCCGATAAGGGCGTGGAGCTTGTCGATATGTATGATGAGCAGATGAAGCTCGAACAGCAGCTTCTCGGCTGGGAGTGGGAAGGCATACACCCCGGCAACCATATTATGGGCCGCACCAACTGGAACACGCGCACTTACATGCACGCCGACGGTTTCGGTGGTTCCTATGTGGTATCCGAAACTCCGGGGCTGGTGGATGTGGATGAAGTGAGACGCAACGGCGCCTGGGGTACCTCCCACGAGTTCGGGCACGTCAACCAGACTCGCCCGGGGATGATGTGGCCCGGCACCACAGAAACCACGGTCAACCTCTTCTCACAGCTGGTGAACATGACCTTCAACCCCAAGGAGGTGCGACTGGAGCATGAAGTCTGCCCCACGCTGGAAGGCTACTGGGTACGCGGCGCACGCTTCGACAGCTATGTGAACAGCGCTATCGTGAACGGCGAGCTCTGGCAGTTCCAGCGCGGGCCGGATGATGGCCGCAGTCGCATTCCCGGCGAGGTCTGTGGTGATTGCTTCGTCATTCTCTGCCCCATGTGGCAGATGTACCTGTACAACACGGTAGCCCGCGGTGACAAGCTGTTCTACCCGCGTATCTTCAAGAATGTACGCGACACGGACGAAAGCAAATGGACTCAGGGCCAGCTGCGCATGGGGTACCTTGACCGCTGCTGCAACTCCGCCAAGCTCGACTTCTCGGACTTCTTCCTGCATACCGGCATGCTGGCTGTCATGAACCGCTATGTGAACGATTACGGCTCACGCTGGGTCACCATTACCGAGGACATGTGCGCCGATTCCCTCAAGGTCGCCGCTCAGTACCCCAAGCCTGACTCTCCCGTTATTTTCTATATCAACGTGAATAACGTGGGTATCTACCGCGACAGGCTCGCCGTCATCCCCAGCCCGGAGTTCACCCCGGTGATTAAGGATAAGCCCGGAACCTGCTTCACCGTGCCGGCAGATAAGTGGGCGAATGCCGTGGCCTTCGAGGTGTACAAGGGCAATAAGCTGGTGCGCATCTGCCTGCGAGGGCTGAACCAGAAAGACAACGCCTCCACGGATGTCTTCCTGCCGAAAGGCGCCACTACCGTGATGGCCGTATCCTGGGATGGTAAGCGCTACATCATGTATGATACCACCGGCGCGACTGTCGATGCCCGGCCGGATGCCGCCACCGGCCCCGGTTTTATAACGCCTGCGGGTAAATAACCTGCGGCTTCATCGGCTAAGGTCAGCGTATAAGCATTCTACATCGATTCATCAGGCCTGAGGGCAGCACACCGCGTGCCCCTCAGGCCTTTTCCTTGCCATGCCGTGGTGGACCCGGAATGTCATTTTATACTCAATTGGCAGGAAATAAGCTTGAACTGCATGGTAATACCTGCTATATAATGAGCGGCGGTCAGGATTGTCCGGTCAGAGAGGCCGCCGCGGGAGCGGCTCCGTCAAACCGGGTAAAATGCCGGATTGCTTGAATATAAATGAACGAAGTGAAGCGGAAATTCATATACACAGTGCTGTTGGGTTGCGCCGTTGCCATGGTGGCTCCGGCTCATGCGGCTGAGGGGTGGCTGACCGATTTGCCGGTTGCCATGCGGAAGGCTGAAGCGGAAAAGAAACTGGTACTTATTGATTTTACGGGCTCGGATTGGTGCTCTGCCTGCATTCATTTGCGGCGCAATGTGCTCGATAACCCGGATTTCCGCGCGTATGCCGATGAGCGTTTTGTGCTCATGGAGGTGGATTTGCCCCGGCGTAAGAGTTTTGACCCGGAGCTGCGCGCCAAGAATGAGGCGATTGCAGCTCGCTATCATGTAGCGGCCTATCCCACAATCATGGTTGTTACCCCACAGGGCAGGGTATTGGGCGGCTTTCAGGAGGGGGACAAGACGGTGAAGGAGGCCATTGCCGCGCTGGACAAGGCATACACGGTCGAGGCTCTTTTTCGCAAGGCTGCCATGCAGAGCGGTGTGGAGCGCGCCAAGACCTTGTACGAAGCGTATCTGCTTTATCCTGACAGTAAGGGCTTTGCTGTGTTCAATGAAGCGCTTCGGAATGAAATCATGGAATGCGACCCGGAGAATGCCACGGGGATACACGATGCCGCAGCCGTCATCGAGCAGGCCCGACTGTTCCTGAATCAGCGGGAGCGGCATGCCTTCAACAGCCCTGAGCTGGGTAAGCTGCTGGAGCAACAGCTCAGCGAGGCTCTGCCGGCTAACCGCTCCTCGGTCATGCTGGCTCGTTGCCAATACGCTATGACAATGGCCGAAACGGTCGAGGATATTGTGGCGACCCGCAAAATGTTTGAGGAGCTCATACCGCTGCTGCCGGAGGACCAGGCGGCCGAAATCCGGCATTACACGGACACGTACTTCCGCGACCCGGCCGAACTGCTCCGCATGCTGAAGGCAAGTCGCCCCAGGTAACATAACTGTTTTTCGAGAGTACGGAATTCGGAGTAGGAAAGAGAAAGTTATTGTCAATGTTTTATCTGCTGAATCGTAAGGTATACCTGTTCGTCATCTGCTGGTGCCTGAGTGCGCTGGCCTTTGCCGGTGGGTTCAGCCCGACCTGGCGGGGGCTGCATGTCGATGTGTCGCGCCATTACTTTGAGCCCGCAGTTCTGCGGCAGTTCATGGACCGCATGGCAGACTTGAACTATAATCGCCTGCACCTGCACCTGACAGATGGTCCCGGTTGGCGCCTGGAGATTAAGCGCTATCCCCGCCTGACTTCGGTGGCTGCCTGGCGCAAGCGGCTGCCCGCAGGGCCCTGGGATTGGCGCAGCCATGAGATAGGCAGCCATTTCCATGAATGTTACGGTGGCTTTTATACGCAGGAGGACATGCGCCAACTCATCGCCTATGGCGCCGAGCGGGGCATTATGCTGGTGCCCGAGGTTGATTTGCCCGGGCATGCCTATGCCACCCTGGTGGCCTACCCCGAACTGGCGATTGAGCCGCCGCCCGGCTGCAAGCTGGGGCGCGATGTGCTGGCTGTACAGCGCCCGGAAGTCCGGCGCTTCGTGCGTGACGTGCTCGATGAAATCATGGCGCTCTTTCCGCCCGGCACCCCGATTCACCTCGGCGGCGATGAGGTGGACCCCCGCCTGCTGAGCTGTGAAGACCAGCGGCATTTCATGCAGGAAATGGTGGATTACGTGCAGTCCCGCGGCTACCCGGCCATCACCTGGGATGAAGCTGCCTGCAACGGCGTGCGTGGCCAGTGGGTCATGCTCTGGCGTGCCGAGATGTATGAGCGGGTCTTGGCGCTCAACATGCCCGTGATTCTCTGCCCGAACTCGCATTTCTACTTCGACTACCCGCAGGATCCGCAGAGCGCAGCGCCCGGAGAGCATGTTATTACCACGGAAACCGTGCGCTCCTTCCGCATACCGTCGGCACCCCATGTGCTGGGCGTGCAGGCCAACCTCTGGACCGAGCATATCCGCACCCCCGAGCAACTCTTTCACATGGCATTTCCCCGGGCGGAGGTGCTGGCAGAGAAGTTCGTGCCCCAATCGGCCGCAGCGGTGACAGACTCCCCCGGAGAATGACCGCTGCTTTCCTCAAACTGGTACGTCGGGGGCTTTCACGAGTTCGTGTTCCGTGTCTCTCATGTCCCCCGATGTGTCATCACCTTCAAGGCTTCGGGGGGCGGGATAGATATCGGCCGCTCTCGCTTTGAGAATATAAAAATCCCGCCCATCGGTGTGAAACCTAGGGCGGGTGCGCCATGCGGGGCTTGGCTACCCCACTCGAACATGTCGTTGCTTACTTGCGGCCTGTCTGGGCAGCCCGAGTGGGCGTATCGTAGAGAAGCCCCTTATCAACGAGAAGCCCGACGGCGGCGGGCAGCCAGACCGGCGAGGGCAAGCAGAGAAAGCGTCGCCGTGGTGGGCTCGGGGACAATATGCATCTTAACCTGAGCTATACTATACCAATTTACGTTGTTAACTGTTTGATAAGGCGTTCCTTCCAGAATGGCTCCATTTTCTCCATGGAAGACACCACATCCAAATTCATCTTCAGAAGAACTCCACGTTACTGCTAAATCCCCCAAAGAATAAATAGTCGGAGCATTGGTAAAATTGAAAGTTATGCTACCATGTTTAGTATCATCGCCACCACCAGTGCTGCCATCTCTATTATAAACAACTTTTTGCGATGTATAAACCGCGCCATCAAGAGTAATGCTCAAAGTAACATCAGAGGGGTTTTTATCATCAGCATTTCGACTAATAAATGAAATACTATCAATTACAGCACCTTTGGTTTCTAAATCGGAAATATCGCCAGAAACAAGCATACTACCAAGGCTCAATGTGATAACTTTAGTGCCATCAGCAGGAGGGATAACAGACAAGCGATCTGCATCTATGCAATTTATGCCATTTTTGGTGAAGTCGTCAATTTGTTTTCTTGTATCATATACAAATTCATCGTACGCATTTAATACGAAATTCTTTGTACTATCATTAGCGTCTGTGTACGACAACTTGGAGCTCACGGTTATACTATCCGCAGCGGCGGCTACCCCAGTCAGAGCTATAAGGGCTATAATCGTCTTTTTCATACTCTTATAGGTCTGCTACAAAATAACGCTAACCATTCTACTATCAATACTTGTATTCATTTTTATAAGGTATAAGTGTCCTATTTTTGCAAGAGTTAGAGAGTATTATTTTGCAGATTTGCAAATTCGGATT
>JAZRKM010000057.1:0-68916 GCA_045646325.1 Akkermansia sp. | reverse complement strand
GGGCTCCTTGGTGTCACCCGAGGGCACAACGGTGGGGGGCTCCTTGGTGTCACCCGAGGGCACAACGGTGGGGGTCTCCTTGGTGTCACCCGAGGGCACAACGGTGGGAGTTTCGCCGGCAGCGGGTTCTTGCTCTAAAGTTTCGCGCGTTGTCTTGATGGCGTCGAGTTTTTTCTTCAGGTCTGCGTGGCGGGCCAGCAGGGAGTCAAGCTCACTGCGGGTGGCTGCGGCCTCAGCACTCTGCAGATCCATGGTCGCGAGCTTTTCTTTGAGCTCTGCCTGTTTGGCCTCAATCTGTGCAATTTCTTGGGTGACAGTGTTTTCCTTATTATTCAGAACTTCAATTTGCTGAGGTACGGAAAGCGCCTGTTCTTCCGGGGTCAGTACAACCACCGGAATCTCTTCTTCGGGCTCGGTGGGGGCGGCAATGGGGGGAGTAGCTGTCGGGGTGTCGCTGTTGGTTGTGCTACCTTCGTTGCCGTTGGTGCAGTAGATGGCAATACCCGCAGCGGCTATGCCAAGCAGAACCCACAGCCAGGTATAGCTCTTCTTGGGGGTGTATTCGAGGCCGTAGGTGAAATCCTTGAGGGCTACAACGGAGGAGACATCTTCCTTGCCGTCGGCGTCTTTGCGAGCCAGGCCCCACACGATGGCGAGCTTTTTGTTGGGGCCTTTGCCGTACAGGCGGTAGCACTCGGGCATGGAGTTGGGCTTGGGCAGGGGGAAGGCGCTGATTAATTGTTTTACATTGTCCGGAGTATCAGGTTTGCTAGCCTCAACGAGCAGTTCGTTGATGAGGGACTCGAGCTTTTGCAGCTCGGAAGTAGGCACATTGTTGAGGGAGGGAGTGGCTGCTTCGCTGGTGCTGAGTAGCTCATGACCATTTTCCACGATGGAAGCCGTTACAGTGGCTGTCCCGGCATCGTATTCCATGCGGGGAAGGAAAGGAGCCAGTTTGGTACGCAGCAGCTTGCTGTTGTCAACGTACCAGAAGATTGTGCCGGAGTGGGATGTCTTGAGTTCCTGATAATAATTCAGGTCGAAACTCAGACCTTTATTGACAATGGGAGTGACGTGCATATCGGTACTTGTTTATATAGATGTTAGTGATAACGGAATTGTTCAAAAATTAACCCAGCTGTACCTGACATTTGCTGTAAGAGATTTCAGCTTCGGGGTTGTGTACCCCCCATGAGAGCAGGGCCTCTACCACACCGAAGGTGTTGCCGCGGTTGCCATCGGGCATCATGGTCTTATTGTCGTAAGACTCACCCAGGTAGGGGACAAAAAGCTGGTGTTTGGTGCCCACGGAGCTGAGTACAATGTTGAAACGCTCAATGAGCTCAAGGGATATATTCTGAGCTTCTTCCGGCGATTTCCCCTTGGCATAGAGGGCTTCGAGGAAGTAGCGGCTGAAATAGGCAATAGCGCTGATGGCTTCTTTTTCTACGTTGCTGTTCAGACTGTCCGGATTTTTTTTCGCATTTTCCAGAAGACTTGACCAGGAGAACAGGTAGGAGAACATGGAAAGAACCCTGTAATCCGGTTCGTTGGTCGTAAACTCAGCTTGCCATTCGGCTATGCTGGGTTCAAGAGCCGGTATCATGATGCAGTCCGGGAAGAAGCGTTTCTGCATGTCGCGGAACATTTTTATTTCCTGTCGTTCGGCGGCAAACTGCTCGGCGAGAGTCTCGTGAGACTTCAACTCAGCGGATTTTGACTCCAGTTCTTTACGAGCATTCTGAAGTTGCTCTTCGAGTAATTTTACCTGCTGTTGTGATTGGCTGAGCTGCTCCTGCAGTTGCACGTTTTGTGTAACTTGCTCCTGCCGGGGCTCCTCTTCCGGGGCGGCGGGTGATTTATCGCTGCGCCTGAGTTCGAGCAGTTGTTTTCTGAGGTTGAGATTTTCCTCTTGCCATTTGACGGCCTCTTCTTCCGCCTTATCGCGTTCCGTACGCAGCGTTTCCAGCTCGGCTTCGCATGAGGGCTGCGCAAGTTGTTCAGCCAGCCCGTGCAGGCTCTCCTCGATAAAGGAGAGCCGTTGAGTCTTTTCAGTCATGATTTGCTCGATTTTACGGAGCACCTCATCGACTTCTTCTTTATTAGAACCAAACCAACTCATGGTTGTGAACAAGCAGTAGTTAGATGTCCATATGGAATCGGCACTCCTCCATCCAGAACCCGTTATCGGAAAGCGTGCGCAGCTGCAGCTCTACCTTGCTCGGGTCGAAGTGTACCTTGTCGCGCGGGTCGGTCGGTTCTACGGAACGCAGCACGATGTCATCTTCATCCAGCGCGTAGAAGTCATCTGCCGCGGTGGCTCCGGAACGGGTCACACGCTCGATAACGATGGCCAGCTTGGAACGGGGGGCCTGCTCGGGGCGACCGGTCCAGCGCAGCTTGTAGAGTCGCTCCGGCATGGTGGTTTCGGCGTGGTATTTCTGGCGACCGATGTAGTTGTTGAGCATAACCGGGGTGCCTTCGTACCTGGTCCCGTTGGCCATGAAATACTTGTGCTCGTTGCTGTTATCCTGCGGTTCGAGCAGAATGCCCTCTTCCTCGAATCCGGTTGCATGCTGATTGGTGGGCATGAGCCCCCAGTAGTTTCTCACGCGTGGGGTTGTAGAATCCGGATCGGCCGGCAGGTCTTCCTCGATATTCCACAGTCCGCTGAGCAGTTGGTTCTTGCCGGCGGTGTAGAGGGCTGCACCCACGGCTGTTACCGTCTTGGCGTCATTGATGCGACCGTTGTCGGACATGGGGTACCAGTTGCCGGCCATGTAGTCTTTCATGCGCACGATACACTGCGGGCAGATGGGCAGGAAGCGGCGCAGCAACTCCTCAACCTTGGGCATCTCGGAAATCTTACCACTGATGGTCACAACGTCTACATCGTAGGCGGCTGTGAATTTGCCCAGAGGCTCGATACCGGGTTTCAGATTGTCTTCGATACAGGCATTGATGTCGTCCGGGTTGTACTGCAGGCGGTCGGTCGCTTGTACAAAGTTTTCATCGATACCTTCCATTTCCAGGTATTCATTGAATTCCTTGATGACGTTTTCATCGCCGCCGCATTCTTCGATACTGCGGAAGATACCTTCTTCGCCCTGGTAGTAGCCGGTTGCAAAATTGGCAACATCGCTCAGCCACTGGCGCACAATCGGCAGGAAGAGAAGGGTGACGATGCGCTGCCACTTGGCACGATCTGCCTGGGTGCGTTTGGCCTGGCTGAGCACGCGACTGAAGGCGGCGGCAATTTTGTGGTCTTGCGTGGCGGGTATGCCACGGGCATCGAGGAAGGATTTGAGCAGTACGCGCTCGATGATGGCGAGTGCCACATTGTCACCGGCAAAGGTGCTGCTGTCGCGGAAGAGTACTTTGTAGCGCAGCGCCACGGCGCCGCCGGGAGCATCGTTGCGGTACTCAACAATGGCGGTATCGAGCGTGCCGCCACCGATGTCAACGGTCATGACGCGCACGCGGGCCGTCTGGTCCCGGTTGTTCTCGCAGGCGTTGCGGCCGTAGAGTTCAATCCACTGGTTGGCCGGCAGACGACTGATTTCCGAGTAGATGAAGGGCAGCTGAGAGGCTACAGCCTCATCGAGGTCCACGCAGAGCTTGGGCTGACCCTGCACATCGCGGGCCAACTCGCCGGGGTACAGGTCGCGCATGATGGACTGGCGGGTATCCATGTGCGCCAGGGTGAAGATATCCACAGCCTGCTGCCAGGCCTGGCGGTAGTATTGGCGCTCCTTCGCAATCCAGCCGGAGGGGAAGGTAATGTTAACGCTGCGCAGGCGGCGCAGGTGGTTGGGCTTGTTGGCATCTCGCCAGTTGAACGAGGTAATCTGACGGTAAGCAGACTCGATGATGGAGAGCGCCGACCAGACCATAGCCATGCTGCGAGGATAGGTCGCATTCGTCGGAATGGTGGGGGGGCGCTTGGAGCGATCTTCGTCTTCGAAGGGGGGATGCTCGATGTCCCAATCGCTGCCGTCTTCGTACATGTAGCGGCAAATTTGCCCCTGAAGCGAGGGGAGGGAGGCACGGTCTTGGGTGCTGGACCAACTGTTGAAATTGAGGTGCCAAGTGTCTTGGCCTCTGTCCAGACCTTGTTTTTCGCGGTCCCAGAGGTAGCGCTTGGGTGAACTCATCGAGATTCGCATACCGCGGTTCAGGTCAATGTTGTTCATGAGTCGCTTGGCCTCATCACCCATCAGGGCGGGGGAAATCTCCACGAACATCTGGGGGACTCGCTGGGTGCAGTAGTACTCAGTGGTGGGCTGAGTGGCGCTGTTGAGCCCCAGTTTGCCCATCACGTTTTTCAAGCCGCTTTCATTATCGGTCGGCATGATTTCCTTGGTCCAGTAATGCTTGCTGGTGCGGAAGGGGGATTCGGCACCGTCTTTAGCCGGGTAGTCCCACTCGGCAAACATGGGCTGTTGCAGCAGGAACCATGAATCCGCAATGGTCTCTCCCATACTTTCGAACTTGCGCTTGGCTTTGGGCAGGCGAAGGTTGGGGTATTCCTGACCTCGTGGCAGGAATCGAATCTCTTTGCAGATAGCATCGAGCGAACCGCCGTTGGTCATGTCATCGATATTTTCGAGAGCCAGAACAACGGTTCGGGTGTTGCCGAAGTCGACAATCAGGTCGACATCCACAGTAGCGGTGGCGGCATCCTGCCAGATGATGTCCACCTGCTCAAAGGGTACAACCCTGCCGTTGAGCTCAACGGGCAGAATGATGGAATAGGCGTCTTTAACGTTTTTGTTACCTCCGTTGATTAAGTTCTTGCCGATAGCCTGAGTATTGGGGTAAGCATACGGGGTAACGGTGTATTCCTTCGGGTTTGACGGCATGGCGTCCGCAGCAATTTCCTGCTCATCGAACAGGGTGCCGCGTTCGATGGAGCCGATATTACTTTCAATGGCCAGCCAGAGCCCCAGGTTTTGCGCACCTCCTTTGTACCCGAAACGGTAGCGCATCCAAGTGTAGTACTCCTGCTCTTCCGCCTGGGTTTGCAGGGCTGCCTGAGCGGCTGCTGCGGCGGGGCCGCCGGCGGCGAGTACAGCAGGCGGGGGTGTTTTCTTATCGAAGTTTTTCTTGGGGACAGCCTTCCACGCGGAGTTGTTGCTGCGCCACTTTCGGGCCAACTCACCGGTTTTTACATTGTGCTGGGCAAGGAACTGCTGCGAGAAGGGGATGAAGAAATAGTGGTGCCCGGTATTGGGCATGATTCTCAGCTCGTGAGGCTTTGTTTCCTGTGAATTAATGTTTGACATGAGCGGTAAAGGGATAATGGGTGATAGTTCTCAGAATCAGGCCCGGTCAGTGGCTGCCGTTGTTTTGGTGCTGATGGTAAGCAGTTCGGCATCACCGGGTTGCACCCCGCGCTTGCCTACCTGACCGGCAGCCTTCAGTTTCTCCAGGTTATTGAGGAACGGGGCGATAACGCTGATGTAGTAGATGTTATTTTCTCTCTTGGCAACATCGCGGGTCAGAATGTTGTCCGTGCTCATATTTTCGAGCAGCTCCACGCTTTCGCGCTCCGGTCTGTGTACACCGGTGTTCGGGAAAAGCAATTTGGCGAAGAAGATAGCGATGAGGCGGCGGAGTTCACTGCGCTGCTGGCGGTGACTCAGGCTGCGGGTCACAGGGCAAAGCCACTTGTACATGGGGAGTATGTCAATGCTCCCTACCAGGTACGAGATGACTCGAGCACGGTGCTCGGCATTCTCGAAGCCGAGCGAGGTCTGCAGCGGCTTGCGGCGAGAGTTTTCCTGCCAGGTAGCAAGCTGTTTTTGCAGGTAGTCATAGAGTTCCTGATTACCGGTCGGAGCGATTTCGAGCATTTCCGGGGAAATGTCTTTGAAGTCGAGAATCTCTTTGGCGATGGCTGCATCGCTCGCAGTGTCGTGGTTTTCGCGGATGGCCTTGATAACCAGTTCCAGATCGCGCTCATGGCTGTCTTCCCCATCAGCCGGGGGCAGGGCCTGAGCCAGGCAATCATTCCACTCCTGTTCGAGCTGGGTCATCTTGGCTGTCAGCAATTCGAGTCGGCGGGATTTCTTAATCTGCTCGAGCAGAGCGTTGAAGAAGTAAATTCGGCCACCGTAGGAGCCCTCTTCCAAATCAGCCATCTGGGACAGACTGGTTTCGGTGCCGTTGAACTGGCGCTTGAAATGTTGGTCTGCCAGAATCATATCAATCACTTCGCGCTTTCGGGCGTCCGTGTCAATCTGTATGTGACCGTCGGGGAACATGGGGTAGTTTACACAGAATGTACGCACCACAGCGGGGTCAGCCAGGTCACCCATGCTCTTAAGCTTGCTGAATACACCGCTCAGGCCGCTTACTCCTGTGCCGCTGGCATTCACCACATTGAGCAGCGTGGCCGAGAAGGTGAGGATGAGGTTAATCTGCATTTCACCATCGCGACTGAGCGGGTTGTAGGCCTTGCCCATAGACTTGAACCACTGGCGAATGCCGTTCATGAGCTGAACGGGGTTCGCCGGGTAGAGCGGGCCGGCCGGCATACGCACCAGCAGAGAGAAGGCATCGATATTCAGATTGCGCGCGCTGCTGATGACGATGGAGGCGGTCTTGCCGCGCTTCATCACCTGGGTCAGCGAGAGCAGAGGGCGAACCCCGTGTTCATTCCGGTAGTCGAATGAAAGCTTGTCATTGGTCAGGCGCTCAGCGTTCTTGTGTTCGTTGGCCACGCCGGGGAAGTCCACCAGGTCGGCCTGCTGCAACAGCTCGTATACGGCCGGGTGGGAATTGCTGATAACATCGCTGCGCAGCGGTACCTTGATGAGTGATACCAGCCCCTGGCCCAGCGCAAAGTCAACGTCATTGGCGAAAAGCGGGCTACCGCCCCCCTTCACGATGGCAACATCGCCGTCGCCCAGTTCTTTCAGGCAGCAGGCATTCACCAGATTGCGTACATAGTCAGATTCGTTGTAGTACACAGCAGAGGCGATGTTGAGCATGAGCGCACCAATCTCTATACCGCAGTATATCTTCTGCTGACCCAGCTGCGCCAGCTTGCTGCGCAGGCGCAGGTAGAGGTCGTTCATGTTCTTCCAGTCATCCCACAGCAATTCGCAGGCAAACTTGATGACGTTTTCCGTGCTCGATATGAGGGCATCGTTGTTAAGCAGGTTGCTGCGGCGGTTCTGCCATTCCTTGCGCAGGTTGACATAGCGCGGCAAGTCCATGTCGATGAGGACATCCACCACATCCAGAACCTCGGTGAGCAGGATGTAGGCCTCCTTGTCGGCGGCGCCTTTGATATTGGCTTTCGCGGCAATCTCTCGCAGGTCATCGGGGCGAAGGTGCCTCTCTTCGCCACTCTGTGTTACGGCAATCGTTTCGCTCAGGTAACCAACGGCGAGTGAAAGCAGAATGTCATGGTCGCCGGCAAAATGTACCTCAACGGGATATTCGGGGTACTTCACTTTGTCGGTGAGGTGGAACCGGGTTACGCAGCCGGAGGCATCCGCGCCATGGGAGTAGGGGTTGAGAACGGCTACCGTACCCCCCTTGTTGTCGCCGCTGAAGCGCGCCGGTGTGTTATCCCAGCTCAGGGCGCTACCCTGACCATCATCTGTAGCCCCGGCGTCGATGAATTTGGCCAGCAGGGTGGATTTACCACTCTGCGAGGGCCCCCACAGGGCGATGGTGGGTTTGTTGTAAAGTGTCTGAGCTCTGTTGACGGAGAGGATTTCGGAGCTGATACGCAGGGCGTTATCCAGCCAACCGCCACGCGAGAGCGCGTATGTGCCCTTGCGGGTACTGCCGAGATTCCAGTACCAGTCTATCAGTTCGTTTTTGATGTTTGCTTGAAGTTCCATGAATGGTCAGTGGGTTGTAATTTGAAATTTTAAGAGAAGAAGGCGGGCAGCTCGAACACGTTGCCCGATTTTTGCTGAGGTTGATTTTGCGCTTGCTTGACGGGGGGAGGTACCGGCTTGGGTGAGCTGCCGGCCGGTGCAAGCTTGTTTCGTTCAGCGGTGAGGGCTGTGAGCTGCTGTTTCAGGCGGTTATTGCTCTTCATAGTTTCCTGCTGGGTCTTAATGCAGGAGCGCAGCTTATTGCGTACATCTGCGAGTTCGGCTGTCAGACGGTCAACGGCAGCGGTGTCGATTGGTTGGTTCTGGGCCTCGGTCAATTGCTGTCTGAGGGTTTCGATTTCGGCCAGAGCCGTGGCTTCCGCCTGTTTTACGGAGTCGAGTTGGGAGTTGAGCTCAGTGATGGTTGCCTGAGCAGTGGCGAGGTCGGCGGCGGTCTGTTGGGCTTCTGCCTGAGCAGTGGCGAGGTCGGCGGCGGTCTGCTGAGCTTCAGCCTGAGCAGTGGCGAGGTCGGCGGCGGTCTGTTGGACTTCAGCCTGAGCAGCGGCGAGGGCTGCTGCGGCGGCGTTAGCCGCGGTTTGTTTTTCCGCCAGTTCTGCCTGCAAGGTATTGATAGTCTCCTCCTTTTCTTCGAGCTGGTGGGTTAATTCTTCAATTCGGGCTTCATACACCTCGGGTTGGATGGGGGGAGGCGGCGGAGGTTCCTTGGCACGCAGTTCCGCTATTTCCTTATTGATGAGCAGCAAGCGTTCAATGAGCCTTGTTTTGTTCCAGTAGCGGTAATCCGAAGAATAGTCTTCATCGTGATAGTACTTGCATTCCAGATTGTTGGCCCGTAACAAGCCGTCCAATTGTTCGCCGCAGTCGACGACCTCCAGTACGAGGTCGTCGCGGTCCATGGTTCCATATTTAAGTCTTTCTGCGTTTGCGTCAAAATCCATGATGGGAAGTATGTATTAAGGGTATTCGGGGGAGCGTCAGAGGATGGGGGATATATCTTGTGTGGCTCGGTTACCGTTGGGCAGAGCTAAGGTGAACGCTGTCGAGCCGGGACTCATGGAGAAGTGTAGCAGTGCCGGCAGCGCTTTCTCGTAAGATTCGCTATCTTTCGGGGTGACGGGGAGCCCGTTACTGTCAGTTACTTCGGCACCTCGGCACAGCACGATATTGCTTGAAACAACCTCAGCGAAAATCTCCTCCATGCTCTTCATGTTGAAAGCCAGCTTATGGTCCCAGAGGTCATGCCCCGGTACGCCGTATGTGGGGTCATTGTCTAGGTCATCGAGTTCTTCGAGCAGTCTGGCCGCCGCCGAATCCGGTGCGCTGAACTCTCTGCCCAACCCGATGATGACAAATTTGGTGTACCCGCGCAAGCCGGCGGCCATTTCTTCGCAAATCTGCTTGCTGAGGGCTTTTACCTCATCCGCGTCATCTATCATGCCATCGGTGATAAACAGGCCAATAAACCAAGAGCGCGGGTCAATGCTGTTGAGAAAATACCTGATGGCCGGGGTCAGGCAGGTGCCGGATCCGGCGTTGGGGGGCATTTCAAACTTCTGCGCCCGGCTTTTCCCGGCATCCAGATTACCGATAAACTGAATCTCAGAGCCGGCTTTTTCCTCGGTTTGCATGTTCTGCCGGCCGAGTGAATAGTAGATAACCGTTGTTTCTCCGGTGCTGTCGAACTCTGCCAGGTAGGCTGTCATTTTGCGGGCAACCGGTTCCACATAATTGGGCTGGGCGCAGAGTTCTCCGAAAATGCTGCTGATGACTTGCTTCCCGCATCCGAACATTTCAGCCATAGAGGACGAGGCGTCAATAGCCAAGCCTGTCCGGGCGTGTTCAACGACCGGCTTCATGAGTACCGTGGCTTTGACTTCGATTGTTCCGTCGGGTTGAACCCAGGCGTTGACCTCTCCGAATGGTTCCTGAACCAGATTAGATGCCAGTTGAGCCATGATGTGAGAATTCTGTATTTTGTTGTGAAGGTTAGTCTACTATGAAAAGATACTTGCAAGCGCTTTACTTGTCAAGCTGATTCCATATTTTTTTTCTGATATTTTTAAGTGATGGGAGTTACTATCTGTCGGTACAGATACAATGAGAGAGTTCATCGTTTCATTCCGTTTATCTTTCGGGGCATAATGGCGCCCAAAATGATGGCGATGGCACCGGGAATGTTAAAACAGACGGCGTACTCAGCCATGGAGATGTCATATAACGGCATGGGCGCGATATGGAGCCACAGCAGGCAGATAACCAGTGGCAGTAACGGAGTGGTGGTGACTTTCACCCATTTCGGTATCATGCAGCCCCACCTGCGCATCAGCAGGCAGAGAATCGCCGTCAGCAGGGTGGGCAACAGCAGCAGGGCGTAAAAAATGGCTATGCTACTGTGGTACCACCCAGGGTGCTGCGCATGAGGTGCAGGGTATAGGGGTGGGGTTTTCGGGCATGGGGGAAGACTGCTGTATGAATTCCAGTACAGGCAGCAGCGGTTATCGCTCAGCTGAGCCAGCAGGGGACTGCAGCCCAGGGCATAGGTGTCGCCGGTATCGATGACCAACGGTTCACTGCGGGTATAAAGGGTCTGTAGGGTAGCTCCCTTCAGCTCGTGTTCCAGGCAGTTCTGCATGACAACCGGGACGCTTTCGTTGGTCGTCAGCTCCATATTGCGGCAGTAGATTGCCAGTTGCTCCGGGGTGGCGCTGAATGTGAAGTAGCGCAGGGGTGGGATATCCCTCGCGTAGTCAAAGGCGTGCCGGTGCTGGGTCAGGTCAGCCGGGGCGGGACCGAACCATTGCCCCGGGCCGAGCTCCCAGCTGTGGATGGTTTCCCGGTGCATCAGCCAACTGTAGCCGCAGCCGGCTATCAGCCAGAAGAGTAGCAGGACTGACAGGATGCTGAGAAGAAAGCGTTTCATCGTTTAGCGGGGGCGGTAGAGCTCCAGCAGGGCGTCCGGTTGCGGGTCTCGGCCCAGGAAGTCCCGAATCTGCTGCATGGCGGGCACACTGCTGCCGCGCTCGAGTATGTAGCGGCGATAGTCTGCACCGGTGGCCGGGTTAAGCACGCCTTCTTTTTTGAAGCGGCTCATGGCATCTGCCGCGAGCATTTCGCACCATTTGTAGGTGTACAGGCAGGCGGCGTAACCTTCTGCCATGGTGTAGGTAAGGGTGCGCAATTCGGTGGGCGGTTGCTCCGTGTAGGGGAAGAGCCAGGGGGCGAGAATTTCGCTTGCCACTTCATCGATGGGGCGCCCCTTGTATTTTTCGTAGTTGATGTGCAGCTCGAGGTCGAGTTTACTGCACAGTAACATGCGCATGTGCATCTCGATGGGGTTCGAACCTCGGCTGGCAGTCAGTTGTGCCATCAGCTCGGCGGGCAGGGGTTCGCCGGTTTGGTAGTGGCGGGCGAAGGTGGCGAGGGCGGCGGGTTCCCATATCCAGCTTTCCTGCAGGTGGCTGGGCATCTCCACGAAGTCTCGCTCAACCTCGGCCGTACAGTGGGGGCGGATTTCGCCGTGCCCGAGCATCATGTGCATCATGTGCCCGAACTCGTGGTGCAGCATGTAAAGCTCGCTGTGACTGAGAAGTTGCGGTTTGCCGGGTATGGGCGGGGTGATGTTGGCCATGAGGGCGGCGAGGTGCGGCTCGCCCACTCCGCCATCGGGCGCAGGATTGCCGTCACGCAGGGGCAGGCACCAGGCCTGGCCGCGCTTGCCGGGGCGTGTGTAGAGGTCCAGGTAGAAACTGCCGAGGTGTGTGCCGGTGGTGGCATCTTTCACAGCAAAACAGCGCACGCCCGGGTACCAGACTTCGATGTTACCCTCCGGGCAAGGTTCGCCGGGGTTCAGGCAGACGGTGGGCAGCTCTTCAAAACGCAGGTTCAGTATACCTGCCCACATGTTCATGAGCCCGTTGACGACGTTATCTGTCTGCAGGTAAGGGGTAATGGTTTTCACATTGAACTTGTTGCGGGCAGGGGGCAGGTGATGGTCGAAGTAGGCGGTATCCCACGGAGCAACGGCTGTGAGTTGCTTGCCGCAGGCCTGCGAGTAGCGCTGCAGTTCGGCGGCGATATAGGCATCCCATGCAGGTTTGGTTTTGGCCAGCATGTCATCCACGAAGGCAAGCGCGCGCCGGCCTGTACCCATCATGCGGTGGGCTGCTTCTTTGTCGGCAAAGTTTTCGTAACCGAGCAGGGTGGCCAGTTCGTGGCGCAGTTCCAGAATACGGTGGATGAGGGGTTCGGTGTCGAGCGTGCGGGCGGTGCCGGCACTTGTGGTGCCTTGCCAGCACTTGCGGCGGGTTTCGGCCACGTTGCAGTAGCGCAGTACGGCACCGGCCGGGGAGTTGGTGAGGTTGATGAGCCATGCCGGTTGCTCGTCCGTGGCCATACCCCGGTGGCGTGCGGCGGCTGCGGCATTCTGCATCCACCGTTCGGGCATGCCTTCCAGCTCGGCGGGGTCGGTGATGATGAGTTCCCAAACCTGCGGGCTCATCTTGACATATTGACTGAACCTGAAGCCGAGACGCGAGATTTCCTGTTCAATCTGAGCTTTGCGTACTTGTTGCTCGGGGGTCAGGGTAAGCCCGCTGTCGTGCAGTTGGCGGAGGGTTTGCTGCACGAATCGCTGCTTTGCCGGGCTGAGCTGCTGTACCCAAGGAGCGCTGCCGGCTTGTTGCAGCACCTGTGCTATACGGGGGGCGTGCAGCCCCTCAGCACTGTGGTTGGTGGATTCCTGCATGAGGGTATCCATCATCTGCTGCATGTCCTTTTTTCCCAGAACGATGTAGAGATGGTACACATAGTTCATGGTTTGCTTGAGGTTTTCCCCGGCCTCGTACCAAGCGAGGAAGGTGTTCTCGAAGGTAGCGGTTTCGGGGGTGACCGCAGAGATGGCGGCGAGCCTGTCATTGGCCTGAACCATAGCGGCTCGCAGGTCGGTAAGGGCTTGCTGCGGGGTCATGCGTGACCAGGCGGGGTACAGGTCGGTGCGGTGGAAGGGGTGGGCCTGTGCGGCGAGCTGTGCTGCCGGAGGGGCGGCCTGTTCCTGTGCGGGGAGCAGGGGCAGCAGGGCTGCCAGGGTGCTGAGGGCGATGTGGTGGAGTTTCATCATAAATTGGTCGGTTGGTATCGTTTCATCAGAGCATCGGGCTGCGGGTCGCGGCCCATGAAGTCACGGAACATGGCGCCTGCCGGTTGGCTGCCGCCTTTTTCAAGTATGGCGCGGCGAAGTGCAGCCCCGGTGGCGGGATTGAGTATGCCTTCGCGTTGAAAACGAGCGTGAACATCCGCCGCCATGACCTCACACCATTTGTAGGTGTAGAGAGCGGCGGCGTAACCCTCTGACATGCAGTGCAGCATGGTGCGCATGGCACAGGGGGTGGGGCAAGTATAGGGTATCTGCCACGGGGCCAGAAGTTCAGCCGCAGCGGCATCAAGCGGGCGCCCCCGGAACTTTTCCTGCCAGTGCATGTTGAGTTCCAGGTCGAGCTTGGCAGCGCACAACAGCTGCATGTGCGGGGCGATGGGGCTGTGGCGGCGGTCGGCTGCCAAGAGTTCGGCCAGATGGGGCGGCAGGGGCTCGCCCGTGGCATAGTGGCGGGTAAGTCGGGCGAGTGCCGCAGGCTCCCAAATCCAGCTTTCCATCAGGTGGCTGGGGAATTCCAGAAAATCGCGCTCGGCTCCCATGGCCCCCTGGGCTCGCAGCTCCGGGTGAGCTAACAAGAGGTGCAACACATGACCGAACTCGTGGGCCAGCAGGTACAGGTCAGCATGGGTGAGCAGGTGAGGGCGGGCAGCGTCGGCCGGGGGTGGGCTCAGGTTCGCCATAAGGGCCACCAGATGGGGGGCGCCCCCCTCCCCGAACTGCAGGGGCATGCTCCATGCCTGGCTGCGCTTGCCGGGGCGCGGGTATAAATCGGTGTAAAAACTGCCGAGGTGGCGATGGGAGGCGGTATCATACACGGCGAAGCATTGCACGCTCGGGTGCCAGGTTTCTACCGTGCCGGCGGGGCAGGGCGTGCCGGGGGGCAGGCATGCGGTAGGCAGTTGTTCGAAGTGCAGTCCGAGGATATCTCCCCACAGTTTCATGAGCTCCCTGATGACATGCTCGGCGGGCAGATAGGGGGTGATGGCTGCTGCATGGGAGTGGTGCTGCCGTGGGGGCAGCATGGCGTCAACATAGGCTTCATTCCACGGGGCAATGGCAGTCAGTTTGCTGCCGTGCAGGCGGGAGTGGCGTTTGAGTTTTTCGGCCACATAGGCATCCCATGCGGGTTTGCTGCGCGCCAGCAGGTCATCGACAAAGGCCAAGGCTCGCTCACCATTGCCCATCATGCGATCAGCTGCCATCATGTCAGCATAGTGGCGGTAGCCCAGCAGGGTGGCCAGTTGGTGCCGCAGCTCCATGGTGCGGGCGATGATGGGCTCGTTGTCAGCTCCGCTCACTGCGGTGCCGACAGAGGTGGCGCAGAGCCAGCAGCGACGGCGGGTTTCCTCCACCCCGCAGCAGCGCACAACGTCGCCGGCCGTAGCAGGGGTGATGAGCCAGGCCGGTTGCTGCTCGGTTCCGAGCCCCTGTGCCAGGGCTGCGGCAGCAGCCTGTTTCAGCCAGGGCTCCGGCATGCCCTGCAGCGCCCCGCGATCTGTGATAACCAGTCTCCAGCGTTTGGCTGCTGCTTGGGTATTGCTGCTGAACCGGGCGCCCAGTTGCCTGAGTTTCAGCTCGATAGCGGCCAATTCGGCGCGTTTGTCGCGCGGCAGCTCCAGGCCGCGGTGGCGCAAATCGGTGAGCATGCGCTGCACGAAAAGTTGCTGCTCATTGCTTAGCTCCTGCATGAAGGGAGCCTGTGCTGCAGCCTGCAGGGTAGCCCATACCTGCTCTGCCGCATGGCTACCGCCCTTGTGCATGGCTACCAAGCTCTGCACGCGCCCCAGCGCCTGCTGCCACGCGGGGCTTGCCACGGCATTGCTCAGGTGGTATAGGTACCCCTGTACCTGACGCAGGTTTTCATCTGCCTTGTAACAGGCCAGAAAGGTGTTTTCAAAGGTGTATTCTGCGGGGCGCAGGGCGGCAATGGCTGCCAGTCGCTGCTCGGATTCCATAACGGCCGCCTGGGTGGCTGCCACCGCTTTTTCCGGTGTCATTTGCGACCACGCCGGGTAGCCATCCCCGCGAAAGAAGGGGAGCTGCGCTTGCGCCGGCACCGGGGCAGAGCCCGCCGCTGCCTGTACAGGGGCACAGGCCAGCAGGGCAGCGAGGAGCAGTTGCGCAGTTTTCATGACTCTTTGTTCTACCTTCCATTATAGCGCAATCTACCGCCCGGCTCTACCTGTATTTCTGTCATCTGTTTCTGCTATTGTTATGAATGGTGTTAGTTGTTGATGACAAATTGTTAAAAAATGTGTAAAATAACCTGTCGCTCTGATGGCCAGCTGGTGCGGGCGTGCTATCAAACCGACCAGGGGGAGGCGTTGTAGGCGGCGTCTGCCGCAGAGCTGACGAGCATACGCACACGGTCGGCCTCTGCGACGCGCAGGAAACCGCGCGGGGTACGGGTTTCGGTGCGTTCATCGTAGTCATGGTCGAAGATGACATCGCCACTGCCATCGGGCTGCTCCTCGTATTTCTGAATCATGCCGAGCATGAGCGGCCACTCCAGCGGCTCGCCGTGGATTGGCAATACAACAGCACGTTTGGCCGTGAGCAGGTAGAGCGGGCAGTCCGTTGCTGTCTGCCGGGGCTTAGCGCAGAAAATGGCGCGCAAACCTGCCAGAAATCCGGCGGGTTTCTGCGCGGCGGGGGCTGCTGCCATCGGCTTGCCGACCCACAGCAGTTCTTCCTGCGGGCGCAGGGTGGCGGTCACGCGGGCCTGTTGTTCAGGTGTGAGTGAGTTCATGGCACCAGCCTAGCAGAGAAGTGCCGAAGTGTCAATGTTTTGTTCTTGACTTGTCTGTGTATATCTGTGAGAATATGCCCCGTACAAAAGCTGATTTACCCTGTGCTGTTGCTGTGCGTGGAATTGAGAAACATATATGCCCGGGATTATTGCACGCAAGGGTATGAATGAAAAGAAGGTGTTTGATATGATGTTCGAGGCAATCGAGGAACACGATGTGGAGCAGCTGAGGGTGCTGTTGCAGCAGAGCTTGCTGCGTGGAGGCCGTGAGGTACATGCTCGTGATGATGCTTGTAACACATTGCTCCATCGTGCGGTGCTTGCTTTTGACGAGGCCGCGCCGGAGGATTCACTGGAAATGATACGCCTGCTGCTGGTCGCCGGCGCTGACCCGAATGCACGCGATGACGAAGGCGTGACCCCGTTTCATTGGCTCATTATTTCCCGAGCCAGGGAACCACGCGCGGCTGCCCCGCTGGTTGCCATGCAGATGCTGCTGGCTGCCGGGGCAGATGTGAATGCACCGGATAAGGATGGGTGGTCGCCGCTGATTTCAGCCGTCCATTACGGGGCGGCCTATCTGGTGCCGGCTCTTCTGTTGGCCGGGGCGGATGTGAACGCGCAGGATGCTGCCGGCAACACGGCTCTGACCCACGCCGTGCGCGCTGCTTGCAGCGGTCGCGTGCCCCATGCGTATGATGTGGTGCAGCTGCTGCGCACAGCCGACACTCCATCTCTCGACCGGCTCTTGCTGCGTGAGGGGGCAGAGCGTTTCTTCGCTTTCCGTGCTACGGGGGATGCCGTTGGGTGTCTGCGCTGGGCAGAGGCGTGCCTGAGCGCGAATATCGGGGGCGAAGCGGATGCCGCCCTGTTGGAGCTTGCCCCTTGGATGGGCGGTGGCGGCAGCGGCGCCATTGTGTACAGCGAGTTTGAGTGCGCTATGCTGCGCCTGTGCCGTAAGTTGGGAGTAGAACTGCCGGAGGAAGATACAGCCCGTGACCTTGCCTGGCTTTATGACTTACGGCATAAGTCCGACATGGATTTTCACATGAATATCTGGCAGGTGCTCGGGGATGAGCGCTTCACAGAGTTGGAGCGCATTTACCGCGAGTGGGAACATGTGCCCGGGGCTCATGAACCGGCATTGGCTGCTGAGCTGGCCCGGTTGCGGCGCTGTTTGTCGGTGCAAGCGGTCAGCGGGAAAATCCGGCTGATGTTTGTCGTTTAGGGCTCTGCCGGTTCGTCTTGCTGTGTGCCAAGCACGTGCGCAACGAAGTCGGCGTAGTCTTGCTCAAAGATGAGCGAGTCGTGCCCGCTGAGCTGCACCTGCTCAAAACCGTAACGGCGGGAAAACTCGGCCCCGGCGGGAGTTACGTTGTCGGTGATGATACGGCGGCAGCGCTGCTGCACCGGTTCGTATTGCTCCACGGCCAGGGAGAGCAGGTGGCGCGTGAGGCCCAGGCGGCGGTAGGCCGGCTCGGTGAGCACGCAGCACAGGAACATGTGCAGGGGCTCATCTGTGCCGTCAAAGGGGTCGACCAGTCCGTCGAGGGTGAGGGTATGGTCATTGAACTTACCTTCGCGCAGGGCTGTGTAGATGTGTTCTTTGACAGGAAACAGGTTGACAAATGCCACAATCTGCCCACCGAGGGCGGCGGCTATGGTGGTGGCGGGGTAGCGTTTGTACCAGCGGTAGGCCTCCGCCGGTGGGGTGATGCAGTCAGCACCGTAGTATTGCGCTTCGAGGGCGGCCATTTGTTCGAAGTGCTGCTCGGTCAGTTCTTCCACTATCTCCAGAGAGGGACCGGTTTTCGCCTGGATGAACGACAGGAGCGCCGCTGTAAACAACACCACGCAAATGGCTGTGGAGAGCACTTTTTTCGCCAGGTCGATATCGCCCTGTGGCCCGCTGCCGATGATGAAGTAGGCGGCAAATGCCGCAACCATACCTATCAGCAGCACAATGGCTGCTCCCTTGTTTGCTTTCCAGAACATGTGCGTGGTGTATGGGAAAAGCGCACAGGGGCTAACCTGTGCGCTGTGTTGAATGGGATGGGAAAATCAATAATTCTGAGCCAGAATGGCGAAGTGGGCCTGCGGGTGGTCACACACCGGGCACACCTCGGGGGCTTTCTTGCCAATGCAGATGTGACCGCAGTTAGCGCACTGCCAGATGGTGTCACCCTCGCGGGAGAATACGATACCCTCTTCAATGTTGGCCAGCAGCTTGCGATAGCGCTCCTCGTGCTGGCTCTCGATGACGGCTACGCCCTCCATCTTCTCGGCGATTTCGTCGAAGCCTTCCTCGCGAGCCTCGGCCGCGAACTTCTTGTACATGTCGGTCCACTCATAGTTCTCGCCTGCAGCAGCATCGGCCAGGTTGGCCATGGTGTCGGGCATGCCGCCGTGCAGGTACTTGAACCACAGCTTGGCGTGCTCTTTCTCGTTGTGGGCCGTTTCTTCGAAAATCTTGGCAATCTGCACATAACCATCCTTTTTCGCGCGGGATGCATAGTACAGATACTTCGTGTGGGCCTGTGACTCGCCGGCAAAGGCTGCCGCCAGATTGGCCTCCGTCTTTGTGCCTTTCAGATCTTTCATCGTCGTGTGTTGTTGTGTATGTTTCCCGCCTTCATCCGGCGGCTTCCCGTAATATAGCATGCTTTTTTTGAAAAAGCAAGTTTAAAATGATTCTAAAATATATTTCCGGGAAAAATGGGGGCGGTTTGGCGAAAAAAATGCAGTGCGCAAGAACTGCGCACTGCCGGGAAAATCGTCTTGGCCGGTTTGTCGGGCTTACATCTTGAAGTGTTCGCCGAGGTAGATTTTTCGGGTTTTGGGGTCTTTGGCAATTTCATCAGCAGACCCTTGCTTGATAACCTTGCCTTCGAAGAGAATGTAGCCGCGGTCAACGATGCCGAGGGTTTCGCGGACGTTGTGGTCGGTGATGAGGATGGAGAGTCCATCTGTCTCGCGAAGGGAGGCCACGATGTGCTGAATATCCTGCACGGCGATGGGGTCCACACCGGCGAAGGGTTCATCGAGCCTGCGCAGGGTGGGATTCCTCGCCAGAGCACGGGCGATGGTCAGGCGGCGTTTTTCACCACCGGAGAGCTGAATAGCCTGGCTGTTGCGCAGCTTGGTGATGTTGAAACGCTCGAGAAGCTCATCGGCCTTTGCTTTCTGTTGTTTGGAAGTAAGGTCTTTACGCGTCTCAAGAATGGCCATCAGGTTTTCGATGACGGAGAGCTTACGGAAGATGGATTCTTCCTGCGGCAGGTAACCCATACCCAGGCGGGCACGCATGTGCATAGGCAGGCCGGAGACATCTTGCCCGGCAAACATTACGCTGCCTTCATCGGGGCGCACCAAGCCGGCAACCATGTAGAACGAGGTGGTCTTGCCGGCACCGTTCGGCCCCAGCAGGCCAACGATTTCGCCTGCCCGCACCTCCAGGCTCACATGGTTGGCGACCATGCGCTCGTTGTAGGATTTGCACAGACCGTTAGCTTTTAATAGAATCTCGCTGTCCATAGAAGTCTTTATTTTTTGTCTTGATTTTTATCAATCTGCTCGTTGAGTTTGGTGGCCGTGGTGCTCTGTTTGGCTCCACTGATTCGAACGTTATTCCGGCTGTCAAGCACCACTTTGGCACCGCCGCCGGAGGCTATGTGGGTGTTGTTGACATCCTGCAGGGTCACACGGTTACCGGAGAGCACCTTGGTGCCGGTCTTGCCGTCTATGGTGAGCAGGTCACCCGTTGCGCGCATCAGGCGTCCCTGGTTGTCTTTTCCGGCCAGGGCCACATTGCCGCGAGCTGTTGCTCGGCGGATGGCCCCCATGGGGTTATCCGTTGTGTTTTCCGGCAGCATTTCCACGTGTATGGGGCCGCTGCACTGCATGGAGCCTTGTTTGGCCTGCAGGGTGCCGCCGTTCTCCGTGTCAGCCTGTTTCAGTCCGGCATAGTTGAACACGAGGTGCGGGTAGCGCTTCATGGCCGGGCGGTTCTTTTCGGCCGGACCGGGGTAGAGCAGCAGGTGCAGTTTGCCCTTCGCGGTCAAGATGCCTTCTGCGGCGTGAACTTTCGATTGCGGCCCCAGGGTCAGCACACCGCTTTCGCGTACCAGTGTCAGGCTTTCGGTGCAGTTAACCTGTGTGGTTTTGTCTTTGTCGGGCAGGGTGGCCGCTACCTTGTCGCCTGTCAGGGTCAGGTCGCCGTTTGGGGCCAGGTACAGGGTCGAGACGGCCGAATCTGATATTGCGGAAATGTGGTACCCGTTGTATTTCAGATTGTTGGTTTTGCCTGCTGCCGCGATGAAGGTGGCCTCAGCCGTCAGGAAGTTCAGGTCGGCGTCATCTGCCACGATGGTGAGCCCTTCCTCCTGCGGGTTGTCGCGGTACTGCAGGTCAACCCCGCCTGTGGCGCGTATGGCGGCAATATCCTTGTGCTGTGCGATGGCCAGGTTCAGCATGCCGGTTTTGCTGCGGTCGGGCGCCTTGGCCTGCGGGTCGGGCTGCAAGACGATATCCACCTGCCCGAGAGCGGTAATGTGGCTGAGAGCATCTTGCGCCTTAATGCCGTTGGGCATGGAGATGGTGTGCGTGTCAGCCGTGAAAGTGATGTTGCCGGAGGTCGTGAATGTACCTGCAATCGGGGCCTCTCCCTTTTCTCCGCCCGGGCGTTGGTATACGCCGTTGATGGCATTGCCCTGCAGGGTGATGTCGCCGTTTTCTGCCAGGTGCAGAGAACCATCGGTGCTGAGTTTCTGCTCGCCGTAGGTGAGGGTGGTCTGGGGGCCGCTGACGGTAACGGTACCCGTTTTGCTGTTGTAGGTCAGGTGCTCACCGCTTATGGTCGAGGCCGGTGCACTATCAGTTGCGGGGCGGGTAAGGTGAACCTGCCCTTCCGCGGTTGCTGATTCTACACCCTCAATGCGAATATCGGTGAACCGGGGCATGAAGCTGCTGGTTTTACCGCTTTCTTTTACTGTCAGTTTGAGGGTGAGCAGTTTTTCGCTGCGTATGCTGCCTTCGGCGGTATGGGCCTCCGTGTGCCCGAGGAAATGCAGTTCCTGTGTGTCGGACTGGTAGAAGGCGGTACCCTGCTCATTGTGCAGGGTGCAGGGCTTGCCGCGACTATCGGTCCATTTCAGGTCAATTTGGCCTGATTTGATGAGCAGGTTGCCATTGGGTGCAGCCAGCAGGGCGGCGGCCTGCTCCGCTGTCGATGTGAGTTTCAGCTCATCCTGCTCTCGGCTCAGGGTCACGGTGTTCCCGGCTTCGGCAGTGCCTTCCAGGTAAATAAGGTTGCTGACCGCATTCACCATGGTTGTGGTGGTGTTAACCCGGATGACGGATTGCGGAGAAGTGGCTGCCTCTGTGGTGGTGGGGGCTTCCGTCGTGGCTGCCGGCTCTTGCTTTTGCTGCGCCTGTTGCGCAGGTTTAT
This sequence comes from Akkermansia sp., assembly GCA_045646325.1. Taxonomy (GTDB): domain Bacteria; phylum Verrucomicrobiota; class Verrucomicrobiia; order Verrucomicrobiales; family Akkermansiaceae; genus Akkermansia. The sequence continues at coordinate 47,710 of JAZRKM010000057.1, read as the reverse complement.
CTTTGTTGAGCCCGGTTGTCGCTGTGTTTTTGACGGCGCTCTTGCCGGAGTCAGCGGTTTTTTTCGGGAAATGTATGAAAAGGCGGTCGGCGCAACGAAGTTCCATGCGCGGGTCGGCTACACGTACGTTGTGTATATAGACCACCCGGTAGTTGTTCGCATCGAACATCATGCCGCTGTCTGCCACGGCAACTGTTTCGTTACCGTTACGCTCCGGCATGCTTTCGTCTCTTTCGGTCGGAGGGGAAGGCAGTTTGCCTACCAGAGCAATGAGATCTTCATCCGCCACTTGACGGGCAGATTGAAGTTGGCTCAGTGTGGCCTCTTGCTCTGTTATAGCCTGTTGAATTTCCGACAGTCTGTCGGCTCCGGCGCTCAGCATGGCACTGAGCAGAAAAAGAACGGCTGGCAGCGGTTTCATTTTTCGCTGGTCTCTTTGTTAAAGGCTGAATTCTTAACAGTGGTTCGCACTGCTCCCTTGAGGAAACCCTTGTTGTTGGCTGTGCTGAAAATGACACCCTTGCCACTTGCCGAGAATCGCTCGCTGTCTATTTCAGTTATCTCCTCCGATTGAACTACGGAAGTGCGGAAGCTGTACTCTGCCTTGGGGCAGGTGACGGTGGTTGTCTCGCCGTTTGCAGCATAGAGATTCGCCCGTATTCCGGTGAAGTACACCTCGGAACGAGTCGCTATCTCCATCAGCTTGGATATGAGAAGAGCAGAGACGCGGTGCTGCTCGTAGCGCGTCAGGGAAATTCCGCTGATTTTGCTGCCGGCCGGCAGCAGTTGCAGCCCCGGGAACTCATGTTGGCCGACAGTATCCTGCAGCTCTTGCCCCACGGCTACGGGGGCAAGGGCTGCCAGTGCGCAAAGGGTGAGCAGGTGGTGCTTCATCAGGACATCTGATCGTATGCTCCGCGTACGAGCTGCATGTTGGTGAGTATGCGCTCAAGGTCGTCCAGTCGCACCTGATTGGGGCCGTCAGACATGGCGTTGTCGGGGTCGCTGTGTACCTCCATGAATACGCCGTCGATACCTACCGCCATGGCGGCATTGGCCAGTACCGGAGCCAGGTCACGGTCGCCGCCGGTTGCACCGCCCAGGCCACCCGGACGCTGTACGGAGTGCGTGGCGTCAAATACAACGGGGCAGCCGAACTGGCGCATCCAATACAGGCCGCGCATGTCTACCACCAGGTTATTGTAACCGAAGCTGGTACCGCGCTCGCAGAGCATGTATTGGTCGCAACCGAAGGCCTGCATCTTCTCGCAGATGTTCTTGCAGTCCCAGGGGGCAAGGAACTGGCCTTTCTTGATGTTGACGGGACGACCGGTCTTGGCGCAGGCTTCGAGCAGGTCGCTCTGGCGGCACAGGAAGGCGGGAATCTGCAGCAGGTCAACATACTGAGCGGCGTACTCGGCCTGCTCTTCTGTGTGTACGTCCGTTACCACGGGGATTTGCAGTTCCTTGCCGATTTCGGAAAGGATACGGCAGCCTTCGGCAATACCCAGACCGCGGAAGCTCTTGACGCTGGTGCGGTTGGCTTTGTCGTACGAGGCTTTGAAGATAAACGGTACGCCCAGTCGGGTGCAGATTTCTTTGATGCTGCGAGCCATCTGCCAGGCGAATTCTTCGTTCTCAAGAGAGCAGGGCCCGAGCAGATAGAAGGGAGCCTTGCCGCCGATTTCTACGTTCTGAATGTTGAAGGACATGGGTGTAAGTTTATGTGCGTTTGTTGATGTGTATATTATGCCGCAATCGGCAGGCGAAGTCAATGAGATTCCGCTGTTTTTGCCGACTTTCGGTAAAAAAGCGGTTTTGTTAAGAGAGTAAAAGCAGCCGCACCGGGTTGTAAAGCAGGGCACGCAGGGTGGCGGCTATGCGGTTGGCCTCCTGCTCAGGCAGGGTTGAGGCCGCGTAAAAGGTGTAGGCGAGGGTGTTTTTGTATTTCTCGTCTCCGCCGGCTCGTATGCAGTCTTTTTCGCGACTGCCGCGGGCAAGCATGGCGAAGCCCGGTCGCTTGCCGCTGGCGAGATGGGCTGCCACCTGTTCGCGGGTGGTGTGAGCATCGCACACCACGATGTGGGGGGTAAAATTGTCCGGTACGGGTTGTGGATTGGCTGTTTCTTTGGCCAGGCGGTAAATGCTCTTGTTGCCGGCATTTTCAATGGCGGTGACTTGGGTGCCCTTGTGTTCAAAGAGCATAACATCAATTTTGCCCGAAAGTTCCTGCCATGAGGGGCAGGTGGCGCAGGCTTTTACAACCGCGCGGATGATGTAATCGAAGAGAGAGTAACGCTTTTCGAGCAGCTTTTCGCACTGCACTGCAATGGGCATGCTGATGGCTACCAGCGCGCTCATATCCACCTCGTCATCATAAATGTAGTAGCCGTCTTTTTGTTCCCGTGTGGGGGAGATGGCGGCATCTGCCAGGGTGGTGCCGCCTCGGCGTTGCGGGGCTGTGCCGGCCGAGAGCACATCCGCCGCCATGATTCGCCCTCGCGGGCCGGAACCTCGCAAAGTGGTGGGGGAAATTCCTCGAGCAGCGCATAATTTGGCAGCTAGGGGGGAGATGAGCATGGCGGCAGTGAGTGGGCGGTTAATTTAAGTGGGGCGGGAATCCCCCGGCTGCCCGGCAGCCGGGGGATTTCGGAGCTTTAGGCGGTGTAGCGAACCTCGCCGTCGATGATGGTCATCACGGTGTCGTACTCGGAATCGAGCAGTACGAGGTCAGCGGTGTAACCCGGGGCGACCTTGCCCAGGTCATACAGGCCGAGAGACTGGGCGGCGTTCCACGAGGTGGCCTTCACCAGCTCGCTGAGGGGCTTGCCGGTGATTTCCTGTACATTCTTCAGCCCCTTGGCAAAGCGCAGGGTGGAGCCGGCCAGGTTGCCGCTCTCCAGTCGGGCCACGCCGCCCTTCACAATGATGGGCAGGCCACCCAGCTGGCCGGGGCCATCGGGCATCCAGGAGCAGGCGAGAGAGTCGGTAATCATAATCATCTGCGAGATGTCCTTGTTGGTGAAGGTCAGGTTAAGCATGTCCTCGCAGAGGTGAATCTTGTCGCAGATGATTTCAATCTTGATGTCTTTATCAAGCATGCCGGAACCCACAAGGCCGATTTCGCGGTGGTGCTGGGGGCTCATCTGGTTGCAGAAGTGGGTGAGGTGCTTCAGGCCGGCTGCCTTGGCCTTCTTGAAGTCGGCATAACTGGCGGCGGAGTGGCCGGCCGAGCAGGTGATGCCGATGGCGCTGGCCTTGGCGATGAAGTCAACGGCACCGGGCATTTCGGGGGCCATTGAGATGTAAAGCACGGGGTAGATGTCGTTGAGCATGCTTACCTCTTCGAAGTCGGCGGGGCGCACGAAGGCGGGGTTCTGAGCGCCGCACTGTTTGGGGTTGATGTAGGGCCCTTCGAGGTGCACACCGGGGGTCTTCGAGCCGTTCGGGCTGGCGGCATATTCTTTCACCACGCGGCAGACATCGGCCAGGGTGTTGGTGCCCAGGGTCAGCGTGGTGGGCAGCCAGGTGGTCACGCCTTCCTTCATCTTGCAGTCAGCGATGGTGCGAATGCTTTCTACCTTGCAGTCGCAGGTGTCGCAACCGCCGGCACCGTGGGAGTGGATGTCGATGAAGCCGGGCATCAGCATAGCGCCTTTGGCATCAATCGTCTTGTCGGCCTCAGCCGTTTCGCCGGGTGTGAGTACAGCGGCAATCTTTGTGCCGTCGATAAGTACGGAACCACCCGCGATGTCTACGCCGGGGGAGATGATACGTGCATTGGTAATGAGCGTTTTCATGGTATTGTATAGACTGTTGTGGGGGCGCGCGATGACACTCCCCCTATTCTCTGGCTCTATTCTACCCTCAACCCCGTCCCGTGGCAAGTTAAAAACGGGTCAGGGTAAACAAAAAATGGTATTTTGAATTAGAATCCCACCCCACCGGGGGTGAAAATCCGCTCCCTCAGCTTTCCAGTAGTTGGCGCTGCCAGTTCATGAGTTTGGCCATGCCGTGCTCGTAGTCGGAGGCGATGGATTCTAGCTGGCTGCGCGTGGCGATGATGCAGGGTTCCAGCCCGAGGGTTTCGGCGATGGTGTTGCGGCGTTTCTGCCAGTGCTCCAGGCGCTCATCGAACTCGGGGTCGGTTTCGTGGCGGGTGCGCTTGGGCGGCTGCGGATAGTCGCTTTCATCGAGTAGCTGGAAACGCTCCACTGCTTTGCGGAATCTTGCCGCGCGGTGGGCATGGAAATGGTGCGGGGGGTAAACGCTGCGGAACTCCTGCAGGGCGTAGCTCCAGCGTACCAGTTCATCATTCGAGCAGACCATGAAGGCCGGGCGGTCCCACAGGGCAGCCTCATCGTTACGCCAATTCCACAGTTCGCGCAGGGCTGCCAGACCGCGAGCTTCGAGGTTGCCGCTGCCCTTGATGCGCCAGGGGTCAACACTGCCGGCCCGGTGGCGCTCACGGCCCTTTTTCATCTGCAGCTCACAACTCTCGATAAACCAATCATAACGCCCGGCTTTTTTCAGGCGCTCCACAAGTATGTCGGCCATGGCGAGCATGTACTTCACATCGCCCTGGGCGTACTCCTTCATATCGTCGCTCATGGGGCGCAGCCCCCAGTCAGCCTTTTGATTTTTCTTGCTGAGTGTTACATCGAAGAAGTGCTCCACCAAGGCAGCGAGGCCGAACTGGCGGAACCCTAGCAGGCGCGCGGCTATCTGAGTGTCGAGAATGAGGTGGGGCAGGGTGCCGAAGGCTGTCTGCAGCAGGTTCATGTCGTAGTCAGCACCGTGCATCCAGACATCGGCCTCTTCCATCCACAGGGCGAAAAGCCGCAAATCTTCGATAGCGAGAGGGTCGATGATGGCCACCCCTTCTTCGTCTGCATATTGAATGAGACAGAGCTTCTCGTGGTGGCGGTGCATGCTGTCGGCCTCCAGATCCAGCACGGTGCGCCCCCGGGGCTGTGCCATCGCGCGAATCTTCCATTCGGTCAGTGCCTGGTGGTCAGTTATCATGAACGGGCGGCATGCTATCATATATGTGCATGAATTGCAAGTGCAAAGCGTGCATAATTCACAATTTGCTTGGTTAGTCTGGTATCTCTGCTTCGTTTGTGGCTGCGCCGGGGTGCATCTCTGCGATGATTGTCGGCAACCCCGATAAATCGCAAATTCATAGTCTTGCCAACAGGGAGCTATTGCGCTATACTCCCTGTATGGCAATAGAGCAATTCAGGGGGAAGGAACCGCAGTTGGACAGGCCGGCTTTCATTGCGGCAAGTGCGGATATCATCGGCAATGTGAGCGTGGGCGAGGGGGCCTCCGTATGGTACAATGCTACCGTGCGCGGCGATGTGGCCCCCATCACCATCGGGCGTGGCAGCAATGTGCAGGATAACTGCTGCCTGCATGTAGACTATGAGCTTGGCTGCCACCTGGGTGAATATGTGACCGTGGGGCACAGCGTGACGCTGCATGCCTGTACGGTGGAGGATAAATGCCTCATCGGCATGGGGGCAGTTGTGCTTGATGGTGCTGTGGTGGGGCATGGCTCCATTGTCGGGGCGCATGCTTTGGTGACCAAGGGAACCATCATTCCTCCGCACAGTCTTGTGTTGGGGGCGCCCGCCAAAGTCGTGAAGCAACTTTCCCCGGATGTCGAGGCGGAAAACTACCGCCATGCGCTCGGTTATGTAGAGTTAGCTCAAGAATTTGCTGCGCGCTGAAGCCTGATTTTACGCCAAGAGCAGCACTTTCAAGGGAGTAGTGCTGCCGGGGCTGTGTGTTTTGCGTTGACAAATTGCCCCGGTGAGGGTATGATGGGCGCATGGAAACACGAGTGATAGAGGTGGACCCGCTTGAGGACTGCCGCAGTGTGTACAAAGAAGCAGCGGCCGTGCTGGCCGAGGGTGGGCTGGTGGCCATACCCACCGAGACAGTATACGGACTGGGGGCGGATGCCCTGAATACCGAGGCCGTGGCAAATGTGTTTGCTGTGAAGGCTCGCCCGAGTTTTGACCCGCTTATCTGCCACTTTGCCCGTGCGAAGGATATAGCGGACTACACCGAGGTGCCGGCTGAGCTGCAGCCGCTGGTGGATAAGCTGGCGAAGGAATTCTGGCCGGGGCCGATGACGTTGGTGCTGCCGCGCAAGCCGATTATACCTGATATTGTGACCAGCGGTCTGCCCACGGTGGCCTGCCGAGTACCCTCGCATGAGGTGATGCGCGGTGTGGCCCGTGCCCTGGGGCACCCCATCGCGGCCCCCAGTGCTAACCGTTTTGGGCACATATCGCCCACCAGCGCTCAGGCTGTGCAGAAGGAACTGGGCGGTTCTATCCCCTTGGTGCTCGATGCCGGGGCCTGTTCCGAGGGCCTTGAGAGCACCATCCTCATGCCTTGTCTGGATGAAAAAGGCAAGCCCGCCGTGCGCCTGCTGCGTGAAGGCCCCATAACCCGTGAAAAGCTGCGCGGTATCTGCCGCGTGCTCAAACCCGGCAAGGGGAAGGGCGCTGAAGAAGTGCTGCCGAGTGCCCCGGGCCAGCTCAAGAGCCACTATGCCCCCGGTAAGCCCTTGCTGCTGCATGACCCGCGCACAGAGTTCACCCCGGAGGAGGGCATCAGCTACGGGCTTATCAGCTACGAGGGCGAATCCCCCCTGGCGCAGCAGGATTGCTGGGCTGAGGTTATGCCGCTTTCGCCCGGTAGTGGGCGACTGGCAGAGGCCGCCGTGCGCCTGTTTGCCGTCATGCGTGCCATGGATGAAAATGAGAATGTGCAGGTAATCGTGGCAGAAGAACTGCCCGAAACCGGATTGGGCTGTGCCATGATGGATCGCCTGCGTCGCGCAGCCGCCAAGAGGGAGGAAAGCTGACACCGCCGTTATGAGAGCCATACAATCCCTGATTGTCGCCATCGTGCTGCGTGTGGTACACGCGGCTCTGGTGGAGCTGCGCGAGCTCGACAGCCGCGTGGCGCAGGAGTTCGACCGCATGCCTGAGGGGCTGAGCTACGCTATCCGCACCGGGCACCGTGGCCCTACGCTTTTCGTGGTGTGGAACGGGAAGGAACTGTTGCGCTTGCGCGAACTGCCCAATCCCGGCTGTGCGCTGCGTATCAAGAGCATGCCGCTGGCATTCCGTCTGTTCACCGGGCAGATGGGGCTGGCACAGGCCTATGCCCGCCATGCCTTCACCATGGGTGGCGAGGTGGCTGATGTCATGCGCCTGGCCCGCTTGGTGAATATCGTCGAGGCCTACCTCTTTCCCAAAATCATCACCCGGCACATCATGACGGATGTGCCTGAAACGGAAGTGAACTTCCTGCGAGCCTACGGGCGCATTGCCCTGGGGTTCCTGACCTGCAAATATAAATTTTCCCGATAAATTATGGTACCGTACTTTGAATTTCAGAATGCCGTAAAGTTGCTTTGCGGCGAGCTTGCGCTGGAGCGTATCGCCATCGAACTCGAAAACCTGGGCTGCGAGAAACCGCTCATGCTCTCGGACGCCGTGCTGACCAAAATCGGCACTCTCTCCACGGTGATTAAGGCCATGGAGTCTGAGGGGCTGGAACCCGCCGCCGTTTATTCCGATATTCCGGTGGATTCATCGCTGGCGGTGGTGAACCGGATTGCTGTGTTCTACCGTGAGCAGGGCTGCGACTCTATCGTGGCCGTGGGTGGCGGTTCCGTGATTGACACCGCCAAGGGCGTGCGCCTGGTGCTCTCTCAGAATAAGCAAGATATCCTCTCGCTCAGCGGGCTGGATAATCTGGTGCGCGGGCGCCACATTCCCTTTGTGGTGGTGCCCACCACAGCCGGTACCGGTTCGGAGTGCACGGGGGTGGCCGTGATTCGCAATGACTCCAACGGCGTGAAGATGGAGTTCCTCTCCCCCTATGTCGAGCCTGATATCGCTGTGATTGACACGCGTATGACTCAGGGCCTGCCGCCGAAAGCCACCGCCACCACGGGAATGGATGCTTTGGTGCATGCTATCGAGGCTTGCACCTGCCAGCAGGCTAACCCTCTGAGCTCGGCCTATGGTACTGCCGCCATCCGCATGATTACCGAAAACGTAGTTGCCGCCACCCGCAATGGCAAGGATAAGCAGGCGCGCTTCGCCATGGCGCTGGCCTCGACTATGGCCGGTATCGCCTTCTCGAACTCCATGGTGGGTGCCGTACACGCCATTGGTCACGCTCTGGGTGGTGTGTGCCATGTGCCGCACGCGGTTGCCATGACCATCTTGTTGCCCCACGTCATGCGCTATAACCTGAGCCATTGTGCTGAGGGGTACGCCCGCCTGCTGCCCTGGCTTGTGGGGGATGAGGAAGCCATGCATGTGCCTGTAGAAAAACGTGCGCAGGCAGCCATTGATGCCGTTGTTGCGCTGGCCCGCGAGTTGAATGCCATCTGCGGTATTCCGCTTACCCTCAGTGAGGTGAACGTGCCGAAAGATGCCTTCGCCCGTGTGGCGGAAGTCGCCGTGAATGACGGGGCCCTCATCGTCAACCCCCGCGCTGCAGACGAAGCTCAGGTCATCGAAATCCTTAACGCTGCCTATTGATATGCACGACATTGTTGAGACACAGCGCCGCTTTTTCCTGACCCACACCACGCGTGATGTGAAATACCGTCTTGAGGCGCTTAAAAAGCTCCGCAAGACCATCGTTGAGTGGGAACCCCGTATCGCCGAGGCGCTGAAAGCTGACCTCGGTAAGTGCGGAACGGAAACCTACATGACAGAAATCGGCATGGTGCTTGCCGGCCTGAGCGAAAATATCAGCCACCTGCGCCGTTGGAGCCGCCCGAAGAAGGTGATGGCCCCGCTGGCTCAGTTCCCCTCTACCTGCCGGGTGCAGCCTGAGCCTTACGGCGTCACCCTCATCATGAGCCCGTGGAATTACCCCATCCTGCTCTGTCTTGACCCGCTGGCTGCAGCTCTGGCAGCCGGTAATTGCGCCGTGGTGAAGCCCTCTTCCATGTCGCCTGCCACTTCGGCCGTGATTGCCGAGATGCTTGGCAGCATATTCCCGCCGGAATATGTGACCACCGTGTTGGGTGGGCGCAACGAAATCGGCGCGCTGCTCAAGGAGAAGTTCGACTACATTTTCTTCACCGGTAGCCCTGTGGTTGGTCATGTGGTCATGCGCGCCGCTGCGGAGAATCTCACCCCGCTGACCCTCGAACTGGGCGGTAAGAGCCCCTGTATCGTGGACGAGACAGCCAACATCCGCGTTGCGGCCCGACGTATCGCCTTCGGTAAGATTCTCAATGCCGGTCAGACCTGCGTGGCCCCCGATTACCTCTTTATTCACAGCAGCCGCAAGCAGGAGTTCATGGCGGCCTATCGCGCTGAGGTAGAGCGTATGTTGGGCGCTGAGCCGTTGAAGGACGAGACATTTACCCACATTGTCAATGAAAAGCACTTCAATCGCCTCATGGGGCTGATGGCCGGGGCCACCGCCATTATCGGCGGCAAGGGTGACCCTGCCACTCTCCGCATTGAACCCACGCTGTTGGATGACGTAACGCCCGATTCCCCCTGCATGCAGGAGGAAATCTTCGGCCCCATCCTGCCCATGATGACTTGGGATAAGTGGGAGGAGGTAGAGCAGTTCGTGCTCAGCCGCCCGCGTCCGCTGGCCTCTTACCTGTTCACCACCAGCTCGGCAAATGAGCGCCGTTTCGTTAACAACCTTTCCTTCGGCGGCGGTTGTGTGAACGATACCATCATTCATCTCGCTGTGCACGGGCTGCCCTTCGGCGGTGTGGGCGACAGCGGTATGGGCTCCTATCACGGTAAGGCCGGTTTCGATACCTTTACGCACTACAAATCAGTGCTGACCAAGGCAAACTGGCTTGACCTGCCCATGCGTTACCACCCCTATACCTCTTTCGCAGAGAAGCTGCTGCGCATTTTCCTGCGCTGAGTCGGCTGAGCAGAATACTAAGGCAGGGCGATTCTTTCAGGTCGCCCTGCCTGTGTGTATGACCTGAACTTATTTGGCACCATTTGCATTTTCGCTTGACTTTGCGTTCGCTATAGTGCACTCTTGCGGCGCAATGAACAACACTGTACTCATAATCGGAGCTGGTGGTGTGGGCCATGTGGTGGCTCACAAGTGTGCCCAGATGGCAGATGTTTACAAGAACATCCATCTGGCTTCGCGTACCAAGAGCAAGTGCGATGCGATTGCGGCCGATGTGCTGGCGCGCAGCGGTGTGCAGATTACCACCCATGCGGTGGATGCCGATGATGTGGTCGCCACGGTGGCTCTCATCAAGTCGGTGCAGCCGGACCTTGTGCTTAATGTCGCTCTGCCTTACCAAGATCTTCCCCTTATGGATGCCTGTCTTGAGGCCGGCGTGAACTACCTCGATACCGCCAACTATGAGCCCCGCGATGTGGCCAAGTTCGAGTACAGCTGGCAGTGGGCCTATCAGGAGCGTTTTCAGAAGGCCGGGCTTTTCGCTCTGCTCGGTTCCGGTTTCGACCCGGGTGTGACCAACGTTTACACCGCCTGGGCCTTGAAGCACCATTTCGACGAAATTGAGTACCTCGACATCATTGACGTGAACGGTGGCGACCACGGTCAGGCTTTCGCTACCAATTTTAACCCGGAAATCAATATCCGCGAGGTTTCCGCTCCCTGCCGTCACTGGGAGAATGGTGATTTTCAGGAGACCGGTGCCATGAGCATGCACCAGCCCTTCACCTGCCCTGATGGTGTGGGTACCTACGAAATTTACCGAATGTACCACGAGGAGATGGAGTCGCTCGTCAAACACATTCCCACCATTAAGCGTGCCCAGTTCTGGATGAGCTTCTCCCCCAACTACATCAACCACCTTACCGTGTTGAAGAATGTCGGCATGACCCGAATCGACCCCGTGATGTACAATGGCGTGGAAATCGTGCCGCTGCAGTTCCTCAAAGCCGTGTTGCCCAACCCCGGCGACCTGGGCAAGACCACCCATGGCCGCACCTGCATTGGCTGCGTGATTCAGGGTAAGAAAGACGGCAAGTACAAGGCTGTCTACATCTACAACATCTGTGACCATGAGGAATGCTTCCGCGAGGTTGGCTCCCAGGCCATCTCTTACACCACCGGCGTGCCTGCCGCTATCGGTGGCCGCATGATTATGAGCGGTACCTGGAGCGGTGCCGGTGTGTTCAATATGGAGCAGAACGACCCCGATCCCTTCATGGAGGCCCTTAATCAGTACGGCTTGCCCTGGCAGTGCATTGAGTTGACGGAAGACCAGGCCCGCGCCCTCAGAGTGGCGGATTAAGTTGGTTTTCACATGTCCGTTATTTTCAAAACTGTGCCGCTTGTCGGCACAGTTTTGTTGTTGAATATCTGTTTGACTCGGGAATGGGATTGACATCCCCCCGCCGGGCGTGGTATATATTCACGAGTGGGTTGATACAGGTGTGCGCCCCTCGTGTCGTTCCGCGCGTTCTCAGCAATAATCATATACAGCAGTTATGTCAATCAAACTCGTCATCGATCCGGGAGCAGCAGAGACTTATGCCGCCGTCATTTCCGGGGAAAAATCGGAGCTTGTCAGGCTCGGTAAATACCAATACAGCATTCCGACGGCTGTATGCCTGACCCCCGATGGTGTGCTTCACTTCGGTGAGGCCGCTGAGAAGATGGCAGAGGTACACCCGGCCGGGTATTGCCGCGCCTTTGTGCGCAAACTCGGCAGTTCGGCAAAACTGCTCATGGGAAGGTATACCGCAGCCGATTTGCTCGGGAAGTTTCTGGCGTATGTGTTCCCCTTGGTCAAAGAACGTTGCGGTTGCGCAGGGGAGGGGGCTGTTGATGTAGTGCTGTGCTGCCCTGTTTCCCGCACGCCGAATCAGCAAGCGGAGCTGAAAGCGGCGGCACTGACGGCCGGTGCGCGTGCAGTGGAGCTGGTGACCGACACCGGGGCCATATATTGTGTGTGGGCTGACAGGTTGCGCAGCCGTGGTCTTGCCCCGCTGTTCGAAAAGAATGCCCTGTTGATCAACTGGTCTCCGGCCCGCGTGGAGTATGCCCACATGGTTGCAGAGGCCGCCGGTGGCAAGATTACCCCACGAGCCGTGGGCGGGCAGGTCGAACTTGGCGGTGAAGAGATAGATGAAGATTTGGCCAACTATATTATGGCGAAGGTGGCCCGCATGCGGCCTGTCGGCAGGGTCGCATGGCCCGCGCTGTTGCGACAGGTGCGGGAGCAGTGCCCGGTGCGCGATGCTCAACGAGCCCTCTCAACTCAGCAATTGAATGTACGGAGTTTTTTGATAGCGGGGTATACTGTCGAGGTGCAGATTCCCGGGGCGGACTATGCACGCCTGCTGGCTCCCTATCTGGAGCGCATGGCGAGTGCCGTGAAGTCGCTCTACATGAGTGCTCTCAGGTATGGTAAGCCAGAGGTTGTGCTTATTACCGGTGACCTTGCGCTGCTGCCCGGTGCGCAGAAAGTACTGGCTGAAACCTTGGGTAAACCCGTTTACTACCGCACCAAGCCAACGGATGCCGTTGAAGGCGCAGCCCTCTACCTGAAACAGAATGGTGCCCTGTTGATGTCGCAGCAGGCTCCGCAACCTGCGCCGCAACCGGATCCTCAGCCCGTTGCCCCGCCTGTCGAGAAGCCCGTCGAGAAACCCGTCGAGAAACCTATCGAGAAACCTTCTCCGGAACCGGTCGATGCTCAATCCGCTTTGTGGGAGGCGCTGCATGCGCAGGATGCTGCCGCTCTGAGTTCTGCTCTGTCGTTGCCCGGGGTAGATGTAGCAGCGGCGGATTCCCTCGGCAATACCCCCTTGCACATTGTTGCCGGCTCGGGAGCAGCGGCGCTGCTGCCGGCTCTGCTGAACGGGGGCGCTGAGCTGGAGTCTCGCAACGATTTTGGCTGGACTCCGCTGCAGGCCGCCGTAGTGGCCGGGCACCTCAATTGTGCTGAAAGGCTTGTTGCGCATGGGGCCGATGTCAATGTGTGCAATGAAAACGGCTATTCTCTGTTGCACACAGCCGCAGAAGAGGGTAATGTCGCGCTGCTGAAACTCTTGCTTAAATCGCCTGCCGTGAATGCGAATGAGCTCTGGGATTTTGACGGCTCAACCCCGCTGCATGTGGCGGCTGCTGCCGGTCATGCCGAGGTGGTCAGGCTGTTGCTGGCTGTGCCGGGTATTGATACGACGGTGCAGGATATACTGGGGCAGACTGCTGCTGACCTTGCTGCTGAAAATGGACACGCGGAATGTAGCACCCTGTTCGCGACCTTGTAAGAATAAATGAACCCGAATTGCCCGCAATGGAGGAACGAGAGATAACGATTGCTATTGATTTAGGCACTGCCACGACCCGGGTTGCCCGTGAAAAAACGGATGGACAGCCGGAACTGCTTGCTATCGGCCGCTCTGCAATGGAGCTGCCCACTACTGCGGTGTTGATGCCTGATGGTACTCTGTTGTTCGGTGACGAGGCTGATGATGTCGCACAGCATGATTCTCTCCCCTATCTGCCCGGTTTTCTGCATATGCTGGGGAGCGGTCGGGCCGTTTTGGGGCAGAAGCCCGCTGTTGATATTGTGGCAGACTTTCTGACCTGTGTGCACGAACGGGTGAAAGCGGCGCCTTCCATGCAGGGGTGCACTATCGGTAAAACCGTGTTGACGTGCCCGCTTTGTTTTACACCGGAGCAGCGGGAGGAATTGCTGTCAGCGGCCGGGCGTGCCGGTTTCCCGGAAATTGTGCTGGTATCTGCTCCTGAGGCCGTTGCTGCTGCCTATTGTTCATGCGTGCCGGAAAAAGCGTTCCAGCACAGTGCTCTGGTGGTGGACTGGGGCGCCGGTTCGGTTGATGTTGCCTGCGTAACACGCTGTGAAAACGGTGATATTGCCCTGCAGCAGGGGCACGGCGATTGTAAATGCGCCGGTGATAAGGTGGATGAGGGTATCCGCAAACTGGTGATGGAGAAATTGCTCGGAGCCGGCGGAATCGACCGCGAGCAGTTTGACATGTTGCCGCTCGGCGGAGTGATGCAGGGTGTGCGCAAGGCTAAGCACGCTCTTTCCGCCAAGGGGGCGGTTGATGGGCTGTTCAGCTGTCTGAGCGAAGGGTTCATGTACTCTGCGATGGTGCAGCGCGATGAATATGTGCAGTTGATGGCAAATGAGGTGAGCGCGGTAGCAAAATCCCTCAATGAGCTTTACGGTGCCACGGCTACCCCTCACTCACCTGAACTGCTGCTGCTGACAGGTGGCGTGACATTGTTTGATTATGTGGAAGAGCAGCTGGTACAGGCTGTGCCGTCGAAGCGAAACGGCGAGTCCCTTGAAACACGCCGTTGGGCGGAAAGGGCAGAGGCTGTTGTGATAGGTGCCGTACTGCTGGGGCAATACCGTACACCGGGGCAGGGGGCCGGTACTCCGCTCCCGGCTGACGGAGCCGATTTGTGCCAGGCTGCGAAGAAGGGGGGGGTCAATGACCTTATCGCGGTTTTAGCCTCCGGCGCGGATGCCAACAGTCCGGATGAGTGCGGCAACACCCCCCTGATGTATGCTGTACTCATGGGGCATGCTGATTGTGTGCGGGTGCTGCTCAATTACGGGGCCCAGACAGATGTGACTGACAGCCATGGTTACACCCCGCTGCATGTGGCTCTGCGGGCACCGTCTCCTGATTGCCTGAGTGCCTTGATTGCTGCCGGCGCCAATGTGAATCGCTTCACCCCGAATGGCTGGACTCCCCTCGGCTACGCTGCCATGCGTAACCACGCAGATTGCGTGCGCCTGCTGCTCGAAGCACCGGGTATTACCCCGGCCGCTCTGAATGCCTATGGCGAAACGGCTCTGCACGTGGCCAAGAAGTATGGACACGAGGAATGTGCCCGTCTTTTGCGCAAGGCGGCGCGCAGTTAAGGCCAAAACGTACCCCGCTCCTTCGACCGGCTTCCGCTATCGGTTCTTCCCCCTGGCGGGGCACCTGTTCATTTTTTGCGGCAGTGCCGCCTGAATAGCCAAATTTGTCTTGACAATCAGGTGGCAGAGAGTAGAATCTTGGCCGCTTCGGCTCGCATGTGCGCGCAGCCGACCGTAATTTCTATCAAGCATCATTACCATGAACAGTTACCGTACCCATACGTGCGATGAGCTCCGCCTTTCTGATGTCGACAAGCAGGTTACGCTTGTGGGCTGGGTGGATACAGTTCGCGACCACGGCGGTGTGATTTTCATCGACCTCCGTGACCGCGCCGGCAAAACCCAGGTGGTTTTCCACCCCGAGAATAATGCTGCGCTGGCTAATGATGCTGAGAATCTGCGCGTGGAATCCGTCATTCAGGTTACCGGCAAGGTTGTTGCCCGTCTGAAGACCGAGGAGGTGGACGCTACCAACCCCGACCTCGCCACCGGTGAGATTGAGGTGGATGCCGCCTCTATGACCGTGCTTAACCGCGCCGCCGTGCTTCCCTTCCAGCTTGACCGCAACATCGCCAACGAGGATATCCGCCTGAAGTACCGTTTCCTCGACCTGCGCCGCTCCCCCATGCAGCGCAACATGATTTTGCGCCACCGCATTACCAAGACCATGCGCGACTATCTCGACGAACAGGGATTCCTCGAGATTGAAACTCCCATCCTTTCCAAGAGTACCCCCGAGGGTGCCCGCGACTTCCTGGTGCCCAGCCGCCTGACCCCCGGCACCTTCTACGCTCTGCCCCAGGCTCCCCAGCAGTACAAGCAGCTGCTCATGGTCGCCGGTATGGAGAAGTATTTCCAGGTGGCCCGCTGCTTCCGCGACGAAGACCTGCGCGCCGACCGTCAGCCTGAGTTCACTCAGATCGATATCGAGGCTTCCTTCATCACCCCCGAGGATATTTACGCCTGGATTGAGGCCATGCTTAAGCGCGTGTTCAAAGAATCCGTCGGCCGCGATATCGTCACTCCCTTCCCCCGCATGACCTGGAAGGACGCGATGGATCAGTACGGTTCCGACAAGCCTGAGCGCCGCTTCGAAATGAAGATTACCGACTGCTCCGACATCTTCGCCAACAGCGAATTCCGCGTGTTCTCCGGCGCCATTGCCAACGGCGGCGTGGTGAAAGCCATCAATGCCAAGGGCTTCAACCCCTCCGTCGGTCAGGTGGACTCCCTCACCCAGACCGCCATCGAGGCCGGTGCCAAGGGCCTGGCCTACATCAAGGTGCGCGACGTCAACAACACCAAGGAGTGGAAGAGCCCCATCACCAAGCGTCTCTCCCAGGCTGAGATTGATGCCCTCGTTGAGCGCCTGAACATCGAAAGCGGCGACTGCATCTTCTTCGCCGCCGGCGAGTGGGAGCAGAGCTGCACCATTCTCGGCCGCGTGCGCTTGGCCTGCGGCGAGTTCATGGAGCTGCTCAAGGGCAACAACGACATCGACCTCTTCTGGGTCAACCGCTTCCCCCTCTTCGGGTGGGATGCCGAGGAGCAGCGCTACTGCGCCATTCACCACCCCTTCACCCGTCCCGTGCCGGAAGATGTGGAGAAGGTGCTTAAGGGTGAGATTTCCACGGACATTTGTGCCGAGGCTTACGACGTCATCTTCAACGGTAATGAGCTGGGTGGCGGTTCCATTCGTATTCATGAGAAAGAGCTGCAGGATGCCACTTTCCGTGCCCTCGGGCTGGATGACGCCACCATTGAAGAGCAGTTCGGCCACCTGCTGGCCGCCTTCTCCTTCGGTGCTCCTCCCCACGGTGGTCTGGCGCTCGGTCTCGACCGCGTGGTCATGCTCATCGGGCAGTGCGACTCTATCCGCGAGGTGATTGCCTTCCCCAAGAACAATCGCGGTGCCGACCTCATGAGCGAATCCCCCGCGCCGGCTGAGCCTAACCAGCTGCGTGACATTCACATTCAGGTCAAGCTGCCTGAGAAACTCCGCCAGAAACTCGAGGCTGAGAAAGCCGCTGCAGCTGAAAGCGCTGAGTGATAACATCCAAACATTGTACCTAACAGGCGGGCAGGGCACTTGCGTGGTGCCTTGCCCGCTTGATTTAAAACCGGAGCAAAATTTATTTTTTAATACTGAACTAAATTCTGCTTGACGTGCCCTGGCAAAAAAGCTAGGATATAGGCGTGACGAGGGGCGCCGGTGCGCCCGCTGTCGGGCACGTATCATTCACAATCACAAACAGTCAGAACATCATGTACAAATCAACCCTTCTTCTTGTTGCCGCTGCGCTGGGGCTTTCTTCCTGCGCATGGGACTCCAGCTATGGTTCCGTTTCCGCAAACAAAATCGGCGTGACCCAGCAGGTTCTGCCCGCCACCGTTATTTCCGCTTACGAGGTGAAGGGTGAGACCTCCTCCACCGCCAAGAACCTCGGTACCGGTATCGGCGCTGCCATCGGTCTGGGTGCTGGTCAGCTGCTTGGCGGCGGCTCCGGTCGTATTGTTTCCGCCCTCGGGTTCAGTGCTGCCGGTGCTCTTGCCGGTCGCTACCTGACGGACGCTATGGGCAACACTCGCTGCCAGCGTGTCACCGTGAAGGTTGACGGTAAGAATGGCCCCACCTACTCCTTCGTACAGCCTGTTTACAAGGAGTTCGGCCCGCTGTCCCCCGGCATGCATGGTAACTATCACCACGGCTCCGATGCTCACTTCACCCCCGATGGGTATTGAGGTGGGGCCTGCTGATTGGTGCAGATTAAGGCAGTGATGAGATTTATACCTTGAATTAGCACCGAGTCAACTAATAACTACGGACATCCCTCGTGTTTGTCCGTAGTTGTTTTTTATTGCGTAACAATGATATGGAGAGCTTTTGTTGCTCAGCCAATGACACAAGCATTTTCTACTGCTCGCTCACAGTAACATAACGCCCAAAAACGCAAGATGGAACATAGACTTGACATGGATAGGACAATATGGTAGTCTTAATTTGAGCGTTTTGGCTGGATAAGGCATATGTTTGGAGCAAAGATAAAAAAAATATTTTATTTTTTCCGGGATATGGATTGGGAGTATATCATCCCATGTATTTTTACTCATCTTAAGTACAAGGATCCAATTCTGCGACGAAAGGCAATGCGAAGTGTGAATCATGCTTTCTTTGAGCGGCGCTTTTCGAAAATTCTAGAAAAATATAAGTCTGCTGTAAGTCCTGGATACGAGAATTCCGGGCCGATATGGGTGTGTTGGCTTCAGGGGGAGGAGAATATGCCTCCTATCGTTAAACTTTGTTATGAACGCTTGAAGTTAATGGCTCCGAAGGGGCGAGAGGTGGTGCTGCTTCATATGGGGAATATCGCTCAATATGTTCAATTGCCTGAGTGTATTTATGAAAAATTGCGCAAAGGTAAAATGAGTTATATTCACTTTTCTGATGTCATGCGTATGTCTCTTCTGGCTGAACGAGGTGGAATTTGGATAGATAGTACTATATATGTTCATTCTCCTATACCGGAATCAATATTCAGCAAGCCATATTTTTCTGTGCGTACTGTCTTTGATTTTAATTATGTCGGAGTCAATCGATGTCTGTGGAAATGTTTTTTGATGGGAGCTGTTGCTCGTTCTCCTTGGTTTTGTTGTGCTGCAGAAATGAAACAGGAGTATTGGAAAACGATGGATTACGCGGTAGATTATCTTATTATGGATTATTTATTATTGGCAGCCTATGATCACAATGAAGATACTCAATGTGGAGTAGATGCCGGTGTGGAATTGGCCCCACATATTCTGGAGTTTGAAAAGATTGCTAATGAACCCTGCGATGAAGAAAAGTTTCGTAAGATGTGCGATGAATGCCGTTGGTTTAAATTGTCGTATAAAATACCGTTCAAGGAATATACGGAAGACGGTTTGCTGACATATTACGGGCGCCTGATTTCTGCTGAATGAATTTAAAGAACATTAATATGTTGTGCTTATGAAAAAAGTAGCCGTTCTTACTTTTCACAGAGCTAATAATTACGGAGCTGTTCTTCAGGCTCATGCGCTGACTAATGTCATTAATAAGTTGGGAGCAGAAGCTGAAATCCTCGATTATCGCCCTGATAAAGCTGAGAGATTTTATCATTCGTATATTCCCCGGGCGAAAAATTTAAAGGGATTTTGTGCTTTGATGCATCATCGTTATCTTCGAGATGGTAAAACATATCGTGCTTTTGCGGCGTTTCGCAGGGAGGTGATGAAGATATCTTCTCAGGTATATACTTCCCCGTCAGAGTTACAATGTTCCAATGAATTGTACGATTTGTTCGTTGCCGGTAGTGATCAGATATGGAATCCTGATATAGTTGCAGTAGAGGGGGAAGCCGGAGACTGTTCTTATCTTCTTGATTTTGTAAAATCGGCAAGCAAGAAAAACTCGTATGCTGCCAGTATTGGAGTATCTGTGCTGGGAGATGAAGTTAGTAAAATCTATCGTGAAAAATTGAGTGGTTTTGCTAATATAACCGTGCGAGAACATGTAGCGGCGGAAGTGTTGGAGGCGCTGTTAAATCGTCCGGTTGGGGTTGTTTGTGATCCGGTACTATTGTTATCCGATGAAGAGTGGAAAAGTTTTGAACGTCCTTATCCCTTGCGTTCCTCCGATTACATACTGGTGTATAGTGTTGGTGGTAAGATGGAGCTTATGCCGTATGCTAGAGATTTAGCCAAGGCTGAAGGCTGTGCTGTATATTCTATTCAGCCGCCGATTGTCGGGACTGTCAGTGATGATAGCTCCCAGGCATTGTCGGGAGTGGGGCCTGCCGAGTTTGTGTGGCTTATACGTCATGCCAGAGCAGTGGTGACGACGTCCTTTCATGGTTCCGCATTCTCGCTGTTGTTCCGGAAACCCTTGCATGTATTGCAGGAAAACAAGCTAAAAGCATCTCATAGAAATAGCCGTTTTGATTCCCTTTTCAAATACTTCGGCATTTGCCCCAGCAATTTAGAAGAAATTATCACCCCTGATGGATTAGTAAAAATCGTATCTCCAGATACCCATGATATGAAACAGCTGGAAACCAGCAAACAGCATTCTATGCAAATCCTTTTCAATATATTAAACTAGACTAATAACCCTTTCCCTTTATCCGCAAAATGAAAGCTATACTCAAAAAAACCGCACTCTTCCGCTACTATGTCAAGTTGCGACAAAAATTGTCAATCATAAAATACTTTGCCTATTTCTGCAAAAAGCACGCACAATACTGTATGGATACTTGCTGCACTTGCAAAGGGGAAGAAGCAAGACTCACAGCCATGTATCATGTATTGGAAAAAGGGCTGACAATGCCTGAACGTAGGCTCGGATTTGGTCAACCTATGGTGTTGCAGACTATTCAGCAACTGCAGCTCGTTCACAAACTCAACAATGGTGTATACAGCGATGTATGCCACCATGCACTTGCTGTACTGTCAGAATATTACCACCTGCATCAAAGAGAACATTTCCCTCTTGAATCCAGCATAGAGTCCGCTCTTCAATCCATTTTAGCTACAGCAAATATTACAAGCTCGGCACAAATTGAATCCTCCCCTGAAGAATATTGGCGTCACTTGAACGCAGACTTTGCAAAGTTCTCAGCATCTCGACATAGCGTACGAAACTTCGGCAAAACTCCCGTTTCTATGAAGCAAATTCAAGCTGCGGTCGAACTTGCAAATAACTCCCCTTCCGCCTGTAACAGGCAGCCTTGGAAAGTATATTGTGTGGCAGATAATGAAAAACGGGCACAACTACTGCAATTACAAGGTGGAAACCGCGGGTTCGGCCAGTTTGCGGATAAGGCACTTGTCATCACATGCGACAGAAGTAGTTTCTACGCTTTAGAAGGGATGTCCCTCTATGTAAACGGAGGTATTTACCTTATGAACCTCTCTTATGCTTTGCATTACAATAAAGTAGCTCATTGTATTCTGGGTATGCCATGCACAGCGGGAAGTCTCAGGAAAATTCATAAACTCATCGGCATCCCTGACTCAGAATCCATCATAGCTCTTATGGTCTGCGGGACACTCGCTGAGCACAATTTCCCGTTAGCCATTTCTCCCCGCAAAAATGTCGAAGACTCGCTGGTGGTTATATAGTTCCGCTCTTTCACAAACACGTCCATAACGAATATCTGCAGCGAGAAGTTGCTCATCTTGAAATAAGTCGATATTTCCGTCTTCGGCATTCATATTCAAAGCTCACATAACACTTTTTCCGTTTGGACTTTTCCTCAACCTGAGAAAAAATCGGACGGTAGCATATTAACTTTTACTGGTATCCCTAAATTATGAAAGATTATGATATAGATCTTGTCTATCTGTGGTGCGATGGCAATGATGAGAATTTCGCCCGACAAAGGCGTGAACGAATGAGACAATGCAACGCCTCTATGAAAGAAAACGCGGATTGCCGCTATGTTCAAATTGATGAGCTGAAGTACAGTCTCCGAAGCGTAGTCATGCATATGCCATGGATTCACCACATTTATATTGTTACAAATAATCAGATACCAAAATGGTTCCGCCAGCACGATAAAATCACAATTGTTGATCACTCAGAAATTCTGCCGGAAAGCGCTCGTCCCTGTTTTAATTCCCAAGCTCTGGAATGTTGCTTGCATAAAATTCCTAATCTGGCAGAACATTTCATCTACGCCAACGATGACTTTTTTGTGGGGCGAAAGTTATCCCCCTCTTTCTTTTTTAAAAAAAGCCAGACACCCATAGTCAGATGGAAAAAATCCATAATAGGAGGTGGGCTATATTGGCATACGATAAAAACCGCACATGAGGCTATTAAACAACGCTTTGGTATAACCTTTGGTAACTATAGTTCCCACCACAATATGGACGCATACACTAAAACGATCCTAGCTGGTTGTGAAAAGGAATTTCCGGATTGGTTCCATCACACTATCCATCAACCATTCCGCAATGAATCATGCTTGCAGCGAATTTTGTTTCTTATGTATGCCCTGGTCAAAAAACAAGCTGTTTTGAAAGATGTCAGCAGGACATTTTTGCAACGAGTCATGAAAAAAATTCACATGGCATATCTTGACTCTATGGTCGAATCCAACCATAGTCCCATGAAACATCTTGCCCCTAATCATCCGGCCTTATTTTGTATCAACGATTGCGAAGCCGCGACAGACGAAGACCGCGCTCGCACCCGATGCTTTCTTGAATCTCGCTTTCCAGTAAAATCCCCCTTTGAACGTTAGGCCTGATAGAAAACAACATAGCTATAGAGTTCGCAATACTGCAATGTCTTTTATTAGCCATTAGGCTGATATTATGAATATTTTTTTGTTTATCTTACAGTAATTATTCCCTCGAGAGGAGGCATTGAACGTGTAACACACTGCGTGATCAGCAGTCTACAGGAAACGGGGCATAATATCTATTATCTGTCACAGATGCAGCAGTAGACGACATAAAACAACTTCAATTATCCAATTGCTTTTTCTCAATTCTGGCCGTGATATAGAAGAACGAAAAAACAGTTACAAGCTCTGTCTGAGCCTTCATCCTTGATGCCCTGAGTCGGCTAGGTGTCAATCTGTATCGAGTTTAACGGTTACTCTGGTTCTGAGCAAGATATCGCAAAATGCTTAGGGGCTCTAATGGCTCTAGGAAACCTGAGTACGGCGTACGTTATTTTCGGTAGTGAGGGCCAGAGAGGAAACGCGGTTCGGAGTTATACTGCAGCAGACTGCCTGAACTTACGACTTTGCCTCAGAAGCTTGGCTATGTACATGCTCTGGATTCACCACATCTATATTATCACCAATAATCAGGTGCCGAAATGGTATTACACGCACGAAAAAATTACCATTGTCGTTCACTCGGAAATCCCGATGGAATCTGCACGTCCTTGCTTTAATTCAGAGGCATTGGAATGCTGCTTACATAAGATTCCCAATCTGGTAGAGCAATTTATTTATGCTAACGATGATTGCTTTGTAGGGCGAAAGTTATCCCCTACTTTTTCCTGATCTCGTATTCGCATCCCATTGTGAAATATCTACAGGCAAGGACCGTAAACAGGCACTTAATTTTCTGAAAAAGAAATATAGCAGTCCGAAAATACATCGTATTTAATTAACGGGCCTCTTCGATTATGAATATTATTTTTCTTTACCTTACTGCTTTCATTTCTACTCAGGGTGGAACTGAGCGGGTGGCGTTTAGTGTTGCGAATAGCAAATCTTTGAATGAACGGGAAAATTGCTTGAAAGAATAAGCCTTTCTGGTATAATGCGCGTGGCGTTTATGCTTTGTGAGAATGTTCTCTCCTTCAGGTAGCAACGTTTAGCCGCAGCACCACCAATACAAAGTTGATTCTAAATCGGGTTTAGTAACAGTACAAAACAAAGAAAATGAATATTTACGACAAAATGGGTAAAAATGTTTTGACCAAGTATGTACGTGACCTGGCCTACAGTGTGATGCGTGGAGTGAGACTTTGCTGGGTTGCTGCTTGCCAGCGGCGAATTGCCCTGAAAAAAGTGCGTGAACTGCATCAGCATAAGCGTCCTCTCCGTGTGGCATTTTTGCTTTATGAGCTGCCGTTCTGGAAGAATGAGCCTTTGTTTAAAGCTATGGAAGCAGACGAACGCTTTATCCCTGCTTTTTGGCTTACTGATGAGCCTCGCGTGGCGAATGATGAAGTTCGGCAAGAGATTCGCAATGCTTGTAAAGAATACGTCCGCAAGCATAATTTTCTGTATTATGAAGCTACATCTCTGCAAGAGCTTAGGCAGCAATTTGTTCCGGATTTCCTGTTCGTAGTAAAACCTTATGACCACGTGATTCCTTTCGATATATATGAATTGAAGGGAATTTTGCCGATTTTTGTTCCATACGGGTTCAGCAATATGGCAACAAACCTTGTATATGGAGGTTGGAAATTAAAATATTTCTATCGTTACTACGTAGAATCTGCCTATATACAACAGGAGGCCCGTAAGTATATGAAGAACAAAGCCCGCAACACGAGAGTGACCGGGTTGCCTATGGCTGATTGGCTTCTCAATTCGAAGGTTGAACGAACTGAGGGGCGTAAGCGAATAATATGGGCTCCGCATTGGACCGTGAGAAATATGGAGAGACGAGCTCTTAATGTTTCTACCTTCTTGCTGATTGCTGATGATATGTTGAAGATTGCCCAGAAGTATGCAGAGCAGGTGGAGCTGGTGTTTAAGCCTCATCCCATACTGAAACGCTCTCTTTACAAAGACGAGGAATGGGGGCAAGAGCGAACAGATGCATATTATCAGGCATGGGTAGAAGGTTCCAATACTTCACTTGTTGATGGTGACTATGCTGAGTTATTCGGCCGTTCTGATGCCATGATTCATGATAGTGGATCGTTTATTCTGGAATACCTTCTTATGGATAAGCCCAGTCTTTACATGGTGCGTGATGATAGCAGGCCTGAATTTAACGAGTCAACAAAGCAGGCTTTGGAGTGTTATCAAAAAGGGCAGACCTCTGAGGATGTCGAGAAATTCATTCAGCAGGTTTTGGCCGGCGAAGACTCTTTAGCCGAGAAACGAACAGATTTCATACAGAGTTACCTCCGCCCCAATAGTCAGTCTCCCGTTCAGAATATTATCACAGATTTGCTTAACCCTTAATTTTATCACTTATTATGCAAGCCATTATTTTAGCCGCCGGTATGGGTAAACGCTTAGGTGAACTTACCCAAAACAATACCAAGTGTATGGTGAAAGTCAATGGTGTAACCCTCATTGAGCGGCTGCTGCGACAGTTGGAGAACGTGCAATGCCCGGAGCCCCTTTCCCGTATAGTTATTGTTACCGGTTATGAAGGCCGCAAACTCAGAGAGTATGTGGATACTCTGGGCATAAAGTGTGCTATTGAGTATGTGGACAATCCTATCTACGCCACGACAAATAATATCTATTCTCTTTATCTCGCAAAGGATTATCTGATGCGGGAAGATACCCTCTTGTTTGAATCTGATCTGATTATGGAGGATTCTGTGATTGAGTGTATTGTACAGAATCCCTATCCCAGTTTGGCACTGGTGGACAAGTTTGAGAGCTGGATGGATGGCACCGTCGTTACCTTAGACGACGAGGATAATATCAAGAGCTTTATCCCCGGCAGCAAATTCTCACACGAGGTTACAGAGGATTATTACAAAACGGTCAACATCTATAAGTTCAGCAAAGATTTCTCAACCTCCCACTATGTACCGTTCCTTGCAGCTTACAGCAAAGCTCTGGGTAATAACGAATATTATGAACAGGTATTGCGTGTTATCGCACTGCTGGATAAACCGGAAATCAAGGCTTTGCGTTTGAGCGGTGAAGCATGGTATGAGATTGACGATGTTCAGGATCTTGATATTGCGGAATCTATGTTCTGCAAACCGGAAGAGAAACTCAAAAAAATGGAAGGCCGCTATGGTGGCTATTGGCGTTATCCCCGCATTCTGGACTTCTGCTATCTGGTTAATCCCTATTTCCCGAATTCTCGCTTGATGTCGGAGCTGAAGGCTAATTTTGACCGCTTGGTGTGCAATTATCCCTCAGGTATGAGAGTTAATAGCTTACTTGCCGGTAAATATTTTGGCATTAAGCACAATTATGTATGTGTGGGTAATGGTGCTGCCGAACTTATCAAGGGCCTTATGGAGTCTCTCGAGGGTAAGCTGGGTGTGGTGCTGCCTACCTTCGAGGAATATCCTAACAGACTGAGCAAAGATCGGTTGGTCTGTTATGAAACGGTGGAGCATGATTTTGCCTATACGGCAGATATGCTGATGGAGTATTTTGAAGATAAGGATATCAGCACTCTTCTGGTGGTTAACCCTGATAATCCTAGCGGTAATTTTATACCTAGGGCAGATGTGTTGCGCCTGTGCGCATGGAGCAGCAAGAAGGGAATTAAGCTTATCATTGATGAGTCTTTTGTTGACTTCTCCGAAGGTACACCGAATAACACACTTTTGACCAACGAAGTGCTTGAGAGCTATCCTCACCTTGTCGTGGTTAAGAGTATCTCCAAGTCCTATGGTGTCCCCGGGTTGAGACTCGGTATCATGGCAAGCGGTGATGAGCAATTTATCAGTTGGCTCAAGAAAGATGTTGCTATCTGGAATATCAATTCTCTGGGTGAGTTCTACATGCAGATTTTCGGCAAGTATGAGAAAAATTATCAGCAGGCTTGTGTTCAGTTTATGAATGAGCGCAGGCGTTTTATGAATGAACTCTCAGCCGTTCCTTTCCTCCGTGTTTTGCCCAGCCAGGCGAATTATTTCCTCTGTGAAGTTCTGCCGCCTTATACCTCTCGCCAGCTTACTGAGACCCTTCTTGAGAAGCATGATATCCTCATTAAAGATTGCAGTGGAAAGAATGCCATGAAGGGGCGCAACTTCATCCGTATCGCGGTACGAGATGAAAAGGATAATAATGCTTTGACTGAGGCAATGAAAAATATTTAATCAATCTAATTATGAAAATCATTACTAACGAACAGGTTGAAGCTCAGTTGTCTTATGCGAAGGCTGTAACTTGGGTAAAGGAGTCCTTTTCCCTTAAAAAAAAATCTAAATTGCCGCATAAGATTAGTATTCCATTCGAAGAACTGAATTTCATGAATACCATGCCATGCATGGTTCCTTCATTGAACGTATTTGGTGCAAAGATAGTAACCAGATACTCGAATAGGGTGCCATCTGTGGATGGTGAGTTGTTGTTGTATCGCTATTCTGATGGTGAGTTATTGAGCCTGATGGATGCATACCATATTACGACATTCCGCACCGGTGCGGTGGCGGCTGTCGCGGTAGAAACTTTGGCTAAATCGGATTTTGAGAGCATCGGTGTTATGGGGCTGGGCTCTACCGGTGTGGCAACCATCAAATGTCTGGCTGCCATTTATTCAGAACGAAAGATAACTCTCAATTTATTGAAATACAAAGATCATGTTGAGAGAATTGAGGGTTGGATACGAGACAATACCTGTTGGAATATTGTAGTATCCGAAACTCCGGAGGAGATGGTTCGCGCTAGTGATGTTGTTATCTCGTGTATTACGTACGCTGGTGATTTGATTGCTCCTGTCGAGGCCTATCGTCCCGGTTGTCTTGTTGTCCCGGTTCATACGCGAGGCTTTCAAAATTGTGACTTGACGTTTGACCGGGTATTTGCAGATGATACTTCACATGTAGACGGGTTTAAATATTTTAATCGTTTTAGATCATTTGCAGAATTGCCTGATGTGTTGGACGGAACTGTCCAAGGTAGACAAAATGATGAGGAGCAAATTCTCAGTTACAATATAGGTTTAGCATTGCATGACATAGTGTTTGCTCACCATTTATATGAGCTGATTGCTAAATAGATTTTGAATTTGTCAGCAGATGAGCAGCATCAAATCAGAAACCGTTAAGAGTGCAAAGTGGAGTTTTTTGCAAACTCTCACTGTGCAGCCTGTGCAGATGGTTTTTGGTATGGTGCTGGCCCGTTTGATTACGCCGTCAGAGATGGGTATTCTGGGGCTGACGGCCATATTCTTTGCAGTTGCGGGGTGTTTGGCCGAGGCCGGATTCGGTGCGGCACTCATACGTAAAAGCGACATGACTGAGGAGGACGTCAACACGACGTTCTGGTACAATCTGTTGATGAGTTTTGTGCTCAGTCTTGCGCTGTTTCTTTTAGCTCCCTGGTTTGCATCTTTTTATCAGCAGCCCGAGTTATTGTGGTTAACTCGGGTATCTGCGGTGATGATGCTGATAATGTCCACAACGAGTGTGCATAAAACACTCTTTCAGAGGCGCAGAGATTTCAGAACTTTGGCTAAGATAGGTATGCTGAGTGCCTTTAGCGGCATGCCGGTATGCCTTTTATTGGCCTGGTTGGGCTGGGGTGTTTGGGCTCTGATGGTTCAGAATTTAGTGGCGTCATTCGTCTCATTATCACTGTTATGGATTCGCTCCCCATGGAAACCCCGATTTGTTTTTTCCACACAGTCTTTTCGTGACCTGTTTGGTTTTGGCAGCAAGTTGGCCTGTGCCAGTTTACTGCATACCCTGTATACTCAACTCCGAACATTTATCATAGGTAAATTTTATTCTGCTGCACAGCTGGGGTTGTACAGCCGCGGCCAGCATCTGGCCGAGTTAGCGCCCTCCACAATCAATAGTGTATTGTCCTCAATTACTTACCCTATTTTGGCGACGATTCAGCATGATGATGAGCGTTTGAGCAAAGCATATCGCAAATATATAAAAGTAAGTACTGTTTGTATAGCATGGCTTTGTGTGCTGATGGCCTCATTGGCTGCTCCGGGAGTGTATATTCTTTATGGGGCTTCGTGGGTGCCCTGCGCAGTTTATATACAGATTCTGAGCTTCGCGTACGCATTTGACCACATCTGCAGCATCAATCTTAATTTGTTGAAAGTGAAGGGGTGTTCAGGCATCCTGCTGAAGCTTGAGGTTATTAAGAAGAGCATATCCGTGGCCATTCTTATTTATGCTGCCACTATAGGAGTGGAGGCCATTTGTTGGGGGATGGTGATTTATACCCAGATTGCTGTCATCATTAATTCCTTTTATACTGGCAAACTGATTAACTTGTCGTGGTGGCGCCAGCAGCGAGATTATATGCCCTATTTTGTGCTGGCTTTTATTAGTGTGATTCCCGCATATTGTTTCACACAGTGTGAGTTGCATCCGTTTTTCCAGATTTTGCTGGGCGGAGGCATTTCTGTGTTGATATATTTTGGTGTGCTGTATGCGATGAAAGAAGAAGCCTTTTGTGAAATTTTCTCTGAAATGAAGATTCAGTTCCGGAAAAAGTTTTCCGGAGTAAAAAAGGATTCTTAAGTTGAAAAAAAGATATGAGGTGAAAGTAAAAATGCCATGTGAAAACACTCACATGGCATTTTAGTTTGTCAGATGGTAGTTGCTGAATTTTCTAGCAGGTATAATCCCCAGTTTTCGGTTGCTTCATTTATTGTTTCAAAAAGTTCATAACCGAGTTTAGACGGGGTGTTGCCATCGGGCGTGAAGATGTCGGCACAGTATTCCACCTGCCAGCGCTTCCCGGAGTTGTCCGTGTATCGCCCGTGTTCAGACAGCGTCTTGCGGCACCACACGCTTTCGCGCATACGGCGCAGGGAATATGTCGCTGACTTGTTCCTTCGATATTCATAGATGGTAAGGGTCCATCCCTTGGTTTCCGCTACAGAGGCCATTTGCTGGGCAATGTCAGGGGTATTGGCGTTGCTTGGCAGGCTTAACTTGATATCTCCGCCGGTGGTAGGCAAGGCGATGAGTAGTTTGCGTAGGGCTTCAATGGACGCTATCCCTGCCACGAGGGGGCTGCCGTTGCCTTCATTGAAAATTGTTTTTTTTGACAGAGGGCAGTACATACATGGAATACCGTCTGATGTAAGAGCAGGTATAAAATAATGTACAATGTGATTATATGCTGAAATTCCGGCACGCCATATACGTGCCGATGCGGCCAGGGAAACCTGATTCCCTATATTAGCGGCAAAAAGGTAAAGCGGACAATTAGGCCTATATGGTAGCTCTGTTAGGTTAGTATGATAGATGGGGTGGCGTGCCTTCATGGAGTTCAACCAATTGAGCGAGCCGGTCAGACGGGTGCGTATGGTTTGGATGGTGTTCCTTATGATGGTCCATTGTCCCCAGCCGAAACCATCTGTGGCGGTGTGTTCCGATGAACGAACCCCTCGGGTGCAGTAAAATCGAGTTTCGGTGGAAGCGGAATTTCTGCAGCCGAATATGATGGTGTCTGATGCAGAGCGGTATTCATGTATACAGCTAATCCCTGTGTTGTTGTCTGGTATGTAATCTGTATTGATATATTGTTCTGCGGTACTTTCCAAGAAATCCAGCTCTATATAACCGGTCGGCAGGGTGAGAGTATTGCCAAGTGGGTAGAGTTTATGCGGGATATTCATAAGCGAGGTTGATGAGGAGTTTGCCGGAAGGTTCTTGGCGTATAGCAAATCGGTAAGCCATGTTGGTTGTCAGAGCCGGAAAAAGGCCAATCCAAATGCAATCGACCGGCCAAATGATAGTCGGAGCAGTACTACCGGTACTGAGCCAGAGTTCCGCCGTCTGAACATGTTCTTTTGCAGAGAACATGAGTCCTGTCAAATCGGTATCCGTAGAAAGAACGCCGAGGTCATATACATGGCCGGCTTGCAGTATGTCAGGCAGGGCTCCGGCATGGAAGGGCTGGGGTACATCTGTCGCGCTGTTTTTCGTGAATTTTCCGAACAGAAGCGAGACAACGGCTGCGGGATCACTGACATTAACACTGTCGGAAATGGCCGTGAATATCTGCTGTTCGCCGGGGTGAACGGTGCAGAGGTGAACACCGTTGTCGGCAGTGACGGTACAAGGAATGGTTGCGGTGATGGCATATTGCCTATTGAGCTGAGTTTCTATTGTTTGCATGGTAACTGGTGCCGATTGGGTTGAGGCGGCGCCTATTATTTACCGCATATTTTTGCAGAGGGCAAACCGAAAAACACCCATGGCGGCGAGTTCTCCCTTCGCGGCGACTTTACCCCCCCCCTGATATTACAAAACAACCGCCGCTGCGAATGGTCGCGGCGGCGGTTGTGTGAGGCGAAAATCTGTGAGACTTTACTTCTTAATGCGGTCATTCTCACCCGGCCCCCAGGAGGGCAGGAAGTCGGGTATGCGGTTGCCGCTGCCGGGGCAGTCGGCAGGCACACGGTACAGGGCGCGGGCGGCGTTGTACTTCTCCGTCAGCTCCTTCATAACCTCGGCATAGGCGGGGTCCTGAGAGACATTGCGCATCTGCTGCGGGTCTTTCTCATTGTCGATGAGCAACCACTCGTTGGCGGGCACACGCTTGCCGCTCTTGCGCTCGTAGTCGAGCGGGGTCCAAATGCGGGCGAAGGTGTAGCGCTGCGTGCGAATGCCATCGTGGCGCGGGGCGTTGTGCTCACCGGGCTGCTCGTAGAAGGCATAGTAGAGCGGGCGGTCGACAAACT
The DNA here is from genome assembly GCA_045646325.1 of Akkermansia sp. Taxonomy (GTDB): domain Bacteria; phylum Verrucomicrobiota; class Verrucomicrobiia; order Verrucomicrobiales; family Akkermansiaceae; genus Akkermansia. The sequence goes on along the minus strand of JAZRKM010000057.1, from coordinate 16,701 downwards.
GAGGGGCTTCACCCGTGGCAAAGAGCGGCACGAGGGAAGTACCCTCCATGGTGCGGGTGTTTTCGGGTGTATCGGCCTTGGCTACTTCGAGCAAAGTAGGCGCGTAGTCGATATTCTGCACCATGGCCTGACTGCGCTTGCCGGCGGGGATTTGCCCCTTCCAGCGCATGATGAGCGGCATGCGCATCGACTCCTCGAAAATCCAGCGCTTATCATACAGGCCGTGCTCGCCCAGGTAGAAGCTCTGGTCACCCACGTAAATCACGAGCGTGTTTTCGGACAGCCCGGCGTTGTCGAGGTAATCCAGCAGGGAGGAGATGGATTCATCGAGCGAGAGAATGCAGCCGAGGTAGTCCTCCATGTACCAGCGCCAGCGCTGCTCGGTCATGTCGCGCTGGGTCTTGTACTTACCGGCGCGGAAGTTTTTCACGAACTCCTCCGTACGAGTGGTGTAGAAGTTGCGGTATATGTCCTGCAGGCCGGGTTCAATCCAGCCCATGCCCCAGCCGAGGTTGGTCTTAGGAGCGAAGCGGGGCTCGTGCTTCTCGATATCGAAGTCAGCGGGGATTTGGCCCTTGAACTCACCGTTCTTAATCTTGTTGCGCAGCTGCCACTTGGGCACGATGTCTTTCATGACATCGAAGGGAATCTTCTCGTAGACAAGGTGGTTGTCATTCCAGTTGCAGAGGTCCCAGGCGACACTCTGGCGGTTGTGGCGCATGAACTCGGGGCGGTTGCTCCAGTCATCGTGCAGGGTGGCGGGCGGGGTCATCTTGGCCACATGCTTCTTGATGATGTCGAGGTGGCGCACGGCGGGCAGCCAGTTGCGGTGGGGGGCCTTGTGCCCCACGACGAGGGCGAAGGGCTTGCTGCGGTCACGGCTTTCCATCCAAGTAATGGCCATGTTGGTCACCACATCCGTCACATAACCACGCATGCGGTTGGAGCGGGTGCTGCCATTCGGGCCGGCGGAAAGGAAGGTAGAGTTCAGGTAATCACCCTGGCTGGGGAACACCTGCCAGGAGTCGAAGCCTGTAGGGCGGGAGATAAGGTGCCACTTGCCCACAATACCGGTCTGGTAGCCGGCTTTCTGCAGCATCTTGGGGTAGGTCGGCTGGTCGCCGTTGAAGGCCGGGCCTCCGTAGTTGTACAGGAACCCGTTGTTGTGGGAGTGGCGCCCTGTGAGCATGCAGGCGCGGGATGGGCCACACAGCGAGTTTGCACAGTAGGCGCGGTCAAACACCATGCCTTCATTGGCCAGACGGCGGAAACCCGGCAGGGGTACGGGGCTGTCTTTTTCACAGGTGCCCAGGGCATTCGTGCCGTGGTCATCGGAGATGATGAAGAGAATATTCGGCCGCTCGTCCGCTGCTGTCGCGGCACCGAGCAACCCCATGAACATGGCCGCCGCTGCGGCTATTTTGCGAGGGATGGTCATAGTGGCTTACTACTACCATTTTTACCCCCGTAAGTCAAGGCAAAAAGACGCCTGATAAATTGTATTGTTCAGTCAGAGATTTTGATGTTATTTTCGCCGATAACAGAGCCTTGCGTCTTTGAGGAGACTCGCTTTTGAATATATTTCCAGGCTGTTCCAAAGTAAATGATACCGTACGAGAGGGGGATGGTGGCCAGGTATACAATCAGAGCATCAATCGATTCGTGGTGAAAGTCCGTACGGACGAGGTGAATGTAGATAAGAATGTGTGTGTAGTAGATGTTCGCTGAGTGATGCTGACCGATGGTATTGAGGAAAGGAAGGCGCGCCCGGCTGTATTTCAGGCAGGTCAGCAGGGTGAAGCAGACCATGAGATAGGTTGTGATGTGGTAGCACCAGCCATAGGTGTGAATCTGCAGGTACGAAAGCCACAGCCCGCCCTTATAGAGAATGGCACCGCAGAGAACCAGCCACAGCTGTATGTAGGGAATGCGCAGCAGCGCCTGACTGTGTTTGGCTATCAGGTAGCCGGTGCAGATGAAGGGGAGCGCCATGGCCAGGCTATTGCAGCGCAGGACAATCAGCACGGCTTCGCTCGCACCGGGGAAGATGTCATGCCCCCAGGCGTGGCACACCTGAGCCCAGGCGAACAACAGCGGTGTGGCGTAAATGGTTGCCGGGCAGAAACGGCGCAGCACGTAGAAAATCAGCATGGCCATCCAGAAGGCACTCAGGTACCACAGGTGGTAGCTGTAGGATATGCCGGTGAAGATATTCAGCACGAAATTACCTATCGTGGAATCGCCTAACGGGAGGCTCTCCCAAACCATGAAGGCAGGGGTGTAGGTGCGACCACACAGGACTGCATCGATAGTATGGTGCAGCAGGTAAATGAGGTTCATGCTGATACAGAGTATCAACCCTTTCTTTGCCCAGCGGGTGGATTTGCCCAGCTCTCTTTCCTGTGAGGCGGAGTAGAGGAAATAGCCCGTAATGCAGAAGAATGTGGGCGTGGCAATGCTGATGAGGGGGAGCAGTGCCTCCTTGCAGCAGAATGTTGTATGTCGCGTCACAATCAGGAAAGCCATCAGGGCTTTGCAGAGGTAGAGTGACTGAACAATTTGCCGTTTGGTGTTATTTTGTAGTGTGGTCATGCGGCGCGCGCAGTATATAGAAAAGGCGCCTGTTCGTCAAGAGTAAAGGCTAATTTTTGTCGCCGGAAGTACTTGGCAGCTTCAGGTAGTCGGGTAAGTGCTCCCAATACTCTCTGACAATCCAGCCGGTGTAAATGTCCCCTTGGGGCTCTGCGCGGAACGGCGCGGCGACATTTGCGCTCGCCAAGCGGTAGCAGCCGTGGGAATCTGCCCGGAAGGTGTAGACAATGCAGCAGCGCATGTCAAGCGGTGTTCTGCCGATGCAGCATAGGGTTGTGGTGTTATCCTGCGTGATTTCTGCCATGAACCAGGGGCCGAGAACGCAGGGCAGACCGCAGTGGGTGGGGTGCATTTCGGCAGGCGTTTGGCCGATACAGGCGGCTGTATCCACCGAGTTGGCAAAAACGGGCGTCCAGTCACAGCCCGGTGTGACGAACAGGCGGTTGAGCAGTGTGTTGAGAGATTCTCCGTACAGTAGCAGACTGCTGAAGTTGGGGGTATCATGCCCCATGGCAGGCGCGGCTCCTCCCATGCAAAGGGCTACTCCGGCGAGCATGACGGTGGCAGCACAGGTTTTCATATTTTTATCCCTTCTTTTTCGCTTTATTCCTCGGGCGGTTCTTCATCTCGCCCGAGCATGCTACGGGTTTCGGTGATGGTTTTGCGGTAGTAGTCTTGGTGGCTGATGATGCGCGGCTTGCCGAACTTATCCTTACGGCTTTCGAAATAGCCACTGGTATCTTCACGCGATATATCTTCGCTGTAGCCGGTGCCGTATGTGTGAGTGGGGGAGAAGTCGTCGTAGGGCTGGCCATCTTGTGCGGCTCGGTCAGCGGTGCTTACGCCGTATGCGTCATCCCGGCTGTAGATACCCTTGGTGTCGCTCATGAAATCGGGGCGCAAATCGGTGCTGTAGGCACTGCTGTAAGTGCCGGCGTAAGGTTTGCCGGTATCGAACTTTTTGCCGGCCCCGCTGAAATTGCGGTCGGCGCCGCTGTAGGAACCTGTCCCGCTGAAGGAGCCGGTGATAAAGGTTTTGTCGCTCTTGCGGGCGGCATCGATATCGCGCTGGTAACGGCTGACTTTGTTGGAGGATGATTCGGGAACCCCTTCCTCATTTTTCTTACGCGTGACTTCCTTGTCGAAGGTTTCGCTCATGTAATCCTCAAGCGAGCGTTCGCCGCCGGCGTGTTCTTTGACTTCGTTGCCGTTGATGTCGTAGACCGTGCGCACTGATTTGCAGGCGGGCAGGGCGAACAGGCAGAGCGTGGCGATGGTGATGTGTCTGAGCATGTGGAGGGGGGGAGGGTCAGTAGTGGGAGCTGCCGCCGGCACCGCGGATAAGCAGGTATGACTTTACCTGTGCGTTGGTAATGACATCGAAGGGCTTGTTGCCGTGGTAATCCGTCGTGTTCATATCGGCCCCGGCCTCTATCAGAGCCTGAGCTTGCTGCAGGTCATGACAGCAGAAAAGCGGGGTTCGGCCCATGTAATTGCGGGCCTGTACATTTGCCCCGGCAGCCAGCAGGGTGGGTACCAGCTCAGCGGGGGCATAGTGCAGGGGGGTATTGCCATCGGCATCCGCCTGCAGCGGGTCGGCGCCTCCGGCCAGCAGAGCTTGGACAACGGCTATCTTCTGAGCCTTGTCGGCACCGGATTTCAGCGCCCCCATCAGCGGGCTTTCGCCATCGGTGGTGCGGCCGTAGTCGGGGGGGGCTCCGTGGGTAAGCAGCAGGTTACAGGCATCGGTGTGCATGTTGGTGGCTGCGAGGTAAAGGGGGGATTCACCGCGTGAGTCAATGCGGTTCGGGTCGGCACCGCCTTCCAGCAGCAGGCTCACCGCTTGGGTGTTGCCCGTGGCTGCGGCGTTGCACAGAGCATTGCGGTGAGTGCTGCCGCCTCCCAGGTTAGCATCTGCCCCTGCATCGAGCAGCACCCGTATCACACGCGGATTGTCCGTTTGAGCCACGGCACTGCCGGTTTCTGCTTGCCCGTTGCGTATGATTTTGCCGGCATGTTGTGCGCCGCGCTCCAGCAGTGCCCGCGCTACCTCCGGGCCGGGGGCATCTGCCAGCAGGGTAGTGCCATAGTGGTGAATCTGGCAGTCACTCAGGGCTTGCACCTGTGCCACGGTGGTGGCGTGCGGTTGCGGCACCTGCCGGTAGTCATCGGGGCAGGTACAGTGGCTCAGGCACAGGGGCAGCATGGCGCCTATCGGCAGCAGGTACTTCATACCCCTTCACTTTATCCTTTCACTCCCGCCGCGTCAAGCGAAAAAACTGTGTTGCATACAACGGCTAGGCGTTCAGTTGTGTCAGCGTGGCCGTGGTGGGGCGCGCGGTATCGCGGTCGGCGAGTTGCAGGCGCAATCGGTGGGTGCCGGGTTCGAGCCTGTAGAGCTCGGTCAGGGTGTTGGTGGGTTCCGTGGTGCGCTCCGACCAGATGGGCCGGGCGACGGTGTCATCTTTTTGCGGGGTGAACTCGCCCGTATAGCCGGTGAGCTCCCAGCGCAGGGCATAAAGCCCGCTTTGCGGGGCGTGCAGCAACACCTCCGCATGAAAATACCCTTGGTCATTTTTGTGGAGCTTCAGCGGGTGTGCCTGCGGGGCTGTCATTCCGTTTTTTTCTTTTTCGGTGGGCTGTTGGAATTTTTTGCTTTGTCGGCTGAGGGAGAGCGGGGTGAGGGCGTAGAAAATGTAGTGGATGATGAACATGATACCCGCCCACACAGCCCACCACAGCAGGGCGGTTTCACCGGCCGCCGGGTTGCCGTTCACATATTGCCACCCCACATAGCAGGCAAACAGGGCTGTTACGAAGATTCCCGGTACCTTCAGCCCCAGTACCCACAGTGGGTTGAGCAGGCAGCGAAGGTAGCAGAAGGGGCTCAGCAGTAGCCCGGCAAGCACGATCATGCGCGTGCTGTGCCGTATGCCGGCGCGCAATTGTTCTTCAAGCTCGCTCTGTGTAGCGTTTGGCGGTATATTCATGGCGAACATCTTAGCACAGGTGCCTTCTTTTGGCAAGCCCGCAGAAAAAGCGCGCTGCCCAATCGGACAGCGCGCTTTGCAAATGGATGTTGTTTGCGTTGCTACACCTTTTCTTTACCAGAAGAGGATGTAGAGAGCAATCGTGGCGACAATCACGGCCAGGCCGAAGAACTTGGCGCGGTTGGACGTCTTCATCTCGATGATGCCCTTGTCACCCAGTACCACGGCTTCACCACCCTTGATAGCGTTCATGATGGTGAGGATGGCGCCCACGGCGCATACCACGATGAGGGAGTAGCCCATGCGGTTGAGGAAGGAGCTGTCTGTGCAGCCCAGGAAGCTCACCCACTTGAAGGAGGCATAGGCAACGGCACCAATCAGAATACCCAGCCAGCCGAAGATGCGGGGGCACTTGGGCACGAAGAAGCCGAAGAGGAACACGGCCAGCACGCCCGGGCTCAGGAAGCCCTGGAACTCCTGAATGAAGGTGAAGATACCACCGAAGGCGGGGTTATCCAGGAAGGGGGAGATGACTGTGGCGATGACGGCGCACACCAGCACGCCCACCTTACCCATGGCTACCAGCTGCGTGTTGGTGGCAGGCTTGCCGGCTACCTCCTTGGCCTTGGCATAGATGTCCATGGTGAACAGGGTGGAGGCCGAGTTGAGCATGGAGGCCAGAGAGCTTACCACAGCACCGAACAGGGCAGCCAGCACGAACCAGGCCCAACCGGTGCCCGGCAGCAGCTTGCGCAGCAGGGTAGCGAAGGCGTAGTCGTACTGATAAGCGGTCAGTGTGGTGGTCACGGTGTAATCTGCCACATTGGCGCGGGCGGCCTCGGTGGCGGCTTTGTCGATGTCGAGAATCTCCTTAGCCTTGGCTTCGCGGGCGGCGATGTCCTTAGCGGGCATGGCAGCCAGCTCAGCAGCCTTGGTGTCGACCTCGGCAGCCTTGTCGGCAGCACCCACGGTAACCAGGTTCTTCTTGATGTACTCTACGGAAGAAGCAGCGGAATCTTCGCGCACCAGACGGCTGGCGGAGATGTCGTAGATGACCTTCTTGCCGCTCTCTTCAGCCTTCTTGATGATGGCCGTTGCGTTGTCGTCAGCCTTGGCGGCCAGGTCATCGCGGTACAGGTTGTAGGCCAGAATACCGGGAATGATAACCACGAAGGGAATGAGCAGCTTCAGGAAAGCGGCGAACACGATACCCAGCTGGCCTTCCTCCAGGCTCTTGGAGGCCAGAGTGCGCTGCATGATGTACTGGTTGAGCCCCCAGTAGAAGAAGTTGGGAATCCACAGGCCCAGCAGGTAAACCGTCCAGGGCATGGTGGGGTCGGAGCTCTCGCGCATCATGTGCAGCTTGCCGCCGATGCCGTTGGTGGCACCGCTGACTTCGCCGGCATTCAGGTCCCACATGCGGGAAAGGCCGTCACTGAATTGGGAACCGGTGGAGGCCATGGCGTCTGCCCCGGTGTTGGCGGTGCTGACGGCGGTGGCCATCACGTTTTCGGGTACGGGGTTCATACCACCCAGGGCCATGATGGCGAAGTAGGCCACCACGCCGCCGCCTACGATAAGGGCGGCACCCCAGATGAGGTCAGTCCAGGCGCAGGCCTTCAGACCACCCACATACACATAGACGGTAGCAGCGCCGGCGATGATGAGGCAGCCGACCGTCAGCGACAGGTTGAAGTATACCGAAACCACGCTGGCACCGGCGTAAATCACGGCTGCGGTGGGTACGCCCACCAGAATGAGCAGGTTCACCAGAGCCATCGTCACACGAGCAATACCGTTGTAACGCTCTTCGAGGAACTGGGGAATGGTGAACACACCGCGCTTGAGCAGCATGGGCAGGAAGGTGAAAGCCACAATCACCAGCACGATGGCGGCAAGCCACTCATAACCGGCAATGGCCAGACCCAGCCAGTCGGCAGACTGGCCGCTCATGCCCACGAACTGTTCGGTGGAGATGTTGGCTGCCAGCAGGGAGAAGCCTACCAGCCACCAGCTCAGGCCGCGACCGGCCAGGAAGTAGTCCGCTGCACCCTTTTCTTCTTTCTCCTCCGAGTTTTCGCCGGAGTCGCCGGACTTCCAGATGCCCAGCCCGATAACGCCTACTACCACAATGCAGAACACAATCATCTCCCAGAGAGGGAGTGCCTCCGGCTCCGCAACGGCAGCGGCGGCCTCCTGGGCGTTGGCGCCCATGGCCAGCAGCGCAAGTGCGCTCAGTGTTGTCAGAATATGTTTCATAAGTCTTTCTGTCGGTTATGCCTTGTAGAGCACGCGAGCGCCTTCGCCCGGGCGGGTTACAAGGTAAGTGGTTTCGATACCGAGTGTGGTGCGGTAGGCCTCAATCATCTCTTCGGCTACCTTTTTCACGTCTTCGCTCTTCACCAGAGCCACGATACAGCCGCCGAAGCCGCCACCCGTCATGCGGGCACCGTAGACAGAGGCTGCGGAGGGAATGGTATCTGCCAGGCTCACCAGGGTGTCAACCTCGGCGCAGGATACTTCAAAGTCGTTCTTCAGCGAATCGTGCGAGCTGCGCATGGCAACACCGGCGGCGTCCCAGTCACCCTTCTGCAGGGCTGCGGCAAAGGCGTCCACACGAAGGTTTTCGCCGATGACGTGGCGGGAACGGCGGTAGCACAGGTCACCCAGCTCGGCTTTCTTCTCTTCGAGCATTTCGAGGGTGGCCTCGCGCAGGGAGGGTACACCGAGTATGGCGCAGGCGTCCTCGCAGTTCTTGCGGCGGGCTGCATAGCCGCCGTCGGCCAGAGAGTGCTTGACGGCAGAGTCGATAACGAGCACGCTCACGCTGGGGTCTGTCATGGGGATGTGCTTGTAGCTCAGGTCTTTGCAGTCGAGCATGAGGGCGTGCCCCTCCTTGCCGTTGGCAGAGATGAACTGATCCATGATACCGCAGGGAACATTCACGAACTCGTGCTCCGTAGCCTGACCGATGAGGGCACGGTCGGTCGGGGAGAGGTCAACGCCGCAGAGTGCTGCGAGAGCGGTGCAGGCGGATACTTCGAATGCGGCGCTGGAGGACAGACCGCCGCCACGCGGTACGTTTGAGTCGATGAGCATATCGACCGCCGGAACCTTCACGCCGCGGCGCACAAGCATGCAGATGACACCGCGCACATAGTTGCTCCAGAAGGGGTCGCCGGGTTTAGTGACGTCTGCCGGGTCAATTTCAATCATGGTGTCACCCAGAGAGCCGACCCAGCGGTGTTTGCCGGTGGGAGAGGGGGCGACGGCCACCACGTTGATATTGTTGAGGGCCATCGGCAGTACAAAGCCGTTGTTGTAGTCTGTGTGCTCACCAATCAGGTTCACGCGCCCGGGAGAGGCGGCCACCACGGTGGGTTTCTGGCCGAAGTACTCCTCGAAGTACGGGCTGATGGTTGCTGCACTGATTTCGCGTTGCTCTAAATCCATAGCAGTGCTATCTTAGCAGATTGAGCAAGCCAAGTAAAGCACCAACTACCGCCTGAATGCTATTTTTTTGGTCTGAGTTTTACTGAGTTTGAGATATATCTGCCAGGGTCAGTATATCCTCGCCGGTGTAGAAGCGCTCGCTTATGGCTATAGGGATGAGGGGGCGGTGGTAGCGGGCAATGTCTACAGCGAGGGCGTCCTCCTGCATCTGCAGCAGGGTGGTACAGGGGGACCAGCGCATGTTTTCGTAGTGGGCGTCCAGCAGGCTTTCTTCCCATTCATTCACCAGCTCGCACAGCCATTGGGGAAATCCGTGGTTCGGGGATATGTCGAAGGAGGTCTCGTGCCCCATCCATGTGTAAGGGTGCTCAGCCGGGTCGAAGTGGAGGTACCCGCAGCAGTAGTCGAAGTCGCCCCATCCTCTGTAGCCGTGGAGGGGGAGTTGTGTGGCGGTGTTTGCTGTTTCTGTGAGCAGTTGTTGCAGGTAACGGTTCGGCGTGATATCCGGCGCCAGTGGGCAGGCGCAGTGCGGGTCGCGGAAATTGGCATCGTATGCCGGTATTCTATCTTTGCGCAGGTGCAGACACAGGGCAAAGTCATCGTGCACGGGCAGGCCGCAGTAGTCTACGGGACGGTCGGGAAGGGCACGGGCTATATCCATGGCGATGGAGGTGGCATAGCACTCCAGCCCATACAATGAAGGGGTGTATTCATACTCGTGCTCGAATGCGTAGCTTGCCCAGCGGTTCCAGAAGTTGATGCGCTCCACGATGTGTGAACTCAGGGGCAGGGTGAGTATATCCGTGCTCTCGTGACGGTCTCTCAGCTGCAGACGCAAGCCCTCCGGTACCTGTGCGCAGCAGAGCGTGAGCGGGTGGTCCGGATTTTTGCAGAACGGCTCAGCTGTCTGCCGGGGATTGCTGCAGCCTGCGAATCGGTTGTCGCGCAGCAGGGTGCGTAGGTTCATGCGTTCGAGCCCGGTTGGTATTTTGTGAAGGCTCTCACGGGGAAGGGGATATTGATGCCGCGCTTTGCGAATGCTGCCAGCAGGGCGGTGGCGAACTCATAGCGAACGGCTTGGTAAACATCCGTCTTGCACCAAGCGCCGATATGCAGGTTGAGTGAGCTGTCCCCGAAGCCGCTGAAGGTGACGGTGGGCGCCGGTTCGCTCATGAGCTGCGGTCGCTCGGTGATGACACTCATGATAATCTCTTTCACTTCGGTCAGGTCGCTGGAGTAGTCTACCCCGATATCGAGGTCAATACGGCGCAGTTCGGCGCCGGTGAGATTGCGCACCGGGGTCTTGATGAGCATTTCGCAGGGTACGCGTACCAGGGTGTTGTCGGCCCGGCGCAGGTAGACGGAGAGTAGATTGATGCTCTCCACCGTGCCCTCTTCGCCGCCCACCTGTATGTAATCGCCCATGCGGAAACTGCGTTCGCTTACCAGGAATGCCCCGCTGATGAGGTTGCTGAGTGCCGTCTGCGAGGCAAAGCCGATAGCTACACCGGCTACACCTGCCGCACCCAATATGCTCACGACATCCACCCCCACGCTGCGAAGTCCCTGTACCAGCACGAGCGCCCAGATAATACCCTTGGCCGCTTTCAGCAGCAGGGTGAAAATCTGCCGCTGTTCACGGCGGGCTTGGTCGATTTTGCGTTGCAAGCGCCCCAGCCCGATGCAGGCTACCCAGCCGATGATGACATAAATCGCAAAAGCCACCCAGCCCATGCCTATCGGGCCGGATACGTAGCTGTATATCTTCTGAAACCACTCTGCCATATTGACACTATAGCCTATCTGCACCCCGAGGTCAATCTAATTTCCTAATACGGTTGTTTTGTATATTATGTTTTTACGGTTTCGGTTGGATGGCGCTTAGTGTTCGGTTGGTATCTTGATGGGGCTTGTTTCGCTCATAAAAATAGTTGCCCTTATAGGTGTAGAAAAGACTGTATCCGCTTTTTTGAAATAAATCATCGAACTCTTTTGAATACGTATGAATGATATCAGGTTTTCCTTGTCGGATATACTCCATCTGCTCTGCACGCATGGAGTCGGAGGGTGAGTTTTGCAAGAACCAATACCTCCCACAAGGGCGCCAGTTGCAGGGAATGCCGAACCCTCGGTCTAGCCATCCCAGGTAAAGAATTTTTTTATCTTGCCGGGTAGATAATGCCTCGTACAGAGGCGCGTGGGCAGATTCTTTCCAGGCAAAGTGGCCTTTCTCTACCGCGCCGAACAGGTGGAACTGTGTACCTGCTGTCATAAAAGTCAGTATAATCGCGGCGATGCATAATACTTTGTTTTTTCTTAATTCTTTCTTTTCTTCCGCTTTCGATACAAAAAATATGCAGCATGCTATCATCAAGGGGGAATTTATGGAGTTGTAATAATGATTGTAGTATGATATCGTCTCCCCCTTGTAAAGAAGATATAGCAGAATGATAAACATTAAGGGAGGAGTGCGGAGAATTGATTTGAAACCGTGTGATTTTACGCCCCAGATTAGCGCAATCCACATGAGTAAGTCGGACAGGCTTCTTACCGGCATGGGGCGTAGTAAGTGAACGTACCATTCTCGTTGTTGGCCAGTGGTGCCATAGCGTGCGGATGTCAGGATATACTCATCCGCAAATGCCTGAAGCGCGCCCATGAACCATAAATGGATGATGCAGGGTACAATGATAATGGATGCTCCGCACAGAGCCCACAGTGCAGACTGCAAAACTTTTTTCAGCTCTACTCGTTTCCACTCGTAGGCGAGTACAGCAATAAACAGAATGATTATAGGAAGGGTGACTGAATACTTTATCATGAACGAGGCTCCTGCAGTGATGCCTATACTCAGGTATAACCATTTAGAAAAAGTTGCGTCCTTGCCTGAAAAGTAACGCGCCAGGCAATATACAAGCGCTGACATGAAAGGCCACAGCAATTCTTCGGCGCCGCCGCCTCGTTGATAGGGGTATGAATTGAGAAGAAAGATGCACAGAGAAAGCGCTGCTACAAAACTTCCGTTTTCAGAAACATATATTTTTGCTGTCTTTTGTGCAAATGCCAGTGTCACAAAAAGAAGGAAGCACTGGATGATGTAGATTCCGGTGAAGGATGAGTTACTTATATACGTTGAGAGACTATAAATGTAGATTAGTAAAAGCCCTTTCGTGTCTGCAAACTCAACATAGGGAATGAATCCTTCGCGGAAGGCTCGACCGGATATAAAGAATATCGATGGATCAGGTGAAGGGTTGAAATGATAGAGCGGCGATGTGTCAGAGCATAAAGTTGTGATAAAAATAGAGACAATGAGCAGGTATAAGTAATGAAGGTTTTTCATTTGTTGCGATTGTTCCTGTAATGTTGTGAGCTGGCAATTAAGGTGGAAAAATATATCTGACCAAGGCGCATGCTGCCTGAGTGTTGCTGACGGTAAACTTACTGTCACCGAATTGTAGCATTAGCGATATTTACTGGCAAGTAATTTTTCTTGCATTGTATTTAGTATTTTACGCATGAAGTGGGTATGAAAGGTGCGGAAGCTTGCTGATTTTCACACTTATGACGTGACTAGCTTCGCGTCATACAACCAAAAGACTTGCGCCCGTGCTTGACTTTCCCGTGCGCGAGCGTATAATACCGCCCTCATGAACGCCGAAGAATCTATCAAGAGCACGCCGCTGTGCGACAAGCACGTGGAGCTCGGAGCCAAGATGGTGCCCTTCGCCGGCTGGAATATGCCGGTGCAGTACGCAGGTATATTAGCTGAGCACAATGCTGTGCGCACCGATTGCGGTGTGTTCGATATTTCGCACATGGGGCAGTTCCTCGTGAGCGGCGCCGGTGCTACCGAGTGGCTCAACGGCATGTTCACCAATAATCTCAATAAGCTGGTGGACGGCATGGGGCAGTACTCTATGATGCTTAATGAGAAGGGCGGCGTGATAGATGACCTTATCATCTACCAGACCGGTAAGGATGATTTCTTTGTAGTGGTGAACGCCAGCATGATTGATGAGGACTATGCCTGGCTTTCCGCCCGCAAGCCCGAGGGGATTTCCCTGGTGAACAAGAGCGCCGATTATGTGGGCCTGGCTATCCAGGGCCCCAACAGTGAGGCTGTGTTCGCCAAGATGTGTCCCGGCGTGGAGCTGCCCGTGCGCAACGGTATTCTGCAGTTCGAGTGCGAGGGTGATGCCTGCGTTGTGTGCCGTACCGGTTACACCGGCGAGAATGGCTTTGAGTTCTTCTGCCCCGCAGAGCAGGGCGTGAAGTGGTTTGAGAAGAGCATTGCCTGCGGAGCTCAGCCCTGCGGTCTGGGTGCCCGCGACAGCCTGCGCCTGGAAATGTGCTACTCGCTCAATGGCTCCGACCTCTCCCCCGAGAAGACTCCGCTCGAAGCCGGTCTGTCCTGGTGCTGCGATTTGACCAAGGATTTCATCGGTGTAGATGTGCTGCGCGAGCAGAAAGCCGCCGGCCGCCCCACCGCTCTCGTGGCTATCGAGTACACCGGCAAGGGTGCTCCGCCCCGTCACGGCTATGATGTACAGCTGCCCGACGGTACTCCGCTCGGCCAGATTTGCAGTGGCGTGCTTTCTCCCTCTCTCGGCAAGGGTATCGCCATGCTCTATGTTCCCGCTGCCCACTGCAAGGTAGGCACCGAGGTGAACGTCATCGTGCGCAACAAAGCTGTGCCTGCCGTCATCGTTAAGAAACCTTTCCTCAAAAAATAACCCCTGACACTACATATACATACCATGAGCAATCCCGCTGATTACAAGTATTCCTCCGAGCACGAATGGATTAGCCCCGCCGTGGACGGCGTGGTGACCCTCGGCATCACTGACTTTGCCCAGGCTGAGCTGGGTGAGGTCGTTTACGTAGACCTTCCCTCCGTGGGCGACACCTTCTCCAAGGAGGACAGCATCGGCGCTGTTGAGTCCACCAAGGCCGCTTCCGACATCTACACCCCCGTTTCCGGCGAAATCGTGGAGGTGAACGAGGCTCTCGACGCTGAGCCCAACACCGTGAACAGCGATGCCTTCGGCGCCGGCTGGATTTGCAAGATTAAGCTGGACGACGCCTCTGAGCTCGACGAGCTCATGGACGCCGCTGCTTACACCGACTTCTGCAACAAGTAAGTAACCCCGCAAAGCCTTGCAGGTGGTGCCGTAGTGCAGGGGAATAGCCCCTGTCCGAAGCCCCCGCAAGGCTTTGCTACTTTCCTACCTCGTCCTTCGGAATTCGTACTTTGTACCTTACCATGCTTTCCGCCCAGACTTCTTTCATTCCCCGCCACATCGGCCCGAACGCCGCCGATACCGCTGCCATGCTGGCTGCCATCGGCTTTGATTCTCTGGATGCCATGACAGAGGCTATCGTGCCCGCTGACATCCGCCTGAAGGCCCCGCTTGATTTGCCCGCCCCCATGGCTGAGCAGGAGGCTCTCGCCGCCCTGCAGCAGATGCTCTCTGCCAACAAGCCTGTTCGCAGCTTGATTGGTCAGGGCTACTACGGCACATTCCTGCCCGCCGTGATTCAGCGCAACGTGTACGAGAACCCCAGCTGGTACACCGCCTATACTCCCTATCAGCCCGAAATCGCTCAGGGTCGCCTGGAGATGCTCATGAACTTCCAGACGATGATTGCCGGCCTGACCGGGCTGCCCATCGCCAATGCCAGTATGCTTGATGAAGGCACCGCCGCTGCCGAGGCCGTGCACCTCTGCGTGAGCGAGAAGCGCAAGAGCGACACCTTCTTCGTGGCTGATACCTGTTTCCCTCAGACCATCGACGTCATCCGCACCCGTTGCGAGACCACGGGCGTGAATCTCATCGTCGGTGACTGGAAGAGCTTTGACCCCGCCTCCGTTCCCACCCTGGCCGGCGTGCTCGTGCAGTACCCCGACAATCTCGGCGCTGTGGAGGACTACAGTGAGTTCTTTGCCAAGTGCCACGCTGCCAAGGTGCTCTGCTGTGTGGCTGCCGACCTGTTGGCACTCACCGTGCTGAAAGACCCCGGTGCCTTCGGCGCTGATGTTTGTGTGGGTACCACGCAGCGCTTCGGTATCCCCATGGGCTACGGTGGCCCCGCTGCCGCTTACATGGCCTGTACGGATGCCCTCAAGCGTAAGCTGCCCGGCCGTTATATCGGCAAGTCCATCGACCGCGACGGCAAGCCCGCCTATCGTCTGGCTCTGCAGACGCGTGAGCAGCACATCCGCCGCGAGAAGGCCACCTCGAACATCTGCACGGCTCAGGTTCTCACGGCGCTGCTCTGCACCTTCTACGCCATGTACCAGGGTCCCGAGGGGCTGAAGAACGTGGCCACTACCGCTGCACGTCTGGCTGCCGGCTTTGCTGCTGCTGCGACTGCTGCCGGTTACAGCGTGCCCGCTGCCACTTACTTCGATACCGTGGCGGTGAGCGTTCCCGGCAAGGCTGCTGAGCTTGTGGCCGCTGCTCTGAGTGCCGGTTATAACATCCGCAAGGTCGATGCCGATACCATCTCCGTCTCCTTCGATGAAACCACGACCGATGCCGACCTCGCCGCCCTGTGCAGCGCCCTGGGGCTGCCCTCGGTCGAGGTGCCGGCTGCTCCCGCCTGGGCCCCTGAGTGGAACCGTACGAGCGCCTTCTGCACGGAGACTTGCTTCAACTCCTTCCACTCCGAAACGGAGATGATGCGCTACATTCACACCCTTGAGTGCAAGGACCTGGCCCTCAACGAGGCCATGATTCCGCTGGGCTCCTGCACCATGAAGGCCAACTGCGCCGCTATCATGATGCCCATCACCTGGGCCGGTGTGACCGAGCTGCACCCCTTCGCTCCCGCTGACCAGTGCCAAGGCATGCGCGCCATGCTTGAGCAGCTCAAGCAGTGGCTGGCCGTGGTGACCGGTTTCCACGGTGTGTCCCTGCAGCCGAACTCCGGTGCTGCCGGTGAGTTCGCCGGCCTGCTCACCATCCACCGCTATCAGGTGGCTCAGGGCGAGGGGCATCGCAATGTCTGCCTTATCCCGAACTCCGCTCACGGCACCAACCCCGCCTCTGCCGCTATGGCAGGCTTTACCTGCGTGCCGGTGAAGTGCGACGACAAGGGCAATATTGATGCCGAGGACCTCAAGGCTCAGGCTGAGAAGCACCGCGACAATCTCGCTGTCCTCATGGTTACCTATCCCTCCACCCACGGTGTGTACGAGAGCGGTGTGGCTGACCTCTGCCGCATTGTTCACGAGAACGGCGGTCAGGTGTACATGGACGGCGCCAACATGAACGCTCAGTGCGGTCTGACCAACCCCGGCACCATCGGGGCTGACGTCTGCCACCTGAACCTGCACAAGACCTTCGCTATGCCGCACGGTGGCGGTGGTCCCGGTGTGGGCCCCATCTGCTGTGCCGAGCACCTTACCCCCTACCTGCCGGGTCACATTTGTGATGATGGCCAGACTCAGTCCGCCGTTTCCTCCGCCGAGTACGGCTCCGCTGCTATCTGCCCCATCACCTGGATGTACCTCGCTATGATGGGCTTCGAGGGTCTCAAGAAGGCCTCCCAGATGGCTATCCTCAATGCCAACTACATCGCCAAGCGTCTGGAGAACCACTTCCCGACCCTTTACTCCGGCGCCAACGGCCTGGTGGCTCACGAGTGCATTCTGGACAAG
>JAZRKM010000056.1:0-43535 GCA_045646325.1 Akkermansia sp. | reverse complement strand
GCAATGAGGCGCGGACCGATGAGCATGGAACCGACAAAGGGCACCAGCAGTGCCAGAAGCAGCTGAACGCCCACGGGGAGCTGATAGATAAAATTAATCATGATTTAAGCTTTGGGGTTAAGAGTGGGAAAGAGTTCATAGATGCAACGCTCCATGCCGGCGGAGCGGGAGCCTTTGAAGAGGATGGCATCGCCCGGCTCCATGATGTGGCGCAGGGCAGCGGCGGCCTCTGCCGGGGTGCTGACGAGCATGGCCGGTATGCGCTCGGCTGCTGCCTGACACAGTGCCTGTGTTTCGGCACAATCCGGCCCGACCACGACCACGGCGGTGTAACCCAGCCCGGCGGCGCACAGGCCGATTTCGGCGTGAGCGGCTATGCCACCCTCGCCCAGTTCGCCCATTTTGCCGAGCACGGCAATGCAGCGCTTGGGCCCGCGCAGGGAGGCTACGGTGTGGAGGGCGGCTTTCATGCTCTCGGGGTTGGCATTGTAGGTGTCATCGACCACGGTGAAGCCGTCTACCTCTTTGCAGCCCAGGCGGCCCTTGGTGAGGGCGGCGGCGGAGAGCCCGTCGGCAATCTGTTGCAGGGTGCAACCGAGTTTCCAGCCGGCGGCTGCGGCCAGCAGGCTGTTGCTGACCATGTGGGCACCGGGCACGGGCAGGTTCACTCGTACTTCACCCACGCCGTCAATATGCAGGTCATAGCTGCTGCCGGTGGCGGTGGAGCGCACGTTGAGGGCGCGCACGGCACTGTCTGCCCCGCCCACGGGCAGGGGGGTGGCCTGTGTGCTGGCCGCGATGGTGGCGGCGAAGTCATCTGCCGCCGGGTAAATCATGTACCCGTCGGCCGGCAGGGCGCGCGCAACGGTGCATTTCTCTTGCGCGATAGCTTCGCGGCTGCCCAGGAATTCGAGGTGGGCGGAGCCGATAGTGGTGATGATGCCGATGTGCGGTTGGGTCATGCGGCAAAGCGGGGCAAGCTCGCCGGCGTGGTTCATGCCCATTTCCCAGATTGCAGCTTCGGTACCCTTTTCGGCGCTGAGAATGCTCAGGGGAGTACCGATGTGGTTGTTGAGGTTCCCCTTGGTGGCCAGAGCGTTGAAGCGCTGCGAGAGCACGGAAAGGCACATGTCCTTGGTGCTGGTCTTGCCGCTGGAGCCGGTCAGCCCCACCACATGCAGCGGGGCAAGCCGGCCGCGCCACCACAGGGCGAGTTCCTGCAGAGCCACCAAGGTATCAGGCACCTGTATGACAGTGCAATCAGGGTGGTAATCGCCCGTCAGTCGGCTGACGATGACTGCTGCGGCATCGGTCGAGGCGGCAGCGGCGAAGTTGTTGCCATCGAATCGCTCGCCGCTCAGGGCCAGAAAGATACAACCGGGGGTCACAGCCCGGCTGTCGGTGGTAAGCCCGGCGGTGACGGCACGATTGCCCGTGGCAACGGCCTGACCGGCGGTGGCGGTGATGAGGTCACTGATGGCGATGCTCTGCATGGCGGGGGGCAGGGTTATTTTTTACCTTCGGGTTTGCGGGAGGGCACACTGCGCCCCTCGGGGTTTTTCTCTTCGTAGTACTTGTGTACCACGGCGGAGTCTGAGAAGGTGATGGTTTCGTCCGCGAAAATCTGGTAATTTTCGTGACCCTTGCCGGCAATGAGGATGCAGTCGCCGGGGCGGGCGTTTTCGAGGGCGGCGCGTATGGCTTCTGCGCGGTCGGTGATGCGGTGCTGCTTCTCCTTGGGAATACCCGGCATAACGTCATCGATAATCTTCTCAGGGTCTTCGGAGCGGGGATTGTCGCTGGTGACGATGCAGACGTCGCTGTAGCGTGCAGCGGCTTCGCCCATGAGGGGGCGCTTGCCGGTGTCGCGGTCGCCGCCGCAGCCGAAGACGGTGAACACACGGCCCTGGCGGCAGAGCTGTTTCATGGTGCGGCATACGTTTTCTACGGCATCGGGCGTGTGGGCGTAGTCCACAAAGCACTGCACATTGTTGACGCTGCTTACCAGCTCCATGCGGCCGGGAACCTGGGGGGACTGAGCCAGGCAGGTGATGGCATCTCGTATATTGATGCCGGCAGCTACCACGCCGGCCAGGGCAGCCAAGCTGTTGCTCAGGTTGAATTCCCCGATGAGCGGGGTGCGAACCAGGTAGGTCTTGCCCTGGTAGTGCAGCTCGTACTGGCTGCCCTTCAGGGAGATGAGGCGGGGCTCGGCGCGGAAGTCGGCGTCTTTCGCCGTGCCGAAGGTACGCACGCGCATGAGGGGGCGCAGTTCGTCTGCCAGTCGGCGGCCGTACTCGTCATCGATGTTGATGACGGCCGTGGCTTTCGGGGTGCCGCTGGCTGCCATGCGGGTGAAGAGTTGTTTCTTGGACTGGTAGTATTCCTCCATGGTGCCATGGTAGTCGAGGTGGTCCTGCGTGAGGTTGGTGAAGATACCCACGCGGAATTCGCAGCCGGCGGTGCGCTGCTGGTGCAGCGCGTGCGAGGAGACTTCCATGGCGCAGGCACGGCAACCGTTGCTGACCATATCGGCGAGCATGCTTTGCAGTTCTGCGCAGCCGGGGGTTGTGTTGTGCGAGGGCTGGCGGCGGGCGCCGTCATCGTACATGATGGTGCCGATGAGCCCGGCGCGCTGCCAGGTGGCGCGGAAGATGGCATTCGTCAGGTAGCTGATGGTGGTTTTGCCGTTGGTTCCGGTTACGCCCAGCAGGACGAGTTCGCGGCTGGGCAGGTTGTTCCAGGCGCTCATGAGCAAACCATCTGCCAGGTGACTGTCAGGTACCTGTACCCAGCATATACCGGCTTCTTCAGCTGTGGCAGGGCAGGGAGTCTGCGCCACGATGGCCACAGCCCCGGCCTGAATGGCCCCGTCGATGGCGCTGTGGCCATCGAACTGCGTGCCTTTAACCGCCACAAAACAGCTGCCCGGTATCACGCGGCGGCTGTCGTCGGTCAGCAGGGTAAGCGGTTTGCGCAGCTTACCGGTTATCACGGCTTCGGGGAGCACGGAGAAAAGTTGTTTGCTGTTCATGATTTTATAGTGCTGGGGGGATGGTTCGGGGTTATTTCTTCACGGGCTGACCATTTTTTTCGGCCAGGTACTTCTCATAAGCTTCGGGGTCACTGGGCTGCAGGTTGAGCGTCTCGATAAAGCGCTCGGCTGCAGCGCGGAAGATGGGGGCTGCCACGGTACCGCCGCCCGCATTGCAATCGCGCGGGTGCGGTTCGTCGATCACGGTCATCACTACCAGGCGCGGGTCGTCGATGGGCAGTACCCCGGCGAAGGATACCGTGTAGAGCCCTTCGTAATACCCCACGCCGCCGGCTTTCACCTTCTTGGCTGTGCCGGTCTTGCCGCCGATGCGGAAGCCGGGTATGGCTGCCTGCGTGGCGGTACCGCGACCGGCGGGGCCTTTCTTTTCCGTCACGCTTTCGAGGGCACCGCGAATGGCGCGGGCAGTGCTCTCCGACATCACGCGGCAGACTTCCTGCGGTTTGCAGGGGTCATACACGCTGCCGTCAGCGGCGATGATACTGTCGATGAGCCTGGGTTTCATGCGCACGCCGTTGTTGGCGATGGTGGCATATACCATGGCCATGTGCAGGGGTGACACGGAAACGGAGTAACCGTAGGCAATACGTGAGAAGTTCACGATGTGGTTGCCGTTGGCCAGCTGGCATGAGCCGCCGCTGGGCAGGTCGATACCGGCACTCTTGGTCAGGCCGTAGCGCTCGACGTATTCCTTGTAGAGCGGCCACTTGCAGGCCATGGCGACACGGGCTGCACCGGGGTTACTTGATTTCTTGAGCATTTGCCCGACGGTGAGTACGCCGTAGTTGAAACGTCCGTCATTGATGGCCTTGCTGCCGCCGCCGACAGAGAAGGGCTGGCAGCTCACATAGGAATTGATGCCCATGATTTTGTTGTCGACCGCTGTGGTAACAGCCACAACCTTGAAGGTGGAACCCGGCTCGTAGCGAGCCTGGCAGGCGAAGTTGAAGTCACCTGTCACAGTGTTGCCTTTTTCGTCTTTCAGGCTGCCGCGCTCGAAACTGCCCTCGTGCGTGATAACCTCTTTGGTCATCAAATTGATGGCGGGGCGGCTGACCATGGCGAGAATGTCACCGGTTTTCGGGTCGACCACAATCATGCAGCCGCGCTTGGCGCGGAAGTGGCGCATGCCTTTATCGAGCTCTTGCTCGCAGATGGTCTGCAGGCGCATGTCAATGGTCAGGCGCAGGTTGAGGCCGTGCTTGGGGGCCAGGTAGCGGTCATCTTCGTTCGGTAGCACCAGTCCGCGGGCGCTGTGGCGGTACTCGCGCAGGCCGTTGGTGCCTGACAGATAGCTGTCGAACTCACCTTCCACACCGCCGGTGCCCACGTTGTTGGAGTCCACGTAACCCACCACGTGGCTGAGCATGTCGGGCACCACATAGCTGCGGCGCAGCTCACTCTGCACAACTATACCGTGTACGTGCGCGTTGCGCAGGGCCTCCTTAATCTGCTCGGCGCGCTCGAGGGGGAGCCCTCGTGTAATCTTAATCTGCTGGCGGTAGCGGCGCTTTTTCTCACCACGCTCCTCAGCGGTTTTGTTGAACTCCTCCACCTCCGGCTGGGCAATCATGTCGATGATTTCCTCTTTGGTGATATAGCGCGTGCGCTCTTCCGTTTTGGCGGGTAGGGTAATAGTCTTGCCGCGGCGGGTCAGGGTACGCTCAGGTTCGATTTCCACTACCTCCTTAATCTCCACGTCCGAGAGGAAGGGGTGAAGGATTTCGGCTACCAGTCGGTCATGGGCGGCAAAGAGAGCGGCGCTCTTCTCGGGGTCGTAGTCGATGGTCTGGTCGGGCTTGGATTTGGAGAGCATGGCCTGGCGGCGCATTTCGGCTCGCTCTTCCTTGCTGATTTCGCGCTCGGCGAGCTGCAGGAGCTCCGCGCGGGCGCTACTGAACATGGCGCGGCGCTTGGCGGGGTCCGTCTCTTTTTTCCACTCCTCGGAGTTGCTGACCTGGTTGAACGCGAGGCCATGAACGACGAGGGTGAGAGTGCGCAGGTGGTAACGGTCGGCAACGATTTCGGCGGACTGTACGTTGTTGGTGAGAATTTCTTCGTTGCGATCCATGATTATACCGCGTTCGGCCGGTATAACCTCTTTTTCGATATGTTCTTCAGCGGCAATCTTGCGGCAGTTCTTCTGGTCGATAACCTGCAGGTCCACCAGTCGCCAGGCGATGGATGATGATATGCTCATCACCAACACACAGAGCCATAGGCAACGCCCGGCAAATGGTACTTTGGTTTTCATGCTCGACTGCAGGTTCCGTCGTTATCAGTGCTGCGTGTTGGCGGTGATGTGGGCGAGTTCCTGCTCGGAACGGGCGAATTCGAGCTGGCCGCGGGTAATGGGGCGCAGGGCGGAGTTATTGCTCACCAGGCGGCTGCGCATGGCCCAGCGGTTGGTCTGGGCGTTGATTTTGGCTCGGTACTGGTTGGCGCTCATGCGGCAGATGGCGATTTCGCGGTCGAGTTTATCGATTTCGGTTTTAACGGCCACCTGGCGGTTCTTGAGGCTGGCGTAGGTTACGCCGAAGGCTGAGGTGATGACGGCGAATGCAATCATCCACATCAGGAATGAAAGGCCGATGCGGCCGGCGTAACGAGAAGAAGGAATGCGAGACATGTGAGTGAGAGGGAGGAGCGATTCAGTCAGAGCTTTTCGATAACCCGTAGCTTAGCACTGCGCGAGCGCGGGTTGGCAGAGAGCTCTTCCTCTGCCGGGGTGACAGGTTTGCGGTATACCAAACGCGCGGCGTAGGCCGGGTTGGGGCGGGGGGCGGGCCATTCCGGGCGGTCAATCTCGGGCTTGCAGACAAGCTCGAAGTAGCGCTTGACGGCACGGTCTTCAAGGCTGTGAAAGGTGATAACGGCGAAGCGACCGCCGCTTTTGAGCAGGCTCAGGCCGCTTTGCAGCAGCTCTTCCAGCGCGCCCAGCTCGTCGTTGACGGCTATGCGCAGGGCCTGGAAACTGCGTGTGGCAGGGTGCTGCTTGCCCTTACGGGGCAGAACGGTGGCAATCAGGTCTGCCAGCTGCGTGGTGGTGGTGATGGGGGCCTTGGCGCGCTCCTGAACGATTCGGCGGGCGATGGCGCGGCTGGCGCGTTCTTCGCCGTACTGCCACAGAATATCAGCCAGCTCGCTTTCGGCGGCGGTGTTCACGATGTCGGCCGCGCTGCGGGGGGCCGCGGGGTTCATGCGCATGTCAAGCGGCCCTTCGTGCAGGAAGGAGAACCCGCGCTCGGCGCAGTCTACCTGCGGGGAGGATATGCCGATGTCGGCCAGCAGGCCGTCTACGCCCTGCACGCCGCGCTTGCGCAGTATCTCGGCGGCGTTGCGGAAGTTGCCGGCTACGATGTGCAGACGCTCGCCGTACTGTGCCAGGCGTGCCCCGGCAGCGGCGCGGGCGGCGGGGTCCTGGTCGATACCCCATACCTCGGCGCCGGCCTGCAGCAGGCGCTCCGTGTGGCCGCCGCCGCCCAGGGTGGCGTCCACCATCACTTTGCCTTCGGCGGGCTGCAGGGCCTGCACAGCCTCGTTGAGCAGCACGGTTACGTGGTGAAACTCGCCCGAAGTGTACTCGGGTGTATCGACTTCGGTTTCGGCGTGGTCGCTGCACTCCTGCTGCCAGGCGGCGCCCTCGGCAGCGCTCATGGCCTGCACGATGGGGGCGGTGCACCAGTCCATGCCGGGGGTGGCTGCCTGCCAGTGGTTGAGCATGTCGGCCACGCTTTCCTCGCCCTGCAGCTGCATGAGCACCTCAACCGCGGCGTTGCCCATGCGATAGGCCAGCACGGCCTCGTGCGCCTGCAGGGTTGCGCCCAACGCCTCTGCGCGCGCGAAAGAAAAGGCTGCTCGGGGAGCGAGTGTGAGAGGTTCTTCTATCAGCTTGATAGTGAGCGCTTTCAGTTCGTTTTCGAGCTGAGCCAGTAAGCCGCGTGCGCCCTTGATGCCGGCATCGCGCATGCGCCCCAGCAGCTCTTTGCGCTGCTCGCTCCACTCGCTGAGTTGCTCCGCCGGCAGGGCGCACGAATCCCACATCAGCACCCGGTAACAGGTGCCTGTCGGTTGGGTGGCTTTCGCCCGGGTTATGCTTGTGGCGGGGTCCATTACAGCATGCGGAATTTCTTGTTGAGCGAGCTCTGGGCAGCGGATTTCTCTGCCGTGTCGGCGTCGAAGTCGTCCGTATTCCAGATTTCGAAATGGGCGGTGCGACCTACGAGCCTGGCGTATTCACCCAGGTGTAAGCGCTCGCGTTGTTGCTTGGGAATGAGTAGTTTGCCTTGGGCGTTGACCTCGGCTGTGAAGCTCTTGCCGGCAATGTCGCCGATGAACTCATCCACCTCGCCCATGTCGAAGCCCTCTGCCAGAGCACTCTCGCGAATCTCGTGCAGCTTCGCAGCAAAACTCTCTTGCGTGTAGCACTTGATGACCTTGTAGTCATGGTACGTGCTGTCCAGCAGTACCAGCTCCAGCCCGAAGATGCTGCGCCACCCCGCAGGAACCGCCACGCGGTTCTTCGGGTCGAGTTTGTGGGCGTAATTGCCCATAAACATTACTTTGGGTGCAGATTCGAGCATTTCAGTACACTTTGCGCTATGACTAGTACACTCCAATACACCTAAAATGTCAATCCATTTTTTCAAAATTCTGAAAAAAATTGCGTTCGCAGGGGTGAAATGGGCAGCAATCGGCAGCGGGGCGCGCGAGTGTAACACGAAACGATGCAGAAAGCAAGAAAAGAAAGGTTGCAACGGCGGTGAAAATAGGCTAGAATAAGCGTGCAATGCTCAGGAAGAAGCTTTTTTATGCACTGGTAGTATGGGCGGTGGCTGTGTTTTCACAGGTTGACGCTCAGGGGGTAACTGCGCCGGAATCTGCACCGGAGGCGGTGGAAGACGGTGCTGATGCTGTGGATGAAGAGGTCGTGGAGACGGTTAACCTGGGTGGTGAGGACAATGTGGCTGATGGCCGTGGCGGTGTGGGGCAGGCTGCAACGTATGAGCAGACGGCTGATCCGGATTCCCCGATGCATGTTAACGTGGATAACGGAGGGAGCTCAGATGAAGCAGAGCCTGTGGGCACCCCTGAAATCAAACCCGTGGTACCGGTGGCGAATGAGAACGAGCACGACCCCTCACGAGTAGCATATGCGCACACACGCAAGAACGCGCGTACGATGTCACTGGCGATACCCGGCCCGCGCGGGCTGATAACGGATCGCAATGGCGAGGTGCTGGCGATGTCTGAGGTGGCGTATCAGCCCACGATTAACTTCGGCCAGTTGGAGAAGGATTCCGATGAGGACGTGCTGGCCGTGGCGCGCAAGGTGATAGCAGATTATGAGGCAGCCGGTGTGAAAACGAGTGAGAAGACTGACGAGCAGCTGCTGTCGCACTACCGCCACCGCCGATGGATGCCGCTGAGTGTGGGCCCGGTGATGCGGGCGCATGAGATGAAGAAGGTGCAGGCGAAGGCTGAGGCCGTGGAACGTGGCTGGATGATGCCTCTTTACATCCGCAAATACCCCGAGGGCGAGAGTGCCGGCCACATCATCGGCTACACCGGTGTGAAGGCCAAGTTGCCCACCGGCCCGATTAACCACAATGACCCCATCTTTGAGCGTCAGGAGGGGCGCTCCGGTCTGGAGCTCAAGTTCAACAAGCAGCTTACCGGTCGCCCGGGACTCTGGCGACTGATGTTCGACGAAAATGGACGCAAGATTCTTGATGAGCACCAGGTTAAGCCCCGCCCGGGCGGCACTGTGGTGACGACTCTCAACCTGGCCTGGCAGAAGGCGGCGGAGGAGTCGCTGCGCCGCAATACGCTGGGGCGTGGCGCTTTCGTGATGGTTGATGTGCAGACGGGTGAGGTGCTGGTCATGGCCTCCGTACCGAACTTTGACCCGAACACCTTCATCCCGTCCATCTCTCAGAAGGATTACGATGCTCTGCGTAACGATGAGAATAACCCGCTCGTCTCGCGCGCTTTTGCCGGTGTGTACCCCCCGGCTTCGACCTTCAAAACCATCACGGTTGCTGCCGGTTTGCACCTCGGTATCATTGAGGAAGATACCTATATCAACTGCCCGTTCAGCATTCGCATCGGCGGTCACTACTTCAAGAATCACAGCAAGTTTACCGGCAGTATTAACTGTATTACGGCGTTGGCTGTCTCGAACAACCCCTTCATGTACCAGATAGCTGCCACGCGTGACCAGCGTATCGGTGCTGACCGTCTGTGTGCTTATGCGCGGCGTTTCGGTTATGGCAGCACGACCGGTCTACCCATTGCCGACAAGGCCGGCAACGTGCCCGATGAGGCTTGGATGTTCCGCAACTACAACCGCGGGTTCATGCAGGGCGATGCCGCCAACATGTCCATTGGCCAGGGCCCTCTGCTGGCTACTCCCCTGCAGGTGGCGCACGCTATGGCCGGTATTGCCAACGGCCGCTACCTGCCCAAGCTGCACCTCGTGCGCCAGATGCTTGATATTGACGGCAATGTGGTGTACCAGTTCAACCCGACCGTGCAGAACAACCTGCGCGATATGAGCGATGCGCTCGCAGTTGTGCGCCGCGGTATGCGCGCGGTGGTGTACAACGGTTCCGGTCGCAGGGCGGCGCTCAGCTATACCGACAATGCCGGCAAGACCGGTACCGCCCAGTGGGGCCGCCCGTCAGATGATTGCCGTCTGGCTTGGTTCGCCGGGTTCCTGCCTGTGGATAATCCTCGTTTTGCCTATGCTGCGCTTTATGAGGGTAAGCCTCACCAGCGTATTTCCGGTGGCCGTATGGCAGCCACTATTGTCAAGAGTTTCTTTGAGAGCATTCGCCCTGACATGGAGCAGGCGCTGAAGGCTCCCTCCCGCGCGCTTGACGGCTCCGGTACGGAGGAAGAAGCACCCATGAGCGAAGAGGAACGCTTCGCTGCCGAGGCTGAGGCAGCGGCCAATGCCCAGCGCAAGATTGATGAGGCGCGCCGCCGGCAGGAGGCTGAGCGCCGCCACCGTCAGTCCGGTTGGGATGACGGCCGCTCCCGTCACTGAGTGTGCTCTCAGCCGTTCTCGTTGCATAAAAGCCGCCTTTTGGCGGCTTTTATTGTTCGGCAAGGAGGGGTGTTACAGGAACTCGCGCGGAGCCGCAGCGGGTATGGCGTACATGAAACGCGCCCCGTAGAATTTGGAAGTTACGCGTGAGTCCAGCAGGGTGATGATACCGTGGTCGGTCTTGCTGCGAATGAGTCGACCAATGCCTTGGCGGAACTTCAGCAGGGCTTCGGGCAGGGAGTAATCTCGGAAGGCGTTGCCGCCGCGGGCGGTGATATCTTCCATTCGGGCTTCGGTCAGCGGGTTTGAGGGTGACTCGAAGGGGATTTTGGTGACGATGACGTTGGAGAGCGCTTCGCCGGGCACATCGACCCCGGTCCAGAAACTGTCGGTTCCCAGCAGCACGCTGCCGATGTTCTGCTTGAAGTCGCTGAGCATGCGGGAGCGATCCTGCCCGTCGCCCTGCACGAGCAGGGGCCAGCCGCGCTCGGTGCAATAGGGGCGCAGCAACCCGGCCATGCGGCGCATGAGATTGTAGCTGGTGAAGAGCACGAAGGCGCGGCCGTCACTTTCATCCAGCGAGCGGGTAATCCAGTCGAACAGGGCAGGGGTGTACACGTCATCCTCACTGGCCGGTGGAGGCGGGGGCATGCTGCGCGCCACAATCACACGCATTTGCTCGGCAAAGTTGAAAGGGCTGCCGATTTGCAGCGTTTCGGCGCTTTCGGCGCCCACTCGCCCGGCGAAGTAGCCCATACCGCGGTCACCGGTGGACAGCGTGGCACTGGTGCAGATGCAGGTGTTGCCTGTCTCAAAGAGCTTCTCGCGCAGCAGGTCGGCAACATTGATGAGGGCTGAGCGCAGGGTGGTGAAGCGGCGCTCCTGGCCCGATGTTTCAGCCCAGTAGACGGAGGTGTCGGCATTCGTGAGCAGAATGAGCTCTTTCGCCGCCTCTCGATAGGCGCGCAGGCGGGCCTGTACGTCGAGCAATTCGGCGCGGGTAAGCTCGTTTTCCTGCACGTCGGCCATTTGTTTGACCTCGTTTTCGAGCGTGGCGAGCGAGGGGGAGAGGATGTCCTCCGTCCAGTCAGGCCGGCGCAGGCGCACGGTGCCCTGGTGCTCATCCACCTCGCAATCCATGCGGGCACAGCGGAAAAACTCGTCGGTGGCGGTTTGGGCGTCCTCGATGAATTGCAGCAGTTTCGGGGTGGCCAGCTGGCGCAGGCGCCCCTTGCGGGTGTGCGGGTTGTAAAGGCGCAACAGGTCGTATTTCAGCTCGGCTTCTCCCAGCACGGTGCCGAACTGGTGGGCGGCTACGGTTTCGATGGTGTGTGCCTCGTCAAGGATGATAAAGTCGTTGGGGAAGATGAACGAAGGCACAATCTCTTCGTCATCGAGCAAGGGCGCCTCTTGCCGAATTTCATCAGCCAGGGAGAGCAGACCGAAGAAGAGCGTGTGATTGAGTACGACCACCTGGGCTTCGTCCACCCGGCGGCGGGCGGCCTGGTAAGGGCACTCGGGGCCACAGTTGCGTGGGGTACACACATGGTTTTCGCTGCAGACCTGAGCCCAGACTTTGGGGGAGATGTCGAGCTCTTGCGGCAGGTCAGCCAGGGAGCCCTCGCCGCAATCGCGAGACCAGGCGAGCAGGTCGTGCAGCTGGCGGGTTTCATCCTGATTGAAGAGGTCGGTAGCCTGCTCCAGTGCGCGGCGCAGTCGTGTGCGGCACAGGTAGTTGGCTCGCCCCTTCAGCAAGGCAGAGCGGAACTCCACCCCCAGCGCTTTGGCCACGGTGGGTATGTCTTTGTGAAAGAGCTGCTCTTGCAGGTTGATGGTGTGGGTGGAGATGACGGCCTTTCGCCCCAGTTCGAGTGCATGGCGTATGGCGGGTATGAGGTAGGCCAGCGATTTGCCTACCCCTGTGCCGGCCTCGGCCAGCAGGGCACCGCGATTTTCCAGCGCTGCAGCTACGGCCGTGGCCATGAGCTGTTGCTGGGGGCGGTACTCAAACCCACGGCCACCGGAGAGTATGCCGGTAGCGGAGAAGTCCTGCTCGGTCTGTTCGGTGAGCCAACCCACTTCGGTGGCGGGGAGCGGGGTTATTGCAGCGGGCGCTCGCCGGTATCCGGGCGGGCGATGTCAAGCGGCAGGGTGGGGAAGTAAGAGCGCAGGGTATTCACATCAGTGTTGCCATCGATGAAGTACCACTTGTTGAGCTGGGTGCCGCGATAGTTGCGGTTGTTGGTGCTCTCTACCACCTCATCGCGCACGGCGTAGATGAAGTCACGGCGCTCTACGCGCAGGCGACGACCGCTCTCCGTCGGGGCGCTGTACCACATGACCGTGGGTAGTACCACCAAGCGGCTGCGCCCGCCCTGCCAGTTCAGGTGCTCAGCACTGGTCAACCGCCCGCCCTGACGGCGTGAATCATTGCGCACAGTGCGCATGGCGGCAGATGAGTGCGGCAGTATATATTCCGCCACCGGGGCGCCGACTGCGTAGCGTTCCACCTTGAAGCCGCCCTGCTTCATTTGCTGGCCTATGCGCACATAGTGCTCTTTGAGGGCGCGTATGTTGCGCTCCATGCGGCGGCGCGCAACCTCGTCGCTCTCGCGTGAACCGGCTGTGCCCATAATCCGGTGGGCGTTGGCAGCCTCTTGCCCGGGCGTGCGGCTTGCCAGTCGGTCGGCCAGGGTCCACTTCAGCGGCGGGTACATGGCATCCACCGCCCAGCTCATATCACAGTTCAGTACGGCTCCCTTGAAGGCATTCGCCTCTGCCTGAGCTTCGCGGGCGGCTGCGCTCACCGGGGCTGCCTCCGCCGTGATGGTTGCCAGCGCGGCCGTAGCTGCCGCGAGAGTGTAGAAGGTTTTCATGCCCTGCATCTTACCACACCCTCTATTGCCATGACAAGTCCAAAGTATGCCCGCATATCGACACGAAAAAAGCGATTCTCTTTCGAGAATCGCTTTTGCAAGGGACGAAGCGGACGGGGCTCGAACCCGCGACCTCAGCCGTGACAGGGCTGCGCTCTAACCAAACTGAGCTACCGCTCCTTGCCTTTGGTTGCTCCCTCCTTTCGGTGGGGTGCGAGGGAATTATACACGAACTTTGCCGGCATTGCAAGCTTTTTTTTGTAAAAAATGCAAAAAAAGTGAAAAAAACCGCTTTTTTATGCCTTTTTCATGGCCTGCACGCAGGAATTGGTGACTTCTTCCCAGGTTGGGAAGGTGGGGCAGGTGAAGGGAAGTATGCCGTCGTAGCAGTTGTTGGCAGTATTGATGAAGGCTTTTTCATCTTCGTTGGGCACGAGATATTGCTCCGGCACGTTTTCGCGAGGCCCCGGTAAATCCGAAGTGATGCAGGGAATACCGTTGAGCAAGCATTCAACCGGCGGCATGCCGAAACTTTCGTAGTCGGACAGGTAGACTGCCATGCGGCACTTTTCGCGCATGAGTTCACAGAGTGACGTGAACGGAAGTCGGGGGTGGTGAATCCAGTTGGCGTTCGGCAGGGTATAGTTTTCAGGCAACGAGCCGACGATGTGAATGCGGATGTCATTTTGGTCAGCGCGTTGGGAAAGCCAGGCGCTGAGGCGGGCGATGGTGCGCTCCATTCGCTTATGAGGGAATGTCGAGGCATACGTCAGCACGTCCGTTCGGCCTGTATCGGGCTGGGCTTGCGGCGGGGTGTCGAACCCGATGCCGATTCGTACGGCCCGAGCCGTAGGTACATAGCTGCGAATGCGGTCGGCGTTGAATTGCGTGTGAGTCAGCACCAAATCAGAGCTGCGCATCGCGTGGAGCGAAAGATTTTTGAAATACAGGTACTCATGCAGGGGGAAGGCCATCCGCCGCTCCTGGGCAGGGCGTTGGGTATAATATTCCCAACCTACATCATGTACATAGCAGGCCATCTTTGTTTTCCCCAGGCAGGGGAAGAGGGGCGGAAAGCCCTTGGGCAGCAGTAGCCAGTCCGGGGCTATGCGGCGCACGGCTGCGCTCAGCCCGAACTGGTCCCACCATACACGGCCGAACCGCCGGGGAACCGGTTTGTCCATGAGGTGCAGGTGAACGTGCGGGGGGCAGTCGGCAAAGGCCGCAGCGCATTCATCGTTGCCCAATATGTGCAGTTCCGTGACGTCGGGGTGGTGCATCAGTCCGCGAGTCAGTCCCATCGATACATTAAAGATACCCATGGATTTGGTGCGGGTAAAACTCTGGTCGGTAAGAGCAACGGCGATTTTCATGCTGAGGAGGTTATACCATAGTGGGTGCAGTGAGTCAAACAGAAAAACCGCTCCTTTGCGGGGAGCGGTTTTTCGTAAAAAGTGGTTGTTGACCGGTTATCAGGCCTCGACGGCGGCGGGAGCTTCCTCCTCCACCTTCTCGCCCTTCACCACGAGCACCACCTTCACGGTGGCGGTCACCTGAGCGTGCAGCTTGGCGGGCACCTCGTAGGAGCCGGACTTCTTGAGCGGCTTCTCGAGCTCGATGCTGTGGCGGTCGATTTCGATACCCAGAGCAGCCAGACCATCGGTGATCTGCTGGTTGGTGATGGCGCCGAACACCTTGCCATTCTCGCCGGCCTCGAGGGTGAGGTTCACCGTGACGGCAGCAATCTTGGCGGCAATCTCCTGGAAGTTGGCCAGCTCGGCGGCCTCGCGCTCAGCGCGCTTCTTCTGGAGCATGTTGATGAAACGCTGGTTGGCGGGGGTAGCCTCGAACGCAAGACCCTGAGGAATCAGGTAGTTGCGGCCGTAACCAGCCTTCACGGTAACGAGGTCGGCTTCACAGCCCAGACCTTCGATTTTCGTAGCGAGAATAACTTGCATGTTAGCCATAACTCAGTAATTTTGGTTTGGTTGAGCGGCTCTTGTACACGAATTCGCCCTGAATGTCAAGATTTTATTTTATCTTTTTTCACATTCTCGACCTTCACACGGCGCACCAGAACCCAGGCGGCTTTGTCGCCATCGGGGCAGAGGGTGTTCACGTATTCCCAGCCATCAGGTATACCCAGCATCTGCTCGCAGCGTATCATGCCTTGTGCCTCCTGACCGGCCACCATCTCCCCGCGGAATAAATCATCCGCCTGAACTTTGAGGGAGGCGTATTCGTACTCCGTCGGCGGTTTCGGTTTCTCTATCTTATTGAACTGCACCAGAATCACAGCCGCGATGAAGGCCAGGAAAATGCAGCTGAACACCTGAGCTATGCTGCCACCTGCCGGCGGTACCGGCTCGGGCTCGCCGTCATCTATGACCTCGTCTTCTTCGGTCTTCTTCGGCTTCGGCGTCGATTTCATCTTGATTTGCATGACCACGCTGCGGATGGGGAGCCAAGTTTCTGAATTCTCCCGACGAACCTTCACGCCATCGCCCAGGGCACCGTTTACATAGTCCGTCACCAGCTCGTCTTCCGTCAGCGGACCGTCTGTAATCTCGCCATCAGTATAGTAAAATCTCATATGCCTCTATACTATGCCCCTCACCGTTCCATGTCAAGGTAAAATCTATATTTTGGCATATTTTGCTTGACAATTTTCTGAAATTTCAGAAAATACGCTCATGCAGATTACCGATACGCAGATGACCTTTATACGCCGCTGGGGCGACATGGGGTCTCGCTGGGGGATACCGCGTTCCACAGCGATGCTGCACGGGCTGCTGTACCTCGCTACGGAACCGTTGACAGCGGAGGAAATGTGTGAGCTGCTGCAGCTGGCACGCTCTAACGTGAGCACGGGGTTGAAAGAGTTGGAGAGCTACAATCTCATCTACCGCGAATCGCGCCCCGGTGAGCGCCGCAATTACTACCGTGCCGAGTGTGACGTGTGGGAGATGGCCCGCCGTATTCTCGAAGAACGCCGCCGCCGGGAGACTGCCGGGGCCGTGCTCGCGGTGCAGGATTGCATGGAGGCCGCCCGGAGTGAAGGCGACTCCCATACCGCTGCGCGTATGCAGGCTATGGGCGAACTGCTGCAAACGGCCGAGAGTGTAGCCCTGACCGCACGCCGATACCCGACTTCCGTCTTCCGCCGCGCCGCTCTTATGGGCAGCAAGGTGTTGGCCTTCATCGCTAAACTATAATTTTTTTAATCTTTAATTTCTCAATTTTCAGAAATATGAAAACGATAGCTATAACCGGAGTATTGGGTTACAGTGGGCGCTATGTGGCGGCAGAGGCCGTGCGGCGCGGCTGGCATGTGGTGGGGCTGACCAATTCGGCGGGGCGCTTACCGAACCCGGCCGGCTACGAACTGCGGCCCATGCCCTGGAGCACGAGCGATGATGTGTTGTCGGGGGTGGATGTGTTGGTGAACACCTACTGGGTGCGTTTTTCGTATGCGGGGAAACGCGGTGGGCATGCGGCTTTCAGCCATGAGCAGGCGGTGCGCCATACGCTTGCATTGTTCGAGGCTGCCCGGCAGGCCGGGGTAGGGCGTGTGGTTCACACGAGTATCACCTGCCCGGATTCCGCGAGTGAACTCCCCTATTTTCGTGGTAAAGCCGAGCTCGAACAGGCGCTGGCAGCCACGGGGCTACCCCACAGCGTGTTGCGACCGGCCATTCTTTTCGGCGAAAGCCCGCAGGAGAGCATTCTCATTAACAACATGGCCTGGTGCCTGCGCCGCTTGCCCGCCGTGGCTACTTTCGGGCGAGGGGAGTACAGTCTGCAGCCCATTCATGTGCAGGACTTCGCCGAGCTGGCTATGGATGAAGCCACGCGCAGCGAGCCGCAGCGCATCATCAACGCCACGGGGCGCGAGACTTACACGTTCCGCGAACTCTGGGCGCTGCTGGCCCGCAGCATGAGGCTGTGGCGCCCTGTGTTGCCCGTACCGCATGGGGTAGGCTATCTGGCGGCGCGTGTGCTGGGGAGCCTGGTAGGGGATGTGATGCTCACGCGCGACGAGATTGCCGGGCTCGCGCAGAATCGCCTGGCTGTGCCCGGCAGTGGGGGCGGTACCCGTCCCCTCAGTACCTGGTTGCAGCAGCATGCCGATACATTGGGGCGTGAGTACGCTTCGGAACTCTCCCGCCGTCAGTAAGGAGCGATGGGGTGAGGGCGCAGACGGGGCGCTGGGTGATTGATACTGCTGAGTTATTCTTCGGACTCTTCGTCATCGAGGGTGTCCTCCTCGCTGTCTTCATCAAGTTCCTCGTCTTCGTCATCCGCCACGTCCTCGTCATCCTCATCGGCCTCGTCCTCCTCATCCTCCTCGTCCTCTTCGTTGCTCACGGCGGGGATGGGGGCGCCGGCTGTGCGGAGTTTATCGCACATCGACTGCCAGCGGGTGCGGATGTCGGGGCCTTCGATACAGCATGAGTTCTCGGGCATACCGTCGGAGCGCTCGAAGTTCGTGCGGCTCATGAGCATGTCGAGCGGTTTGCGGCGGGTGGCCTGCGTGGTGAGGTTGGGATCAGCCCCGGCAGCCAGCAAGAGGTCGAGCCGTTCTGCGTAGCGCCCGGTGTCGAGCGTTTCGATATCGACGTAGCTCATGATATTGGCCAGGGCTTGCAGCGGTGTCTGCTCGCCGCTGGTGTCATTGACATCCACGAGTTTTTCCGCCAGCACACGCTCCACCAGCGGCATGGCGGCGGGTTCTTCGAGCATGTCACCGAACTCATCGGCACTCACCTTTTTACCGTGGTCGAGCGCCCAGAGCCAGGCCTGTGGTTCCCCCCTGGCCATCAGGGCTATGCGCAGGGAGAGGGGCACTATTTTTTTGCTGCGGTTGAGGTCGGCCCCTTGTCTGTGCAGGAAATCGAGCGCCTCGCGGCGCTGTTCCCAGGGAAGGGTTCGGCTGTTGATGAACATGCCGTTGAGCAGTGGGGCGAGGATGGTTTCCATTTCCTGCCCATCGTGGGTCATGATGACATTTGGGTCGGCTCCGTGGGCGATGAGGGCTTTCAGCGCGGCCAAATCGCCAATCTGAGCTGCCAGCAGGGCGGGGGTGACATGCTCCCCGGCCGGGGTAATCACCGGTTTGACCGGGTCGCCCTGGCCGGTAGCGGCAACCTCGTGCAGTGCGGCATCTACCGGGGCAATCTGCAGCTTCATCAACACGGCGGCTGTCAGGCGCGTGACGAGGCCCGAGGGCTCGGGTGTTTCGGTGTCAAAGCTCTCCTCATCTTCCTCTTCCTCCGATTCATCGAGGGCCTCTTCTGCTTCTTCTGTCGCTTTATCGAGTGTAAGTTTTGCGGCATCGTAAACGAGCCCCATATCCTCGGCCAGCTGCGTGTGCAGGTAGCGCTCGAATTGAGTGAGGGCGGCGCGCTCTTCGGCAGTCCAGCTCTCGTGGAAGTTCAGCCCGCTGTGCCATTGCCAGCTCCACAGCCAGCAGGCAGCCCCCGCGAGGGTGAGCAGGAGCAGGGTGAAGGTGCTGCCCATAATCCAGGCGGCGATTCGCCACCAACGGCGGCTTGATGTAGGCGTGTTGGTTGTATTCATCTCGATTTATTTCTGAAGTTTCTCGCACATACGCTGCCAGATAGTCAGGGCGGAATCCCCCTCGCCCTCGCAGCCACTGCCGTCCATGCCGCAGGTAGCGAAGTCATTTTTGCTGAGCAGGATATCAAGCGGCAGCCTGTGCTCCGGGTGCATGTGTTCTTCTTTCGGCTCGGGGCGCAGGGTAGGGTCAGCACCATGTGCCAGCAGCAGGTCGAGCACCTGCTCCAGCACGGGCAGTTCTTCTGCCTCGGCATCGCGTATTTTCACAGCCAAAGCCTGCAGAGGGGTTGCGGCCTGGCTGTTGTCATTGACCGCACCCGGTGAGCTGTTCAGCATGGCTTCTATCATGGGCAGCCTCAGCTCGCCCATGGTGAGTACATTGATGAGCTCGGCCCCGGATACCTTCTTGCCGTTCGTTACCGCCCATATCCATGGCTCAGCTTCGCCGCGCACATGCGCTATCGTGCAGCTCATGCCGATGACGTGGCCGTGGCGGTTCAAATCGGCCCCATGAGCCAGCAGAAACTCCGCAACTTTCTGACGCTCGGCCCAGGGAATGCGCTTGTCCCTATAGCCGCAGAGCAGGGGCGACATGGGGGTGTCTCCCCCGCCGAACTCCTCCTCATCGCCGGCATTCGGGTCGGCTCCGTGGGCGATAAGCGCTTGCAGTACCTCGAATTGCCCCATTTGCGCAGCGAAAATGGCCGGGGTAATATCGAACCCCATGGCAGTGGGGGCTCCGGGGATGTCCGCCCTGCCGCTCTCGGCGATGCGGTGCAGCTGTGCCCTGACGGGGGCGCAATACAGCTTGGTAACATAGGCCGTGGCGAGAGCCGATGGCCACCCCTCTAAATCCTGCTCCCAGATGGCGTCTGCAAGATTGTTATCTGTAGAGAAATCACGGCAGAGGTAGGTATCGAATTCGGAGAGCGCGGCACGTTCCCCGGCGCTCCAGCTCTCGTGGAAGTCCGGGCTACCCCATTGCCACCCCCACAGCCAACAGGCGCCCCCGGCGAGGGCGAGCAGGAGCAGGGTGAAGGTGCTGCCCATCATTCGGGCTGCGATTCGCCACCGGCGGCGCGGTTTAGGGGTATCAGTCATGGTGATATTTAATCATATTCAGCTCATGATTCAAGCATAAAAGTTTTTGAGCCTGTGGGCAGGTGGCTGCGTCACAGTTGCATGGACCTCGAAAAGATTGAGCAAAAAGAGCAGGACGTGCGGAACTGGCTGGCGGATGACCGCCACCGCAAATGTTGCAAGATGGTCATGAGCATTGCCAACGGTGTGATGCTCATGGGGCTCACCGCCGGCATGGCCATGCTGTGCCTGCTGGAGCTGCGAAAGATGCACCACCACCATCATTGCTGTAAACCGAATTCGCAGAATTGATGTGACTGCCATAAACACGCGCAGGCGACCTCAGGGCCGCCTGCGCTATATTTCCACTGCCACCGTCAGGCGTCTATTTCAATGGTGGCGCAAGCCACCAATTTCAATATGCACCCTGCGGGTGCATAATTTCACTGTGGGCGTTACGCCCACAATTTCACCGACCGCCTGGAGTGGTCGATAAAGAGAGAGGCTAATCGGCTGCCTAAGCAGCCGGTGAAATTGCTCGCTGGTGCTCGCAGTGAAATTGGCGGTCTTTGCCGCCATTGAAATTATTGCCTGCGGCAATATTGAAATAGCCCTTCGCTGCGCTCGGGCAGTAAAAAAGCCGCAGCCCCTGTGGGGAACTGCGGCTTTCGAGAATTACTTTCTGCGGCGGCGGGCAGCCAGACCGGCGAGGGCCAGCAGGCTCAGTGTAGCCGTTGCTGGCTCAGGCACTGCTCTGCCTATGTAAATGATGCCACCGGCATCTCCCTCCGGAGCCAGGTAACCCAAATAGTAGTCTGCCCCGAAATCGCAATCTTTAAATACCATATCGAGTGACAGAGCACCGCTTTCGGCTGTAAGATTGCCGGTAACACTTTCGCCGTTCAATGTGAAGCTGCTCACGCTAAAGAGCGCTTGCTGCCAGCCAGCTTCAAGCTGGGCCAGTTTGTCACGTATATCACCATCGAGGCTCATGGTGCCGGTATTCATTGAGAACTCGCCGTTTACTTTGACAGGGTTATCATTTTCGATACCATTAAGAGTAAGAGCAGTTGCATTATTCAGGTTGAGCCCGGAAACAGTTGCTCCGCCCGATAGATTAGCTGTGCCAGTTACCTTAACTACACTACCGGAAGATGAGGAAGTCGGGCTATCGCTCGAACCCACCTTCACTTGCGCCCCACTTTTTACCATCAAATCATGAATCTCGAGAGTATCTACACCGATGAACGCCAGCAAGCCTTCATTGACTGACAGATTAGAATTGCCGGTTACTGCCTGCTCAATTTCGATGTAGGAGTCGGTACTCACGTTGATATCGGCAGAATCGATGATTGAGCCCGACACCGTTGCCGGTGTTTGCTCTCCCAGAGCCGTCACGGAAATATCGCCACCTGCCCAAGTCAGCTCAGAACCCGAACTCACGCTAATGCTCGCTTCATCATCTTTCATGTAGGTTGTAACATCACCGCCGAAAGCAAGCTTGCCGCCGCCTTCTACTGTATTGGAACCACCTATTTTCACTTGACTTCCGTCTAGTGTTACAGTCTTTTCGGCGGCAATGTCGAACGTCACATCCGTGAGAACTATGTTTACAGCATTATTATCTGATTTCAGAGCCCAACTGTTATTGGCAATCATGCGAGTATCGTTAATAGTCACCGTACCTGCATCATTACTGTCAGCTCCTTTAATAATGGAATCCTGTATATTTCCCGTGTTGGTGAATTCCACTTCACCTCCGGTGATGGTAACGGCATTGGCGGCAGAACCATTGAACGTGATTTTGTCCACTTTCAGCTTGCTCTTTTCTCCCGACATCGTGATTGTGCCGTGATAGTAGAACGCTTTACCGTCTTCGGTTTGTGTTGCCGTACCGCTGTCGTGACCCAGTACAACTGCTCCGGCTGTTACACTGCTGTTGGTCATGGCGAGTTTGGCACCGGTGACAAGGGAAAGAGTGCCGGTTCCGCTGTTGCCAACCTGTAATTCACCGCCTTCATTTATGCTGAGTGAGTAGGAAACTCCTTTTGTTTGCCAGGCTTTGCCGTTAATGCCCAGATTGTTTGTCAATACCAGCCTGGTGGAAAGTTCTGCATTTTCCTGCAGGTTAATATTGCCATCATCGCTTGTGTAGCTGGCATCAGTACACCCGGTAGCCCATACATAACCGTTGCCGCTGGTGCTCACATCGGCCAGATTACTGAGCAGGTCATTAAGTTTTGGGGAAGCGCCGCCATTATAACCGCCGGCAAGGTTTGAGTGCATGGTTCTAATATCCAGCACACCGCCCTCGCCGATTGTCAGTGTTCCGTCTGCTTTTGTTAAGGTGCTTGTTTTCAGGGTGGCTCCGGTAAGTGAGAGGCTGCCATCCAGCTGGACTGAGCCGGCATTCAACTGTCCTCCGCCGTTGATGTTGCCTGTGCCACTTATGCTTTTGGCTGAGAGGGTAATGCCTGAATCAATCGCTAAGTTGGCCGAGCGGTTTTGAGCACCGTTCAGTACCAGGTCGGTTGCTGAAGCATTGGAGTTTGTACGAACGGCACGAACAGTGCCCTCGGTAATCTTGATGGTGCCGTCTGTTACCGTGGTGTTGAGCAGGCGGAACTCACCATTGCCCGTTTTTTCGAGTGTGTGACCATTGAGCGTCAGGGTGCTTTTACCATAGGAGGCAGCCAGGAAACCGTAGGTGTGGTTACTTGTGGCATTGACGGTGGCATTGACGGTGGCATCACCCGTCAACTCTATTTTGTGCAGCTGTTTCAAACTCATACTGCCGTTATCACCCGTGTTGGTCAGGGTTGCACCCTCTTCCAAACGAATGGTTCTGTCGACCAGCGCATAATCGCCACTGAACTCACTCGCTTTGAAATAGACATCGAGCGTAGCTCCGGATTTTACGACGTAGGTGGTAGCGGTATTGTCGCTATATATCACGCCATCGCTGCTGGCGGTTTTTGTAGAGAGCCGAACCGTACCGGAATTGACGTAGAAGGTTGTGTTGTCAAAACCTCCATTCGCGAGGGTGCCCACGAGCCCGGTTCCCGCCACATTCTCCCATGAGGCAAGACCGGTACCGGTAATCTGAGTCGAATCCGTAATGGTAACATTTCCCCCGGCCAGAAGCAGCTTGCTTGTGTCCGTATAACCATTCGCAGACACGGTTTTACCATCGCCGGTTCTGTTGTAGTAAGCTTCCCCATCGTAGTGTTCTGCGTCCAAGTCTTCGAACTTCACGGAACCGCTGCTCAGGTCGATTGTACCCCGGTTGCTTACCGTGCTGCCGACTGTCAGTGCACCGGTAACCGTCAGAGTGGCGTTCGTGCCGATGTCTAAGCGATCAATCTGAGCCTCCTTGCTGCTGATGGTAACCGCTGCCGCTCCATCAGCGGTTCTCTTGTTCACACTCAGAGCACTCAAATCGATATCGCCGGAAAAATTGTACCCTTCGCCTTTGACAGTCAAAATACTGCCGGATTTTGCTCCGTCGATGATGTCGGTAACGGCGCCTTTTATGTTGATGGTGTTCGAGTTGGAGGATACCATAATGGCATCCTCCATAACGTAAATGTCACCTTCGACATTAATGGTATTTCCTCCATTGGTGCTACTATAAGCATCGTTGCCGAAACGGATGGCCGCATTTGAATAGTCGCCTTCGGTGTAACTCGTTTGCCCGATGTAAATATCACGCTCCATCGTCAGTTCTCCAAGGTTGGCGCCCTTATTCCAACTTTGCAGGAATAACTGCGTTGTGCCGGTCACAACGATGTTCTTTTTCAATACCTCGCCATTTGCATCGAGTCCGTTTTTGAGGAGTGCATTCCCAACCTTAACCTCGTGCTTTGTCTCATTGTCGCTACTACTAAGCACTGCGGTGTCTGCATAAATCA
This sequence comes from Akkermansia sp., assembly GCA_045646325.1. GTDB lineage: Bacteria > Verrucomicrobiota > Verrucomicrobiia > Verrucomicrobiales > Akkermansiaceae > Akkermansia. The sequence goes on along the minus strand of JAZRKM010000056.1, from coordinate 19,982 downwards.
GAGTTTTGCTTACACCATCGGCAGAAACCATCAGCTGTGACTCCTTCACAGTGATTGTTTTGACAAGATCGGTATTGAAAACAGCCGTTGTAATTGCACCGGTGCTGGTGAATAAGCCACTATGTATGTAATAGGGTTCACTGACAGTAGTATCTGTTCCTTTGTACAAGTAGGTGCCACTCTTTGTTGTGCCATCGCTCTGTGTAACGTTGTTCTGGAAAATCCGGGCGGTAACAGTATCGGATGTTAATGAATCGATATCAGAGTATTTGCTGGTATCATAGGCGCCACCTTCGCTTCCATCAAACCAGTGGCCCACAATATCGGATTTACCATCCGAATTACCATCGTACACATGCAAGCCCCAACGAGCAGAGTTCGAAGCAGTGCCATTGGTAACATACATCAATGCCGCGTCCTCTGTTGTTTTGGCAGCGACTCTATCAAATGTGAATGTGTAGGTTACTGAATCAGTGCTCAAACCACTAATCGTGCCCTTGTTGTCCTCGACCGTATAGGTCACATTGTGGCCGGCGAAGGACTTTGTGGCATCGATGGTATAGTCCACCAAGTCATCAGTCACCTCAACGCTCAACGCGTGAACAACCGGAGCTACACAGGTCGCGAGAACTGCCGAGAGCAGAAGTTTCGGTAAGTGTAATTTCATTAATACGTGTAAGTTGACGTGTGGTTTGAACAGGCGCTTACCGTGACCGTCGGCTTCCTCGTACGCCGGAATGACTGGGCACAGTTCACACCCGTTGCGTCAAGTATATCGCATGGAAAATGAGATAGCAAGCAGAAAAATGCATTTTGGCGCTTATTTTGAAGAAGTTTCGGGAAAGTTAAAGGTAGCCGCATAATGTGAGCGTGCGGTCGTTGAATGAAAACAACATCAGCCCCCGCTTTTGGGCGTGGGGCTGATGTTGGGCTTGACCAGCCGCTCGGTGGCGGCTGTAAAGGTTACTGCAATTGCGGGCTGTGCAGTTCCAGGCAAATGCGGTTGATGTGCACGCCATCGCGCACGTCTACATCCTCGTATTCCTCTACACTGGTGCAGAAGGAGTAAATCTTGGCCTTGACGGCGGCGGGCATTGTCTCGAGCACGGGGCCGACGGCGGTGGGCATGAGTATTTCCATGTCGAGGGTGCCGTTTTTCTCGGAGTAGCGGTAGTAGAGGTGCACATCTCCCTGGCCGAGGGGGATGTGGCGCAGCATTTCCTCTGCCAGGGTGATGGCGTGCTGCACGGTTTGTTCGGCCAGGAAGTACTTGTTGCAGAACTGCTGGAACTCGGCTTCGAGGGCGTAGATGTCGAAATCCTCACTCTGCACGACATAGTGGAAGTCGCGGATGCGGTTGACGAACACGCGGGTACGCTCGCGCTGCGGGTTGTCGAAAATCTCTTCGGGGGTACCCTGTTCGTAGATGACGCCCTGGTCCATGTAGAGCACGCGGGTGCTCACATTGCGGGCGAATGACATCTCGTGCGTGACGATAACCATCGTCATGCCCTGCTTGGCCAGGGCGCGGATGACGGAGAGCACCTCGCTGACCATGGTGGGGTCGAGCGCGGAGGTCGGCTCGTCGAAGAGGATGATTTCGGGGTTCATGGACAGGCAGCGGGCGATGGCAGCGCGCTGTTTCTGGCCACCTGAAAGCTCGGCGGGCATGGAGCGGGCTTTCTCTTTCATGCCGACCATTTTCAGGAGCTTGAGTCCGCGCTGGGCGGCTTCCATCTTGCTCTTGCCCAGCAGTTTAACGGGCCCGATGCACACATTTTCGAGCACGCTGAGGTGGTCGAACAGGTTGAAGGACTGGAACACCATGCCCATCTTGCGGCGGAGTTTAGGCGCGTCCACCTTTTTGTCGGAGAGCAACTCTTCGCCGTCGACGATGATACTGCCGCTCGTGGGTTCTTCGAGCAGGTTCAGGCAGCGCAGGAAGGTGCTCTTGCCGGTGCCTGAGGGCCCGATGACGGAGATGACTTCACCGCGTTTGATGTCGATGTTGACATCGTGCAGCACGGTCAGGTTGCCGAAGGTCTTCTTGAGGTTGCGAATCTGAATCATGGCTGTGTGGTGCGGTGTGGGGTTAGCGGATGTTGCGGCTGACGCGGTCGAGCACGAAGGTGAACAGCCAGGCAATCAGGAAGTAGAGGATGGCTACCATGAGCAGCGGGAAGAAGGGGTCAAAGGTGCGCGCGCGGATGATGTCGGTCATCTTCGTCAGGTCAGCAATGGCGATATAACCTACTACCGAGGTGTTCTTGATGAGCGATATCACCTCACCCTTGTACACCGGCAGTACACGCTTGATAGCCTGCGGCAGCACGATGTAGTAGAACGAATGGAAGGGCGAGAAGCCCATGGCGATGCCGGCCTCGCTCTGCCCGCGGTCGATGCTGGTGATGGCGCTGCGGAACATCTCGCTCACATACGCACCGAAGTTCAGACTGAAGGTGATGATGGCGACATAGAGCGCCTCCACCTGCGTGCCGGCAAAGGCTACATAGTACATCAGCATGAGCAGAATCAGGATGGGCGTGCCACGCATGATGTCGATGTACACGCGCGCGGCCCACTGCCAGAACTTGCTGCGGCTCATGCGCAGGTAGCACACCGCCGCTCCTACCATCGTGCCGAACAGGGTGGAGAAGAAGGCGATGGCAAAGGTGGCCTTCAGGCCGTCCCATATCAGCATGTAGCGCTTTTCTGCGATGATGTTGCGGTAGAAACTGTCGGTTATGCCGCCGATGATACCCTGAGCCGCCTTCGTGACGGCGGAGGGCTCACCCGTCAGGTTGGCATCCTTGCGCGTGGCAATGACGGAGATGCTCGTGTAGTACGGGTCGGAGAAGAGCACGCTCTCGCCGCGCTCAGCCGTGATGAGGAACCCGGAGGAAGCAATGTCGACCTGCCCGGCGGCCACGGCGGTCAGCAGGCCGTAGTAGTCGATATTCTTAATCTCAACCGGTCGGCCGATGTGGGCGGCAAAGCGGTAGATAAGTTCGGCGTCCATGCCCACGATTTCTTCGCCGCGCATGAAAACGATGGGTTCGGTACAGGGCTCCATACCCACGATGATGGGCTCACCCTCGGTGGGGATGTTCAGCTCGGGCATCTGGGCGGTTTCGGTATTGCGAATCCAGTTGTTGCAGATTTTCTCGAGCTCGCCGCTCTCGCGCAGGCCGGAGAGGAACTCATTGAACTGACGGCACAGCTCCTTGCCCTTGTCGGTGTGATTGAAGGCCATGCCCATGAAGTTTTTGGGCAGGGAGGGGTCTTCGAAAAGCAGAATGTTGGGCTTCTTGCGGGCGAGCGCGTAGCAGATGACGTCATCCATAATGGCGGCGTCGCAAATTCCTTTTTCGAGTGCCAGCATCATGTCGGCCTCGAAATTGTGGCGCTGCAGCTCCAGCTGCGGGTAGGTCTCCATCAGGTAAATATCCTGCACGGTGCCCTGGGGTACGCCCAGCTTTTTACCCACTAAATCCTTCACGGCGATGGTGCCCAGCTCAGGGATATCGGCTGCGGCAGTATCTGCTGCCTGCGGGGTGCTGCCCTCGCTGCGCGTGGCGATAATGGAGCGGCTCGTGTAGTACGGGTCGGAGAAAAGCACGCTCTCGCCGCGCTCGGCGGTGATGAGGAACCCGGAGGAAGCGATATCGACCTGCCCGGCGGCCACGGCGGTCAACAGGCCGTAGTAGTCGATGTTCTTAATCTGCACCGGTCGGCCGATGTGGGCAGCAAAGCGGTAGATAAGCTCGGCGTCCATGCCGACGATTTCTTCGCCGCGCATGAAGACGATGGGCTCGGTGCAGGGCTCCATACCCACGATGATGGGCTCACCCTCGGTGGGGATGTCGAGCTTGGGCATCTGCGCCGTCTCGGTGTTCACAATCCAGTTGTTGCAGATTTTCTCGAGCTCGCCGCTCTCGCGCAGGCCGGAGAGGAACTCATTGAACTGGCGGCACAGCTCCTTGCCCTTGTCGGTGTGGTTGAAGGCCATGCCCATGAAGTTTTTGGGCAGGGAAGGGTCTTCGAAAAGCAGAATGTTAGGCTTCTTGCGGGCGAGCGCGTAGCAGATGACGTCGTCCATGATAGCGGCGTCGCAGATTCCCTTTTCGAGCGCCAGCATCATGTCGGCCTCGAAATTGTGGCGCTGCAGCTCCAGCTGCGGGTAGGTCTCCATCAGGTAAATATCCTGCACAGTGCCCTGGGGTACGCCTAGCTTTTTACCCACTAAATCCTTCACGGCAATGGTGCCCACGGCGGGTACCTCTGCGTCAGTAGTAGTCACCTCTGCACTTGAAGAGGGAGTGACCGCAGCTTCAGCTGTGGCCTCGGACTGGCCGGGGGCTGCAAGCGCAGCGGGCGCGGTGTTCTCTGCCCGGGCGGCAGAGCCCCACACAAGCGCCGGAATAGCCAGTATGGCTGCTATGAGGAGAGTGCATTTCTTCATTGTTCACCATGCGGGGGATTACCCGCGCGCGGATTGTAGCACAGTCTAACCCATTTTGGCAAGCTGAATGTCAGGGAGATGGAACTTTTTTTGCCGTAAGCAAAAAGCACCACCCGGTGAGGGGTGGTGCTTCGAAGGTTGGGTGGTATAGAGTTTTACTTCTTGCCCTTGGCTGTTTTGGCGGGCTTGGCGGGTACTTCCTCGCCGGTGACGACGGTTTCGAGCGGGATGCGGATGAAGCCGATACCGCGGTTGCCGTTCTTGCCGTTGTTGTGGCAGGTTTCGTAGATGATGCCGACGTGGTTGTCGTCTGTCATGGCGATGCAGGAGTAGCCCATGCACTGGCGGGAGTCGTAGAGGTAGCCTTCGTTCCAGGTTACGCCGTCATCCTTGGAAGTGCGGATGGTCATGTTGTTGCGGCTGCCGCTCTTGGGGTTGGAGAAGAGCAGCAGGGTGCCGTGCTTCTTGGTTTTGACCTTCACGAGCGAGGCCTGGCAAGTGGGTTCCTGCAGAGCGCTCAGGTTGGTGCTGTGGGGCTGCCAGGTCTTGCCGAGGTCTTTGGTGACGTAGACGATTCGCTTGCCCTGGCGTGCTTCGTTGCGGGCGTTGATCATGATGGAGCCGTCTTTGAGCTCCACAACCTGACACTCAGAGGTGCTGTGGGGTACGCCGTTGCCGTAGTGCCACTTCTTGCCGCCATCCTTGGAATAGCAGATGGTGCTCATGCACTGGGGCTTGGCGCCGCGCTCCCAGATTTGGGCGGGGAAGACGATGGTGCCGTTCTTCAGGACGATGCCGTTACCGGGGCCGGCCAGAATGGTGGTCCATTCGTGCTTCTTAATCTGGCGGGTGGGGTTGACGAATTTCTTGGCCCAGGTCTTGCCGTCGTCATCACTGTAGGTCATTTCCCACTGGCCGGTGGTCTTCTCATCGAAGCCGGTTTTGGAGGTCCAGAGTGAGGCGCCGCCGCTCCAGTGGCAGACGAGAGATTGCAGCCAGATGCGCCCCTTCTTGTCCTGCACAATGCAGGGGTCACCGCAGCCGTTGTCGGCACCGGGGCCGGCGTCCATGGAGACGGTGGGGGTGGTCCAGGTCTGGCCGCCGTCGGTGGAGCGCACGGTGGCGACATCGATGTCGGCGCAGAGGTCACCCTCGTGGTTGTAGCGGGCGTCGAAGCAGCCTACCAAGGTGCCCTTCTTCGTGAGAATCATGCCCGGTATGCGGAAGGATACACAGGGGCGGGCACTGCCGTCGGGCTGGTTGCTCACGGTTTCACCGGGCAGGCCGAGCATGTAGCCAATGCGCTGGGTTACGTCCTCCTTGCTGCCGTAGTTTTGGCCGGCGATGGTCAGGTTCATGCCGCTGAAGGTGACGGTGCTGCCCACGAGGGAGGAGTCGGTGGGGGTGACATCTGCCCACAGCCAGGTGGTGCCGCCGGGCAGGGGGGTGTCGCAGGTGATGGTGACGGTGCCGTCAGGGGCGGGAGCTGCGCTGCCGAAAGTGGTGCTCTTGGAGAAATCGAGGCCGTTCGGGCTACCTGTGCGCAGGGTGACGTTTTGGACGCTCTCGGGGCAGTCGACCTTGAAGGTGAGCTTGCTGACGTTCAGGGCGTCGCTGTTGCCCGATGTCTGGATTTTGTAGGCGAAGACGGGGTTGAAGGCGGCGCGCTTCATGATGGGGAAGACGCCCGGGTTGACCATGTCGGCGTTTTTCAGGGTCATGGGGCCGACATGCAGGACAATGTCGTCGATGAGCACACCCCCTCGGTCATCTGTCGTGGCAACAAAGCGAATGGCGGTTGTGCCGGCCGGCAGGGTAACGTCTACAGGGTGGAATCCGCCCACTGCCACATTGTTGCAGGCGGCTGCCTGTTTTTCGCCCTCGGGGGTAATGGCGATGACGGAGAATTGGAACGGGCCGCGGCGGGTCCAGCGCTCAGCTTGGAAGTTGAGCTTGGTATCGCTCTTGAGGGGGGAGTCGAGCGTGATGGTGGCACTCTTGTTCGCGCCGCCGGTGATGTGCAGGCACTGCGAGCCGCTGTGGCCCTTGCCGTAAATGGCGGCATGTCCCTGTTCGGCCGTGAAGGAGCCAATCGTGAGGGAGGCTGTTGTCAATCCGCCTTTGTTCAGGTTATCAAAGCTTTCTGTGGCCAGTGAAAGACCACACAACATCAGACTGAGGATGGTGTGTTTAATCATACTGATTATATATCATATTGCATGTCGCATGACAAGCAGAAAATAGGGGGTAGTGTGCGGAATCAGTTGCAAAATGGCGTGGCGTAGGGTATAATGCTGCGCAGAACAGTTCCCCTTTTTTACTATGCATACGCTCCGATACGAACCCATCCCTGCTGCGTTTTACGCAGACCGTCGTGACAAGCTGGCTGCGCAGCTGTCTCCCGGCAGTCTGGTGATAGTGCATGCCAACGATATTTACCCCACGAATGCGGACGGCACGCTGGCCCACCACCAGAATGCCAACCTCTTCTACCTGACCGGTATTGATCAGGAGGAGACGGTACTGCTGATGCGTGTGATGGATGACGGCAGTCATGAAGACACCCTGTTGCTGCGCGAGACTAATGAGCATATCGTGATATGGGAGGGCGCGCGCCTGACCCGCGAGATGGCTACTACGCTGAGCGCTATTGATGATGTGCGCTGGACGGATGAGTACAACGCTCTGCTTGCTGAGTGGGTGCCCGCCGCCAAAGAGATTTGGCTGGAGCAGGATAATCACCCCCGCCGCAATACGTATGTGCAGACTCGCAATGCCCGTATGGAGGCTGCGCTGCGTGCCACTTATCCCGATGCCAAAATCTGCTGTCTTTACGATACACTGGCCGCCATGCGCCTGGTGAAGACGGAGCAGGAGCTGGTGCAGCTGCGCGAGGCCTGCCGAATCACCGGTGAAGGATTCTGTGAGGTGCTGCCCCGGATTTGCCCCGGTATGGGTGAGTGGGAGATGGAGGGGCTGCTGAGCTCGGCCTACATTCGCCGCCGTGCGCGCAAGTTCTCGTTCCAGCCCATTATTGCCGCCGGGGCGGATACCTGCGTGCTGCACTACATTTCCAACCACAAGCGTTGTGAGGACGGCGACCTCATCCTCTTCGATATCGGCGCTGAGTACGGTGGCTATGCCGGCGACATGACCCGCACCGTGCCTGCCAACGGCAAGTTCACCCCCCGCCAGAAGGCTGTGTATGAGGGCTGCCTGGCCGTGCACCACTATGCCCGCAGTATCATGCGCCCGGGGCTGAAGAAGAGTGAGTATGAGCGCCTGGTGCGTGTGTGCATGGCTGCTGAGCTGGTGAAGCTCGGGCTGCTCACGCAGGAGGAGGTGGATGCCGCTGGCGAGAATCCCCTCTGTGTGCGTAAGTATTTCATGCACGGTACTTCACATTCACTGGGTATCGATGTGCATGACGTCGGCCCGGCCGACCCCGTTTTTGCGGAGAATCAGGTCTGGACCATCGAGCCGGGAATTTACATACCCGCGGAAAAAATCGGCATACGAATCGAGACGGATGTGCTGATTCATGCCGATGGCGCGGAGGATTTGATACCGAACGCCCCGCTTGAAGTAGCAGACATCGAGGCCATGATGGCCGGGTGCTCTGTTTAATCGGAGCTGTTTGCCGGACGGATAACGGAAGTTATGGCCACCCTGCGGTGATTGAATCGCAGGGTGGTTTTTTAGCGTTTAAATTTTCCGACCTGCGTTCGCATACCGTTTGCTATGAAGGCGTAAGAGGTTGTAGGTCGCGGCGAAGGTCGCGCTTTTGATTGAAGATATCGGGTATTGCGTGCATGCTAGTGTGCATGGCAATACGTATGAAGGAATGGGGCATGTTGAGTGCGCCTTCGCCGTCGGTACATATACCCGTGCAAGGGGTGATGGGCTGGGGCGAGGTGGCTCGCTCAGTGGGCTCCGGTATATCGTCGGTCATACTGGGAAGTGCCGCCTTGTTGAAAGAAAAAGAGCAGGTGACCGCTACGGGTGACCTGGCTGAGTTTTCGCGCAAGCTGCATGATATCAGTGATGAAACACGCGCCCGACTGGCCGGGCGTGAGGTGCAGGATTGGGACTACTCGTGGCAGCAGGAGAGCGCGCCGCGCTTTGCGGAGGCCGTGGCGGAACTTCCGCCGGCTGCTCGGCAGGCCGGGCGCGAGTTTGCGGAGGCCTACAGCCGCCGTGCTTCGATTCAGGCGCTGCGTGACCGCGAGGTAGAGCAGCTCGGGCATGCGCGTGATAATTGGCGCCGGCGTGTGGAATCAGCCGTTCAGGCGGGGGATGCCGAGCAGGCTGAGCGTTGGTTGCAGAGCGGGGCCGGGGTATTTGTGCCACACTCTGAGCTGGAATCGGAGCGTAGCAATGTGCGTAGCAGGGCCTGCGCGGTGAATTGGAGAAGCGCTCTGGCGGCCAGACCGGTTCAGGCACTGACTGACTGGGCTGCCGCTGCCCCCGAGGCTCTGCCGCAAGATGCCGCTGAGTTGAAGTATCTGAAGGCAGAGGTGGAGCGCACCCGGCGAGATGCCACAGCCGTGCTGGCAAACCGACTGGCGGAGCAGGTGAATGACCGGGTGCCTTATGATGAGGCCGAACTCGAGCAAGCCGCTGCGGCCGGCTTGCTTTCACCCGCGCAGTTGAGCGCAACCCGACAAAAGCCGCGCGCTTTGAAACCCGCTGAACTTTGCACCTGGTTGCGCCGGGTGGATGAACTATCCGATGACCCGACGGAACGGATGAGCACGAAACTGGCCATTCTGACAGCCCCCATACCGCAGACTCAGCGCGGTGAGTTGCTGCAGCGGTTGAACCTTACCGAAACCGTGGCGATGGATGACCGCCGCACCCTGTCGCGAGGGCTGTGGCAGTTGTACTCGGCCGGGTACTTGGGGCGCCCCGGGGATTCACTGGCTCTTCAGCGCCTGGCGGAACTGCAGCGGAGCGGGTTGCCGGTGCTTGCGCAAGAGGGAAGCGAGGCCGCCGCTCGCTGGGTGGAGCATGTGCGTGGCGGGGGAGATCGCTGGGTTTGTTTTGTAACTTCTGACTGATATTTGACACTATGAACGCTGAATTGAATGAACCGACTGATGGTGAATGGCTGGTTTCGCCAAACATCGAACGTATGATGACCGGGCTGATGGAGCCTGCTGAGCAAACGGCTCAACCGCAGGAACCCGAGCAGAACGAGCCGACCTCGGAGCCGATGCAGACGGCTGAACCGTTGCAGGAAATGCCGGCGCCGGACGAGCAGACGGCACCGGCCACACCGGCTGTCCCCGAAGCCCACGAAGAAGCCGAAGAAACGGAAGAAGCCGAAGAACAGGAGTTGCAACCTGCGGAGGATGATGAGGAGGCGTTGCCGCCACTTACCCCGCTGGAAGATGCTGATGAGCCGTCTGAGGAAAAACGGTTTGAGGTGGAGCCCGATTCGGTGCTCGATGAGGAGGTTACACCGACTAAGGCTGAAATTTACTGGCATCAGGTGCTGACGGGGAACCCCGAGACAGTGCCGTTTGACGTGCGGGACCGCGCCGGGGCTGAAGACGCCGGGTTGACCCCGGAGCAGCGCGAATATGTGCTCTGCTCAGCCATCAATCGTTCCTGGCTGGCGGACCACAGGAAATACCCCCGCCGTGAGTTGATGGTGAACTGGGGGAAATACCGTGCCGAGCTGGCGGCTGAGCTGGGAGTGGCGGATGATGAAAAGGAGATTTTCGTGGCGCTCTCGGCTCGCGAGGGTGAGGCTGCCCGCCGAGCCATGGCGCGCAAGGTGTATGAGCATGCCTATATGGCCGCCTTGCATGGGGAGGAGAAGTATGAGGTGCGGCAATTCTGCCGGGATATGTCGCGCGAGGACCGCGATCTGGCCGAGGTTATCGGTATCAATGCCTACCGTGAGGGGCAGATTATGCGCGAGCGTTGTCTGCCCCATGCCCGTGACCTGGCCGACGGGTTCGAGGCTTTTTACGCCAGCGAGTCTCAGTTTTTTTCGCTGCCGGATGTGTTGAGCTCCACCCCCGGGTTGTTGCGCGCGATAGATGATTACCATCAGTTGTCGGAAGATGACCGCCGTACCACGGTCTATCTGGCGGCACGCTTGCACCGTGAGCAACGCCGGCAGGATGATGACGCACCGGAGGATGAGGGCCTGTTTTCCCGTGGCGTGCGGGCTGTGCGCCGTGGCGCCGGTAATCTGGGATTCGGCATGTTGCAGGCTGCGAATCATACAGGTATTGCCATGCTGGATAACCTGGGCGAGCTGCTTGGGGGTGATGTAGGGGCTGATTTGCAGCAAGGGGCGGTCGCCTGGGATCGCCGTATGCAGAACTTCAACGAAATCCGCCACTTGGCTCAGCAGGAGAATGCACCCTTGCATAGTCCCGGTGCCGGGAGGGCGGAGGTGTTCTTCCTGGAAGGGGCGCAGGCTGTGCCGGCTGCCGTGTTGTCATGTTGCGGCGGTGCGGGCTTCGGGGCGCTGTCGCTCAGCTGCATGGGCGAATCTGTGGCCGAGGCCCGGCGGCGCGCACCGGAGGGCTCGCAAAAACTGCAACTGGCCGCCGGTGTGATTGCCGGTGCGGTGCAGGGTGGTATCTATATGGCGCTCAATCGCCTGGGCGGGCGCATGTTTGAGCAGACGCTCAACAACTTCATGAAAGCCCGCGGTAGCGGTATGGTGAATTACACCCTCGCCGGGCTTAAATCCGCCGCTGCCATGACTGTTGACGGGGTTAAGCTCATGCTGGCGAACAAGGCCGCCGCCGCTGCTGAGCTGGGGGTGCATGAACTGGCGGCCAGAGCCGCCGGAACAGCCTCGAACATAGACTGGAAACTCTTCGGCGACAATATTACCGACATCGAGTGCAACCTGCGCGAGGCCGGTGCCACGCTCCCGTTCCTGCTGATAGGAGCCGGCCGATTGGCGCTGCGCCATTTCCGCTCCCCTGAAGGGGTGCTGGGTTCGGGGCGTCGGCTGCTGGAATGGAAGGTTCCGGAAAAGGTTGTCGAGCGATTGTTGGGTGAGCGAGATATTGACCTGAAGAATGATATGCTGCGAGAGGCTGTCTGTGAAAGTGAGTTGTGGAACGATAGCAATCACCGCTATACTCTGGATATTATGCGTGCCATGCAGCTGCTGCACACGGACCGCTATCTGCCGTTCCGTGAGCAGGAACAAGTGAGGGATTTCCTGAAGCTGTCGGGAGATTTCGCGGCTACCCCGGTCAAGTCGGCACCCGCTCCCCTGACGGAGCGTACCACAGCCGCGCTGATGTTGCGCAGTAATTGGGAGCAACAGGCCGGGCTGGATGGCAGTCGCCCGCTTGATGTAGGTGAGCTGCGAACCAGTGGCAGCGGGAATACCGGGGTACTCAACGGCCGCGGTTGCTATAGAGATTCCTATATGTTCTCCTACGAGAATATGGCCGAACAGTTCACCTTCCTGCACAGGGATGGTCTGCATATCCCGGAGGCTGAGCCCATACGGCGTGCCGTGCTGACGACCTATGCCGATGAATTGCAGAAGTGCTCGTACCGCATGCTCCTGCAGCTCTACCCGCAGGATGCCATGACCCTGAGTGGGGATATTCCCCTGCCGCAGCTGAAGGAACAGGCCGAAAAGACTCGCCGCCGTTATCTGAACCTGGTCGGGCGTACCATCATGGACCTCGCTGCCGGTAAGAAGAAACGCGAGAAGGTTTACGATGAGCTTGCCAAGGAATGCGGCGCCATCCTTTCCGAATACAGGGAATCCCCGGGTGCCCCGGGTTGGCTACGCAGCGCACCGGATTACCTGCTCGACAACATCGCTGTTGAGTGCCGCAGCTATGACAACGTGAAGATGGATGGCTACGCCGACATGCGAACCTTTTACCGCCTGTTGCATCGCACGCGCGTGTGTGCCGCGGTGTTGACGGATTTCCTGCCCATGTCCGATATTTTTCAGGATTCCATGATGGCCGGCCGCAGCCCGGCGCAGGCGTATGCAGAGTTCCTGTCGGGCGCACTTGGCTACAGTCACCCTTCCGCCACACCGAAAGCAGGGAGAACCAGTTCACTGCGCTCGGAATTTGAGCAGCGGAGTGCCCGTGACCTTGAGCTGTACATGACCATGACCGGCCAGCAGATTGAGTACAGCCCGCCCGGTGAGAATGGTGCCCGATTCTGCCGCATGAAGCGCCCAGACGGCCACTTCACCCCCTGGTTTGAAAACCGGCAGCAGCTGGCTAACTCCATTGCCGGGCACAATGTCGTGCTGTTTGCCCCCATTGGCTCCAGGGCGGACAGGTTCATTGCCTCGGATTTCCATAATCCGGATGCCCCGCTGACTCTGCCGACCGCGGGGGAATTGGAATACTCCCCGTTTGACCGCTTGTGCAGCAATGCCGTTACCGAGCTTGCGCAGCACTGGATGTCTGACGCCGCACACATGCTGCCCGGCATGCGGCGCAACACGCGCAAGAAACTCAACGTGTCGCTGCTGTACCGCTCGGTCGACAGGCCCTTGGTGGAATATATGCCCGAGCAGTCGGGCGAGAACGGTGAGATACAGGTATACCCCTACAATATCGACCAGTATGCCATGTTGACACCGGCGGGGTTGGCTTACAGCCGTTTCATTGTCTACTGGGCCCGGCAGCTCAATTCGGGGATTATCAACGTGGAGGAAGTGGGGAAGTTCCTGATGGATAAACAACTTCTGAGCGATGAGGAGATGCAGCGTATTCTGAATGTGGGTGTGGCACCTGAGAAACCTCACTTCAAAAATGTGCCGCTCAAAGATACGCCCTCTCCTGATATACGCGGTATGAACCTGCAGATGGCGGAGCAAATGGGGCGCTATACCTTCCTTTATTTCCTGGCGCGTATGCCCGAGCTTGATTTGCCCTGGTCGGTGAAAACCTGGTACAACAGCCTGGCCTTCTGCCCGGAGGTTCCCAAGAATGAGTCTCCCCTGGGGCAGAATGGTGCAGCTCCGTTCCAACCCGGGTGGAAGGGGGTGAACGCCCTGATGTGGTACAACAGCCAGACCGGTGTCAGATTGCGTGAGCTTGCCCCCACCATCGAATTCTACCGCAACCATTATTGCGGGGAGCCGGGCACGGGAGCGGTGGAGCAGCTGCTGCCCGCAGCCATAGATACTGACAACAACCTGCAGATGGAACAGGCCTGGTCTCATTACCTGAATGGTGATGCCGTGTTTGAAACCACCGGGCCGGAATACTGGAACCTGCTTTGCCGTCCGCTGGCTGCCTGGCAGGGTATGGATGAGGCTCACCGCGAATTTTATGCCGCCGGGTTGAGGGAATTCTGCCGCGAAACCCCGCTGCCGGGCGATGAACAGGTGGTCGATGTGGCAACGGCTGCTATCCGAAATCTCGATTCCGTGCTCCGTGATAACCCCTCTCTTCACACCCTCAGCTATCGGGTATCCGATACGGGGCTGCTCAGCACGATGTCGTTGCAGGGGCAGCGTGCTTTCGCCGAAAACAGGTTCGGTACACCCGGCTGGCAGTTGCCGCCCAACATAAAACCCAGGGCGGACTACAGCGTCAGCCCCGGCTGGGAGCAGCCGGTCGCTCCGCTGACAAGCCCGGAAAACAAGCATGCTCTCCAAACCCTCGACTTTCTGCGTTGCCAGGTGCGGGATATTCCCTATCAGACCGATGAAGGGGCTATCCTGTGGCGGGGCCAGCGTTTCGGGTCGTATTATGCCTGCCCGGCGGGGTTGCAGAAATGGAGTATCGCTGAGCCTGTGGAGGGCCTGCGCAATGCGCTTTGGATGAATTGGCGTGATATTGAGTATGATGAACCCGGTCCTTTCCGCGTGGCGGGGGTGGAGCTTCCCATCCTGAGCCAGGGTGAGTTGGAGTGTCGCGCGCTGCAGGATGTTACCGTGTACGTGTCGCGCCTGTATGCCCCGCATCACCGCTACCGCCTGATGCCCGGTCGGATAGATTCCGCTGTAGGCTATCTGCGCCACCCCTATCTGGTAGGGTCGCGCGCCGGTGTGCACCTGGGGTTGGAGAGCGTGTCGGTCGACAGAGTTCCGGAGAGTGCTCATGTGCCGTTGAGTGAGTTCAGGCGGCAGAGTGAGTTGATACCTGATGGGTCGCTGGCGGATATCAGGGCGTTGCGTCGCCGGATTGCCGCCCACAATCTGCAGCAGGTGTTCTCACTGGCTGAGCGAGGTCCGCTGCACTGCGGCCCTGTTCAACCGACGGATGAAACGCTGCTGGAGTTGCTCATGCGACTGTTTGAAGATACCGGGTTTTCGTATAATCTGCGTAATCGAATGTTTACGGATTTGGACGTGGGGGCGCTGTGGGCCCTGCGTCTGGGGGGTGACATGATTTCGTGTGTGGCGGCGTCGGACAATGTGAAGCAGACGGATACGCGGATTGCTTACGAGCGCCTGCATAAAACCTGTGAACTGCTCAAAAAGGTTCCTGAAATCGTGGAGCAGCTGCTCAACGCTATTTTACCGGAGGATACCGGCCCCTACGAAGCGTTCATGAAGAATGTTCCGAAGAGCAAGGAGTTGAAATCTGCCGGGCGAGTCAAACGTCGCAAATAGTCTGCATGGAGATGTTGGAACAACTCATGAAAACCACGCTGCGCGGGCGGCTGGATAATCAGCTCTGGCGCCTCAATAATCTGTACTGGATTGAGAATAAGGGGGGCGGAATCGAGCGTTTTCGCATGAATGCCGCACAGTTGCGCCTGCACCGCAACCTGTGGAGCCGTAATGTGGTGCTTAAAGCCAGGCAGTTGGGTATCTCCACCTATGTAGCCCTGCTCATGCTGGACAGTTGCTTGTTTACGCCGAACTTTCATGCCGGTATTATCGACAAAACCCTGCCGGATGCTGAGCAGAAACTCGAAAAACTGCGCTTCGCCTGGGAGCACCTCGACTACGTGCCGCCCCGGGCAGATGACAGCGAGCGGGCTCTCGCTTACTTGGGCTTGCTTATCAAGCAGCATACCGGAACCTCGCGGCGAAATGAGTGCCACCCGTTGACGGATGCCCGAACTCGGCTCGGGTTCGTGAACGGCAGCGATGTGCGTCTGGGTACCACCCTTCGTGGTGGTACCCTGCAGCTGCTGCATGTTTCGGAATTGGCCCATGTATCCGTTCATGCGCCGTGGCGCGCTCGTGAGATTCGCACCGGCGCCATCAATACGGTGTCGGCCGACGGTCGAATCATACTCGAGAGCACGCATGAGGGCGGGCGCTATGGGGTGAACTATGAGCTGACATCGCAGGCTATGCAGAATGGTGATCGCGGGGAGCTGTCGCCGCTGGATTTTCGCTTCTTTTTCTTCAGTTGGTTTGACAATCCCGACTATGTGTTGCCCGGTTCGGTTGCTCGCGGGGAGGAGATGGCGGAGTATTTCGAACGACTGGAGACGGAGTTCGGGGTGCAACTCACCCGGGAACAGAAAAATTGGTATGCTCGCATGGCTCGCACCATGGGCCCGGCCATGCGGCAGGAGTACCCCACCACGCCCGATGAGGCATTTTCGACCGGCAACGAATCCGCCATTTACGGTGCTCAGCTTACCCGCCTGCGCGAGGCCGGGCGAATCGGCACGCCCTTCGATTATCGCCGTGATGAACCGCTGTATACCGCCTGGGATTTGGGGCTGAGTGACCACACGGCCATCTGGCTGCTGCAGTGCTATGGAGGAAGTGTGTATTGGCTGAACCACTACGCGGCTAACCAGTTGCCCCTGGAGCACTTCGCGGAGCATATCAAGCATTGGCAGCAGCGGTACGGGCCGATAGCCGCCCATTTTCTGCCGCACGATGCCGCGCACCGCGACCCGCACGGCTACTCATATGTGGAGAGTCTGGCCCGCTGCGGTATACACGCGGTGCGAGTGGTGCCGCGCACGCCTGATATTTGGCGTGGGATTAATGCTTTGCGTAAATTGCTGGAGCGTAGCTGGTTCCACCCCGATACTCTGGGGCAGCGCCTGAACCCGGCCGGGGTGCTTGAGCCTTCCGGCCTGACATGCCTTGAAATGTACCGCACGGCAGAAAGTACAGAAGGTACGAACTGCCGCGAATCCCCGGTGCACGACTCGGCCTCTCACTCGGCAGATGCCGCTCGCATGTTTGCCGAGGCGTTCGAGCATGGCATGCTCACCCCGTCTCTTCGCCCGGGGAGTTCCCGCCGTGCCCGCATGGGGTAGCGGGGGCGACGTGAGGCGATGATATACAAATTCCGAGGACGCCAAACTCAACAAAACGTCCTCGGAATTTCTATGTTGTCAAGTGACAAGGAGTCTGTGTTACTCCACCCGCCTGAGGTGAGGAATGGCGTTGCGGCGCAGGTTGTCGTTGACCGCTGCTGCCGACCCGTGCTCCATGTAGATGCGGTAAGGGGGCTTGTTGAGCGTGAACTCAACCAGGCCGGTCGGGGTGGGTTCATCGAGCAGTTGCACGAATTCCGTGAAATCGCGCGGGGTTTTGCCGTTGACCTTCTCTACCACGCAGAAGCCCAGATTGTCGTAACCGAGCGTTGTGGGGGTGGGGATGACAAGGGTCAGGGCGGTCAGTTCGCGGATTCCCTGCTCACGCAGGGCGGCGCTGCGTGAATCGAGTTCCAGGAACTCGACAGGCAGGTTACCGTGCGCCTGGCTCTTGAGGGTTTGTATGTACGTGTCGGTCAGGGGCTGGAATACCAGACCACCCCAGACGGCGTAGCGCGGCGCTTTGTCGGGCTGCTCGGTTGCAAGCAAGGCTTTGTCTTTGGCATCGGTATTGAGCGGTACGGTTATATCCTTCAATTCGCCGGCGCGGCTTACGGTCAACTGCAGGGTGTCGCCCAGCGGGCGCAGGTAGCGCGAGGCCACACTGATATGGGTGGGCCCGTAGATGGGCAGGTCGCAGCGCCCGAGGTTATCGACTTTCATACCCTCGATGGCTGTGATGACGTCGCCCTCGCGCAGGTCGGCCGTAGCGGCGGCACTTACGGGGATTACCTTGCTGATGTAGATGCCGGTTTGCCCTTCCTGCAGCTTGAGGTAGCGGCGGAAGACCGGATCTTCGAGGGTGGCTACTTCGATACCGAGTGAGGGGGTACCGGTGGGGGCATTCGCCGGGCGTTGCAAGAAGCGCTGCAGCAGCTCGGAATTGATGATGGAGAGCTTGCGCCCCGTTGATTCATACCCGGCGCTCAGGCCCACGAGCTTGCCGTCTTTCATGACGGGGGCTCCGTAGGCGTAGACATCGGGAACCGCCATATTGGCCTGCAGGCTGAGGCGGGGCAGGTTATCACCCACGGTGCCAACCTGGGCCAGCAGCGGAACCCGCAGCGGTTCACTGCCATTGAGGGTACACCACAATTCAGCGGTTTGGCTGCGCAGCAGGGGCTCACCGGGGCGGCAGGCGTGGCGGGTGTCGAAGATGGCGGCGTCCTGTTCGTGGGCTGTGGTGAGTAGCGCCAGGGCCAAATCGGGGTCGTAGCTGACAATTCGGGCCGGTACGGTACGGGTGCCGTCCGGCAGGCTTAACTCAGCATAGGTGGCATTCTGCAGGGCCTTACCGTAGGTGAGCACCATGCCGTTACCCAGATAGGTGCCGGACAGGCGGCGGGTGGAGGAATCCTGCTTTTCCCAGGGTGTCAGGCGGTTAAAACCCTGACGGGTGACGGTGATGATGAGCAGGGGCGCATCGGCAGATATTTTCTCCTGCTGTGTGGCGGTGGGGGCGGTAGCCGTTTGCTGGGCGGTGGCGGCGGGTTGCTCACCTGCTTGCTGAGTGGGGGTGGCCGGTTGTTCGGCAGGCTGTTGTGCCGGTTGCTCGGCCGGGGGCTGCGGCCGCCTGGAGGTATGGGCGGTTCGGGGGGTAGGTTTGCAGGCGCACAGGCTCAGCGCAGCCAGCGAAAGGAGGGTGAGGTTTCGGTACATCATATAGACTGAGTGCAGGTATGGTGTGGGGAACAGGGGGACTACAGGCTGGCCGGTGCAGGGACGTTGTAGGTGGCGTGTATACGCTGGTTGGCACCGTCAATCACGGCGTTGTCGATAACCATGGGGCGGGCGGCTCCGGCGAATTCGATGACGGTGTAGGGCGGGCGCGGCCCTTCCTGCGGGTAAAGCAGGGTGTGCAGGTGGCTGAGCCCTTTCACTTCTTCGCCGTTTACACGGGTGACAATACGGCGGCCATAGTCGCTGAAGCGGGCATTTACCTCATCTTTCAGCACCTTGGTCAGCACTACGATATCTTGCTTTTCCATGGCTGCGCCTCGGCGCAGGAAGGCGTCGAGCTCAACGGTGAAATCGGTCGAGTTGAGGGAGTGGGCGGTTATCACATTGCGGTGCAGTGGTTGGAATACCAGCCCGCCGAATTGCACGTAGCGGGGCAGGGTGTCATACTCCTGCCCCATGATGCGGTGGGGAGTGAGCGGCGCGAGAGTTACCTGCACTTCGCGTTGTTCGCCGTCGCGCAGAATGGTAAAGTTGAGCACATCGCCCTTGAAGGCGCGCTCGGCAAGCTCTTCCAGCAGCACGCGCTCGCCATCAAGCTCAATCATGGCCGAGCTGTCAACAGCATGACCGTTGACGGCCAGCACCACATCGCCGGCTTGCAGGGCGCCATCGCTGCTGCCGCCTTTCACCACCTCGGCCACCAGGGCGCCCATGGCGTTGTCGGGCAGGTGATAGTGGCGGCGCATCGCGGGGTTGATGAGGGGCATGAAGGTGGCGGCCAGGTCAACGTATGAGTCATAGCGCCCGTCTTCCACGTCTTTCAGGAATCGCTTGATAACGGGCATGGGAATCATGTAGCCGGTGGAGTTCGCTTCGAGCAATCCCTGAAAGGCAACGCCGACCACTTTATCGCCCATCAGCACGGGGCCGCCGCTGTTGCCGGGGTTGATGGCGGCATCCACCTGCACGGTGAGGTGGCTTTCGTTGCGGGGGTGGGCATAGGTGGTGGTGTCGATTCGGGATACAATACCGCGCGTGACGGACAGACGGTTGCCGCCAATGGGGTAACCAATGGCTCGAACCTCATCTTCCAGGTGAGGCAGGGTGTCGCTGAACTCCAGGCAGGGAATGTCGGCAAAGGCTGTGGCATCGGCCACTTCCAGCAAAGCCAAATCGGCATCGTGTGCTACATACTTGACGCTTGCCGGAATTTTGCGTGCATCGGCATAGGGGGAGATATAGATACGCTCGGCATCTGCCACTACGTGAGCATTGGTCATGAAAAGCCCGGCTCCTACCATGAACCCGGTGCCGTTTCCGCTGCCATAGCGCCCTGTCTGCCACGGCGTGGCGTAGTCGGGTTTGCGAACGGCAACTTCGATTTTGACGATACCCCGATAGGCCGAGTTCACCTGATTTTGAATCTGAGCGGGTTGCGGAGTGGGTTCCGGTGTGGGCTCCGGTGTGGGCTCCGGTGTGGGCTCCGGTGTGGGCTCCGGTGTGGGCTCCGGTGTGGGCTCCGGTGTGGGTTCCGGTGTGGGTTCCGGTGTGGGTTCCGGTGTGGGTTCCGGTG
>JAZRKM010000055.1:0-13764 GCA_045646325.1 Akkermansia sp. | reverse complement strand
GGTCGAACGAAGGTTCAAGGTCGCGGCTGGTTTCACCGTAGTAATCAGCCGTGGTCATGAGCAGAGGATAGGTCGTGAGCTTGCGGAACGCCGCCATATTCTCATCGCCATGCTCCAGCCGGAGCGACATGGACTGACCGTCGACCTGGGTTGTATTGTTCCAGAAAGCCTTGGTGCACTTCAGGCCCTTGGGCATGACAGCCGAGATGTTGTAGTAAGCTCGTTTGCGGTTGCGCAGCAGCACTCGGTCGGCAGCGGGGCGCACGCCCTGTTCGCGCAGGAAACGGTAGAACATGGGCAGGTTGGTGTTCGTGGGGTCGAGCGCGACGAAGAG
Source organism: Akkermansia sp. (assembly GCA_045646325.1). Classification (GTDB taxonomy): domain Bacteria; phylum Verrucomicrobiota; class Verrucomicrobiia; order Verrucomicrobiales; family Akkermansiaceae; genus Akkermansia. The sequence goes on along the minus strand of JAZRKM010000055.1, from coordinate 13,430 downwards.
AGCATTGCGGCCATCGCGGTCCCAGAACTCACGCACTACGTGCATTTCGTCTTCCGTGAAGTCAGTCTGGGGGGAGATGATAATCAGCCCCTCCGCATCGTTGGGCAGCATTTCCACCTCGCTGAGTTTTACCCAGGAGAGCTGAATGTTGAGCGATGAGGTAATCATGCCCAGGTTTTCGAGCAGCGACTGGTCATCGCGCGACACGCCGCCCTTGCCTTCAACCACATACATGCGGCGCATGTCGCCTTCCACAGCCTCCGTTATGGCAGAGCACAGCACCTCGTCCATCATCAGAGCGACGATTCGCTTGCTCTCATCGGGCAGCACCTCATATTTCATGAATGAAGCACCGGGGCGAATGCGCACGTGCTTGCGGTCGTTGCCGTTGTCTTCAAATGTTTTAAGCGGTACGGTATGGTTGGCACGGGCGTCCACTACGCAGAGGTTCTGGTCGAACTCCACGCCGTAAATCTGGGATATTTCGCGGGCGCGGTTCGGTTCGCGCAGCGGGTCAAAACAATCCACTACCACCTTACCGTTACTGTGGCGCACATACTCTTCGAGCAGGGAGTACATGCGGGTATAGCCGGTGGCTGTGCGCTGGAAGGCGAAGATGATGTGGATGGGAGTCTCTCGCTTCTGCACGCGCTCACTGGAAAGCACGTTAAGCGTGCGCTCCGAGATGGAGTAGCTCTCCTGCTCGGAGAGGTCAAAACGTGCATATTCACTGCAACCGATGTAGTTGCAGGCCAGCACAATGATGGAGAGCAGCAGCAGGTTAATCCATGCCAGGGGGTTACCCTTGGGGCGGCGGGCGTCAGGGTGCCCGGTAAATTTGGTTTTGCTCATGTCGGTGAAAGTATCAGAAAGGGGTTATCAGCGGGTCCAGCGGCGGTAGTCCACCACGCGTTTCGTGAGTGCCAGTGTAAAGACGGTGAAGGAAACATAGAGCACCAGCGGGCGGGTATCAATCACGCCGCTGGCAAAGGATTTCACCTGTTCCGTGCAGGAAAGATAGTGGAAAATGGGTGCCGCCGGGAACTCGCCCCACAGCTCGGTAACACGCCCCATGAAGTAGTACATAATCATCAGGCATGTGCAGAGAATGGCCGCGATAATCTGGCTGCGTGTCAGCGCAGAGCACAGTATACCCAGTGCCACGAAAAAGGCACCCGACAACGCCAGAATGGCGTACGGGCCCACCCAGTCTGCCAGCATGTAGGTGATAGAGCCCTCCGGCTGAATATCATAGCGCAGCTCGGTATAGTAATTGCCGATATCACTTACCAGCGGGTAGCACAGCATGGGCAACCACAGCAGCAGGTAGAACGTGTAGGCCGCAAAGTACTTGCCCAGCACAATCTGTGTGGTAGTTACAGGGGCTGTCAGCAGCCCTTCAAGCGTGCCCTGGCGCTCTTCTTCGGCCAGGCAGCGCATGGTGATGAGCGGGAAAATGAAGATGAAGTAGAACCAGAAGTTGAGGTTGTCGAGCATGTGGTACATGACACCGTTGCCGGTGGCGTGTGTCATGACCTGCAGCACGGCCTGCAGAATAAAGCCCTGTAGCGCCATGGTACAGGCCAGAATAACCCAGCCGAACGGTACGCCGAGATAACCGCGCATTTCGCGGGCGTAAATGGTGCGCAGCGTGGTAAAGTAGCTTGTCGTGCGCGTGATGGTGGAGGTTTCGCTATCCATTGGTAGAGAAGGGGGGGTAAAATTAGTCGCGGCGAGTCATTTCAACGAACACGTCTTCAAGGCTCGGGATATGGCGGTAAATGTGGCGCATGGGCAGACCGTGCGCAGCAATGATGGCGGCGGCCTTTTCGCGGGTGTCCGTGCCGGGCTCTGCGCGCACCAGCAGGCGGTTCCAGCCGTCCTCGGGCTCTTCCAGTATAACTTTCTTCACAGGTGCAAAAGACTCCAGCTCAGCCACTACCGCTGTCGGGTCGCCCTTGAACTCGATGGAAACACGCCCGGCAGCACGCAGGTTGCGGGTGAGATTCTCAGGGGTATCAGCGGCTTTGATTTCACCTTGGTCGATGATGATGACCTTGTTGCAAATCATCTCGACCTCACTGAGGATGTGCGTGGAAAGAATCACGGTGTGGTTCTCGGAGAGCGCGCGTATAAGTTCGCGAATCTGGCGAATCTGGTTGGGATCCAGACCGTTGGTCGGTTCATCCAGTATGAGCAAATCAGGGTTGCCGAGCAGCGCGTCTGCCAGCCCGACTCGCTGGCGGTAGCCCTTGGAGAGCGTGCTGATGAGGTTCTTGCGCTTAGGCTCAAGCCCGCATTTGTCAATTACTTCGCCGAGCTGCTGGCGCACGGATTTGCCGCAGATTCCTTTGAGCCGTGCACGGTAGTCGAGATATTCGTATACGCGCATGTCATCATACAACGGCACGTTTTCAGGCATGTAACCCAGGTGGCGGCGAGCTTCAAGGGGCTTGTCGATGATGTCGTAGCCCGCTATCGAAGCCGTGCCTGCCGTGGGCGGTAAATAGCCCGTCAGCATCTTCATCGTTGTTGTCTTACCGGCTCCGTTCGGTCCCAGAAAGCCGACAATCTCGCCTTTGTTGATGGAGAATGTCGCGTCCTTCACGGCGGTAAAGCGCCCGAACGTCTTGTGTAAATGCTCTGCAATCACCATGCTCATACGCGCTCACTATACTACCAGCTTTTCGCCGTATTTCAAGTTGAAAGTACGTTATCGCCATTCCGCTGTCAGATTCGGTAAGTTTATTTTGCATTACACGTATTATGCGTAGTTGTAAATTTCTCCTGTTGGCGCAATTTTTGGCCTGCGAGTAGCGTTTCTACCTTGACGCCCCTGCCACCTGAGTGTAGAATGCGTGCATGGTAAAGTGCAAGATGACATACATGGGCGGGCTTCGCTGTGAACTGCAGCACGGTCCGAGCGGCGCAACGGTGAGCACAGATGCACCGGTTGACAATCACGGCAAAGGCGAATCGTTCTCGCCGACGGATTTAATGTGCTCCGCCATGGCGGCCTGTATGGCAACCATCATGGGCATCTATGCTGAGAAAGAAAATCTCGACCTGCGCGGGCTGAAAATCGAAGTAACCAAGGAAATGAGCGCCAATCCGCGCCGCATTGCCCGAATCACCACCGTCATCGACATTCCGCTGCCGGCCGACACGCCGCACCGCGAAGCTCTCCACGAGTGTGTCGTAGGTAGTCCGGCCATGCGCAGCCTGCACCCCGACATCGAGGTGCCCATCACCTGGAACTGGCTCGGCTGAGAACATTTGCTCCGTCATGAAACGCCTGAACTACATCTACTGGGGAGTTCCGCTCTTCGTGTTGCTGAGCTGCGGCTCGCTGCTCACCGGTTTGCTGGGCACGGGTGCGGCAATGCTGGCCGTGGTATTCGCGCTGATTATCGTGGTCTGGGGTGTGGTATGGGTACGCCTGTATACCGGCGGTCGTCTGCGACCTGAGTTTGCCATCCTGACCGTTCTGCCGCATTCGGCCTATTATCTGGCGACATATTTTAACTCAAAACTGTTCACCGACCCGACCTGGCAGAACATGTTCGGTCTGAGCTGGCTGGCATTTGTGGTGATTATGCTCATCAGCCTGCGCCCCGGCAAGACGGATGAAAAACACACCCGTATGGCCAAGGATAGCACCTTCATCATCATGGCTATACTCACCGTTGCTTACGCCTGGTCAACGATGGCGGCATTTGCTAACCAACTCTTCTACAAACAATAACAAACATGAAAAACTCTTCTCTTCACATCATTGCCTGTGCCGCAACAGCCGTCATTCTCAGCTCTTGCGCGACGGATGAAGGCTGGGGCAACCCGACTGTTCACGGCCGCTCGTTGGCGCCTGAACTCACCCCGCTGCCGCCGGAGCTCGACCCGGAAGTACAGCGCCGCGAAGCTGCACGAGCCGAGCGCAAGCGCCAGCGAGCCTTGGCGCAGAACCAGCCGACGCCCGCTCAGCAGACACAGAGCACACCTGTCGCTCAGCAGCAACCTGCACCCGTGGCTCAGACGACTGTTGTGGCTGCCCCGATTGTCGCTCAACAGCAGCCTGAACCCGTGGCCCAGACCTCAGTTGTGGCCGCCCCGATTGTCGCTCAGCCTGCACCCGCTCCGGTAGCTAAGCCGGCACCGGTAGTCAAGCCCGCTCCGCAGCCTGTCGTTAAGAAAACGCCCGCTCCCCAACCCACTGTCAGCCAGGTGCAGCCCGCCCCCAAGGCTCAGGCCCCAGCTCCGCGCCCTGCCGCTAAACCCGTAGTGCAGCCTGTAGCTAAACCGGTGGTACAACCTGTGGCTAAACCTGTTGTAGCTAAGCCCGCAGCACAGCCTGTGGCTAAGCCTGTCGCCCGACCCGTGGTACAACCGGTCGCTCGCCCTGTGGTTCAGCCTGTTACAAAGCCGGTCGCCCGCCCGGTGTTCACGCCCGAGCAAAAGAAACGCTACCCGGTCATGCCCGGTCAGAACCGTGGTCAGAAACTGCGCGATTAAGCTCCGCATTCTATGGCAAAACAACGATTAGATGTTTTGGTAACCTCCCTGGGCCTGTGCGATTCGCGCGAACAGGCCCAGCGCCTTATCATCGCCGGCGAGGTTCTGGTCAAGGGGCAACCTGTCACCAAACCCGGAACCAAGGTCGATGACACCCTGCCCATCACCGTCAAGAATAAGCCGAAATACGTCAGCCGAGGCGGGCTGAAACTCGAAGGCGCTCTCAAAGCCTTCCCCGTGAAAGCGGAAGGTAAAATATGCCTCGATATCGGTTCCTCCACCGGAGGCTTCACCGACTGCCTGCTGCAGAATGGCGCCCTGCGCGTTCACGCGGTGGATGTCGGCACCAATCAGCTGGTCTGGAAACTGCGTAATGACCCGCGAGTCATCGTTAAAGAGCAATTCAACGCTCGCTACATGACCCCTGACGACCTCGGGGAAAAGGTGCAGCTCATCGTGAGCGATGTGTCGTTCATTTCCCTCACCAAAATCCTGCCCGCAGCTTATGACTGCTTGCAGGAAGGCGGCGATTTACTCGTGCTCATCAAGCCGCAGTTTGAACTGCAGCCGGAGGACATAGGCCCCGGCGGAATCGTGCGCGACCCGGCTTTACACCAGCGCGCTATTGACAAGATTCACGACTTCGTGGTGAATGACTTGCACCGCGAGTGGATGGGGGTGGCAGATTCTCCCATCACCGGCATGGAAGGTAACCGGGAATTTCTTGCCTGGCTGCGCTGAGCCGCGCCGCCCCTTCTGACCGACTCAGCTCTTGGCCCCCCTGCTCTTACGCCCCGTCGTTTTGCGCGCTGCGCAGCGGCGGGGTTTTGGCGCTTCATATTTATTGAGGTGAGCCTGCACCAGCATGAGCGCAAACATCGAGGCCGCACTCACTTCCACCGCAGCACTGGCCGCAACAGCCTCTGCCAGCTGCACGGTTTTCTGCACGATGGCCGTATACTCCTCCTCATCAAGGTCCGGCAGCGCATCCTCAAGCAAGCCGTGCATATCGACCAGCTTGCGGTAGAGCTGCAACCAGTTATCCTCCGGCCCTGCCGGCAGGGTCTGGATGATACACTCCGGCAGCGAATCCAGCAGGCGCTCTGTCTTGTGCAGTAAGCGCTGCTGCTCACGGGACAGGGAGCGATTGTTGCGGGCGGCATCGAGCATAAAGCGCACATGTACCGCCAAATCACCGTGAGCCTCAAGCACCGCCACCGGTACGTGGTTCACAGCCGACCACTCATCGCCACGCCGCGCCGCTGCGCCAAACAGGCGCATAAGCACTTCTTTGCGCCCGGCAGGCGTCAGTGGTTCGCGTTCAAATAGCATTGCGCGCCTATACTAGCAACTCAATCGTGCCTGTTCAAGCCTAAAGTACGGCTTAGCACCCGTTATGGGTCACACTCACTTAAATTCTCGGCATTTTCTTCTTGGCATTGAGTCGAAATGCTGATAGAATAAAGCTATGGTAAGAATACTCGCAGCAACCGATTTCTCAGAGGAAGCCAAACCGGTTCTGGATTTTACAGCCGATTTGGTGAAAAAGTGCGGCGGCAAGATGTACTTGTTGCACGCCGTGGAGCCGTGCATGATGGATGCCGCCGGCTGTATGGCGGCGGATGACATGCTGGGCGGCTTCTCGGCCATGCCGCCGATGGAGTGCGCCGACCAAACCACAACCGTACTGGCCATGGCGGACAGACGTGCCCACCTTCTCGCCGAGCAGATAAGCAGCGAATGGGGCATCCCCATCTACGGTAAGGCCGAAGAGGCTGATGATATCGTGGATTGTGTGCATGACTTCTGCAGCCGCCACCATATCGACATTCTCGTCATCGGTAACCGCCACCATTCCCTTCTCTCGTCCCTGCTCTTGGGTAACACCGCCGAGAAACTGGTGCGCGCCTCCAAAATCCCCGTAACTGTGGTGCCCTGCGGTCCCAAGGTGAACGCATGAGGCTGATTTTTCTGGGAGATGTTGTAGGCGAGCCCGGTCGGCTCGCTCTCTATCGGGCTGTGCCTGAGCTACGGGCAGAGCATGCCCCTGCTCTTGTGGTTGTCAATGGCGAAAATGCCGCCGGTGGGCGAGGTATCACCCCCTGGCTCTGCGAGGAATTCTTTGCCAACGGCGTGGATATCATCACCCTGGGTGACCATGCCTGGGACCAGAAAGACCTGGCCGGTTGGATAGTCCGCGAACCGCGCGTGCTGCGCCCCTTCAACCTGCAGGCCGGCACCCCCGGCCGGGGCAGCGCGCTGGTGGACACCCCCTCCGGCAAGGTCGGTGTGCTCTGCCTGTGCGGGCGAACCTTCATGGCCCCCGGGCCGGAAAACCCCTTCACCGCAGCGCGCGCCGAGGTCGCACGCCTGCGCGCTGCCGGTGCCTGTGCTGTGCTGGTCGATATTCACGGCGAGGCCACCAGCGAAAAAATAGCCATGGCCCACTGTCTGGATGGTGAGGCCACCGCCGTGTTGGGCACCCATACCCATGTGCAAACGGCGGATGCACGCGTGCTGCCCGGCGGCACCGCAGCCATGACCGATGTGGGCATGTGCGGCCCGCGAGACGGTATTATCGGCCGCGATTCCGCCGCCGTGCTGCAGGGCTGCCTGAGCGCCATGCCTTGCAAATACCCTGTGGGCGGCTGGCCCGCACGGGTAAGCGGAGCCCTCGTGCAGGTTGACCCCGCCACAGGGCTCGCCCTGAGTATACAAGCTATTAACAGAGATTATGATAGATGAGGAACGATTCGGCGGAATAGGCCGTCTGTACGGCTTAAAGGGAGCGGAGCGCCTGGCGGCTGCGCGTGTAGCGGTTGTGGGCATAGGCGGTGTGGGGTCATGGGCGGCCGAAGCCCTGGCACGCAGCGGAGTGGGCACCATCATCCTGCAAGACATGGATGACCTCTGCATTACCAACACCAACAGGCAGATTCATGCCCTGCAAGGCACCTACGGGCAGATGAAGGTTGAGGTTATGGCCGAGCGGCTCAGGCTCATCAACCCCGCTGTGGAGATGGTGGAGCTGCTTTCATTCTACACCGTATCAGCCCCCGAGCGCCTGTTTGACACACAGCCCGATGTTATCATCGATGCCATCGACTCCATGCGCCCGAAAACCCACCTCATTGCCGAGTGTCGCAGGCGCGGGGTGAAACTCGTAACCTGTGGCGGTGCCGGCGGTCGCACGAATGCCGCCGCCATCTCTATGGCTGACCTTGCCCGCACCTGCGGTGACAACATGCTCTCTCAGCTCCGCAAAAACCTGCGGCAGCAATACGATTTCCCCCTCTACGATCGTTGCCCCGAAATCGGTATACCCTGTGTCTTCTCGACCGAGCGCCCGGTATTCCCCCGCTGCGATGGCTCCGTGAGCGCCGAGCGCGAGTCCGGGCAGAAAGGCGGAATCGGTTGCGCCTCCGGGTTCGGCTCCGCCACGCATATCACCGGCACCTTCGGCTTCATGATGGCCGGCAAGGCTATCGAGATGATATGCGCAACGGCTTAGCGCCGCCGAGCAGGCTCTTTTATTTAGCCAGCTCGGCACGGATAAAGGGGGCCGTGGTGCTCTGCTTGTTGCGCGCGACCTGCTTCACCGTGCCTTGTGCCACGATGGTGCCACCTTCAGCACCGGCACCGGGCCCGATGTCGATAACGTAGTCGGCCTCGCAGATGAGCTCGAGATTATGCTCGATAACCACGACAGTGTTGCCCATATCGACCAGGCGGCGCAGCACCCCGACCAGCAGGCGCACATCGTGCGGGTGCAGACCGATGGTAGGCTCTTCAATCAGGTAGAGGTCCTGCGGTAACGTTCGGCCACGGCGTATGGCCGTCAGCGCAGCGCGGCGGCCTTTGATAAGCTCCGCCACCAGCTTAATGCGCTGAGCTTCGCCACCGGAGAGCGTATTGCTCGCCTGCCCGAGTGTCAGGTAGCCCAGCCCTGTTTCGCAGAGCAGCTTCAGCGGGTCAGCCAGGCGAGGCTGACCGGCGAAAAACTCAGCCGCAGTCTCCATATTCATGTCGAGCACCTCAGCGATAGTCTTACCCTTATAGCGCACCTGGAGCGTACGGGAGTTATAGCGGGCGCCGCGGCAGGTCTCGCAGGGCACACTGCACGGGGGCAGGAAATCCATCTCCTGTCGCCGGTAGCCTGTTCCCTTGCAGCTCTCGCAATGCCCGGCGGCAGTGTTGAAGGAGAAACGCCCTGCATCGAACCCCAACCGGCGCGCATCGGCACTCTGGGCAAAGAGCTTGCGAATTTCATCGAATATACCGATGTAGGTGGCAGGAGTTGAGCGCGGCGTCTTGCCCAGGGGTGATTGGTCGACCCTGTAGAGCGTACGCACACTATCCAGACCGTGGGAGCTGTTCCATGCGGCGCGCTCCTCACGGCTGATGGTACCGCCCAGTGCATGCTCGACAGCGGGAGCCAGCGTGCCGGTGATGAGCGATGTCTTGCCCGCGCCGGAAGCGCCGGTCACCACCGTGAACCTCGCCCGCGGTATGCGGAGATGCACATTTTTCAGGTTGTGCAGGCAGCAGCCCGTCAGCTCAAGCCACTGAGCCTCTTTCACCGGCAACCACTTGCCGCAATAGGGGTGGCTGCGCTTTTCCTCCAGAGCCTGCCCGGTCACGGATTGAGGGTTAGCCACAACCTCATCAAAGCTCCCCTGCGCCACAATTTCACCGCCATGCACACCGGCACCGGGGCCGAGGTCGATGATGTGGTCGGCACGGCGCATGGTATCTTCATCATGCTCGACCACCAGCAGCGTGTTGCCACGCTTTTTAAGCTCTGCAAGTGTGGAGAGCAGTCGCTCATTGTCACGCGGGTGCAGACCGATGGTGGGTTCATCGAGCACATAGAGCACACCGCGTAATTCCGACCCCAGCTGGGCGGCCAGGCGTATGCGCTGAGTCTCACCGCCGGAAAGCGTTGTAGCGGAGCGGTCCATGGACAGGTAGCCCAACCCCACGCGTTGCAGGAATTTCAGGCGAGGCACGATTTCAGCCATGATATTGCGGGCAATCTCGCCCTCGCGCCCATCAAAGTGCCAGGTATCGACCAGTTCGAGCGCTCGGTCCGCCGCCAGACTGCCGATTTCCGCGATATTCCGGCCGAAGAGCGTAACGCCCAGCGCAAACTCGTTCAGACGCCTGCCTTGACATGCCGGGCACGGGCGGCTTTCCCCTTCGCGGGCTGCTCGCTCGACTTCGCGGTCATAGCGCAGCTCCTGCTCCAGCTCGCTGAGTTTATCATCATCGCGGCGTTTGCTTACCGCTGCCACGCGCCCGTGACCGGCACAGACCGGGCACCAGCCACGCGGTGAATTGAAGGAGAAGGTGGAAGGCTCAGGCTCGGCATAACTTTCGCCGCACTGCGGGCAGGTCAAGCGCGTGCCGAGCAGTTGGCTCTTGCTACCCTGCACCAGGCGTAGGAACCCATCGCCCATCTCCAGCGCCCGCCCCACGCACTCATGCAGGGTGGCGAAGTCGCAATCACGGCCGTTCATCGTGATGTGATTGCCCTGCACGCTTATCTCAGCCAGCACGATATCGACATCGTGGTTGGAGTAGCGGTCAAGCGGGGTAAAATCCTCCGGCCGACAGACTTGCCCGTCCGCTATCATGTAGGGGTACTTTTTCTTTGCAGCCCAGCGGGCCAGGTCGGCATAGTGCCCCTTGCGGTTACGCACGACAGGGGCCGCAATCATGAGAGACGCCGGGCGCTTGTCAATCTCGGCCATCACGAGGGCGCGTATCTCCTCCGGATGGCGGCGACCGACCGGTACCTTGCAGCACGGACAGTGAGCTTGCCCGAGTTTGGCATACAGCAGGCGCAGGAATTGCCAGATTTCCGTCACGGTACCCACGGTGGACTTGCTGCCGCCGCGGGAGCGGTTCTGCTCGATGGCTACCGTGGGCGGCAATCCGGTCAGGCGGTCGATATCAGGAGTTTCCATCTGCTCGGTGAACTGCCGGGCATAGGGGCTCATGACGTCCATGAAGCGCTTCTGACCTTCTGCAAAAATAATATCGAAGGCGAGCGTACTCTTACCACTGCCCGACAGCCCGGTGACAACGGTCATCTCGTTGCGCGGGATGTCCACATCGATATTTTTGAGCTGGTGATGGCGCGCGCCACGCAGGGCGATAACACCTTGCGGCACACTGACATCTGCCCCATCAGCCGCCGCAGCGGCGAAGACCTCTCCCTCGCCGTGCAGCACCTGCGAAAGGTAGCCGCTCGTAAACCCGGCACCACAGGCAGCAACCTGCTCGGGTGTGCCCTGCACAACGATGTTGCCGCCACCCGTGCCGCCCTCGGGGCCAAGGTCGATGATGTAATCGGCGCACTTGATGAGCTCCAGATTGTGCTCAATCACCAGCAGGGTATGCCCCTGCTCAACCAGGCGGTCAAAGACACTCAGCAGGACCTCCAGGTCACTGAAATGCAAGCCGGTACCGGGTTCGTCGAGGATGAGCAGGCTGCCTTTATCCGCGCGTTCGCCGGTGAGAGCATCCACCAGAATATGGGCGAGTTTCAGGCGCTGATTCTCACCACCCGAAAGCGTGTTGAGCGGTTGCCCCAGTCCCAGGTGGCCCAGACCGACATCCACCAGCACCTGCAAGCGCTCGGCAATGCGGCGGGCTCGGGCATTCTTCTCGCGGGTAAAAAGACGCTGGGCGCTGCGGATGTCGAGCGCGAGCATCTCGGCCATATTGTACCCCAACAGGGTGATGGTGAGGGCTCGGTCCGTGTAGCGCGTGCCGTGGCACAGGGCGCAGGGTACGAAAATATCCGACAGGAACTGCATTTCCACCTTCTCCTGCCCCAATCCTGAGCACCGCGGGCAGCGGCCATCCCCGCTGTTGAAGGAGAAATAGCCCGGTTTAAGCCCGCGTGCCTGCGCAGCGGGTTCAGCCACAAAGAGGGCGCGAATATCCTCAAACACGCCGATATACACCGCCGGGGTCGAGCGCGGCGTGCGCACAATGGGGCTTTGGTCTACCAGCAGCACATCATGCAGCTGTTCCAAACCACGGATGGAGCGCACCTGCATTTCATCCTCATCATCAAGGGCATCGGGGTGCACGGAGCCATAGAGCACCTGGCAGGCCAGAGAGCTCTTACCGCTGCCGCTCACGCCCGTCAGGCAGGTATAAACCCCCAGCGGTATATCAATATCAAAATCGTGCAGGTTGTGGCACTCGGCCCCACGGATGGAGATAGCCCCCTTTCCCTTGCGGCGGCGGGTGGGTACGGCAATACGGCGTGCCCCGCTGAGGTATTGCCCGGTCAGTGAGCGGGGAGTTGATTCTATGCCGTCAGGGCGCCCCGCATAGACCAACTCGCCACCGGCCGAACCGCTGGCTGGCCCCATGTCGACCAGGTAATCAGCGGCACGCATGACAGCCTCCTCATGCTCCACCACCACAAGCGTATTGCCACGGTGCGCCAGGCGGCGCATGGCGGCTATCAGGCGGGCGGTGTCGCGCGAGTGCAGGCCCACGGTGGGTTCATCGAGCACAAAGAGCGTTTCCGTCAGCGCGGCACCCAAACAGGCCGTCAGACTCACGCGCTCAATCTCACCGCCTGACAGCGAGCGAGTCAGACGATTGGCAGCCATGTAGCCCAGCCCCACATCGCACAGGTACACCACGCGGCTGCGCAGCTCGCGCACGGCCTGCGCCAGAGAGCGGTCATCCCCCGTGGCAGGCAGCACGTGCTCATCGAGCCAAGGCAGGAAATCCGACATGGACAGCGCCATGACCTGCGGCACCGTCAGCCCGCCGATGGTGAAGGCCAGCGCCTCCGCCCGCAAGCGGCCGCCTTGGCACTCCGGGCACACGCTGTACACCCGGTAATAGGCCAGAAACACCCGCACGGACATCTTGTGAGCATGCTTCTCCATGTCATCGAATATCCCCTTATAACCATACCACAGGTCATGGTCAGAAGCGGTGTAAGGGTCTATATCACCACAGTTACCGTAAAGCACCCAGTCCTTTTCCTTACGGGTGAGGTTCTGCCAGGGGACATTCATGCGAACGGCACGGTGGCGCTTGTTGGCGCGCACAAAATCACCGTAGCAGAGGGAGAGCGTTTGCGATGTGAGCATCTTGAGCGCCCCGTCGGCTATGCTCTTGTCGGGTATGATTCCACGATTGTAATCATAGGTGATGGCTCGTCCATAGCCCTTGCAGGCCGGGCAGGCACCCAGCGGGGAGTTCCCGCTGAACAACCCCGGGCGCGGCTCCGCCAGCGGGAACCAGTCACTGCGGAACTCCCGGGGCTCGCCCCACCCTTCGGGCGTGCGCAGCACCGTGTACATGACATCCTGCCCCAGGCGCAAGGCTGTTTCCGCGGCCTCCGTCAGGCGCGCCATGCTCTCAGGGCGCAACTTCACGCGGTCTTGCAGCACCAGCCAGCGCTCCATGCCCAGCTGTGCTTCCATCGCACTATCAAGCCTCAGCACCTCGCCCCCGGCATAGACGCGCAAATACCCCTGCCCCTGCAGCGCCTGCACCATCTCGTCAAAGCTGCCCACCGGGCGCAACGCAAAGCACACCAGCACCTCGCCGCCCTCCGCCTCCGCGAGCAGCTGTGCCGCCACGCCCTGCGGCGTTGCCGGGCGCACCTCGCGGCCTTCCGCATCGCGCCCTACAGCCAGGCGGGAGAAAATCAGCTTCAAGTATTCGTTGATACCCGTCATGGTGCCCACGGTCGAGCGCGAGTTCTTCACAGAATTGCGCTGACCCAGGGCAATGGCAGGCGGAACGTTTTCCACGGCGTCCACGTTGGGGCGGTCCATGCGGTCCATGAACTGGCGCACATAGGGCGAGAAGGTTTCCACATATCGCCGCTGCCCCTCGGCATACAGGGTACTCATAGCCAGCGACGTCTTGCCACT
>JAZRKM010000054.1:0-21610 GCA_045646325.1 Akkermansia sp. | reverse complement strand
CGTGGGTGCAGGGTCCGTGGGTGCAGGGTCCGTGGGTGCAGGGTCCGTGGGTGCAGGGTCCGTGGGTGCAGGGGCCGTGGGTGCGGGGTCCGTGGGTGCGGGGTCCGTGGAAGCAGGTTCCGTGGGAGCAGCCTCGGCGGGGGCCGTAGCATCTGTTATAGCGGCTGTGACTTCGGGATCTTTTACTATTTCTTCATCGGCGACGTGGCGAAATAGAAAGCAGGCAGCCACCACTGTGGCCAGCCCGGTGCCGAGAAGAGCCAGATGTCGCAGGTCAAAAGGTAAGCCGCACTTACAGGGGGCGGCGGTTTCAGCGGTCGGAGCGGGAATCTCGACCGGCTGTGCCGTTGCGGGCGGTTCTTCCGCGGTGAGGGTAGCAGCAGCTTGTGTCGGCAAGGCGGTGGGGACGAGTGTGGAGAGGCCGTTGGGGACAATCCAGATGGCGGAAGCATTGTCCGAGCGGCCGTTGGCTGCTTTGACTGACTCATCACCCATTTTGTCGAGCGTGGCCTGAATATCCTGAACATCCCAGTATTTCATCTCCCAGAGTTCTTCGGGAAGCTGGTTCCAAACCCCATCGCTGCAGAGCAGGAAAGAAGCCGAGGGGCTGTAGGTGCCGCCGGCAACGTGCGGCTTGAGTTCTCTGTCAACACCCAGCGCCTGAGTGAGTACGTTCTGGTCGGGGTGGTTGCGCTCTTCGGACGGGTCAATCTCGCCAATGTCAATCAAGAGCTTGACCAGCGAATCATCTCGCGTTATCGGTTTATCCCAGGGGGTGCCGTCTGCTACATAGGCGCGGCAGTCGCCGGCGTGAGCAACGGTGTAGTGACCATTGCGCAGATAAAGGCAGACAATGGCGGATTTTCCGCAAATCTTGGCATTACCGCCGGCATCTGCGATGATGGTATTGTGAGCAGTGAGAAGCGCCTCACGTAAAATCTGTGCGGCTTCTTCAGGGGTGACGCCGTTACACAGTTTGGTGCTCCAGGCTTCTTCCATCACCCTGATGGCGGTTTGAGAGGCTCGCTCGCCGCCGGCGTGGCCACCGGCACCGTCAGCTACTACAGCAAATGTGGCGGCGGCTGATTCCCAGGAACCGATGGAATCCTGCTGGGAGCGGCGATTGCCAATCAGGTGAAGTTTGGCAATGTTGAGGACAGACTCTTGTCCGGTTGTGGCAGCGTTGTTTACGGTCATATGAATGATATGTCGTTGTAAAGGTTTTTAATATGTGGCGGTATACGGGTAAATCAGTTTTTGTAATCCCAGTCAAAGAATTGATTGCTGAAGGGGACAAATCGCAGTGAGGTCATGTGGCTCAAACGGAGTATTTCACCGGCTTCGAGCGGAGTTGGCGCAGTGGAGATTTTGCGGCCATCGCTCAGTTGGGTGGGCTGTGAGGTTTCGGTTGCCTGCGCAGCATAGAAGCTGCGGCTTTCGGGCCGGTAGGTCACAACCAGATGCGCTCTTGATATGTATTCATCATCCGGCAGGAAAATGTCATTATTTTGCCGACGACCGATGGTGTTGGTGCCGCAGGTCAGGGTGAACGATTGACCCATCATGGGCCCGCAAATGGCGACCAGCCAGCCGACAGGGCATTTCTTACTGTCGACCGGTTTTGCATTCTCACCGTTTGTCTGGTTCTTTTTTCCGGGGGAGGAAACGTTACTCATGATTTATACTGTTCGTTAGGACGTTATTAGCTCGGCGCTTGTTCAACAAATGATGAATCGGAACTTGCTTTTTTAGTCAGATGGCGCAGTAGATTGATTATTGACGGCAGTGAACGTGTGGGCGTGTTATGATTATCGAGTCTGGCGCCTGGTAGGCGGGTTGAGGCGATTGTAGGCATGAACAAGCGCACCGATGGTTTCTTCGAAGTGACCGAGCCTGACCCTGGTCAGGGTTGTCACTTCAGTGTTGTCGACTTTTTTCCAGGTGTCACCATCCAGATAGTAGGTGTGATTTTTACTGCCGGCATCGTTCAGCAGGTAGACTCCCTTGCGGTCGGTTATGCTGAGTGTGGCATGTTTGCGGCTCACGGTACTGTTAGCTTCACCGGTTATGGGAATATCCGGTCGTATGGCGTTCGGGTTTTTGGCATCGTACCTGCCAATCGTCAGTATTTTTTGGATGTCGCTCATGCCTGATGTCGTCATGTTACAGTATGAATGGAGTGCCAACGAGGCGTACTGTGTTCAGCGCTTCTTGGTCTTTCCCTTAGATTCCTTTTTATCAGTTGCGAGTATCTTGGCGGCCAACTTCATGATGTCACCCTTCGGCTTGCGCAGCAGAGGGGTATCTGTCGAAGTGGCAAACTTCAGTTCGAATGTCTCCATGTCTTTGTTGCGGGTGGTAACATGCTCTACGGCATCGCCGTTGTTCGTGTTGACTTCCCGCACAACTTCTTCGCCGGCAATTTCCGCACCCCCCAGTTCTGCCCGGCGGTCACGGAAGTACATTTCCCAGCGGGGCAGGTAGTAGTGCTGCATCATTTCCGCAAACTGACGGTGTGAGTAGTCATTGAGCACACCAATGTCGGGGCGCCATGTGGTGATGAGTCTTCGCAGCGAGCGCTCAAGGGTGGCTTTGTCCTGCTCGGTGGTGCCGCGACCGCGGGCGCCATCGATGAAACGCCCCAGCAGGTAATACTCAGAGGTTGCCAGAACATCGGCGGTGGTGCGGATAATGCCGAGGAAGGCCTCGCTCTCGCGCCGGAATGTTTCACTGTCTTTGGCATCAAAGGCCTGTTTGCAGCGGGCCAGGGTGGCACGAGCTCTGTCGGCCAGAACTTGGCGGCACAGGTCGGCCAAGTCGTAGCGGAATGTCGGCTGCGAGGTCAGCTTTTTACCGGCTGCACGGCCGGTCTGCAAGTAGAGACGAGCCGCTTTTTCAATGGTTTCCGGTTTATAATACATGGTGGGGGCCGCCCAGGTGGAGGCCTTGTTGGCGCTGAGATTCGGTCGGGCACAGACGATGTTTTCCAGACTGCCTTCGCGGCGCTTGTCGGGGGTATAGATGCTGCCGGCCAGTAGGTCAAGGGCGAGTTGCAAGCGGGAGTCATCGCTGCCGTAGCGGCTCTTGACGTAGCGTTTGATGTAGGTTTTCCGATTGATTTTATCCGGCGTGCTCAGGCGGGTCCAAAGCAGTTCGTAGAAGAAGGGGCTGGTTTCAAGGCCCTCGGAAATCATGCCTATACCGATAGCCTTGCTTTTGTCGCGGGTCATGTTTTCGATGACATCCATTCCGCCAAACATGCCGTGCTTGCCGCCAAAGTTGGAGAGCTCGCACCACACAAAGGGGCGTGCGGCGTAGTCAAAGTTCACCTGCGCTTTCGGCGTCAGATCTTTTTGCAGCGCCAGAATGACGGTGTGTTCAGGGTCGGTTCCGGCCAGTAACTTTTTATCAGGGTTATGCCCCCAGGCCTGCAGTAGCCAGGTGGAGCCGGGAGAGGCTTGCTGCATGGCTGTCTGTACGGCGCGGGCTGCGGCATCCAGCTGGGTATCACCCTTGCGACCACCCTCGTGGAACAGATCGCCGCCGTAGGCTTTGGCTTTGACTCCGTACACGGCGTGCAGGTGCTTGTACCACAGCTTGGCGATGCTTTCAAAAGCAGGGGCTGTGGGTTGCAGCACGGCCGGACGGGGGTACCCGCACCATTTCCCTTGGGGCAGCAGTTTGCCGTCGATGCCTGCCTGCGGGTAGTCGTGCGGTAAAAAGCCCACATATCCTTGCAGTACGGGTTCCATACCCAGCTCGCGCAGGCGAGTTACCAGAAATCGCCCTAACTCGGCCTCGCTGTCGATGAGAGTTTGGCTTACCGGCCCACCCTCGCCCTCAAGGTTGCCCATGTTCCACCATGCCGCATAGAACGGGCTGGGAATGAACTTCTTGATTTTCTCCGCCGGGTAATCGAGCTCAGTCAGGAAGTCCTGCCAGACTTTTTCCAGCCCGGAGGTAACCAGCACGTATTGTACGCCGTTAAGCGCCAGCAGGTCAAGCTCTCGCTCCCAGCGAGCTTTGTCCCAAGCTGCCGTGGTGTAGCTCAGGGTGCAGTAGTTGTACGCATAGTTGAAGGGCAGGGCCTGAGGTACGGTTATCTTGCGTGAGGGAATGACAAAGCTCGCCCCGGCCTTGCTGTCACCGTTCCACGAGAAATGCACCTTGGCAATATGGCGCAGGTAATAGCCATAGGCGCGTATGCACTCGCGTACATTGGCTGCCTTTATGTGTACGTTTTTTCCGCGTCCCTCAATGGTGGGGCTGCTCAGTTCCGGTACGATAGCGAACTTGATACGCTTGGCATATTGCGGCGTTACACGGGCGACAAGCTGCACCGCGGGCTCAGTTGCCGGGTCTGTCGCCGCCTGAACCATGCACATGGCCGGTACCAGAGCGCAGGTTACGCTTAGAGAGGAAGGGAAAAATCGATACATTGCTGATGGAAGTGCTGTTATCTACGTGAAGGCCCGTATCGGCAGGTGGCTGATACGGGCGCTGTGGGGTAAGGTTTGTGTGGTCAGGTCTTACCAGACCTTTATGTTGGATACATTGTCTTCGTTGTCGCCGTCTTTGGTCAGGCCATTGCCTTTACCGTCAGGCCCCAGAGAGAATATATCGAAGTCGGGGTTAATTCCTTTGCCAACCTTGCCGTCTTCATCCATGGCTTCACAGCCGAGCCTGTACCGGTAGGGCTGGTTCCAGGGGTCGATGATGGCATAGTGCTTGCCTTTGACCTTTTGGCCTTTGGCATTTTTTCCGGATACCTTGACCTTTATACAGGGTATACCTTCCTCGCGCTCGCCGTCCTTGGTGTTCTCGATGATGACGAGCTGCTTGCAGTAGGGCATGAGGGTTACGCCGCTTGAATCTTTGTCGGGTTCGCCGTCGTTATCGGCATCGCGATAGAGAGCGGAATACAGCTCCGTGGCACTCACGGCATCCCCTCGGCCGGCAGGCAGAATGTCACCGTTATCGGCGCGGTAGGCATTCATGGCAGCCGAGAGCGTTTCAACCTGAGTTTGAGCCACGGTGTTGAGTTGCTTGGCATCAAGCCAGCCCTTGGCCTGCCAGGCACCGGCTGCCAGAGTGGCCAGAATGGCAATGGCTACCAGAATCTCAATCAGGGTGAAGCCGGCGGCTTTTCTGTTGATTTGCAATTTCATGACCGCTTATTATACGCTTTCCATGATTTTCATCATCGGCATGAACATCGACAGCACGATACCACCGACAACCACAGCCAGGAACACAATCATGAGCGGTTCGAGCATGGCGGTGAGGGCGGTTACGCTGTTGTCAACCTCTTCGTCATACACTTCGGCCACCTTCATGAGCATGTCGGGCAGCTGACCGGTTTCTTCACCCACGTCAACCATCGAAATCATCATGGGCGGGAAGATGTTGGAGGCGGAGCTCAGCGGGGTGACAATAGATTCACCTTCGCGAACGGCATCGTGAATCTTGTTTACGGCGTCAGCTACAACGATGTTGCCGGCTGTGTCGCGGGTAATCATGAGCGCCTGCAGAATCGGCACACCAGAGTTCACCAGCGTACCGAAGGTGCGGGAGAAGCGAGCCACGGCATTCACGCGGGTCAGGTGACCCAGCTTAGGTACCTTGAGCATGAAGTTGTCCATAGCACGGGCACCCTTGGGCGTGCGCTTCCATACGCTCAGGCCCACAATACCGGCGGCAACGGCTGCCAGGATTACCACGGCATTCGGCACGTAGGGAATCATGCTGTCCGCCATACAGCTGTCAGAGAACCCGAAGACGAACTCGGAAATAGCAGGCAGCTCCATGTTCTGGCCTTCGAACATTTCCTTGAACTTGGGCACGATGACCAACATGAGGAAAATAAGAATACCCACGGCAATCACCATGATGATGAGCGGGTAGACCATTGCAGAGGTCACTTTGCCGCGCAGCTTGTTAGCCTTTTCCTGATATTCAGCCAGTCGGTTGAGAACGGTTTCGAGTACACCGCCAATTTCACCGGCTTTCACCATGTTGACGAAGAGACGGTTGAACATCTTGGGGTAGGCCGAAAGTGCCTCGGAGAAGGTAGAACCGCCCTGTACGGCTTCACCGAGGGCCCCGATGGTAGCACGCAGGTTCGGATTCGGCTCCTGCTTGTTGAGCACGTTGAGACTCTGCAGCAGGGGAAGACCGGCGCTGATCAGCGTGGCCAGCTGGCGGGTGAAAATCATGAGCTCCTTCTGGCTGACGGCACCGCCGGCCTTACCTCCCTTGGGCTCTTTCTTCTTGCCTTTGGCGCCCTTCTTTTTGGCTTCTTTGGCGGGGCCGGGCTTGGCGCCCTTGGCTGCTTCTTCGCATTCGCGCAGCAGCAGCCCTTGAGCACGAATCATCTCGGCGGCGGCAATCTTGCTGTCAGCCGTGATGATGCCGGTCTTTTCTACGCCGTTCTGATCCAGTGCAGTATATTTGAAATTAGGCATAATTCTGGTGTAAGTTTACGGAAAGATTGATGGATTACATTTAAAAAATAGCAGATGTTACGCGTGGCGTCAAGCTAATTAGGTGTATTTGAGCACTTCTTCAATGGTGGTATTGCCTTCGAAGATGTTCTGAATGCCGTCATCTCGCAGCGTGGTCATACCCAACTCAATGGCCTTTTGTTTGAGCACAATGGAGGGCACGTTCTGCGTGATGAGGTCGCGGATGGGGTCGCTGGCGTTGAGCAGCTCGTGTATACCCTTTCGGCCCTTGTAGCCGGTGTTGGCGCATTTGTCGCAGCGGGCACCGGTGTAGAACTGCTGGTTGCCGAGCAGTGAGGGGTTGATTCCCAGCTGGTTGAGCAGTGTGTTCGAGGGCTTGTAGGCAGTCTTGCAGTAGGGGCAGATGGTACGCACCAGTCGCTGTGCCAGCACACCCAGAATGGTGGCGGAGAGCAGGAAGGGCTGCACGCCCATGTCAATGAAACGCGTGACGGCGCCGGCGGCATCGTTCGTGTGCAGGGTGGAGAGCACCAAGTGACCGGTCAGAGCTGCCTGAATGGCAATCTGGGCGGTATCCTTGTCACGAATTTCGCCCACCAGAATGCGGTCGGGGTCCTGACGCAGGAAGGCACGCAGCACGCGGGGGAACGTCACGCCGATTGCCTCGTTGATAGGTACCTGCACAATACCGTCGATGTCGTATTCCACGGGGTCTTCGGCGGTGAGAATCTTCGTGTCTTCGGTATTGATTTCACGCAGAGCCGCGTAGAGGGTCGTGGTTTTACCGGAACCGGTGGGGCCGGTGACCACGAAGATGCCGTTGGGCTTGTTGACGGTGTCGATGATGTACTCGTGCAGCTTGGGCGAGAGGTTGAGGTTGTCGAGGTTCAGGCTGACGCTGTTGCGGTCGAGCACACGCATTACCACGGACTCACCGTACTGGGTGGGCAGGGAGTTCACACGCATATCCACGCCGCCCTTGCCGGTCTTCATGACGATTCGACCGTCTTGCGGTACGCGGCGTTCGGCGATGTTCATGCCGGCCATCACCTTCACACGGGAGATGATGGGGTTGGCCAGGTAGGCCGGCGGCGGGGCCATTTCGTACAGGGCGCCGTCGACACGATAGCGGATTTTGAACTCTTTTTCGAAGGGCTCCAAGTGAATGTCGGAGGCCTTTTCCTTCACAGCTTGTTCGATAACCAGATTGACGAACTTGATGATGGGGGCGGCATTCGCCTCTTCGGAGCCGTCACCACTGCCCACGCTCATGCTGTCGAGCTCACCGAGCAGGTCGCCCATGGCGGCATCTGCACCGCCGTAGAACTCGCTCACGCGGGCACGTACTTCGTAGTCGGCCGCAACGTACAGGTAAATATCCTGATTCGTGGCAATGCGCAGGTCATCGATGGTCTGGGGGTTGAGGGGGTCTTCTACGCAGACGTACAGGCCCTCGCCTTCGCGGTATTCGATGGGCAGGGCTCCCAGCATGCGTGCCTGCGGGGCAGGTATCATCGCCAGTAGCTCGGGGGAGGGTACAAAGCCTTCAAGTGATATGTACTGAGCCCCTACTTCTGTGGCAATCACGTTCCAGAAATCCTCCGGCCCGCCAATGACGCCGAAGTCGATGAGCGTCTCCCACAGTTCCTTGCCGCTGTTGGACATTTCTTCCTTGATATCCTTGGCCAAGGCTTTGTCCATCATGCCGTTGTTGATGAAAACATCAAGTGCAACATTCGTATCCATACAAAATCTTATAAATTAGAAGTGAATGAGGTTGTGTGGGAAAATCAGCTGGCGTCGCCGGTGGTAACGCGGATTACTTCTTCGGCGGTGGTTCGCCCGGCCAGTACTTTACGTATGCCATCTTCACGCAGCGTGCGCATGCCGAGCTCGCGGGCGCGCTTGCGCAGCTGTGCCGAGGTGAGGTTGGAGTTGATGAGGCCGCGAACATCGTCCGTCACCTGGAAAATCTCGAATATGCCCATACGGCCGCGCATGCCCTTGCCCTTGCACTTGGGGCAGCCACCGGGGCGAGCCACCATGACGGGGCGGTTGATATCGATGCCGAGTGTGCTTGCCTCTTTTTCGGTCAGGCGGCCCTCCTGCTTACACTCGGAGCAGAGGCTGCGGCAGAGTCGCTGTGCCATGACGGCTCGAACGGCGGAAGCAATGAGGAAGCGGTCCACACCCATGTCGGAAAGACGTGCAACGGAGGAGGGAGCATCGTTCGTGTGCAGGGTGGAGAGCACCAAGTGACCGGTCATGGCGGCCTGAATGGCAATGCCGGCGGTCTCTCCGTCACGAATTTCACCAATCATGATGATGTTGGGGGCCTGACGGAGCATGGCTCGCAGAGCTGCCGCGAAGGTCATGCCGATTTCGGTACGAATCATCACCTGGTTGATACCGGCCATTTCGTATTCCACCGGGTCTTCCGCGGTGATAATCTTCTTGTCGGGGCGGTTCAGGTGGTTCAGGCAGGCGTAAAGGGTTGTGGTTTTACCGGAACCGGTCGGGCCGGTTACCAGAATCACACCATCGGGCAGAGTAACCAGGCGGTCGAAGGTAGCCTCGTCATCAGAAAGGAAGCCCAGCTGCGGCAGGCCAAGTGCCAGAGCGGATTTGTCGAGAATACGCATGACGACCGATTCGCCGTGGTTGGTGGGCACGGTGCTCACACGAAGGTCGATGTGGTTGCCGTCTCGCAGGTCGAGCTCAATTCGACCGTCCTGCGGCACGCGTTTCTCCGCGATACTCATGGTGGAGCTCATCACCTTCAGGCGGGCAACAATGGGGCCGAGCAGTTTCTTGGGGTGGCTTGCCACTTCTACCAGGCGGCCATCGATTCGGAAACGAATGCGAACCCTGTCTTCCATCGGCTCGATGTGAATATCGGAGGTGCGCATTTCATGAGCCTCGTTGAACATGTTGTCGACCAGCTCAACGATGGGAGCCTCCGTGTCGCCCTTAGCGTAGGTTTTCTTCTCGGGGTAATACTTGGCAATGGCTTTCTGCAGCCCCGGTTCAGAAGCAACAAAGAAGGTAATCTCGCGACCCAGGAACTGCGGCAGGCTGTCGAGGGTTTCCATGGCGAAGGGGTCAGCAATGGCCACCTGCAGGGAGTACCCGTCATCCCCGATAGGCAGGAACCCTACGCGCCGAGCCAGTTCGCCGTTCACGCTGGCGATGATGTTCGGGTCGACGTCGAAGGCACCCAGGTCTACATACTCCATGGCGGAGTTGTAGGCTGCTACCTGAGCGATGTATTCGGGGGTCAGGTAGTTGTTCTTGACGAGATAATCAATAACGCTGTCCAGCGGAGAGAGCTCTGCGCGCACGGCATCGAGCGTTCCGGCATCGATGGCGCCGGCTTCGGTCAGCAGCTCCAGAAGATAATTTTCGTTTGAGTACACGGGATGGAATATAGGTGAAAGTATTGCGCAAGACGAGTGGGCACGGAGAATGTGCCGCACCTGTCCCATACTCTACACTATAAACTTCGCGCCGTCAACCTCACTTTTGTAAAATAGGTAATTTTTTGTTCCTGTCAGTCGTTTTGAGCTTCGAGACGTCGATGATGCTGACCCCCGCTACAGGGTCAGATATAGAAACATTGAGCACTTTGCCGCGGTTGGTGCAGTAGGCAACGAATTCGACATTGTCGCGCAGGCGATACTGATATGTCGTCTGCGAACCGTTTTTCTGCACAAGCGTGGGTTTGCCGAGAGCCTCCGTGAGTTCGGCTGCGGTTATGTCGCGGGTGAGTAAGTCTTGGGCTTCGGTGGCGCTGAGCAGTTTGCTGTTGCTTTCCTCGTGTTTTTTAAGGTACCCGGCGGGGGAAAAGCCCTTGAGGGTGGCGGCAGCGATTTTCTGCAACTCGCGTGCTCGGGTCGGGGCTATGCGCACCGGGGCACCTTTCAGGCGGACAGGTATTCCGGTGGCTTTTTTCCCGGTAATGGTGCTGTAAATGACACAGGCTGCCAGGTAGGAGCCCTCATCGGTGGGGTGCGACATGTCCGGCAGGTGCAGGGGGTCGCCGGGGTGTTTGGCGTACCAGCGTCGCCAGGCTTCGCCGGCGGGAGCTACCCTGGCTTTGTTGGCTACGGCTGCCTTGCAATAGGTCAGACTGGTGTCATCTTGCATGGCCGTCAGCAGTTTTACTTTGCCTTCCGTCCGCGTGGCGTGTGCCCAGGTGAGAAAGAGTATCGGCTTGGTTTTATGAGCTCGGGCCAAGTCGCACCAGCGTTTGACTGAATCGAGCGTTTCATCCGGTTTGTAGGCCGGGGTCTGGCTCTGGTCCTGCAGCAAGAGGTAGTCGTAGTCCCCGCTTTCGAGCTTTTGGCGCCCCTCGGCATGCTGAGGGCTGTCGAGAAATCCGCGCAGGCTCATGGCCCCGGCTGTGTAGGAATCCACCGTCAGGGGGGTGCCGTCAGCATCTGCTATCGCTTGCAGAAGCTCCGGCAGGTCATTGTAGAAGGTGTAGCTATTGCCGATGATAAGTAGTTTTTTCTCATCGGCTCCGTAGGTGGTGACGGCGCAGAGCAAGAAAGAGAGCAGCAGGAGCAGGCGGAGCATGGCGAGGGGGATGTCAGAGGTGAATAATATGGGGTATCAGTAAATCGTGCGCTTCCGTAGGTAGGTCGGCTACCATCTGTACGGGGAATGCCAGGGCTACCACCTGAGCCTGCGGACAGCGCGGCAGGTAGGTGTCGTAGTAGCCGCCGCCGTAGCCCAGGCGCTTGCCTTCAGGCGTGAACGCAACTCCGGGTACGATGACGATATCAATCGTGGTCGGGTTGATGCAGGGTAGCCCTTCGATGGGGGCGGGAATGTTGCGCGAATCGCGCCCGAGTTGAGTGGTGATATCGGAGACGTGGTAAAACTCCATGCGCCGCTCGGTTTTACAACGGGGGAACGCGTAGCGGTGCTGCGGGTACTCGGCAACTAAGGGCAACAGGTCAACCTCGTGCGGCATGGGCGCATACAGCGCGATGGTCAGTGGTTGGGGCCGGCTCAGCAGCGGGCTGAGCGCCCCGCGTAATCGGGCTGACTGCTCATCGCGCTGTGTAACGGACACCCCGCGCAGTTGCTCGAGTATAGCCTTGCGCAGGGTGCGTTTCCGTTCCGTTGACGGCATGGGGGTTATTCAGGCTTGCGTCCGAAGAGGGCGAGCATGCGCCCGGTCTTGCCCTTCTCGATACGGTATGAATAGAAAGTTTGCAGGTCGGCGGCGGTGTCAAGTCCGCTGTCGATGATATTATCGGGCGACAAACCGGCATTTTCGAGCTGTTGGCGAATAGCGGTGGGGATGTCTACCTCGTAGTGGGGCGGGCGAATGCAGGGGGAGATGACGGCTACGCAGTTTTCGGGCTGCACACCGAGAGTCTTGCGCATGGAGCGCAGCAGCTCTCCCACGATATTCTGCTGGGTGCCCAGCTTGCCGGAGTGTGCCAGACCGCGGCAGCCTGTTACCGTGTCGTAAATCCACACGGCAGCGCAGTCGGCTACGTAAATGCCCAGGCAGCAGTCGGCCTTGCCGCCGCAGTACAGGGCATCTACACCTTCCACGGGGAATGAGCAACCGATATCGCCCACCAGAGCAACTTTATTGCCATGCACCTGCTGGGCGCGGCGAAGCATTTTCGGCGCTATACCACCCTCGCTCAGTACCTGCTCGTGAGTCGGGGTCAGGGCTGCGATGACAGCGGCTCTGTCAGTTGTAGATTCTACTCCGGGGACTCGGGTGATAAAACGTGCGAAGTTTTCCGGTTCGGCATTCAGGCGGTCAAGCCAACTGGGGGCGTAGTTGCTCATGTTCGGTATGGGGGTGAAATCTGCTTGTGCAGGTTCGGTTGCCTGCGGTTATTCACTTGCTGCTGCCGCGGCTGATGAGGGTGCGTGCATGGCCGGTGCGGCTGGCATTGTCTTCCATCGCCATCAGGTTGGCCAAATCGCGTGCGATATTGCCGCGCATGCGGTTCACCAGCTCAAGACCCTGTTCGGTGATGCGAACCATAATCTTGCGGCGGTCGGCGGCGGCTGTGAAGCGCTTGATGTGCCCGAGCTCCTGCAGTTTGTCCACCATGCCGGTAGCTGCCGCTGTGGAGTGCCCCATCATGCGGGCGATGCTGCTCATTGACAGGCTTTCTTCTTCGGCAAGGTAGGTCAGCAGGAAAAACTGCGGGTAGGAAATCTTGTCCTGTGTCAGTTCAGGCGAAAGTTTCAGGATGCAATTGCGCTGAGAAAAAAGAACGAAGTCTGCAAGGTGCTGAGCTTCATCGTTTGTCAGCTTGTTACCGGTCGGAGAGAGTGAGGTTTTCATGTGTTATGGTAAGTGCTTTGGCTACCTCGATATTACGGTTTTGCTGACATTTTGCAAGCACAAAATTTTCAGCCGGGTGCTCTCAGACCGCGTTGTTACAGTTGACTTCCGGGGATGTGGCACGGATTTTTGCCGTGTGGTACAATATATTGTGGTTGGGGGATGTGAAAAAATATTTTGTCTTAATCTGTAGTAGGTGCGATGCGGAGCACCTCACGTAGCTCTGCGCTGAGCAGTCCGGCCTGTTCAAGTCGGTCGATGTGTGCGCGGATTGCCCCCCAGATAATCTGAAAATCCTGCACAAGAGCGGCGACGGCTACGTCTTCCTGCATGGTGGAGTCGGGGAGTTGCTGCTGGCGGGTGCGTAACTCGGCAGCTTTGGCGGCAAGTTCTCTGAGTTTGGGCAGCGCGGCTTCCGTGCCGGCAGCATCCGTACAACTGCTGAGAGTTAATTCTGTCTCGGAGAGCAAGGCGATAACTTCTTGGGCCAGACTGTAGTGGGAATCAGCCTGCGCGGCGGCAATCGGGCAAATCAGCGCGGGCAGGGAGACTGTGGCGAGTAGGGTGGTTTTGAGGCTCACTGTTGGTAAAGCGGAGGGTTATCGGTTACGTTTTTTACGCAGCAGGCGTTGGGGTGTGCCGCAGCCGGGACAGCGGAACCAGAGGAAGCAGATGACGTGCAGCGCAGTCGAGAGGGCGGTGCCGAAGAACAGGAAGTTGTGGGCGTACCGATTATGCGTGTACCTGCGCAGGGGGTAGACACTGAGGTTGCAGACAGAACATTTTGCCTTCCGGCAGATGAAGATAAAGGGGAGGGCCGGGAGGGATAATCCGGCAATCACCAGTTTCGCGTTCATTTCAGGCAGGACCCCCATCAGCATGAGTGCCGGAATGGTAATCCAGGCCAGAACATCGAGATAGAACAGCAGGGTCAACCATGCACCTATATAGATTCGCAGCGGGTGAGTATTGTGAACGCAGTGGCTCTTGTCGTGAAGTGCCTTGTGTACTGACGATGTGTGATTTTTCTTTTTCTTTTTTTTCGATGATGGGCGCAGCGGATTGAGCTTGGGGAGTTCGCGGTTAATTCCACTCTTGTCGGTGGGCTCCTGTTGTTCTTCGTTGCTTGGCGTTTCCGTTACACCGGTGGTGCCGGTCACGGCGAGGAACAGCTCCTTTATTCGTTTTTCCGAAAGCGCACTCATCAGCTCCGGAAAACTCTCGCTCGCCAGCTCAATGTCACGCAGCAGCGCTCTCAGCCCGACTTCGGCAAGTTGCTCTGCTTTGTAGATGCCGCAAACAGCCAGAGCCTGACGTTCAGGCTCTGACAGTTGAAACTCTGTGGGTAGGCTTTCCATTGTGTCAACCTCAGGCAAGGGCCGTCAACATGGCTTCGAGCTGAGCTTTCTTAGCTTCCCACTCAACCAAGCGGGCTCGTTCCTGCTCCACAACGGCAGCGGGGGCTCGGTCCACGAAAGAGGCATTGCTCAGTTTGGCGTTGCTCTTAGTGATTTCTTTCGTGATTTTTTCGAGTTCCTTGCTGATACGGCTGCGCTCAGCGTCTACGTCTACCAGACCATCGAGCGGCAGGAACAGCTCACCGATGGGGGTGAGGGCCGTGGGCGTTCCCTTGGGAGCTTCGTAGTTGCCATCGGCTGTGGCGCTCTGCGCACCGGCCAGCAGCGCCAGACGGGCCATCAGGTCATCGCTGATGGGCAGGCTACCGGGTTTCAGCACGAACTTGACCTTCTTGTTGGTGGCAAGATTGTACTCGGCCTTCAGGTTTCGAGCGCGGTTGGCGGTCTCGTACAGCGCTGTGGAAAGAGCGCGTGCTTTAGAGATGTCCGTATCGCTCAGGCCGGCCAGCAGAGCCTCAGCGGAGGGCAGGGGCGTGCTCATGAGCGGCTTGCCTTCGTTGCGGGCAGCAAAGCCCAGGCTCTGCCAAAGCTCTTCTGCAATGTGCGGCATGATGGGCGAGAGCAGTGCCAGATAATGGCGCAGTACGGTGTCGATTGTGTAGAGCGTGGCGTTCTTGACAGCAGGTTCGCCCTCGCGCAGGTCGTTCTTCACGGCCTCCAGGAAGAGGGAGCAATATTCGTTCCAGAAGAAGCTGTAGAGAGCCTGCGTGTAGGTGTTGAACTCGTACTTGCTCAGAGCCTCAGCCACGGTGGTGTGAAGTTCTTTCAGCTTGGCAAGAATGTCGATGTGCACGGGGGCAAACTTGGGAGCCTCGGTGCCGGCCTCGCCCTGCATCATGCGGAAACGGGCTGCATTGTAGAGTTTGTTAGCGAAGTTCTTGCCTTCTTCAATCTGTTTTTCGTCGAACTTGACGTCTGTACCCGTGGGGGCTATGCGCATGAGACCGAAACGCAGGCCGTCTGCGCCGTAGTGGGCGATGAGGTCGAGCGGGTCGGGGCTGTTGCCGAGGCTCTTGCTCATCTTGCGGCCCTGCAGGTCACGCACGATGGAGGTGAAGAAGACGTTGCTGAAGGGCTTGCCGTCGGCAAAACGATAGCCGGCCATAATCATGCGGGCCACCCAGAAGAAGATGATGTCCGGGCCGGTCACCAGGTCGCTGGTCGGGTAGAACTTGGCGCGACACTCAGCATCCATCGTGGCGAAAGGCCACAGCCAGCTGCTGAACCAGGTGTCGAGAGCATCTTCATCCTGTACCCAGTTTTCGGGGTCGGCGGGGGGCTCTACGCCCACATAGATGTCGCCGGCGGCGGCATCTGCTTCATCGAGCTTGGCGGCCTCCTGCAGTTCTGCGGCTTTGTCTTTGCGGTACCACACGGGGATACGGTGGCCCCACCACAGCTGGCGGGAGATGCACCAGTCCTGAATCCCCTCGAGCCAGTGGGCGTAGGTCTTGGCCCAGTGCGCGGGGCGGAAGACGATATCGCCGTTGGCCACAGCCTCAGCGGCTTCTTTCACGCAGGGGTACTTCAGGAACCACTGCATGCTCAGGCGGGGCTCGATGGGTACGTGGGAGCGCTCGCTCATGCCCACGTTGTTCTCGTAGTCTTCGACCTTCTCGAGCAGGCCCTTGGCTTCGATGAGCTCAATGGATTTGTCGCGTGCCACGAAACGGTCAAGCCCGTGCAGTTCGGGGCAGGCGGGGCAGTTGATGTGACCATCGGCAGTCAGGACATCGATGATTTCGAGGTTGTGCTTGGTGCCTACCTCGAAGTCCGTGCGGTCGTGGGCAGGGGTAATCTTGAGCGCGCCGGTACCGAACTCGATTTCGACGTGTTCGTCGGCAATGATGGGAATTTCAGCCTCAACCAGGGGGCGAATGACTGTCTTGCCTACCAAGTGACCGAAGCGCGGATCGTTCGGGTTAACGGCCACGGCTACGTCGGCCATGATGGTTTCCGGGCGGGTGGTGGAGACGAGCAGTTGCCCGCTGCCGTCTGCCAGTTTGTAGCGAATGGTGTAGAGCTTGCTCTTCGAGGGGGTCATGATGACCTCTTCGTCGGAAAGCGCGGTGCGGAGCACGGGGTCCCAGTTCACCATACGGCGACCGCGGTAAATGAGCCCTTCTTTGAACAGCTCGGCGAACACGCGGGCTACCTCGGGTGCATAGACGTCATCCATGGTGAAGCGCTCGCGCTCCCAGTCGCAGGAGCAGCCCAGGCGCTTGAGCTGATTGATGATGATGCCGCCGTGCTTGTCCTTCCACTCCCACACCATTTTCATGAAGTCGGTGCGGCCGACATCATAGCGGGTGCGGGGCGGGTTTTCTTTGGCAAGTTCTTTTTCCACACGAGCCTGAGTGGCAATACCGGCGTGGTCGGTACCGGGCAGCCAGAGTACCTCTTTGCCTTCCTGACGAGCGCGGCGTACAAGAATATCCTGAATTGTGTTGTTGAGCACGTGCCCCATGTGCAGTACGCCGGTCACATTGGGCGGGGGAATGACGATACTGTATGCCGGCTTGTCAGATTGCGGGTCTGCGTGAAAGCAACCCTCTGATAACCAGCGATTCTGCCATTTTTCTTCTACAACGGTCGGTTCGTAAGCCTTGGGCAATTCAGTCATGACGCGCGAAAGTATAGCGCAACGCTCTACCTTATGCAAGTATTTTGTCAGTTATGACGGTATATGGCTGTGGCTGCCGGAATGAAAACGCCCCCGCTTCTCGGGGAAGCGGGGGCGGGGAAGCTGTTGAAAAAAACTTACTTCTTGTTGGCGCGGGAGAACTGCTTGAGGCGCAGGCCGTTGAGGTGAATGAAGCCGCTGGCGTCATCCTGGTTGTAATCCTCATCGGTGTAGTCGCCCTCCATGGTGGCAATCTCGTAGCTGTAGAGGGAGTTCGGGCTCTTGCGGCCGGCGTACATGACGTTGCCCTTGTAGAGCTTCAGGCGCACTTCGCCGTTGACAGTCTCTTGCGTCTTGGTAACGAGAGCCTGGATAGCCTCGCGCTCGGGGGCAAACCAGAAACCGTTGTAAACCATGGCGGCGTAGTCGGGAATGAGGGAGTCACGCACCTTCTGAGCTTCGCGGTCCATGGTGATGGTCTCGATATCGCGGTGAGCAGCCAGCAGGATGGTGCCGCCGGGGGTCTCATAGATGCCGCGGCTCTTCATGCCTACGAAGCGGTTTTCGATGATATCCACACGGCCGATACCGTGCTTGCCGCCCAGGTAGTTCAGCACCAGCATGACGCCAAGCGGGTCGAGCAGGGTGTAACCGTCTTTATCGCCCGTGGGTTGAGTGCCGACTTCTGCCATGATGTCAGCCAGCCCTTCGGTCTGCAGACCGATGATGTTGCCCTTCTCGAACAGGCACTGCAGGTACTGCGGGGTGTCGGGGGCATCCTCAGGAGCGGTGGAAAGCAGGTACATGCCGCGGTCTTCTTCCTTCGTGGCGTCGTACCAGGTGTCCTCCAGAATACCGGCCTCGTAGGAGATGTGCAGCAGGTTGCGATCCATGGAGTAGGGCTTCTTCATGCTCTGGCGAATCGGAATGCCGTGGGACTCAGCGTACTGAATCAGCTCGGTACGACCGGGGAACTGGTCGCGCCACTCTTTCATGCGCCAGGGGGCAATCACCTGCAGCTGGGGAGCCAGGGCATTGATGGAAAGCTCGAAACGCACCTGGTCGTTGCCTTTGCCGGTTGCACCGTGGGCAATGGCATCGGCACCCTCAGCGATGGCGACATCCACCATGGCTTTGGAAATGCAGGGGCGGGCAATGGAGGTACCCAGCAGGTAGCGGCCTTCGTAAACGGCGTTTGCCTGGAACATGGGGTAAATGTAGTTGGCGGCGAAGTCTGCCTTCAGGTCACCGATGATGCACTTGGAGGCACCCGTGGCCAGGGCCTTCTCTTCCAGGCCATCGAGCTCTTCAGCCTGACCTACGTCGGCGCAGTATGCGATGATTTCTGCGTTGTACTTCTCCTTGAGCCACACCAGAAGGACGGATGTGTCAAGGCCACCGGAGTATGCAAGAACGATCTTCATGTTGACTGGGTACGCGGCGGTTTACCGTGCACGCGGTCATTATACGCTACTTGTACCCGTTAGGGAAGCAAAATCTGTTGCAGTATGGCGTATATGTCGGGATTTTTTACTGCAAGGGTTGCGGGGTGTCAGCTGATGGCGGCGTGTGAGATGAGCTGCCGGGCAGGTTGGGCATCAGCTCGCGCAGCTGTTTTGCCGTGTCGGGCGAGATTTGTTCGACTGTTTCGAGGGTACCCGGCATCTGCAGCAGGGAAAAGGCGGTAATCTGCGCCATGATGTACATGATGACGGCTGCTGCGATGTAGTGACCGATTCCCGTCTTGCGAATCTGTATGGGCAGGGTCAGGCTCTGGGCGTCCCAGATGGCAAGTCCGCGCCTGACGAGCAGAAAATACGACATGCTGATTGTCACGACGCAGATGGGGAAAAGGTAACAGCCCATGCCCAGGATATTCACCGCAAAGCTGCGGATGAGAGCACGGCGGAAGGTGAGCTGCTGAGCTGAGCCGATGGTGCTGACAGCTATACCCATGAGCCGCTTGCCCGGTGTGGTGCCGCGGCGGCTGAGCAGAAGAGCCTCAAGGAAGACCATGGGCAGCCAGAACAGGGGCATGAGCATGTCGTTGTAATTCAGCCCGGTCAGGGAGAGCAGCCCGGCGGCGACGGCGGCATACAGGCCGCTGTCAACCAAGCGGGCGGCAAGGCGCGCCCAAGGGGCAGGCAGGCGGACATCGGCGGGGTTGATGTTGCTGTTGGCCGGTTGATTGATGGTGATGTTGAGGTCAACAACGGGCCGGGTCGGTTCTTGTGGCGGAGCCGCGGGCAGCGGAGGCAACGGGGGCAGGGGGGCTGCGCCTTTGCTCTTGTCGGTCATCTCACCCAGGAAATCTGCAAGGGCAGGCAACTCACGCAGGGGGCGCCAGTTCGGGCACCCCTCATGCCAGCCGAGGGTGTCGGGCGTGAGTTCCCCCATCTGCACCAGGGCGATGACGTCAGGCACAGTGGCAGGGCCGCGGCGTTGTTTGTCCTGAATCCAGTAGATATCCATGTCGGGTAAGGAGAATCAGTTTGAGCGCAGAGCTTTGGCGGGGTCTTGGCGGGATACGATGAAGGCCGGCACAATGGAGGCGATAACAACCATGACGAACGCCGAGAAGGCTTGCTTGGCGAAGGTGGCGGGGTCGTACTCTGCCGGTATGGTGATACCGTGAGCCTCCATCGGGAAGGGGTCCATACCAATGCTGGCCAGAGCAGCCTGAATTTCCAGGCGGTAGTAGAGCACGAGCAGGGCCAGCAGAATGCCTAGTACGGAGCCGGCCAGACCGATGATGACGCCCTGCCAGGCAAAGATGCCCATGATTTTGCCGGGTGTTGCGCCCAGCGCCTGCAGCACGGCAATTTCGCGCTTGCGCTGTATGGACATGGTGAACATCACCGCCATGATACAGAAACTGGCTATCAGGTTGATGGCGGAGAGCACGAAGTTCATCATGATTCGCTCATTGGCAATCAGTTTGTGCCATTGCTCGAAGGTTGAAGTCCACGGGGTGATGAACCAGTGCGCGCCCAGCGGCAGCTCATCGGTCGAGGCGGTGTTGTCGGGCAGCATGGCTTCCATACGCTGCTGCACATCGCCGGGCTCGTGGGCGTTTTTCAGTCGGACGGCAAGCCCCATTACATTGCCTGCAAGTTCGTTGGAGTACCCTACAACTTCCTGAGCAATGCTCAGCGGCATGTAGATGTTGGGGCCGGGCATGTTTTCCGGTGCCTGGTAAATACCCACCACTTTCAGGTCAACCGGCATCACCATTTCGTTGATGCTCTTGACGGCCTTGCCGTCTTCCTTGTCGCGGTCAAGGGCGGCCAGTTCACCGGCTGTGGTCTGCCAGAGCTGTTTTTCGTCCGTCGTGAAAGGCACGCCGGCGGCGTGAGAGGTAGCGAGTTTGTAGAGGGTTCCGCAGGCCTCTATCTCGCTCTGGCGCATTTTGTCGGGGGCGAACCCGCGTATGGTGCCGATGACGGCTTCCAGCTTTTCAGCCGCCACTATTTCACCGCCGTTGGCCGGGGTGGCTCCCTCGAACAGGCTGCTGATGTCCTGCATGAACTGAGCGTTGCTCTGGGTGATGAGCGGGTTTTGAATCATGGCGTAAATGGCGGCCACCTCATCAATGCTGCCGACGGGGGTCAGGTGAACTTCATCCCCCAGGCCGATGCCCAGTGACCTCGCTGTCTGGCGGGAGATGACACACTCCGTATCAAAACCTTCACCGAAATCGAACGTTCCTTCTTTGAGCATGGGCAGCAGCGGTTTGAGCTGGGCTTCGTTGTGCGGCTGCAGGGCTGAGAACTGTGCCATAATGCGCCCGGCGTCACTCTGGGCGAATGCCTGCCCCTCAAGCTGCGGGTAAGCGCAGGCTACATCGGGCATGGCCTGCAGCTGCTCCACCAGCTGTTCCCAGTCGGTGCGCTCTTGGCTCAGGGCGATGCGTTTCATGCCGTCTGACTGCGCTATTACATAGTGCGGGGTGAAGGCCAGTACTCGCTCCTCCATCTCTTTCTGCAGGCCCCCCATGACGGAGAGCACCACGATGAGTACCATCACACCCAGTGCCACACCCACCAGGCATATCAGGGTGATGACGGAAAAAAGGGTGCGCAGCGGATTGAGGTATCGCAGCGCCAGCATCAGGCTCAGATTGCGTCTCACTATTTTCATGCTCGCGCACAGTATCTCGCATATCGCTCCATCTTGCAAGCTCAAATCATGACTCTGCCCCATGCTGACGCACTAAACCCTTGCGCGGGTACACGCGAACGTGTAAGATGACCGCAATGGACGAAAAAGTAATCATTATCGGAACGGGGCCTGCCGGTTACACGGCGGCCATTTATGCTGCACGCGCGGATTTATCGCCTTTGGTATTCACCGGGGAGCAGCTCGGCGGTCAGCTTACCACAACCACTGAGGTGGAAAACTTCCCGGGCTTTCCGGAGGGAATCATGGGCCCGGACCTCATGTTCAACATGAGCCAGCAGGCCGAGAAATTCGGTGCTCGCTATGCATATGAGAACGTGATTTCCGTGACTCGCGAGGAGTGCACCGGTCTGTTCGTGGTAACGACATCCGGCGGTGCCTACAAGGCTAAGGCCGTGATTGTGGCCACTGGCGCCCGCGCTCGCTACCTGGGGAATGAGAGCGAACAGTCACTCATCGGTCATGGCCTGACAGCCTGCGCTACCTGCGACGGTGCTTTCTACCGCGATGTACCTGTGTGTGTCGTGGGTGGTGGCGACAGCGCCTGCGAGGAGGCTTCTTTCCTGACTCGCTTTGCTTCCAAGGTCTACCTCATTCACCG
>JAZRKM010000053.1:0-21224 GCA_045646325.1 Akkermansia sp. | reverse complement strand
CGTCGCACGTTTCAGCGCTTCGCTCGCTCTTTCGGGCTTCACCGTGTCGGTGTGCCGAGAAGTATACACGAATCGTCGCCACACGTCAAGCTCATTTTTCAAAAATTTTGCATTTTTTTCGCACATGTTTGAAACCAATGCTTATTCAGCGTTGATTTTCAGCAGTTACAAGATAACAAGAAAAATTCAGTTTTTCTGTGTTTGTTGAGCAGAGCGTGAAAATAGCTCGAAAAGGGGTGCAAACTCGAGTGCCATCTTACAGCCTTTTTCAGCAGATTGCTTAGTTCGGGTGGCTGCCTGCACGATATCGGGTTTTCCGGTATATATGCCTATGACGTACCCCTCTGCCACACTGAGTATAGCGCCGGCACAGCCGGTCAATTCGGCATATTGCTGTATGCAGCGAGCGGCTTCTCTGATATCGCAACCTTTGCCACTCAAGCCCATTGTATAATAATTCGCCATGGTATGGATGGCCCGGGGGTCACCTGCGGCAGCTGCCTTTTCCAACGCGGGGAGGTACAGGGCATTCTGCTGCGGAGCAGACCTGAGCGAGAAACGCTCTGTTGCAAGTTCTCCGGCAGCGGCATGATGCCCGAGTTCAACAGCGCGCCGCAGCCAGGTATCCGCCTGCTCGGGGTAACCGGCATCTGTATATATACAGCAGAGATACTGCTCCCAGCATTGCTGTGCAGAGAGTTGCGAAAGGTGCTCAAGCGGCAGCGGAGTCACGGCTTGCGCAAGTTCCAGGTCGCGGTGTATGATTTCCGCCGCATATATCCCCTGAGATTGCGCTCTCTGCAGCCAGTATCGTGACTGAGATAAATCCCGCCGCGTGCCTTCCGCGCGCGCATAGCTGCGCCCCAGCGCCGTCATGCAGTTCAAGCAGCCGTGCCAGGCACCTACCCCATACCATTGGTAAGCCGCCGTATTATCCGCCGGCACTCCGTAACCCATGTGGTGGCATATCCCCACCCAGTAGCAGGCCTCGCCATCGCCATTGCGAGCGGCGCGCAGGAAGAGTTGGTAAGCTCGCGCAAAATCCTGCTCCACACCATCGCCGATAAGATAGCACCACGCCAGCATAACACCGGCCGATTCATTACCGCCCCGAATAGCCTGCCGCATGTAACTCAGGGCTTTAGCAGAATCCTTCGGCACCAGCACTCCATAGCGGTAGAGCTTGGCCAGTTCGCGCATGCAATCAGCATGGCCGCCCTCGGCTCCCAGGGTAAACCAATGTACAGCCTGCTGAATATCCTGCTCAATCCCCAGCCCGTAGTAATAGCACAGCCCCATCACCATACAGGTATCGGGCCGGTTTGCAGAGGCAACAGCCGCTACCTCGCGCCCATTCCACAGGGCTGCAGGTTCTTCTTCCCCGGCGGCAGAACACACAGGCACCGCGGACAGCGTGGCAAGCACCGCGCCGCACAACAGAGCAAGCATACGGGTAATTTTCATAACCAATGCCCTATATAACACACAAACCGCAGGATGTCAAGGTAAAAAAACACCACCAACAGCTGCTTGCCATCGGCGGTGCTTGGAAATAGGTATCACTCTCCCCTTACAGGCTCACAGAGATGCTGAAGTGGCTGTTGCTGTGGCCGTGGCAGTGAGGAGCAGGAGGCGGCGGACAGGGGCGCGGTGCGGGCGGCGGGCAGTGGTGATGCCCATGATGGTGCCCGTGGTGACCGTGGTGACCGTGATGCCCGTGGTGTTTATGGTGCTTGTGACGGGGAGCGGGTTTGGCGTGATGGCCGTGGTGAGCAGCCGGGTGCCCCTTGTGCCCTTTCGCCCCGTGGTGCGGTGCGGCCTGTGCTACCGCCGGAAGCAGAGCCAACATGGCTACAAGTACGAGTTTCTTCATAATCTTAATGCGTTTTTTATGTTTATTTTATTAAATTGTTAAGGTTTGATAACCTTCTACAATCGGAAGAACGCAGTTATTCATCGAAATCTACACATTTTTTTCGATTTTTCTGTCAGGCCGGCGCTTTAGTCTTGCCAAGACACACGGTTAGGTATAGATTGTGAGCATGGCTACAACCGTTGAAAATCTGAAGACCGCAATCGTAGGCGAAAGCACCGCCTGCGCCATGTATGCCTCTTTTGCCAGCAAAGCTCTGCAGGAGGGCTACCCGCTCATCGCCAAGTTGTTCGAGGCTACCTCGGCTACCGAGCGAATTCACGCCGCGAACCACACCAAGGCTCTGGTAAAGATGGGTGAGCAGCCCATCGAGTACGACATGAGCTGGCATGTGGGCACCACCCTCGAGAACCTGAAAGAGGCGCTCAAGGGCGAAACCTACGAATACACCGAAATGTACCCGCCCATGGTCGCTCAGGCTGAGGCCGAGGGGGCCAAGGATGCCCTGCGCAGCTTCAACTGGGCCCTGGAGGCTGAAAAGGTGCACGCCGCCATGTATGCCGAGGCTATTCGCCAGCTCGAAAGCGGCGAGCCGCTCGACCTGCCCAAGGGCTACGTCATCTGCCCGCTCTGCGGCGACACCTTCCCCGTCGAGACCGCGCCGGACAAGTGCCCGCTCTGCAACATGCCCAAGGCAAAGTTCATTGCCCTGCCCTGAGGTAACGGCTAAACCTTACGGAAATCCCCCGCCTGTCACACCGGACAGGCGGGGGATTTTATATAAAGTGACGCGCGGAGCGCTTTTACTTACCCTTCTCTTCGAGCTTGGCCTTAACCTTCTCCTCAACCTCGGCATAGAGGTCGGGGTTGGAGCGCAGGGCCTCTTTGGCGGCATCTCGCCCTTGGGCAAGCTGGCTG
Source organism: Akkermansia sp. (assembly GCA_045646325.1). Classification (GTDB taxonomy): domain Bacteria; phylum Verrucomicrobiota; class Verrucomicrobiia; order Verrucomicrobiales; family Akkermansiaceae; genus Akkermansia. Next base: position 18,433 of record JAZRKM010000053.1, on the reverse strand, counting down.
CCGTTGTAGCTGAACCATGAGCCGCGCTTCTGGATGACATCGTACTCCATGGCGAGGTCAATCAGCGAACCGACGGAGGAGATACCCTCGTTGTACATGATATCGAACTCACACTCGGTGAAGGGCGGTGCCACCTTGTTCTTGACGACCTTCAGCTTGGTACGGTTGCCGGCCACGGTGCCGTCGGTACCCTTAATCTGGCCAATACGGCGGATATCGCAGCGCACGGAGGCATAGAACTTGAGAGCGCGGCCGCCGGGGGTGGTTTCGGGGTTGCCGAACATGACGCCAATCTTCTCACGAATCTGGTTAGTGAAGATGCAGACGGTGCGGGCCTTGGCAATAAGGGAGGTAAGCTTGCGCAGGGCGGCACTCATCAGGCGGGCCTGAGCACCCACGGTGCTGTCGCCGATTTCGCCCTCGAGTTCCTGGCGGGTTACCAGAGCGGCAACGGAGTCAACCACGATAACGTCGATAGCGTTCGAGCGCACAAGAGCCTCGCAAATCTGCAGGGCTTCCTCGCCGCTGTTGGGCTGGGAAACGAGCAGATCATCAAGATTCACGCCGAGCTTGGCCGCGTATGAGGGGTCGAGCGCGTGCTCTACGTCGATGAAGGCTGCCAGACCACCGGCACGCTGGGCCTGAGCAATCACGGTGAGGGTCAGGGTCGTTTTACCGGAGGATTCCGGGCCGAAAACTTCCACAATTCGGCCACGCGGCACACCGCCTGCACCCAGGGCACGGTCGATGAGCAGATTACCGGTCGGAATTACCTCAACCTCCATAGTCTTCTTGTCACCCAAGCGCATGATGGCGGACTCACCGAAGTCTTTCTGAATCTGGAGCATAGCTGCATCGAGCGCGCGCTGGCGCTGGGCCTGCAGCTTCTCCTGTTCGGGGGAAATTTCTTTACTCATATCAAAGCTGAGCTTACCTGTTCGGCCCGCCGCTGGCAAGCTCAAATAAAGCCATAAGGTAAAAAATTGCGAATTCCGCTGTAAATCCACCTTTTTCTTGCAAAATGGGGGTATTGTGCTAGTATGTAGTGGTAAATCGGTCATTTTTCGCGCTCTGAGGAATGGGGCGTATGAGTGATAATGTTAACAGAGTGATAAAACCATGAAAAAAGTTCTGATGATGATGGCAGCGCTACCCGGTGTATTGCCCGCGGATGGTGTGCACCATTCGCATAACGGCCGGAGCGTTATCGTGAAGTTCGATGAACCCGTGGTGCCGCTGAGTGTCGTGCAAAACGGTTACAATTCCAATGCGACGAAACAGGATAAGGGGCTGAATCTCTTCGATATCACGGGGGATGCCCAATTCACCCCCACCGCGCGCTGGGTTGACCAGGATCGCCTGGAAATCAGCTATTGCAAGGGTTTCAACGGAAGCACGGTCTACCGGCTCGCCTTCCGCCCGGGGGCGGATAAATACCTGAGCGGCAAGCCCATGCAACAATCGAGCTTTGAGTTCAGTTACAAAGGGAAAAGTGCCACCAGCACCGCTGTGGAATCGGGGCTGCCGCGGGCGGCTGTTTGCGTGTATGTCGATTCCCCCTTCACGCGCGCGCAGTTGGATTTCTCCCCACAGAGTGCGGTCAGCTATGTGTTCCGCGAGGTGGTGAACAAGAAACTGCCGCAGCATAATACCAACCGCTACGGCCGCACGGTGAAGGGTGTACCCTCGCAGGCTGAGCTGCGCCACCTGGACCCGGCCTATGGGTTCCGCGCGCTGTTTGATGACAATGACGCCAAGTCGAAAGATGTTGCAGCGCTGTCGCTCACTACGCCCATACCCGGTCACGTGCTGGTGATGCCTGAAACGGAGCTTGGCGGCGGCGAGTGGGAACTGCAGATGGACCCCGATATCGGCAGTGACCTGACAGAGCGCTACTACAATGTTACCAAGCCGCAGGCACCGACCCTCGCTGCGAACTGTGAGCTGCAGGTGCCGGATTACGACCCCGCGACGTCCAACTGCACAAAACCGGCCGCGATGGAACTGCAGCTCCATATCGGCACCCCGGTGCTGAAGACTGAACTCGTTAACCTCTACCGCAGCATTTCCCTGAAGGTGGGCGATACCGCCGCCGTAAGCAGCGAAGACGGCCGCAGCAAAACCATCACCCTGCCCGACGGCAAAACCCTCATTTTCACCCTGAATGAACAGGCAAATGACGAGCCGGTGTGCACGATAGGTCACGGCAAAGATACCCCCCGCTACAGCTACACCCCGCCCGTTACGGAAGAGCTGCGCCTGAGCATCACCGGCACAGCTCAACTGCCCCAGGTGGTAAATGTGACCCTGCCGGCCGGAACCCGTGCCATGCTGGGGGCAGAAAGCAAGGAAGAGGTGACCTGCCGCCTGACGCTCACCCCGGCAGTACCGGCGCTGGAATGCAGCAGCATGGATGACCCGCAGCTCGTACCCGCCGGGCAACCGCGCAAGCTGCGCTTGTTCGGCACCAACCTCAGCTCCCTGCACGTCAGCGCCGCACGCCTGACCCCTGAACAGTACCTTGAATACATCAATTTGCTGAGCCGCGAAAATTTCGGGCAGGTAGAGGAACTCGCCGCACGGCAATATGACCTCGCCCTCGCCCGGACCCGGCACAAAATCAGCGAGAAGATGGCGTCTAAGGACGAAATTAGCCGCCTGCAAAGGCAGATTCGCCGGTTATGGAGTGAGGTACCTGATGTCGCCGCCCTGCGCCGCCGCATGCCGGATGTCACCTTCAGCTCCGAGCAACAACTACCCACCACCGCCGTTGGGCCCGGGGGACTGCAGTCAAACGAAGCAGTACTGGATTTCGATGCCCTGATGGGTGGACGGGCTCAGCCCGGTTACTATGTGGTAGCGGTGCGCAATCAGCCGACGGAAGATGTGGCCAATCAGCTGCGCACAGCCGGGGCAGACCCCGCCCTCTATACCTCTGAGCAGTGGTTTGCCGTGCTGATAACTGACCTCAACCTCATCACCGGGACAGATGCCATAGCCGTTACCCGCCTGAGCGACGGCACCCCCGTGCAACAGGGGCAACTGCTGGAATCCGGCAGGGAACCCATCTCCATACAACATGCCGTAGCCCTCGTGCCGCCAGCCAAAAATCCCCGGGGCCAGCGCCCGAATTCCACCCGCCGGCTTGTGCTGCAGAGCGGGGATGACTACTGCCCCATACGCTGGTCAGATTACCGCACCAGTCTCAGCACTGACAGCCGCCTGGAAATCGTGCGCGACCGCGGTACCTACCGCCCCGGCGAGGTCGTTCACCTGCGCGGTGTACTGCGCCGCGTGAGCCCGCAGGGGGTGGCAGACCTGCCCGGCGATACACGCCGCATTTCCATCACCGTACGCCGCCCGAACGGCCAGGTGCTGCAGCAAAAAAACATCGCGGTGAATCCCTACGGGGCCTTCGATTACGAACTGACCCTGCCGGAGGGCGATGAGGATATTACCGGCACCTACCGCATCCTTGCCGAAAGCGGCGATTACCGCGCCTACGCTTATATACCCTGTCAGGTGTTCCGGCGAGATTCCTTCACCGTGAAATCCGAGCTGACCATGCCGCCCGTCTGTCCGCGCGAATACAGCGTGAAAGTGACCGCTACCGACCTGAACGGCACCCCGCTGAGCGGTGCGCGCGTCAAGCTCACCACCACCCTCCACATCAATGCCCTGCGCGATGAAAGCAAGGGAGATGATATCGACATTTCATTCGGCCCCGAGGAAGAGGTGCGAGAGCTCACTCTGGGAGCCGACGGCACAGCTACCCTTACCGGCAAACTACCCGAACTGCCGGCGGAGGCCACAGGCAGCAACCTGCACATCAGCGGTGAGGTCACCAATGACCGCCAGGAGGTCATGCAACTGCCCTCCATTCACCGTTACATGTATCCGGCTGACTTTACGGCTACGTTGCTCGATGGGGAAAAACTGATTCTGCACGCTGTAGAGCCAAACGGAAAAACCGGCAACGTGCTCGCCCGCGACCAAAAAGTGCACCTGCACCTGCGCGGCCGCCTGCCGCGCGTAAAAACCCTGCCGAACGGCGTCAGCATTCACTCTGAAACTCCCCTGACCCTCTGGGAAGGCGATATCACCGTGCCTGCCAACTCCACCCTCGGGGTAGATACCGGACTGAGTGAGCACTGGCAGCGCTTCATCAACAGCCTGACCAAAGACCCCGCCCACGCCCACCAGCCCATGCAGGTGGAACTCACTGCTACAGATGCCGCCGGCCACAAACTGGTGCAGAACTTCAGCAACTATTCCCCGACCCGCAGCTTCATTCACCCGGGGCTGCACGGCTCTGCCGGCCAGTGCCGTGTGCAGCACGAAAACGGCACCCTGAAGGTAACGGCCGAGGTGGAACGCGCCGGGCAGATGGTGGCCGTGCTGCGCTCCGTACTGGGTACACGAGCCCTGCCGGTGCAGCACATGAAAGAGGGTACCAATGAATTCACCCTGCCGCTGCAAGACGGCGAGTGCGGTCAGCTGAGCCTGTGTTTCATGCAGCCGGTGAAAGAGATTGTTTACAACGAACTGCAAACCATGACAACCGGCGTGCAGGTTCCCCGCAAGGCCGCTGAACTGAAGGTAGAGCTGGATCTGCCGCAGCAAAACGTGCGCCCCGGTGAACGCATCACCCTGCGCGGCAAGGTGCTGGGGCCGGACGGCAAACCGGCGGCGGCTCAGGTAACCCTGTTCGCAGTGGATGAAGGTATGCTCTCCATCGACAACCACCGCGTGCCCAATCTGCTGACAGCCTTCACCCAGGTGTGGGTGGATTCCTTCTCGCCGCGTGTAAACCGGTACACCCTCAAACCGCAGCCCGCTGCCATGAGCCTGCTGCGCGGTGTGTGGGGTGGTGAGAAGATTGGCAAAGACGGCTCCATCACCCTGCCCGTCGCCCAATATACCTCTCGCCGCTACAGCCGCAAACGTGCCCTGGGATATGTTGCCAACAACGCTGCCGCCGACGCCGACATGATAGTCATGGAAGAATCATGCGCCGCAGCACCCGCGGCTCCCATCGCCATGAAGGCAGCAGGCGCCCGGAAAGAGGCCAACCTGGCCATGGAAAGCGCCGAACCCATGGCGCTCGATGGTGCCGAGCTCGGTGATGGACTGGGGATGGGACACCCCGCAGTTCCTACAGCCGGTGCTACTCAACCCGCCCCGCGCCTGCGCACCAACTTCGTGCCCGTGGCAGTCTGGGCTCCCGCACTCATGACAGATGATAATGGTTGCTTTACTACCGAGGTAACACTGCCCGACACCCTCACCACTTACAAAGTCTACGCTCTCGCACTGGGAGCAGACGGTAAGTGTTTCGGCAACGGGGAATCGAGCTTCACCGCCAATCAGCCGGTCATGCTCACAGCCGGCACCCCCTACTTCATGAGCCTGGGCGACGCGCTGCGCCTGCCGCTCACCATCACCAATGCCACCGACTCCGAAGACACCTGGAGCGTGACACTCGACGGTGCAGCCACCCAGAAGGTCACCCTGCAACCGAAATCCACCACCACCCTCTACTTCGACTACAAGGCCACGGCAGAAGGTGAGCGCAAACTGCACTGGCAGGCCACCGCTGCCGCCGGGGGAGATGCCGTAGAGGGTACCTTCAATGTGCGATTCCCTGCCCCGCTGCTCAAAGAGGCACACCACCTCGTGCTCACGCCCCAACTCGGCATGCAGAAAGTCGCCGCCCTGCTGGCCCCCGAGCTGGCAGGCTCCACCCGCGGTGAAGTTGAGGTTCAGCTCTCCGCCAACCCGCTGCTGCACCTCTACGGCTGCATGGAATTGGTACACGGCAACACCTACCCCTGCTCGCATTACAACGCCACCGCCATGCTGACGTGGATGCTCTACGACCGCCTGGCCCCCTTCAGCCCGCTGATGGCTGAAACCCCGGCTGCCAAGGCCCGCAACTATGTCACCCGTGGCATTGCCGAGTTACTCAAGTGCCAGCTGCCCGATGGCGGTGTGTCCTACTGGCTTGGCGCCCGCGAAAGCAGCCCCTGGGCCTCCGCCTATGTCGGTCTGGTACTAACCCTCGCACAGCAGCAGGGCTTCGACGTACCCGCAGACAAAATGACCGCTCTGCAAAACTACCTGCGCGAGCAGCTCAAGCTCTCCCGCCAGCCGAAACCCCGGGTCAGCTTCTCGCCCTTCGACCTCTACGCCATCGGCCGCACAATCGGTGACCGCCCCACCGCCACGGAAGCCCTCGCCACCGCCCTCGGGCGCGAGGAAAAAGGCAGCGAGCAGGCCGCCATCTTCGGGCCCGCCTTCGCCCACTGCTGGTGGCGCAGCGGCTATGCCGTTGCCAGCCTGCGTTTCCTCGCAGAAATGGATAAGGACAAGACCGACCTGCACGGCGATTTCCTGCGCTGGATGCGCGCCGTCGGCCACGACTACCGACACGCCACCACCTGGGACGGCGGGTGGATGCTCATCGCCCTGCATGAGTACCTGCGCCACACCCCCGCGGCAGACTCCACCGCCACCCTCACCCTGCAGGATGGCCAGCAACTCACCCTCGGCCAGGGCATGACCACCCTGCGCCCCGCCGCTACAGGCACACTGGGCGAGCTGCCCACCACCCTCACCGCCACCGATGGCACCATCTACCTCACTGTGAACGCCAAGGCCCTGCCCGAGCGCACGGAATACCCCGGTATCACCGAAAAAGGACTGCAGATTACCCGCATTTACGAGAAGAAAGGCGCCGACGGCGTATGGCGAAAAGCGCATGACTTCAACGTAGGCGACGTGGTGCGTGTAACCCTCACCTGTGCCAAGGGGGACCGCGAGCTCAACTACTTCGTACTCGAAGACTACCTGCCCGCCTGTATGGAAGCCATCAACCCCGCCATTCCCTCACAGGCCGCCGGGCTTGAGTGGCGCCCCTGGAGCCACTGGTTCGATCACCGCGAATTCCTGGCCCACCGCGTGCGTGGCTTCTGCACCCGCTGGGGCGGGCGTGACCTGCTCAATATGTGCTACTACGCCCGTGTGAAGCGCGCCGGCACCGCCACAGCACCGCCCGCCCAGGCCCAGCTGCTCTACGAGCCGCAAACCTACGGGCTTTCCGAAAACGTCATTATTACCTCCAACTGAGCCATTAACAGCCTGTCCGGGCATCAAAATCCCGGACAGGCTACCTTGACAGTTCAAAAAAAATTACACAAAATTCAATTTTACGCTTGCCAAACCGGCCCGCCCTGTGTATAATACCGCCACGCGCCACAAGCGCGACAGACCATGGCAGGGTAGCTCAGTGGTAGAGCAGAGGACTCATAAGCCTTTGGTCGGGTGTTCAAATCACCTCCCTGCTATTAAAAACCTCCGATGCGAAAGCGTCGGAGGTTTTTGCTTGTGGCTGAATACAACATTTGCTACAATGAATCCCCAATCTTTTCTCATATATGGCTGATGAACTGACACCCACAGACTTTCCGCAAGGAGAGCTCCTTTTCTACACCTCCAAAGATGGCAAGGTGAAGATGGAGATTCGTGTAGAGGACGAAACCATCTGGATGTCGCAGCAGATGATGGCAGAGCTATTTCAGACAACCAAGCAGAATATCAGTCTTCATATAGCTAATATCACACAATGCGGTGAGCTCCAAGAAACAGGAACTATCAAGGAAAACTTGACAGTTCGAAAAGAAGGCAACAGACAAGTTCAGAGAAAGGTTGTGTTTTACAACTTGGATTGGATTATCTCCGTGGGTTATCGTGTAAACAGCGTACGTGGTACCCAATTCCGCATCTGGGCCACGCAGCAGCTGAGCGAACTGATGCGTAAAGGCTTTGTGTTGGATAAGGAAAGGCTGAAAAATCCGCCCATTAAAGGAGCAACAGCACTACCGGATTACTTTGATGACCTGCTGGAGCAGATACGCGATATCCGCGCCAGTGAGCGTCGCATGTACCTGCGCATTCGCGATATCTTTGCGCTGTCGGCAGATTATGAACCCAACAATAAGCAGACGAATATCTTTTTCAGTGCTATTCAGAATAAATTGCACTACGCCATTCATGGCCACACAGCAGCAGAGCTGATTATGCTCCGGGCTGACTCAACCGAGCCCAACATGGGACTTACGTCTTGGCAACGGGAGCGTGTGTTATCTACGGACGTAGCTACTGCCAAAAATTACCTGAATGAACAGGAGATAGAATCCTTCAACCGCCTCACCTCTATGTGCCTGGATTTTGTGGAAGACCAAGCCAAACAACGCAGGCAGGTGTTCATGAATGATTGGGAAAAGGCGATCGACGGATTGCTTACATTGACCGGTCGGAATGTATTACAAGGGAAAGGAAGCCGCTCTATGACTGAAGCTCGAGAGTTCGCTCAGGAACAGTACAGACTTTTCAGCATTCGCCGACGTGAAGCTGCCGAACGCACTGCTGAACTCGAGTTGCAAAACGCCTTGGTGGAGGAAGTTGCCCAGCTGACTGAGGAAAAGAGGGCTCAACGATAACACAAGTTGAATATGAGCCTGACGCAGAGCTATGAAGAGAAGCGCGATCTGCTCATTGGTCAGCCTTATAAGCGAAGCAATACTTCTGTAGCATCTCGTGCCTACACCTACGATACGCTCGGTCGTCCGATGACTCGCAGCACTTCTAGAGATGGCTCAATGGTCAATGATTCGTTCGGGTACAATTCTCGTAGCGAGCTGAATATAGCCACGGTGAACAATGAGTCCTATGCCTACGACTACGACAACATCAAACCATGCGCATAACCTATTCCAATTAATATGAAATTAATTTCCACTTCGTCAGGTGAATTTGTTGGTTTTAACCTCTTGTTCGTAACGCTTACACTACTGCTTAGCCTGTGTTTGAGCTCGAACATCCAAGCCGGAAGTTTATTACTTTCGTATGGGCAAGGGAAAAGACTTGTTCAAGGTGAGCTTGAACAAATAATACAGTTTCCTGGCGAAGTGGGAGAGATTCATAAAATCGGGTTTAATGATGAACAAGGGAATAAAAGACATTTTTATCAGTACCATAGAAATCGAGCAGTCAGGGAGTTAGGAACCCCTCTGTATTTCCACATCACAAACGAAGGCATCGTACTGAAAAACGAAGTTTCAAGGTATATTTTTATCTTTAGTGTTTCGTTAATTTTATCTCTAGTTTTCTCCGCCTATTTCGTAGGTATATTGATAAGAGTATATACTCATCGAATTGAATGCAAAGCGCGTAGCAAGAAAAATCAATACATGCTAAATCTATTCAAATACTCATTGTTTGTTTTAAGTATCGTAGGCGTTATATTAGCTGTAAATCGCGTACATACAGATTTTTTCCTTCTCGAAGGCAAAGCTAATGTGACATCTGTAAAGTGTAATAATAGTTTTCGCTATCATGTAAAGGCATTTTCCCCGTCAACAAGAACCGAAATTGACGTGGATTGGCGTTTTTTCAATGAAGTCAGCCCAGCTTTAGGGCAGGAGGTGAACATATGTTATTCCCCATATTCGGGATCAGCATTTGTGCGCACACCATCCGATAAGGTATGCACATTTGCACTATTGAGCATTGCTTTTACTTACATGACTTTCACATCTTTAATCCTGATAAAGGGGCGGGTTCTATGTTGTTAATGATGTTTATAGAATATCGCTTCCCCCCTGGTTGACAAGTTTACCGGAAAGCAACACGTTTATTTTAAAATCGGCTCAATGTGAATGCGAAAGGGTAATGTTAACACGTTTTATAAAACCTTAATAACAAGTCTTTTCCATAACTTCCTGCAACCGTTATGAGTCAAGCCGAATTTCGGGGCAATTTTCAGAAAATAGTATCAATTTTTTATAAGTTGTTTATACACAATGCATTGGAGTTACTAAAAATCACAGTCACAAAAAGGCTATTAAAAGCGGTCGCAACCAACAAGGTTGCGACCGCTTTTTAGTTTAGATACCTTCCGCCGTGACGTATTTCTGACTGTGGCTACGGGGCTTCTCAGGAATAGTCATACAGATTACGCCTTTTTTCAGTAGCGGGTCAAGATATCGGCGCAGGGCGTATTGACCGGAACCAATATTGAGATAATTAATTATTTCCGCACGAGTGCGGGGAATACGGCAAAACTCCAGCAACTGCTTTTCATCCGTAACATGGATGGAATCAGGAGTTTTTTCGATAGGAGTGATGGTTTCGGGCCGCCTTTGTGAATGATACAAAATGACCTTGAATTCACTTGTTGTGTTTACAAATACCGGTTCCGGAAGGTTTCTCTGTGCCATAGCATGTCTGATAGTCGGAATGCCAGAGTATCGGTTTTCCGTTTCATCCAGAATTTCCATGGCTGTCACTATAATCGGATTTCTCGTATCCGGCTGGGTATGCCCCAGCTGATCGATGGTGAGACGCCCGTACAAGCCACCTGGGTTAATGATTTCCAACCGATCTTCATACATGTTAAGTTGGATTGGTTTCGCTTCTGTATGTATGCTATAATCTCGGTGTATCAAGGCATTTAGTACGGCTTCACGTACTGCATCCATAGGGTATTGAAGCACATCAATTCTTTTTCCGGTCAGAGCGTCAATTCCGGTTGCAACATGCATGTTGTTGAGAACAAAATCCAATGCTTTTTGCAGCATTTCCGGTATAGTGCCCTCTAGTCTTTTAGAATCTGTAAAGCGATTACCAAACAAATCCACCACTCCCATTTCAGTACCGGGGATGCGAGTCGCTGAAATATATAGGCGAGGATAGAAAGCCTGAGGAAATAAACCGAAAAGCAGTAACGCAGCCATGGTGATACCCCCGCCCTGAGTAACACCATTCAGTTCATACTGCTGCTCCTCGGTCACGCGGGCTAGGTTGGGTCTTTCGCTTCGCATGCGAGCTTGGTATATCTCCAGCAAATCCTGATTCAGCATATTTTGTGTTACCCCCTTGGCTGGGCGGATATCATCTCGGTACCTTTTACGAAACGCCTCATAACTATAAACCTCATATTCAGTCATGGGTTTATCAGCTTCGCCTACTCGTTTGTAGGATCCCTTCAAACGTCCTTGTGCCGTTCTAAAACAGGGGCGTTCAGCAATGTCCAGAGGAGGGATTTCAGCAGAAACAAATACCTTCCCCTCATCATCCCACACTGTGAATACCGGTCGCACAACGGGGGTCATCTGCTCGCAATACTCCATTACCTTATTTTGTAGAGCTTGGGCATCATATACTCCCACTTTTTCAAACTGGTTCTGCTCATCTAGCCCGAACAGGATAACTCCTCCATCGTCTTGGTTGGAAAAGGCTGATATGGTATCGTACAGCCTTTCCGGGCATCCTCTATGAGCGGCTTTAACTTCCGTGGTCTGCCATTCGCAACCTCGACGCCGTACTTTTACAATCAACTCCTGAAGTTCTTCTTCAACCATGACTTCTTTACTTTTTGCTTTATTTTACAAAAAAAACTTAAAAAGTAAAGAAAAAAACAAGAAAAACCCTCAAAACGCAAGAATTCAATTTCTATTTTTGTTCACATTTTTTAAAAAAAGAACAAGTACTCATTATTTTATATGTGCAGAAGGCATTTTATATATGCGTAGCAAGGTATATCACTATACCTATCAATGGATGTGACCCTCTAATGTTAAAAAACTTTATAAGATATTGACAACAAGCCTTTTCTGAAACTTTCTGCAACCAGTTATGAGATAAGGCGAATTTCGGGGTGATTTTCAGAAATGACACAGATTTTCACAAGTTATTTATATACGAGCTTTTAGAGTCACTAAAAATCACAGTCACAAAAAGGCTACTAAAAACCTCCGATGAGAAAGCGTCGGAGGTTCTTGCTTGTACTTATTCCACAATTATTGCTGAAGAGCCACTTAGTCATCTTGCTCATCCTCTATTTTCTTGAGTACAATGTAGCTTGCAATGAAGCCAACAGCCAGACCAATTAACGCACCAAGAGCAGGATTAGCGTGTTTAAACAAGCAACCTATACCAGCCCCGATACCGCTTACAAGAGCTATAACATGGCATGCAATAACGAATCGGCAGACAACCCGAACAAGCCGACAAGTGGCCGGAAGATTAGCCAAATTGAGAAGTTCTGGGACAGGAAGATTCTCCTTCCTCTCATCGTCATCATCTTCTTCAGCCGCAAGTCTGGCCGCTCTTCTTTTTGCCTTGGTCCGTGCTGCAATGACCTCTCCAAGAGGAAGCCATCCAGATGCTCCCTTTTTGCAAACTTGCGTATCATCGAAGATTTTACCTTCTTGCCGTAATATCATAATATGCTCAAAGGAATAAGCACCTTTGACCTGATTATTATCATCCGTGTAGTAGTATTCGTCCATGCCTTCCATCATAGCGACCATGATATTATATATTTGAGGGCGAGTCAAGTATGCTTTTTGATAATCCGCAGGAGTGATATCTTATCCAATTCTTCTCGTTTATCCTCAGTCAGATTCTCCTCCCCGCAGAGAAATAAGTAGCGCTTTCCTTTTACCAGCTTTTTCTCCTCTTTCTCTAGGCTCTTACACAGTTCTCTTCTATTGCACAGCCTACATTTGAATGACTCAGAGGATACAAACTCGTACTTGACAACTATTTGATTACCTGTACAATCTAACGCAGAGGTGCGCCAGCCCTTCATCTCAAGAGCCGGTATAATATTCATTTCAACCACATATTACCACAAGTCTTGGTGGCTGGTGCGCTTCAGTCCGTCATTCCGCGACTTTTTTGACGCAGTGCCGAAAAAATGGACTAAAATACAAACAGAACTCAGATATAAGTTGATTCGCGTAATGATAATTTGAGGCTTTATGTTGTCTAACAGTCGAATAATAAATGATATAAGTAAAATGGAGGTTTCTGCTGCAGTTATTACCCTGGGGAGCGATTGGTTGGTCAAAGTCTACGTGAAGGAGCATCACTTGCAGGATAATCTCCGGTCTGTTTACGTGCGCGTGGGGGACTTGCCGTGGATGGTTCACCAATATGGTATTGAACTTTGCAACACTCGCGGCGAGGGGGTGTCTGTTCTTTCCTGCAAGGAAGTGCATCCTGAGAGTGGCGCTTACCTGATGGAGGATGTCGCAGCATGTCGAGGGGGAGATTATTTGCAGGCTTCCTCTGTTGGTATCTGGCGAGATTCCTTTGTGCCGGGTACGCTTTCTACCTGGTTGGGAGAGGATGTGAGCATTCGTATACCTGATTCCGGGCAATTTCGGTCGGTGCAGGAGCTAGATAGCTCTGCTTCCCTGGAAAGTAAAGTAACTCGTCGCGTAGCGTATCGCTGTGCCGGCAATAGGTACTGGGCATGCTCTGGCGATGGAGAAACGCTCATTGAGGGACTGGAGCTTCCTCGTATGGTACGCTTGGTGATAGTGGCGGAATCCATAAACGAGGAAAAAGATAACGCTGAGCATCCTTGTGCTATAGAGCTGGCTCTGCAATTCCGCCGGTTTTCTATGCCCGGAGAGTGTAAAATCGCATACTCTTTGACAGTGCTCGGGGAACGCCTTTCAGAAAATGATTCCAGGAGCAAGGCGAAAATCTTAGGTGGTATGGCTTATTCGGAGGTATTTATGAAGGAGCATTTAGCCATCCGTAAGCAAGGAGGTCTTTTTCGGTGGACTACCTCTCGATTCAAAAACGCGAGGGAAGTACGCAGTGCGTTGCTTTCGTGTATGCTTCAGGTTGCGGGGCGCAACATGTAAGCTTTACCAATGAAGTTTGTGAAATCGGGATACGGAACAACGTTATACAAAAAGGATAAATAGTGCCTGGTTGCATGTAATATAAAGAGTAACCTGCTGGTAGACGTCGCTGCACATCGTTTCTATTAGCCTGAAAATCCCTCTGCTTGACCTTAACTGTAAAAGAACTTTGCACCAATGAGCGAAATTTTGCAGAAACAACTTGCGCCGCACTTGAGAGATATATCAGGAGCAGAAAGGTGAAAATATGAGCATTCAAAGAACAACCGGGAGTGTGGGTTGGGGAGGCAAACGCCGCCGGGGGCGCAAGCCCAGGCGGGGTTCAGCTGCTGGGAAGAGCTCGTTGCATGAGTTTGCCACATGCAATTCGTGGAATGCCCTGTTGCGATGCATTCATGCGGGCAGCGGTGTGAATGAGTCTGATGCCGATGGCCTTACCCCCCTGATGCATGCTGTACTGTCCGGTAAGGTGAGGAATACGCTGGCTTTGGCGGAATATGGAGCGGATGTGAACCAACCGGCAGTGCTCACTCAGGATATCATAGCGCATAAAACGGCGTTGCGATACCGGGATGAGTTTAACCTCGTGGCGTCTTTTCATCATTCCTCTCTACAGGGAATGCTGTTCTCACTGACACCTCTGCACTTGGCTTGCATGCGAGGAGATTTTTCTCTGATTTATGTGTTGCTGGCGAATGGCGCAAATCCCCGGGCTGAGGTGCAGGGCCCGTTCCCGGAATTCTGCGGAACCCCGCTGGATTTTTACAGGACTTTTGTGAGTGGTGTTTTTCCTTCTGATTTTATGCAGAATCAGGAGAGTACAGCCGATTTCCTTGGAGATTGTATCGACACCGTGGATGCAAGCGCTTTTCAGATTTATTTGCACCGGCAGGGAATGAGTAATGACTCCAGCCGGATGACCTGCATGGCACATATCCACCGCTGCGAGACTTTGCTGGGCGATGCTTTGCTTGGTGACATGGAGCTGGATTCGGTGCGCAGAAAGGTGCAATCTCTGATGTCTCAGCCCGAGGTCAGAGTGCTTCATAAGGGAGGCGTAGCGAAGAGTCTGAAGCGCTTTCTTCAATATGCGCAAAGTCCTATGCGGCAGAAATACAGTTGTCTGGAGTTGTTAATCTGAAGTTATGAAAATGTGTCATTAATAGAAGTAAAGGGGGGCAGAAAGAGACTCTTGATAAATACTCATGACCGGACAAGCTCAGATGAACAACACAACGATGAAGCAGATGGATAATAACAATCAGCATCACAGCCTGGGCGGGGCTGATGGCATTGCATAGCGCATTCTACCAGCTGCTG
Organism: Akkermansia sp.; assembly: GCA_045646325.1. Classification (GTDB taxonomy): domain Bacteria; phylum Verrucomicrobiota; class Verrucomicrobiia; order Verrucomicrobiales; family Akkermansiaceae; genus Akkermansia. The sequence continues at coordinate 3,389 of JAZRKM010000053.1, read as the reverse complement.
CATGCAGCAGATTTCCGCAGTGCTCTGGTGGATATTGTTTCTTCCGGTGGTGATGCGGACACGAATGCTGCCATCGCTGGTCCTTTGCTTGCTCTTTTATTCGGAGTGGAAAGTATCCCCCGGTCCTGGCTCGTTGCGGTTCGTGCAGTGAATGAACGCTGCTACACCCGTCTCCTGCCGAAGCGGTCGTGATTCCCTCTATCCTGTTCGATGGTAATAGTCATTTATTCAATACTCGATGACCGAGGATTATCAGCGTCTCCGTAAGCGGGTGGAAGTAGTCTTTTCTCAATTAGTCGATCAGTTTTCCGTTCGCAAGAGTTTTGCAAAATCGCAAAGTAACAACTTCAAAATCAACTTTCTATAGTTGATAAGGGAGGTGTGCGACCTCGTGTTAAGATAACGACGTCTCCACACGGATGGCTCCGATTAACGGGTGCCGGGAATGACTATTTTACAAACAGAATTAAGTTATACTCGATTATATAATGACAGCAAGACAATACGAACTACTGCAGGCTACTGACAAAAACAAAACTCAAAAGATCCGTGAGCTGCTGGCAAAGGGAGTGAATCCCAACTGCCGACACGATATCACTCCGCTTCATGCGGCTGCGCGTCGTGGGAATGTGGAGGTTGTAAAGGCTCTGCTGAAGGCGGGGGCAAACCCGAATATGCGAAGCCTGATGGGGCATACAGTGCTGGAATTTGCGATGACCAGCAAGCGTCCGCTTGATGTGGTATGCCAGATTGTTGACTTGTTGTTGCGCCATGGGGCGAAGGCTGATACGCATGGCGCCTTCCTGCACCACAGCGAACTGGTACGGGCGCTGAAATGCCCGAGGTTGGAGAAGTTGTTCCCTTCTTTGCCGGAGAAGGCCGAGTCTCCTGTTCTCGCTCGTGGTAGTCGTCAGGCGCAGATTGCCTGGGCTGGTTTCATGGTGGGCGAGGCGTTGGGGTCTCTGGTTGCAGACTGCGACCGGAGTGAGGTGCAGCGCCTGTACCCGCTGGGGGGTGCACAATATGGAAGCAGGCGTTGGTGCTCACGCTGATCGGAAGGTCGGTATGGTGGGCGATGCTGCAAGGCGGGCGTATACGCTTCATGTGGCTCTGCATGAGTGTAAGGGGTGGAGTTGCTCCAAGGTCCTTGAAGAATACCGGAAGCCTGCTTCTGGTATGGGCAAGGTGGAGCGCGCAACCCTGAGCGGTGTGCAGGAACCCTCGCTCCTGGATAACGGCGCTCTCACAAGAGTGCTTCCCCTGGCTTTGTGGGCTGCTGATCATCCGGAGTTTGATTGGATGTCCGCCGTTCGTGAGGATACCGCCATCACGCACACGAATGCGGTATGCGCAGAGGTGGGTGCTGTATATGTGTATGCGGTGCTGCAGGCTATGAAGCCTGGTGCCACGGGGCGGGGCGTTTACGAGTCTTCTCTGACTTTTGCCGGGGTGCAGGGGATGAGTACTCCGGTGAGGGAAGTCCTGCGCCGTGTTGCCACGGAACGCCCTGTCTGCGATGGTGCGAACCGCAGCAGTGTGCTGGTGGCGTTGCATAGTGTATTCTACCAGCTGCTGCATGCGAGAGATTTCCGCAGTGCTATGGAGGATATCGTGAATGCTGGCGGTGAGGCAGACACGAACGCAGCACTGGCCGGTGCTCTGCTGGCGCTGGTGCACGGAGGGGAGAATATCCCCCGCCCCTGGCTTGTGAAGGTGCGTGCCGTAAACGAGCGTAACTACACCCGCCTCCTGCCGCCGCGTTCGCAATGCGTGCCTCTTGGTCGTTAGTGATTGTTTTTTTTATTACCAACGACCGGATTTTAAAAAAATGAATTGAGACAAATAAAAATAGTTTTTTATTTGACTGTATGTTATAATAAAACTGTTACTATGGCTAAGCTCCCTGAAAATCCCCGCAATACCTACGAAGAGGAATGGTTTAACTCCCTGACTTCCGCCCAGCGCCAATTTTGGAACTGGATGATTACAAATGCTGCCTTAGCTCGCAGCACTGCCCGTAATTATGTGGACGGGGTGAGAGAGTGCAGCATATATGTGCAGCAGCTACTCGGGTATACTGTTGATTTTTACACTCTGGAATCTCCCCTTGAAGTTGCGCAGTTGAAAGAATTGCTCTTCAGTAATTCTGTTTTCCAGCTGCATTCAGCCGCTTTGCCAAACCTTAAATCCGCGCTTAATAAATTTGCCATATATATGGAAAGAAAGGAGCAAGAGGTTGAAAGGCTTGGCAGCGCAAGCTTTTTTCTGTAAAGTCCCTGTCATTGGTGCAAAGTTCGTTTGCGGTTTAGGTTAAGCAGCGGGATTTGCTGGCTGAGACGAGGCTGCCTTCAAAAATGTCATCGAGTTGAGCCGTACATTGGCTTACATAAGTAGCAGAGACGCCGTTTCCTCCACAAATCTCATTCATCACCTTAGCGATTTTGCGGATAGAAACACCTTGCAGATACATCTCGGCAATAGCGAGATTGAGCGCCCTGTCAATTCGAGAGCCTCTTTCAAACCCGGGGATGATGGGGATAAAGGGAGTCTGCGAATTCCTTACCTGTGGAACATCCAGTGTAATTTGCCCGGTGGAAGTCCGAATGGTACGAGGTTTGAAGCCATTACGCTGGCCATTCCGTGTAGACATTCGCTCGTAACGCTCGCAGCCTAAGTGTTCATCCTGTTGAGCGAGCAGCGAAGAATTAAGGAGCTGGCGAATCGCAAGCGCAAATAAACAATGCAGCAATTGACCGAACACTCCAAGTTTTCATCCTGACATGCCGATGTAAAGGCATCATTCAGCCGGCGTCCCATCCTGCGCAGGCCTCGCCCCTCGGGGCTCGACCTGCTCAGGATGGGGGCTGTAGATGAAAACATAGTGCTCATTTGATTTTACAGAAAGAAGTTTACACTAGCAGTATTTTCTAAAACATCTCGCAACCCTTTATGAGTCGAGGCGAATTTCGGGGTAATTTTCAGAAAACGGCATAAATTTTCGTAAGCCTTTGGTCGGGTGTTCAAATCACCTCCCTGCTATTATGGGAGCGGTCGTAACCAAGACAAAATGGTAACGACCGCTCCTTTTTTATGCCTTGATTTCAGCAACTTATAAAACCGCAACTCATAACAGAAAACGGACTTCCCGGGCTGATTTTGCATCCATTTTGCCCCCGTTTTGCAGCCAAAAGGACTCGCTTAGACTCGTGCGGTTCCAGTCACATTACTAAAAGGGTCGATTAAATCAGGGACATTAGGATAGAACATGATAATTTTGCCTTGCACAAAAAGTAAATGATGCAAGTCAATTTTTCTTGTGTTGCACGCATGCATCACAAAAGACTTTGTCTTGCAAAAAGTCCAAATTATGCAAGACAACATTTCTTGTG
>JAZRKM010000052.1:0-45174 GCA_045646325.1 Akkermansia sp. | reverse complement strand
GAAGGACTGGTCGCCGGTAAGAGCCTCGATGGCGCCGTACTGGCAGAAGGTGGTTGCGTTGGAGGCGCAGTGGTCCTGAATCATCTTGATGTACTTGGCGATACCGGCGGGAGCAGCGGTGTAGCCAAGTCGCCAGCCGGTCATAGCATAGCCCTTGGAGAAGCCGTTGATGGTGATGGTGAGCTCATAAAGCTCGGGGCTGAGGGAGGCCATGGAGACGTGCTTCTGGCCATCATAGATGAGGTGCTCGTAGATTTCGTCGGCGATGATGAGGATGTCTTCATCCACCGCGACCTGACCAATGGCGCGCAGTTCTTCCTCGGTATAGACGGCGCCGGTCGGGTTGTGGGGGGTGGTGAGGATAATCATCTTGGTGCGGGGGGTCATAGCCTCCGCAAATTCCTCAGCGGTAATCTTCCAGCCGTTTTCGGCCTTAGTCTCAACGAATACGGGAGTTGCGCCGCAGAGCTGCACCATGGAGGGGTAGCTCACCCAGTAGGGAGAGGGGATAATCACTTCGTCACCCTCGCTCACCGTGGCACGCAGGGCTGCATACACGGCGGGCTTGGCACCGGAGCATACGCAAATCTGGTCGATGCTGTAGTCGAGGTTGTTGTCGCGCTTGAGCTTGTCGCTGATAGCCTGGCGCAGCTGGGGCAGACCAACGGAAGGGGTGTACTTGGTGGCGCCATCTTCCAGAGCCTTGATGGCGGCCTGCTTGATGTTCTCCGGGGTATCTTTGTCGGGCTCGCCGCCGGCGAGGCCGTATACCTGCTCACCCTTGGCCTTCATCTCCTTGGCCTTGTTGGTGACGGCCAGGGTAAGAGAGGGCGAAAGTGCAGCTACTGTGGGGGAAATAAAGTCCATTGCAGGAAAAAGTGTTAAAAATTGATATGAGTCTATAGACCAGCCTGCACGGCAAGTCGCGGATATGTTACTCTCATACGCGCGAAAAGGCAAGGAAAATATGCAGGCGTGACAGAATAAATGGGGTGACGGATAGGTGATATCGGTTGTTGAATGTTGAATGAATGTGTTTTGGCGCCGCTGCCGACACCTATTCCACGTTTCTTTATAGCATGTTAAAGAATGCCGTGGCAGAGCCGCCGACTTTCCCCATGAGAGCAGAGAAAAAGTGAACCGTGGCAAATAATTGAGACAGGGAAGCCGACTCCCCTACTCCGGCACGCTCAGGCTGTTCAATTGCACAGGTGGGGGCTTTCGGCCCATTCCGGCAGGGGAAGGTCGATGAGCCAGGGGGTGTACTCCGGCGGAATAGGGGCCTGCAGGGCCACTCGGCGCCCATCAGCGGGGTGGTTGAACGCCAGTCGCCAGGCGTGCAACATGAGCCTGCCGGGGCGTGCTTTCTGCTTTTGCGGATGGGCGTAAATGGGGTCGCCGATGAGCGGGTGGCCGAGGTGCAGCATGTGCACACGAATCTGGTGGGTGCGGCCGGTATGCAGCGTGCACATCACCAGACTGGAGTTTGTGGCTACATCGTGCCGTAATACCTGATAGTCCGTAATAGCGGGCTTACCGGAGCCGGGATTGACCACGGCCATTTTCAAGCGGTTCACCGGGTGACGGCCGATATTGGTGAATACGGTACCGGCGGGTTCTTTCGGGCACCCCTGCACGACGGCAAGGTAAATTTTCGAGGTATCTCTCTCTGCAAACTGAGTGGTGAGGGAGAGGTGGGCGTTGTCATTCTTGGCAACAACAATACAGCCGCTGGTGTCTTTGTCGAGCCGGTGCACAATCCCCGGGCGCTCTACCCCGCCTATGCCGGACAAATCGCCGCAGTGAAACAGCACGGCATTCACCAACGTGCCGTCAGGATTGCCGGCGGCGGGGTGCACAACCATGCCGCTTTCCTTGTCGATGACGATAACATCGCGGTCTTCATACAGCACGGATATGGGGATATCTTGCGGTTGGGCTTCTGCCGGCTCGGGTTCGGGGATGTTGACTTCTATGCGCATGCCGAGTTCCACCGGGGTTTTGGCCTTGGTCGATTTGCCGTTCACCGTTACTTCGCCCGCTTTGATGAGCGCCTGAATCCGAGCACGGGAAAGCTCAGGCAGTTGGGCGGCAAGGAATTGATCCAGCCGGGAACCGATAGAATCTTCAGCAATGATAAGCATAGTCTTACATGCCTGTGGGGTGGTCAATAAAAACAGTCGGCAGGCCAAACTTCTGCTCCAGCAGGGTGCCAAGGGATTTCACACCAAAAGTCTCCGTTGCATAATGCCCGCCAAAGAGGATGTTCACTCCCAAATCTTCAGCAGCGTTGACCACCCAGTGGTTTTCCTCGCCGGTCAGGTAGGTGCGGTAGCCCTTGGCATGCATTTGGTATATGGAGTCCCCTGCTCCGCCGGAACACACGGCAACGCGCCCGGCCGGGGTGGCGGCATCTGCCACGTAGCCGGTTACGGTTGCGCCGCAGATTCGGGCAAACTTTTCACGCAGTTCCCCCACTGTACCGGGGAACTCGCCGCTCTGACCGATAAGCACGCCGTGGTAATCGACCTCGGGCCGGCAATCCTGCAAGCCGAGAGCACGGGCTATGCCGGCGTTATTCCCCAGCTCGGGGTGCAAATCCAGCGGCAGGTGGGCACTGTATACGGCAAGATTATGCTCCAGACAGGTGGTGATTTTTTTGCGGAACCAGCCGGTCATCGGCACCAGACCGCACCAGTAGATACCGTGGTGCAGTATCAACAGGTCAGCTCCGGCAGCTATGGCGGCCTCTATCGTCTTCTGCGAACCATCGACTGCCAGCGCTACTTTGGTAACCTGCCCGTTGTTTTCCACCTGCAGGCCATTGAGGGCAACGGGGGCATCTTTCACCTCTGCTGTGCGCAGGGTGCTATCAAGCAGAGCGGTAATGTCTTGTAAAGATGTCATATCAGATATTGTCGGGGGTAATGCTCAGGTTTTTACGCACTTTAATCTCATTGTGCAGGCGCTTGTTGAACTCACCTGCCATATCATAGCCACTCTCGCGCAGGTAGCGGCCCAGAGCTGCGACCTCGACCAAGCGGGTCATGTCGCGACCGGGAGCCACGGGCAGATTCAGGCGCTCTACCTCCACGCCGAGAATATCCGTTGTCTGGTGAGAGAGCCCCAGGCGGTCAATCTCGCTCATCTGGCTGTCGGTGAGGTTGATGATGAGGTCGACTTCTTTCTGCCGGCGGTAGGCTTTCAGACCGAAAAGGTTTGTTACGTTGATGATGCCGATACCGCGAATCTCAATAAAACCGCTGCTCAGTTTCGGCGAGGTTGCAACGAGCTGCCCGCTGATATTGCGGATTCGCACCATATCATCGGCCACCAGGGATGACCCGCGCTCTACCAGGCCGAGCGAGATTTCACTCTTACCGATACCGCTCTTGCCGGTAATGAGCACGCCGACACCGCGTACATCGACCATACAGCCATGCACGGTCGTGCTCTCGGCAAACTCATTCTCCAGAATGATGGTGGTCTGGTTGACCAACTTCATGGTGGGCAAGGTGGAGCGGAACACACACACGGAAAAATCATCCGCATGCCGCAAAACATCTGCCGGAACCTCGGCTCCACGCGAGAAGATGAGACAGGGCACGTCCTCCTTCATGAGCCAGCGCAGGCGCTCCGCACGCGCTTCCCCATGCAGGGTGGTGCTGAGGTATGACATCTCAGCCGCACCGAAAATCTGTATACGCTCGTGCGCAAAGTAGCTGAAATAACCGGCCAAAGCCAACCCCGGGCGGTTGAGGGTGGGCTGCAATATCTTGCGCCCCATACCCAGGGGGGAATTGAGCAACTGCAGCCCGAGGGCACTGCGGTAGGTCTCATAAAAATGTGAGACGGATATCTGGTCTACCTTCCTGACGATGGCTTTTTTCATTGCAGACGCATTCTCTCACAAAAAGGCCGTAGCGTCAAGACATAGTTCTGCTCGCCCGGCAGGCCGCATTCCTGAACATCAGGGCTCATTCGTGCACAAGGTTCTGCCCGGCCTGTTCATGCAGTTCCTGTACGCCCGCCGCATGTCCCCCCCCCTGCCTGCGCCCACTTACTCCGGATATCCGGGCGGGAAGCAAGCTCCAAATAGGCATTGAGATTCACAATCTCACACCTAAATAATCGGCAAAATCAGAGAAAAAAAAAGCACCCCCGGAGAGGAGGGTTCCCCGGGGATGCGGCAAAATCAGAAGCTACGGCAGAAATCACTTAAACTTCGTCACTTCTGCGTTGGTTGACCAGCCACTGTCTTTATCTATAATGACACACGAGCTTTCCGCGTCAAAGGACAATTGGAACCTCAACGTGCATTCCCCATACCGCAATGCACCATTTTCCATCCCTATTGGGCGAGAAACCGTCATCTCAACCGTACCGAAATTGCCTTCATTTCTCTCGTAGTGATAAATAACGCTGTGTTCAACATGCGTATCGCCGTTAGGTGAAACCTGTTCCTCGTAACGGCAAGTTTTCTTGTCGAACTCAATGATACACTGCGTCAGATATTTATCACCGGAATAACCACGCCCCAAGTCAAGCTCGAGAAGTGACGGCATATCATAGGTAAAACGCAAGCCAGCAAGCTCAGCTTTTGCATAATTCGGCACGGAGCCGGCCTCAGTCCCCTCTTCTGCGTACTCTGTGCTGCCACCGCCGCCGCCGCCACACGATGTTAATGCGACACAGCCCACAGCAGTAGCCAATAAAGCCAACAGTTTCATAATCTTCATATGACAAGTATTAATGAGATAAAATGCACCGGAAAAAGTTTCTGAACTAATCCGCTTAATAAATATAACGAACACTCTATCCCTTGTCAACGAAAAAACAGGTATTACCCTATATTACAGCACGCAGGCGGATACAAAATCCGCCGTATACGCGTCCCTGCCACGAAACTGCCCCCTCAACTCGGGCAAAGACATCAGCAGACGGAACAACTGCCGTGCTGTTATTCACACTTGACAATCAGTGGATGTTATGTTAAATTGCGGTAGAACTGAAACGAATACGGACTCACCAATCCCATACGAACTGAATCATGACAGCCATCATTGTGTTCTGCTTGTTGTCTGCCCTGCTGGTAGCGGGCAAAGTCTTGCGCACGCTCCTGCCCTTGCTGCAACGCTGCTATCTACCCAGTTCCGTTATCGGGGGCTTTATCGGGCTGCTGATTTTTCAATGTTTTCCGGAGCTGATACCGGCAGATGTCGTAAGCGCCGTGGGTAAGCTGCCCGGATTTATGATTAACGTGGTGTTTGCCACTCTGTTTTTGGGTGTGGTTACTCCGCCGATGGCAAAGGTTGTTCGTGTAGCCTTCCCTCAACTGTGTTTCGGACAAATCCTGGCTTGGGGGCAATACGTCATTGGTTTTGCCGTGGTAGGGTTTATTCTGCTGCCGTTTTTCGGACTTAATGAAGGGTTCGGCAACCTGCTCGAAATAGGGTTCCAAGGCGGACATGGCACTGTAAGCGGCATGGCCGAAAGTTTCGAGGCTTTCGGGTGGGAAGACGGCATAGCACTGGGCTACACCATGGCTACCGCCGGCATGCTGCTGGCCGTCATTCTGGGAATCGCCCTTATCAACTGGGCCGCGCGACGTGGGTACATTCAGAATATCCGCCGTTTCGATGAACAAGACAAACTGCAGCAGCGCGGTATTTACACTAAAAACGAACAACCTGCCGCGGGTGTACAAACCGTATATTGCGATTCTATCGACTCCCTGGCATGGCACATAGCTCTGGTGGGCATTGCGATATTGGCAGGGTTCGGTATGAGGGAAGGGTTCATGGCACTGGAATCCGCCTGTCGTGCTGATGGCAGTGTGGTGCTACTGAAAGGGTTCCCGCTTTTCCCGTTCTGCATGATTGGCGGGTTGTTGATGCAGAAACTGGCTCAGCGAGTCAAGGTACACCAGCTGATTGACCACGGGCAGATGCAGCGTATATCCGGTGCGGCGCTTGATTTTCTTGTTGTATCGGCCATGGCCACAATTAAGGTTCAGGTTGTACTTGACAACTGGTTGGGCCTGCTGCTGCTCATTGTGCTGGGTACCCTGTTGTCACTTTTCATGGTGATGGTCGTGGCGCGCCGACTGTTCCGGGAGTCTTGGTTTGAGTGTGCGATTGCCGAGTTCGGGCAATCGCTGGGCGTAACTGCCACCGGGCTGTTGCTGTTGCGCGCGGCTGACCCGGAGAGTAAAACCTGCGCTACGCAGGCTTTCGGGTACAAACAGCTCCTGCACGAACCCATCATGGGCGGTGGGCTGTGGACAGCACTTGCACTCACCCTGCTCTATAAGCTCGGTTGGGCAATCATGCTGGGGATTTCAACTGCAGCTCTGCTGCTCTGGATTACAGCAGCTGTCCTCTTTACCCGCCGCCGCAAAAACTGAGCAAAGCTTATATTCCGAATAGATTACGGAGCACAAACCACCCCACCACAATCCACGAATAAATCACAAACAATCGGGTGTGGCTGCGGTGCTCCGCCCAATCCGGCAACCGGGTAAAGTGCACCAGAAACAAGCGCACATATTCAGCCAGAAAAGCAGCGATACCTATCGGTAGCAGTAAATTATGCTGCACAGCACCCATTATATCACCGTGCAGTAGCGCCCGGGCGGCGCGAGTTCCCCCACACCCGGGACATGCTATCCCCGTTATGCGCCGAAATGTGCACCCCGGCGAAATATCACGCACCAGCCACGATAGTTGCTCAGGGCAACTCACGGCAACAACCACAACAGCCAACAGAAAAAAAGCGCTGAGCAACAGCAGGCATCTGGCAGAAAAACGCCCCCTGCCGCTGACCACAGGGACTTTGGCAGGGGGTAATGGTGGTAATTCCATAGGAGCTATTCAGCTTCGACCACCCGATTTTTATTAAGGCGCAAGCCTGTAAAATTACTTTATCAGGCCTCGGCCGCAACCATCCCGATTACATAAAGCACGGTTACAACAGCGCCCAGCACAGCACTCCAAATGCAAGCGTTTTTAGCGGAATTCGAAGCAGCCTGAGCTTCTGAATACTTGCCCTGGTCCCAAAGACCATTGACGCTGGCAGACTTAATAATGGCATAAATACCCAGCGGCCAGCAGCACAGCAACGTCACCAGAATACTCCAAACAAGGAAATTGTCCGGACGCTGCCCGGCGGGGGCGGCTGTTGCCCCGGGTACGCCGATATTCAATCCCGGCAGCTGAGCAAGCGGTTTCCACTCAGTTGCACCAGGGGTGCTGAAACAATAATCCATGGTAATAGTACCGGCCATAACCCCTTGGCGAATTTGCTCCACGCTCATAGGGCCCATCGGTTCCTGAGAACCGGGTTTCACAATGTAGTATGCACTCATAACGCCCTACATTCTGACACATGCATATACTCCCAGTCAAGCAAAAACACTGGAAGCGGAATAAGAAAAGCAAAATAAATGCTTATTCATCACCAAACACGGCAAATGAAGGGAAGTGTGACGGTGCATCCTGCTCCAGCATTTCGACCAAATCCCGAAGGCTGACTGATTTGTGCTCTTCCTGCGACATGTAGGCAGTGAAGTGATACAGCGCTAATTTGATGACTGAGGTTCTGTCTAACTTTAACTCGTTCATGATTTCATTCATAAACCGCTGCATTTCTTTCGTATATCTGAATGTGCATACTTTTCGACTAGCCATGTTATTTACACTTTTTGGGGTTATGTGTTATTCGGTTCGGATAGCAAAAAGTATAGCGGATTACTAATCCGCTGTACACGCAAAAAGTTACAACCCACTCACCATCTGCATATTGCAGATTTTAGTTAGATTTATTTTTTGCTTAAGTTTAGACAACTTTCTTTTCATTTTGTTCAAAAGTGACAGAAAATGAGCATTTTGCAAATTCGCTCTTGACAGCGGATTAGTAATCCGCTGTCTAACACTTAACAAAAAATTGTACTTACATGGGCATAATACCGATACAGAGCGCATTAAAGCGCGTATGGAGCAAGTTTGATTTCCGCGAGACAAAGCATGCGGACGTCAGTTTTTCAACCGCTGTTTCAGCAGCCGTTCCACAGAAAGCCAACCGACGGCCGCGCACCCGGGCGGAGTTCCGCAATGTGTGTGAGCGCCTCATCAGGCACTGCCCGCAGCTTGCTGGCCAGCTCTTAAGCAAGATAAGCCCCGGTGACTGTCAACGGGCTATCAACGCAGTCTTCCCTACCACCCGTCAGCAAGAAAAAGCGCGGCGTATACTCCACAATCTTTTTGAAATCAGCTTGCGCAATGGCTTTTGCACCACGAATCCGGTGGCTGTACTGACCCGCCAGCATATTGAAGAGAGCGAAATCAGCCCCCTGCCCTGGGAGCAACTGTGCACCCTGCTGAACACGGCACGCCAACCGGAGCACCGCCCCTGTATGCCGCCACTCGGGCTCATGCTTTGGGCCGGCATACGCCCGGCTGAAATTCAGCGGCTTGACTGGCACGACATCGATTGGGAGGAGCACATCATCACCTTGCGCGCACGTCACAGCAAAACGGGGGGCTGTCGCCATGTCACTCTTTACCCCGTGCTGCGCCGGTGGCTCAGGGATTACGGGAAACGGGAGGACGGCAGCATCTGCCCGCCGGATTGGTTGCGGCGCTGGAAACGCCTGCGAATGGCCGCCGGCACCATCCCATGGCAACAGGATGTACTACGCCACACGTTTGCCAGCTACCACGTCAAGCGCTGGCACAACTTCCCGCTTCTGCAGGCTGAGATGGGCCACCACTCACCGGATTTACTGCGCACTCGCTACCTGAGCATGCGAGGACTGACCAACGAACAGGCTCGCCAATTCTGGAAGGCCGGGGCGTTGTAGCACTCGGCCTGCCCCCCCTCAGCGCTTATCGTGCACCGTTCCGTAACGGCGGCGGTGCTCGCTGGGGGCAATAAAATCACCATCACCCCACAGGCCGCGGCGTGCTTGGCGCGCCGCGGTTTCTGCAGCAGCCAGATCGGCATCCGCCACCGGGTCGCAATATTTCTCATATCGCACAGCCAGGCCCTGTTGCAGGATTTCCCCATTCAGGCAAACATCTCCCACATACACACGGGCAACGTAGCGGCCATACTTATCGATATCCTTCACCAGCAATCGAATCTGCTTTCCCTGCACCCTGCTGCGCAACCACTGCCGAGCCTCATCTGCAAACGCCTGCCCTTTTTCGGGGGCATCCACCCCATGCAGGCGCACACGAAGCTCACGCCCCTCACCGTCAGACACAAAGCTCAGCGTATCACCATCATGCACATACGCGCACAGGCCGTTCATTTCCCGGGGGTGACTCTTGTTTTCCCGAGGTTTATACTTATGAGCGTGACCGGAGATACACCTCCAAGGTCTTAACGTGTTGATCTCAGCCTCCGGTGGGGGCGATTCGCGTGTAACATACGACAAACCGGCAGCACCCACCACCAGAGCAATACACAGAATCATGCCCAATTTCATTTTAATACTAATACCTGACGGGCTGCTATCAGCAGAGGGGGTATGTTTTTTCACAGCTTTTTCATGCACGGTTCCATTTGCTCGGCGATAATTGCGGGGAGACACAGGTGCGGCCTCCGCCCATAAGCCAAGGCCATTTTTCTTCGCCTCGTCGGCGGCATGTGCCAGTTGAGCATTCGTGGCAGCCTTTGCATGGTAACTGTAGTACCATGCCAGACCGGCTTTCAGCATTTCGATATTCACATAAACATCCCGCACATACACACGGGCTACACAGCGATTATAACGGTCAACCTCCACCACCTCGACCCTCACCTTGCGACCGACTATCAGTTTTTCAAGCAATCGGCGTGATTGACCGGCGTATGGTTGCCCTTTCTCCGGAGCATCTATGCCATACAGGCGCACACGCAGCACCTCACCGCTTTCAGCAAGAGCCAACCGGAACGAATCACCATCCTGCACATACTCGCACTTGCCGAACAATGTCTTTCCGGCATGTGCAGCAGGGTTGGCGATATCAGGTGGAGGGCAGTTCTTTTTCATCTTGGGGTTGAGATAATATCCTAACAGAGTCAGCTTACCAGACCCGATATAATTTGCAAGCTTTTTTCTTGCGAACGCGGCCGAATTATGCTACCCTCAAGGGTATGAAAGCACTTCTCATCAATGGCAGTCCGAACGCTGCGGGCAACACTTTCCACGCCCTCAGCATGGTGGCCGAAGGGCTCCGCGCCGGTGGAGCTGAGGCAGAAATCATCCAACTGGGCACCAAAGCCGTACAGGGCTGTATCGGCTGTCGCCGCTGTCTGAAAACCGGCCGCTGCGGCATGAATGATGAACTCTATAACACCATTTATGACAAGCTCGACGAGGCCGATGCCATCGTCATCGGCAGCCCCACCTACTTTGCCGGGCCGAACGGCTCACTCTGCGCCCTGCTCGACCGCCTGTATTACTCCGCCGGCAGCAAGCTGGCCTACAAACCCGGTGCCACCATTGCCGTGGCGCGCCGCGGCGGAGCCTCCACCACCCTTGACCGACTCAACAAATACATCACCTACAACAACCAGCCGCTCATCAGCTCCTTCTACTGGAACATGATTTACGGCATGCGCCCCGGTGAGGTACAGCTCGACCCCGAGGGCTGCCAGACCATGCGAAACCTCGGCCGTAACCTTGCCTGGATAATGCAGTGTATCGCGCAGGGGCCAACGCACCCGACCCTCGATGAGCCGCGCGCCTGGACTCACTTTGTGCGCTGATTATCGCGCATTTACTCTTTCAACTCTGCTGCGCTCTTTGCCCCCAGGGAGCGCAGCAGTTGTTTTATCTCGTTGAGCTCTTTCCATTCATTCGGGTGAACGGATTGAGCCTTCTGCCGCCTGCGCTCAATATCAAGCACATAGTCCATCAGGGTCATACCATAGGAGTCGCGGTGATTGATGTTCAACCCGCCTCGCACCAACACCCGTACCAGCTCCTGCGCCGCATAGGGGCACTGGTAGAGGAAACGCAGCATAAGCGCATTGCGCCCGTCCGCATCGGTAACATTCGGATCGGCTCCATGTTCCAGCAACAGGGTAAGAAGTTCGGGTGTGCAGCGATAATTCAGCAGCGGCACCAGCGCATCTTTCGTGTTAATTCGGTTCGGGTCAGCACCGGCTGCCAGTAGCAGGCGGGCACATGCCTCGCCGTCACCATCGTAGTGACACTCGAAACCATCTATAGCTGTGTACAACAGGCTCTCACCGCAGGCAAAAGAATAGCGAGCTATCACTATACCATCCGCCGGAGCACCACAGGCCAACGCCCGCTCCACAAACTCAGGGTAACCATAAACCGCGCCGAACTCCAGCATCTGCCGGGCTTGCTCGGCACTCACCTCAGCACCTGCCAGGCTCAGTTCATAGCGCACGAACGCCTGCTGCATATCCCAGGATATATCATCCGCCAACTGCATGAGCGACTTGCCCTCATACACGCCATTAGGGTCTGCGCCACGCTTCAGCAGCTCGCGGATGTCAGCGGCATGGGTTCGCAGGTTATCCATGCCGTACACGACCTGTTTTACCAGCTGCACCAGTTGAGCATCGGCGGAGTTAACATCAGCAGGTGCGGCTGACAGTCCCCCGCAAACAGCCATACAGATAGCGGTGAAGATATGTTTCATATATATGAATACGTAATCGATGGCGACACTCTTTCAAAGAAAATTACTTAGCCCCCCTGGCCTTCACCTGCTTGAGCAGTTCATCCACATGAGCGGGTGCATGCGAGCGGAGCATCGTCAGGCGCTGAACCAGCCCCGTACAGGGTGCCAGATTCTGACTGATGGCGATAATACGCTTGGTCAATTTGAAATAAACCTCGCTCTTCACTATGGTCGCAGCCTTGGGAGAGCCGGCACCATTTCCCGCGCGGAACCAATTTTCAAGACAATAGGGATGAATGGCCGAGAGTGAGGAAATCAACACCTCGGCCAGTTCCGGCTTGTTCTGGCGGCGAGCGGAAAGAATACCGAGCACCAGCATAGCCTCGGGCTGTTGCGGGTTCAGGCTGCGCAATTCTTCAACTATGGTATTCGCGGCCCCCTGCCGCACCCGCACCCCCACTTTGGGGTTGAACTGATGTGCAAGCTGGGCGAATTCCTCCATCGACAGAGTTACTTTACGCGGCTCCGGCTGAGGCTCAGCGAGCGGCTTTTTAACCACAGGTTCCGTCATCACCGGTTCCGCGTGCAGTGGTTCAATGCTTCCGCGTTCGGCTTCACGCAGCAAGCGCCAGTCCTTCAACAAGGGCATCGTGCTGCCCCATGGGGTCAACAGACAATAACTCAGCACATCAGCCCGCAACTCATGACCTCGGCTCCTGGCCTCCATACTATCCGCGAGTTCCCAATCCGCCACCAGCATGCACACATCTCTACCCAGACAACGCGCACCGTACACGGCATCGAGCATAGCGAATTCCGTCCGATACACCGTTTCAACACCTTCCCGGCGCACAACACGGCGGTCATCGAGCAGCTCCATTACCTCGCGAGAAACATGCCCCCGTGACAGCACGGCATCAATGGAAATTTTATGCACTATCGGCAATAACGCCCCTCCCGGGTTCACAGCCTGAACATTCAGCAGAAAACGGTGCAGATACGGCGAGCGAAGGGCCGAAGATGTCAGCACCACATCCGTACGGCCCAGCCACTCAAGCATTGATTGCTGAGCCTCTTTCGCCAGTTTCTCACGCATCACGCGCCAATCACCCAGCGCCCCACTCTGGCGCAGCAAACAAGTGATATGGCTTGTCGGGTATACGGAGAGAGTTTCGGCCAACGCCGTGTCAGCCGTCAGAAAACGTACATTTGTTTCAGAGTCGAGGCCGCGTATGGCAATACGCCTGAACACACTGTCGGCGGAGATGTACTTACCCTCCGGCATGCCTTTACGCGCATCCCGTTCTTCCGACAACTCCGCGGCGAGAAGCTCGAAGAACTGAGGTTGCTCCTCCAGCAATCTCCGAGCCTGTACCGCCCCCGGATTTGAGGACTGGCGTTGCAGCTCATCCATGACAGTGCGGATAACTTTGACTCTCCTCCCGCCCGCCTGCAGGTATTTTCTACCCGGCTCATTCATCAGGAAAGAAGTATCCACATAGGTATCAACAAGTTCATCTGCACTCATTACGCAGTCGTTATATCACATCCATACCTGAATGGCAAGTAATAGATTCCGTAAAGCAAGACCTGATTACCGCTTGACGGTACGCGACCTATCAGCTAGAATAGCTGTACCATGATACACAAGCTGATAGGAACCGTGCTGATGGCTATGACAGCTGCCGCAGCGCCTATTGAGTGGATGACCAATCTGGAGGCCGCAGGCCAACGCGCCAAGGAGGAGCAGAAACTGCTACTCGTTGAATTCACCGGGTCAGATTGGTGCAAGGCTTGTCTCATGCAGAAGGAAAAGGTACTCGAAACACCGGAGTTTGAAAACTGGGTAGAGCAGCACTGCGTAGCCGTCGAAATCGATGTCCCCAACGATGCCTCCCTAGTAGGAGGCGAACAGCAAAAGGCTCTCAACCAAATGCTTTGTGATGAATACGGAGTCTTCAGCTTTCCCACGCTGCTTATCATGACTCCTGAGCTGGTCGAAGTGGGTGGCTACAGAGGGGCTCAAAGCTCCCCGACAAATGCCATAGCCAACCTCGAAAAATCTTTCAGCACAGCTCAGCGGCTGGAGCAAGCCCTGACAAAAACAGGGGCCGAACGCACTGCGGCCCTCTGCCCCTTCTATCAATCCCCCGCCGGCAAACCGCTCCATATCAGCTACCCGCTGCTCAAACGGCTCGTTGAAACCGACCCGCATGACAGCATGGGACTGCACACCGAATTCAGGAACCGCCACCAAATCAGGCAACTGGAGCGCGACATCATCACCGCAGGCGGCTACGAAGCCCGCCTGCGCTGTGCAGAGTCTGTACTGGCAGCTGCCGAACCGGCCAATGTGCCCTACCTCCGCAAGCGCAAGGGGCAACTCATGCGAGAGTTGGCCTTACATATCGCCCGTCATGCCCAATCCGCGCAGGATATCACACGAGCCCGGCAAATCATGGAGGAATCTCTCGAATACGTTGACTCTGAACACGAGAAAAATCAACTGCGGCATTTTATCAATACCTTCTTTGCCCGACCGACCGTTTTCCTGCGTAAGTAAAGGTCGCCAACGAGAGGAGCCGTTGTTCAGTTTCGGGCATTCTGCAACAGCTCCAGCGCCTCATGGTATTCTTCCAGCAAATGCCGATAAGAGGTGAGGTATCTTGGGTCTATAGAACGCGAGACTAACATATCCCATTTGTGTTTCTCAAATTGTTCTCGCAACAAATCGACCGGAGTCCTGCCGTCCTTATTCCGGATATCAGGCCGCGCACCTGCTGCCAACAGGGCTGAAAGGTTTTCAGCCTCATCTCCCCAGCGGGAGTAAAGAGGTATCAGATAATGCAACGCCGTATTTCCCTGAGAATCCACCATTTGCACATCAGCACCGGCCGCCAGCAGCACCGACAACATGTTACCATGCGCCAGCATGAGCGGAGTAAGTCCATCATGCGCCGCGACATTTACCTCAGCTCCGCTGCTCAGAAGGATATTCACATCCACGCTGCGATGCTCTCCACACCTGCGCAAAGCCGCCAACAACAGAGTGTCGCCCCGAGAATCGCGCTCATTCACACTGCGGTGACATTGCGTGAAAAATGTCTCGATAAAAGCCGGCAGTTGCTCATTATCCACATTTGCCACCCACTCGTACAGGGAATCAAGGGGGATTACTCTCCGGCGGTCGGTATCCCCGAAAAAAAATTCATAATCACGAATCTGCCCGAAGGCACAGCTGCTCATCTGCATGGGGGCTATCCCGGCGCCCAACAACAGGGGTGCCAGGCGAGTGTCACCCGCGCATTTATCCAGCAGTTCATACAGAATTGCCGTTCCTCTCTGCGAGCCTTTCACAACAGCCAGGTGTTCACATGCCTCAGACTCCGCAAACGGTATGAGATTGTACCGCATATCCAGCAGTGCTGCGTATGCCCTCACCTCGGGCGCCACATTATCATGGGCACATTTAGGGCTGCTATTCAGATAGAGCTTCTCCGCCATCGAGAATAAACCGGGGGACGGCACGTCATCCCGCGCACCGTAGCGGCGGAGTATCTGCTCACAACGGTAGTGAGCATCCAGTGCATTATCCATTATCTTATTTTCCCGGCAATAGTACAACGGCACAAGCCCCTCCTTATCTGCGGCATTCACATCAGCGCCATTCTCACAGAGAAGTTCTACCACATCCGTGTCGGGCCGCCCCCTCTGCATCAAAACACGATGTAGCGCCGTCTCCCCGGATTCCGTGCGCTGGTTCACATCTGCCCCATACTTCAATAACAGGCGTAACAACTCCTCGTTGTCACTCTCCGCAGCCCAGATTAGCGGTGAACGTCTTGAACTAATGGCAAATAATTGATCAGGAACCAGAAAATTCGGCGATTGCCCTGCCTTCAACCGTTTTTCCACCTCATCCAACTGCCCCCTTTGGCATAAGAAGAAGAACTTCTGCTCCGGACTCAGCGCCAGCTCTGAATCATCGTTGAGCACATCCAGAGCCTCCGCCAGCTCTTTGGCCCGGCGCTCATCCGCGCCGCCGGTAGCCTCATCTATGATACCTAACACGATAGCCACAGCATAGACTGCCTCCTCACAGGACGACAGCAACAACGCCCCTGCCAACGCAGGGATAACCAACAAGCGATTAAAACATTTCATGGGTAGGAGGGGAAGGATGACGGGTTAATACGTACAATCCGCAAAACCATTCGCGCGGAAAATGGCTCGTATAGAGTCGGTGAGCTCCTGCTCGGGTGGCTCTACGTCTGCCAGCGTGTAGTCCAGCCCGAGTTCTTCCCACTTGTAACGCCCAATCTGATGGAATGGCAGCACATCCACGCGCTGCACGTTACCGAGAGCGGCAGCATAGCGAGCCAGTTTTTCCACATCGGAGGGCACATCCGTTATACCGGGTACGAGCACATAGCGCAGCCACACGGGCTTACCGGCAGCAGCCAGACGCTCGGCAAAATCGAGGGTTGGCTGCAAAGGCTGCTTAACGAGGGATTGATATACCTCGGGATTCCAGGCTTTGATATCCAGCAGCACAAGGTCGACATCAGCCAGCATGGCGTCATCTACGACCGTGCCGAGATGACCGGAGGTATCGATGCAGGTGTGAAGCCCCTGCTCTTTGCACCCACGCAGCAGAGCGCGGGTAAAATGGGGTTGAAACAGCGGATCGCCCCCGCTGATGGTTACCCCGCCGCCCGCCGCCTTCATGAAGGCGGCATAACGGCTTATCTCCTCAAGCACATCCGTGGCTGTGCGTTCTTTGCCACGGCGCACAAAGGAGGTATCAGGGTTATGGCAATAGCGGCAGCGCAGACTGCAACCGCTGAGAAATAGAACAAAACGCACGCCCGGTCCATCCACCGTACCACAAGACTCGATAGAGTGCACGAGCCCATGGGGTGAAGTTGCTTCCGCAGTCTGAGACGAAAGTTCGGGCATATCATTTCCCAAGTCCGAAGGGCGAATTGTCAATCTCGGCCCGCTGCGCCCGCAGGGATGGGAAAACCACAACAACCTGCGAGCAACAGCGAACCTGACTTTTAACTTTCGTACTTCGTATTTTACTTCGTATGGAAGGTACGGGAGATTACCTCGCGCTGCTGTTCGGGGGTGAGCTTAATGAAGTTCACGGCGTAACCGGACACGCGGATGGTAAGCTGCGGGTACTTCTCGGGATGCTCCATGGCATCGATAAGAGTCTCACGCTCCAGCACGTTCACGTTGATGTGGTGACCGGTAGCTGCGAAGTAGGCATCCAGCAGGCCCACGAGCTTGGCGCGGCGCTCATCATCCTCCTTACCCAGAGCACCGGGCACAATGGAGAAGGTGTAGGAGATACCGTCCTGGCTGTCGTCATAGTTAAGCTTGGCGACGGAGAGCATGGAAGCCACGGAACCGTTCTTGTCACGACCGTGCATGGGGTTGGCACCCGGAGCAAAGGGCTCGCCGGCGCGGCGGCCGTCGGGAGTGTTACCGGTCTTCTTGCCATACACCACGTTGGAGGTGATGGTGAGCACGGACTGCGTGGGCAGAGAGTCGCGATAGGTGTGCAGCTTGCGAATCTTGTTCATGAAGTTGGTGACAAGGTCGCAGGCGATGTCGTCCACACGCGGGTCATTGTTGCCGTAGCAGGGGAACTCGCCCTCTGTCTCGAAATCAACAATCAGGCCCTCTTCGTTGCGGATGGCCTTCACCTTGGCGTACTTAATGGCGGACAGAGAGTCGGCAGCCACAGACAGACCGGCGATACCGCAAGCCATTGTGCGCAGAATCTCGGGGTCATGCAGAGCCATCTCAATGCGCTCGTAGCAGTACTTGTCGTGCATGTAGTGGATGATGTTGAGGGCATCCACATAGGTCTTGGCGAGCCAGTCCTGCATGTTGCTGAAGAGCTCCATCACCTTGTCGTACTCCAGGTACTCACCCTCGTAGCGGGGAGCAACGGGGGTCACCTGCTTGCCCTTGACCTCGTCCATACCGCCGTTGAGGGCGTAGAGAAGGCACTTGGCCAGGTTAGCACGAGCACCGAAGAACTGCATCTGCTTGCCAATGCGCATGGCGGACACACAGCAGGCAATGCCGTAGTCATCACCCCAGTACGGGCGCATGAGGTCATCATTCTCATACTGCACGGAGGAAGACTCGATGGACACCTTGGCGCAGGACTTCTTGGAGCCGTCGGGCAGCCCCTGTGCCCACAGCACGGTGAGGTTCGGCTCGGGTGCCGGCCCCAGGTTGTAGAGAGTCTGCAGCATGCGGAAAGAGCTGCGGGTCACCAGAGTGCGACCGTCCTCGCCCATACCGCCGATGGATTCCGTCACCCAAGTGGGGTCACCGGAGAACAGGCTGTTGTACTCAGGAGTACGGATGAAACGCACCATGCGCAGCTTCATCACGAAGTGATCCATAAGCTCCTGAATCTCTGCCTCGGTAATGGTGCCGTTGGCAAGATCGCGCTCGAAGTAGATGTCGAGGAAGGTAGACACACGGCCCAGGGACATAGCGGCGCCGTTCTGCTCCTTCACAGCGGCCAGGTAGCCGAGGTAGGTCCACTGCACGGCCTCGCGGGAGTTCTGAGCGGGGCGGCTCAGGTCGCAGCCGTAGCTCTGACCCATGCGGGCAAGCTCATCGAGGGCACGAATCTGCTCGTTCATCTCTTCGCGCAGGCGGATGAGGGCATCCGTCAAATCGCCGGACTCACGCTCTTTCAGGTCCTTGCGACGGGCAGCGATGAGCTTATCGGTACCGTACAGGGCCACACGGCGATAGTCGCCGATGATACGGCCACGGCCATAAGCATCCGGCAGACCGGTGATGATACCGGCGGAACGGGCGGCACGGATGTCGCTGGTGTAGGCATCGAACACGCCTTCATTGTGAGTCTTGCGAATGCGACCGAAGAACTCAGCCGTGTGCGGGCACATCTGCAGGCCGTAGGATTCCAGAGCCTTCTGAGCCATGCGAAGACCGCCGAAAGGCATGAGGGCACGCTTCAGCGGAGCATCTGTCTGCAGACCGACAATCTGCTCTTTGTCCTTATCGATGTAACCGGGGCCGTGAGAGACGATGGTGGATACCACCTCCGTATCTGCATCCAGCAGACCGCCGGCATCGATTTCCTTCTTCATCAGGTCTTTCACCTCATCCCACAGGTCATTCGTGCGGGAAGTGGGACCGGCCAGGAATGAACCATCACCCTCATAGGGGGTATAGTTCTGCTGAATGAAGTCGCGGACGTTGATGGACTCCGTCCACACGCCGCCCTTAAATCCCTCCCAGGGATTTACCGGAGTTTCTGTTTCAGTTGTCATAAATTTATTGGGCTAAGGATTAAATTTCCGGACACTTTTCCGTGTACAGATACTACCTGTTTTCCCCCCATGAGTCAAGCCGAATCCGTTTTTTTAATGCTTCTAAAAACATTTTTTCTGCTCGACAGAGAAAACAAGTAAAATAAACGGGCTAATTTCCGGCATAAGGTACAGTAGGCAGGCCGTACTTGTTCACGAGATTAGGCTCCATATAAGTATACCAGCCGTAGCGGGCATATCGGGGGGCTGGCACCTGGGGGCTGCTGAGAACAAGCTGTTGCTTATTCAAGACAGCAGAGGCAGGATAATAGGTCACCCCGTCAGCGGACACTTCAAACCCCACGGGAGACTTACCATCCGTTGTTTTAAGCCCTTCGGCATTCACCATGTGAATGATAAGCGATTCGCCCTGCGGCTCCACTTTGCTGACGACAGGCCCGGAAAACGGCACCTGCAAGCCATACACCTTTGCAGCTGCAAGCATGGCCAGTCGAGTACCGACCTCGAGCTTACGGGGAGGGTGCACATCGCTGTTCTTCGAGCCCAGGTCAATGGTGGTAAGGGCATAGACACCGGGCATACCATCAGCGGCGCGGCGCTGTACGGTTCGGAACTCCGGCCAGTAGGCACGCAGGGGAGATTTATCGTTAATGCGGGGTAACTCCACCTGCAGAAACGGCATATCGCTCTTTCCGAAAGCTGTTCGCCAGCCGTTAATCAGGTCAGCCAACAGCGTATAGTTCTGCTCCATATCCTGAATCTCGGCATCGCTCTCGCCCTGGTACCAAATAACACCGGTCACAGGGAAATTCAGCCAGGGCTTTATGCCGGTTTCAAAGAGATAGCCCGGCTTGTACGGATGAGGAGCATTCAAATCCGCACCGATATTCTGCCGGGCTCGTCCACGCACCCAGGCACTCATATACCGGCTGTTCAGCCAGTCTGCCGTAGTACACTCAGGGTACTTGGCACGCAGCACCTCGGCAGGCATCCACGCCATCATTTCCGAACCACCGAGCGCGGCATGAATTACCCCGACAGGAACGCCGATTTGTTTCTGCAATTCACGGCCGAAGTAATACCCTACGGCACTCATACGGGGACGAGCTTGCGGGGTATTGGTGGCCCAACCACCCTTGTACATCTCACCGGTTGCGAGAAGTGTTTTTTCGCGCTCGCCATACCGGGATGCATTGGTATGCACCTGCGGCTCAGAGTGATAGAAGCGAACAAGCGGCATTTCGGCCTCTTTCAGAGAGTTGGTATCACCGGTTTGGTTCAGGCGCCAGAGCATGTTGCTCTGACCAGAGGCAACCCACACATCGCCCACCAGCACGTCACGCAAAACCACCGTCTCAGACCCCTGAGTAATCGTCAGGTTCTGCCCCGCAGCATTGGCCTGCATGGGGGGCAATACAGCCGACCAGCGCCCGCCCTGCACATCAGCCTGTACGACATGGCCGTTAAAACTCACGGTCACCGGTTCAGCCCCCTCGCAGGTACCACACACGGGCACATTCACGCCACGCTGCAAAATCATGTGGTCTGCATATATCTTATCCGGCGAGATGGAGCCCGTCGCACCGGTGATGGAATACGAATATTCGGCAGACGAAGCCCCTTTTGTTTGCGGAGCACGGGCTCCGGGGGTCCAGCTCAACGAACTGACGGTACCGCCGCTGGCTGTAGCGGAGAGGAAAACTCCTTTCTCAGAAGCACTTTCAGCCGGCAGCCCCTGCCCCACCAGCATATCGCCCACCCACACATAGTAGCCGGGTAACACGTTATGCTCATGGCTCCCCTTGTGCCAGGCAATGCGGATGGAGTCGCGCAACGCCGACATATCCCCACAATAGAGAGGTTTATCACCCCAGCAAATACTCCCTTCACTCATGTTGAGAACCCCGGCATTCATACCATCGCACAAGCGAACACTCAGGCAGTCTTCCACTCCCGACCAACCGCCGCGCTTACCATTGCCGAAAGTGGCTTGCAGTTCCACGGTATAGCCAACCGCGGCGGAGAACTCTGCAGGCTTGCTCACCACAGCCCCCTTCTTCACCATTCCGACCTTGGCGTGATTCCAACCGGCTGAACCGGCTCGGGACAGCCCGGCTGTGCGCCCGCCTATACCCAAAGCCCGCGCCAGATTACCGGCCATAATGAGCGAGCCCTGCTCATTCGGGTGCAAGCCATCACGCCCGGGACGGTTGGACATGGAGTCCGGCCAAGTAAACGGCACCTCTGCAGCCGGGTCAACCATCCCCGAGTTGATGTCAACGTAGCGCACATCAAGCCCGCTTGCTTTCCCGAACTCCTTTACCCATTGGCAAAGCAGTTCGTTATAGAGGCGGACGGCCTCATGACGGTCAGCAGCATTGTTATTACTGTGGTGCCCCCAGCAGGGTACACTCATCACATAGAGCACATCCCCCCTATCTCGCAGAACATCAGTGGCAATTTTGCCCATATTCCCCCAGTCCTTATCTGAATTACGCACATAGCGATTCCCCTTCACGACCACCTTACCACCGAGCAAACGTTGCATTTTGGCAGCAAACTCAGTCGCACTGTAGCCACTGTCCGACAACAAATCGTTGGTACCCATCAGGCAGAACCAAGTGTTGCAATTATAAGCATCTGCCGAACAGCCTGTGGAGTGCCCGCCGTAATTGACGCCTGTCATGCCGGCATTCGAGCCGGCAATGATATTGTGGGTGCGACCGGATGACTGAGCCAGGTGCACATTCGGGAACTCTACACCGCCATAATTGTCTGCGGTATCGCGCGTGGCCAATTGGGCATAACCGGGGGTATAGCCGCTGCGGGGGCCTACAATCTCGGCTTCTATACCATTGTCTACCAGAATCTTGAAGAGCTGCCAGCGCCATGTCTTGTCATTCACCCCGTGTGTAATGGAGTCACCCATGAACATCACACGCCCCAACCCCGCGCTGCCGGCGCGTTTGCTCGTGTAGGGAACTGTATAATCAGGCGGCGGGGTGTAAGTGGAGGTATCGAGCGTAGAGGGCGTATGCAGAGTGACAGCCGTCACATAGTTCAGGTTCACCTTGTAGCCCAACACAGCGGTATTCCGACCGGCCATCAAGCGGGGCGCCTTGTAGAGCTGCTCCGTACCGCCATTGGCGTTCTTCACCGTCACGGTCACACCGCCGGCATTGCTGTTAGTTACAGTGATATTCACCTTGCCATCTGCACCGGCGTATTTTTTCAGTGTGGCGTAGTCGATTTTCTGTGCAGGCTGCCAGACTTTGCCCACCCAATATCCCGTTATTGAGGGCGAACGGGTACCGTCTTGCCCGGAAGAATCGGCCATATCCGTCATGCCATAGTCCACACTATCAGTATCCCACATCAGCAGGGGATTACCGCTCTTGTAGTCATTCGAATTGGCATAGCTGATAAAGGAATTCAAATCCAGCGTGAGTTCTACGGTCGTTGCAAGCGGGGATTTTACGGTAAAATTCCCCTTCCCGTCATAGATAACGTGGTTATCGGCATCGCAAAACGAGGTCGAAAGCTTATCATACCGCGCAGCCCAAGCTGTAGTTAGCAAACTGACAGCCAACAATGAACAAATATACATCCGCTTCATAGCAATCTCCAGTCTCTTTCAATTATATCAAATGATTCCGGCAACGCAAGCAAAAACCCCGTCAAATTAGTATAGTTTTACCCAATCCGGGAAAGCAAGCGCCCGCGAGCCAGGGCATGACTCGCGGGCGTGAAATATGAGATAGATAACGCTGACTATCAGTTGTTGTAGATAGCGCGGGCCTTAGCGGCGGCCTCCTCGTAGGCCTTCACGGCAGCCTCCTTGGCCTCACCGGTGGCAGCCTGAGCGGCGTCGTAGAGGTTCCACAGGTCAAAGGCCTGCACAGCAGCCTTCTGACCGGCGGTGTAGCAAGCGGCGGCCTCATTCACAGCAGCCTCCTGCTCGGGGGTAGCCCAAGCATGGTTGTAGCCATCCACCAGGTTCCAGTAACCGCGGGTGAAATCAGGGAAAGACACAGCGCAGTTGCCGTTGTCCATGGAGAGCGTACCGAGCTCAGCCAAGCAGCACCACTCAGCCAGGTCATATACGTCCATATCGAGGGGCAGACCGTGCTGCAGGCAGTAAACCATGCGGACATCCATGAAGAAGTCCATACCGCCATGGCCACCCACCTTCTCGGCCATCTCGCCGAACTTCTTGATGATGGGGTGACGATAGCGCTCGCGCAGAGCCTTCATCTCTTCCTCGGGCATGAAGCTGTGGGAGCTGAGGTCATCGATGCTGGGAGCAGCGCCCTTGGCGGCGAGCTGAGCGGCATCGATAGCGAAGCCCTGGATGGGGTACTTGTTGGCGAAACCGCGGGTACCCACGAGCTGGAACAGACGGTTGTAGGGCTGGGGGTTCATCACATTGTGCTGAATCTCCACAACCTTGCCGTTCTCCGTGCGCATGAGGGTGGTGGTGTGGTCACCGTTGCGGAAGTTCGGGCAGGGCTTGCCGGTCTTCTTCTCCACATATTCACGACCGTGCACGGACTTGGTGTCCATGGCCACGAGGGTCTTGAAACGGTCACCGCGGTGAATGTTCATCACCTGAGCAACAGGGCCCAGACCGTGAGTAGCATACACATCACCACGGTTCTCCATGTTGTACTTCATGCGCCAGCCGAGCTTGTCGGGGTCGTTCTCGGGGTTCACCCAGTACTCATCCCAGAATTCGTCGAGATTGTGGATGTAAGCGCCCTTAGCGTAGAGCACCTCACCGAGCACACCCTGCTGAGCCATGTTGAGGCAGTCGAGCTCAAACCAGTCGTAGCAGCAGTTCTCGAGAATCATGCAGTGTACGCGGTTCTTCTCCGACAGGTTCACAAGCTCCCAGCACTGCTGCAGGTTCATGGCGCTGGGCACCTCGATAGCGGCGTGCTTGCCGTTCTCCATGGCGCACTTGGCCACGGGGAAGTGGTGATCCCAGTCGGTAGCGATGTAAACGAGGTCGATGTCGGGGCGCTTGCAGAGCTCCTCATAACCCTTGGGCCCGTAGTAAACGGCAGCGGGAGCCAGCCCTGCCTGGCGCAGGATCTTCTGGCACTTCTCAGCGCGCTCCTTCACGTAGTCGCAAAGAGCTACAACCTCCACACCGGGAATGTGGGTGAAACGGGGAATGGCACCCGAACCACGCATACCCAGACCTACGAAAGCCACACGAACAGTTTTCAGAGCGGGAGTCTTGAGACCAATGACATGCTGCTGCCCCTCGGGGCGGGCGGGAGTCTCAACAACAAGTGTACCCTTGTCCCAATGCGTCTTGGTATCGGGCGACAGCGACTGAGCATTCAGGCCACCTGCGGCAAAAAGCACCGCACAGGCCATAGCCATTATCTTGTTCAGTTTCATATTGTTTTTATTTGTTTTGAATGTGTTACGGCAAACCATTCCAGTAACGGCCTGCGCCCCACTTTCGTTTCGCGTCATTCTACTGATTAGGCGAGGTGAAGTCAAGCTATTTCTGTGGCAACGCTTGCAGGCGATTGATTGTCAGCTCTTCGAAAAAATCACTTTGTTCCTACATTCACGATAGGATAATGTTTTTTGAAGCACGAAGGACGAATTGGCAAGTTACCCGGGTATCGACAAACGACAAAGTAGCTCCGTAAAACGCCTAACTCAAAAAAAAGCGTTTCCTCCCGGCGGTTTGCCGAGAGGAAACGCGTTTAATATAGCTTGCTGAGATTGTTACTTCTTAGCAGCAGCCTGAATCTTATCCGCGAAGGGATATGAGCGCAGACCAATGACGCGGCCCTTTTCATCGACCTCAAAACTGTAGTGACGCTCACCGATGCGGACATCAGTAATGTAGCCCTTGTCGTTACGGGTCAGCCATGCATACTCCACATTGAAGTTCACAAGAGTCGGCTTACCGGAAGCCCAGGGGTGCATCATCGGCAGCTTATTCTGACCGGCGGAGAGCACATCCAGGTAGAACACCACCTCATTGATGTTGGACTTATACCCCTGCAGGTAGCGAAGGATAGCACCGATGAGACGAGACTCGGAGCGAGCCCAGTGGTGATTAGCCTGAGTTGCCAGCGTCTCTTGCTGAGCCGAAAGGAACCAATCAATATCACCGCGCATGAACACCTTGTTGCGGTACGTACACTTCTTCCAGTACTCCTTCCAAGTGTCATTCCAAGTTTCATTCTTACCGTCCCAAAGACCGCGCTCCTTAAAGCGTTCCTGGGTCAGTTTAAGATTCCACCAGCCTGTTTCATCGGCCACAATATCGGTGTTTGTACCGGCATTGGTAGCGGCATAGTAGTTCTGGTCGCCCCAGCGGCGCCTCAGGTCAGGATTGATACAGCTGTTCACGTAGCCATCCAACGAGTGGCACACCTCATGAGCCAGCACGAAGGTGTAGTAATCGCCACTGGCAGCGCCCTTGGCACCGAAGCATTCCTCCGTCAGCTTGACCATATCGCCGTGCATTTCAGCGATATTGTTACCAACCTCCATGCTGAATGTGTTCTTGTTGGACTGGAAGATGTAGCACATAGCCTCGCGACCATCATCGAAGTGCTGGCTGATGGAGATGTGATCATCCGGGAACAGGATGGGAGCATGGTGATTGAGCAGCTCCCAGGTAGCTCGCAGCTGCCCCTCGGAGCAACGCTTATTATCAGCCAGCGGCATACCCTTGGCCAAATAAGCCTCGCGGTCCAGCCCGGTCATCCCCAGAGCATCAGCCACGGCCTTGCGGTGAGCGGCGGAATCCGGCAGCAAGCGGTGCAGCACAATCCAGTTCATGGTGAAGATACCCGGCACATGGTGCATATCACCATAGCTTACCAGTTCACCCTTCTCACGCTTCACCCAAGCGTCCTCCAGCACACGGCGCTGCAGGAAGGGGTACTTCTTCACATGCTTGGCCAGCATATTCCATGCGGCCTGACGCTTCGCGGGAGTATTCTGACCCACGGCCCAACGAATCCAGCCCGTCATGAGCTCACGATACCGCTTGAGCCCCTTCTGCCCATCACCTTCAAGCACCTTACCAAGGTCTTTCTCATGCCCCTTGTAAAGCTCCTTCTCGATGACAGCGAGGTTGCCGGCCCACGATTCGGGATTCACACCCAGTGCGCTTACCAGCTCGCGGCCGGCATTGCCACCCAGCACCATATCTGCAGCACCATCGCCATCGAAGTCAGCCACAGTCAGGTGAGCACCATTGAGGTCGCGAACAAACTTCTCCTTGGGCGGATTGCTCAAAGCCAGCTCCATGTACTCGCCCCCGCCGATAGTGGGCTTGGTAGCCTGGTTCACCCATGCATGCAGGGTACCCCAGTTGATGCCGTGCAGCAGGTCGGGGCGGCCATCGCCATTCAGGTCGCCCACACCGGGAGCAATGTTGTAGGAGCGCAGGTGAATCACCTTCTGCTCAGGCTCGAAGCAGATGCTGCTCACCTTCTTCACGCCGCCTTCGATGGTGTAGAAAGAAGCCTTACCCTTGTGGTAGTACAAGCCACCACCGTAGCCGGCAATCAAATCCGGAGTACCATCGTGGTCGTAGTCCAGCAGGGAGAAGTGACGGGGGGACAGCTTCATATCGGCACCGGTCGTATCCTTCACAGTCGCGCCCATTTCCACAGCGGGGACATCCTTCCCCACCACATAGGCCTGCACCAGAGTACCATCGGGCTTGCGGATGATAAGCTTATTATCCTCGAGCACAGCGGCGCCATCAGTCTCCAGCTCAGCCTGAGCTGTTGTGCGCAGCACCTGCGGCTCGGAGAAGAGAATCTTACCACGCTTGGACTCATTGATGCTGTACCACAGACGGGAATCCGCCTGAATGAGCAAATCTGCCTTCTTGCCATTGAGATAAATAGCCATCGGGTTGCGGTGATTCTGCTTCTTACCGGCACCGGGAGTAAACTCAGGCAGCGCACCGAAGTAGCGGAACTCGCGCACAACCGGAGTCACCTCGTAGCGGCTGTCCTGCAGGGTCATGGTAGCCTTGGTGTAGCCACCTCGACCATCCGTCACCACAATACCGAAAGAGGTTTTACCCGTACGGGCAAAACTTGCGTTCGGAGTAAAAGTAAAGGTGCCATCGCCATTGCTGACCACCTTACCACCCTCGGGCTGGGTGAAATAAGCTACGCTCATCTTATCCTGCTCCACATCATAGGTGAAACGGTGCAGAATACTACCCGTCACAGAAGGTTTGGAGGTCTCCACCAGGTGAGTCTGGTCGAAGACCTGCGGTGCGTGGTTGTCATACAGTACAGCGACCGTCTCGGCAGAAATCGGCTTATCAAAGATGTGAATCTGATCCAACGCTGCGTTGTTGGTAGCGATTTCTGAGAACACACCCGGCAGTTTACCCTTGGTGGTCGAGCCGGTGGCGACTTCCTTGCCGTCCAGATAAAGCACGACCTTACCCGTCGCAGCATCGCGAGTAAAGACAACGTGGTGCCAGTCAGTATCGGTTATCGCTACGGGAGACACCACGATGTTGCGCCCCTTCATGCGCAAGCCCACCTGCCCCTTTTCATTCATCACCCCCCAGAGGGTTGTGTAGTTGGAGCCGATTATACCGCGCTTGTTCGGCGCCCCATTCAGGCGAGTCCAGTAAGAGAACGACACCGAGTCATTGAGCCAATGCAGCTCTTTCATGGTGCTCAGCACGCGCCCGGGAGCAATACCGGCATGCTGGCGACCGGACACCCATGCGTCATTATCGACCGCCCCTTTCTTATTCAGCATCAGCATCTCAGCCTTGCCCGTCAATTCTTCAGCAAAAGTACCATCGTACTTATACGGCATCGGCATATGATGCCAACTCCGCCCTTCATCAAAACTCCAGTGAGCTTTCAGGGAAGCAAAATCGCTATTCGTCGCAGCTGTAGCCGCGCCGCATGCCAGAGCCAGCAGAGCCACGGCAGAGCGAACAGGTAAAACATTTCTTGTTTCCATACGCTCCCGAATTTACCACAGCTGCGCCACATTTCAAGTATTAACCCCAGAATAAAGCGAGAAAATGAAAAATTATAGGTATTTACAAATCGACAAAGAGCCATTTCTGCAGCAGCCGAATATCACGCTCAACAATACCGCCAAGTTAGTCGGCTGACGCGCGAAGCATTTGAATACAATCTCCAACTGTGCTAACATAAGTGCGTATGGCAGAAATCAGCAGCACAGCCTCCATTCGCGAGCTTGTCGCGCTTATGCGCGCCCACGGGGTCACGCGTTGCGTGGCCTGCCCCGGCAGCCGCAACTCCCCCATCGTCGCCACTCTGGCGGCACTTCCGGGCTTCGAGCTGCGCGGCGCGACGGATGAGCGCAGCGCAGGCTTCGTGGCCTGCGGCTGGGCAGCACAGGCTCAGGCACCGGTGGCAGTGTGTGTCACTTCCGGCTCAGCCCTGCTGAACCTACACCCTGCCGTGGCAGAGGCTCACTACCGCCGCCTGCCGCTGCTTATCATCTCAGCCGACCGCCCGGCGAGCTGGGTAGGCCAACAGGACGGCCAGACCCTACCGCAACCCGGCGCATTCGGCCCGCTGTGCCGCATGAGCGTACACATCCCCGAGGGTGAGAGCGAACAGTGGCACCGCAACCGACTGCTCAACGAAGCCTTGCTGGAGCTGCGCCACCGCTCCGGCGGCCCCGTACACATCAACCTGCCGCTCAGCGAGCCGCTCTTCGGCACGACCACGGCCCCCCTGCCCACCCCGCGGGTCATCCGCCGCACCGAGCTGGCCAAAATGGACGCCGATGAGGAAACGGAGCTACTCGACACCGTGGCTGCCTGCCCTCGCCGTCTTATTCTGCTGGGGCAGTTGCCGCAATCAGCACAGATTCCCCCGACTCTCGCCGCTGAAAAGGCGTTCGCCATCATCGGCGAGCACCTGTGCAACACCGATATCGCCATCACCCAGCCCGACAGCGTGCTCGGCCCGCAACCGGCAGCCGAAATGAGCCCCGACCTGCTCATCACCTATGGTGGCTGTATCATCTCCAAACGCCTTAAAACCCTGTTGCGCAACAACCCGCCGCGCGAGCACTGGCACATCTGCCCCGATGGCAACGTGGTCGACACCTTCTGCTGCCTGACCCGTGTGATAGAGGGCAGCCCCGGTGAGCTGTGGGAGCTGCTGGCCGCCTTCGCCGATGAAGGGGATGAAACCTACGCCGAACGCTGGCTGCAGCCCGTGCCGGTGCCCCAGTTCCCCTACAGTGCCATGCAGATGGTGGGCGATCTGCTGGGAGCCATGCCTGCCGACAGCGTGCTGCACCTGGCCAACAGCTCTGCCGTACGCTTTGCTCAGCTCTACCCGCTGCCTGAAGGCACGCAGGTGGAGTGCAACCGTGGGGTGAACGGCATCGAGGGCTCCCTCTCCACGGCTCTGGGCTACGCCATGGGAGATGACCGCCTGCACTTCATCATCTGCGGCGACCTCTCCTTCTTCTACGACATGAATGCCCTGTGGCTGCAGGGAATCCCCGCCAACGTGCGCCTGCTGATGCTCAACAACGGCGGCGGCGGCATTTTCGACCTCATCCCCACACCCGACAACCCGCTGGTGAACGGAGCACACCGGGCCACTGCCGCCGCCTGGGCTCAAAGCTGCGGGTTCGAGTGCCTGAGCGTGCACAGCGAGCACGACTGGCCCGCCGCACTGGCCGCCCTCACCACCCCCGCCCACAGCCCCATCTTTGTGGAGGCCTTCACCGACAGCACGGCCGATGCCGCACTTTTTAAACAATTCAACGCACAATACTGATACACAGCACCATGAAACGCGAGTGGAAAACCATCAAGCAGTACGAGGAAATCCTCTTCGAGCAGTACGGCGGCATTGCCCGTATCACCATTAACCGTGAGCGCTACCGCAACGCCTTCACCCCCCTCACCACCGCCGAAATGAGCGATGCCCTGCACCTCTGCCGTGAAATGCAGGATGTAGCCGTTGTTGTGCTCACCGGCGCCGGGGATGTTGCCTTCTGCGCCGGCGGCGACATGAATGTGAAAGGCTACGGCGGCTATGTGGACCGCGGGGGTATACCCCGTCTCTCCGTGCTCGATGTGCAGAAACAAATTCGCTCCCTGCCTAAACCCGTCATCGCCGCCGTGAACGGCTTTGCCATCGGCGGCGGCCACGTGCTGCACGTTGTCTGCGATCTCTCCATCGCCGCCGAAAACGCCATCTTCGGCCAGACCGGCCCCCGTGTCGGCAGCTTCGATGCCGGCTTCGGCTCCTCTTACATGGCCCGCTGCATTGGCCAGAAGAAGACACGCGAAATCTGGTTCCTCTGCCGCAAATACAACGCCCAGGAAGCCCTCGACATGGGCTTGGTCAACAAAGTCGTCCCCCTCGCTCAACTCGAAGATGAATACGTGCAGTGGGCCGAAGAAATGATGCAGCACTCCCCCATCGCCCTGCGCATGATTAAAGCCGGGCTGAATGCCGAGCTGGATGGACAGGCCGGCATTCAAGAGCTGGCGGGAGATGCCACCATGCTCTTCTACATGTGCGATGAAGCGCACGAAGGCTCACGCGCTTTCCTCGAAAAACGCAAGCCTGATTTCAGCAAATACCCCAAAATGCCGTAACCCAAGACCGGCGTTCCCCGTCCGTTTTATCACGCAGGCTCTGACTGTCAGGGTCTGCGTGTTTGTTTACCCGCCCCCCCAATACAATAGAACAATATTACTCTCACCATCGCAAAACGAGCGATTCTCATCTTTTACCTGCGCAAATCATAATTTTCTCAATATAACAGTTATTTTATTCTTTACTTCTTCCATCTAAAGAGTTAGATTGTAAGAAGCCTTCGCGGTCGCTTAATTTCAGATCGTAATCTCCCCCCCCTCTCAAATACTTACACACCATGAAATTACACTTACCGAAACTGCTTCGCGCAGCTGTTATCGCAGCTATCTCAACTACAGCTACAACGTATGGAGCAGACGCCACATACATTAACGTTGGATTGGCGAAAAATAAAAAAGTCAATGATAACCTTGTTCTCTGCGATGACTCTTATATGGAGGCCAGCACACTCAACGAAGGTAACAAAGCACTTCAGATTGGGGATGGTGACCTGGTTGGTTACTTCAGTGAAGTCGACCCTGTTACCAATGAACCCAAGCCGGATTCTTTCAAAACTAAATTTGATGGTACATCAATACCACTCGGAACGGCAGTCATATCAAATTCCTTTAAAGTTAACGGAGATTTAGAAATTACAGGAACAGGCAAAGTGTATATCGGCGGCAAAAGTGACGGTAATTTTTACTCATATCTGGAAGCAAAAAATGTAACTATCACCGGCACCGGTACCGCCTCTTCCACCTCCGTGCAGAATTGCGCCGATCTGAATCTCAGAGCAGATTCCGGCAAGTTCGATACATTCACCATGAATAGCGGTGCGGCATTCCTGTGTACATACGAATCAGGCGGCGGCGACGACGCTATTTTGGGCATCCTCGGTCCCGACACAACAGATTCAAGTAAGTCAGTCTATATCAAAGGTAAACTTACTGTAAATAACGGCTATTTGCAGATGGGCTATAACAGTAGCACTGACAACATAGCACTTATAAACAAACATTTCAGAACATTTCTCGGAGGAGATATAGAACAGAATGGTGGTACCATCCTGTCAAACGGCAAAGTTTATCTGAATGCCTCTACCATAACTCAGACCGGCGGCAAGATGACTCTGGCAAACAACACTTCAGCAGAACGATTGGTGATAGCGAAATCCACATTAACAATTCATCAGGGGGTTAATGATAAAGCTCCTGAAAAAAAGCCCGAACTTATCATCAGCGGAAAACTTGCCTCTACCCCTGTCAACTTTTTAGACACCAAAAAAGGAAATGCTGTCAGAACTCTGAATATTGTGCAGGAATGCGAGGGCACTATAAGCATACAAAATGGAGTTCTTTTCACTTCCTCTAAGGGGAAAGAAAGCTCCATCACCCAGACCGGTGGCGGCACAGTGAACTTAACCGGCGATTTCAGCAGTGCTGTCTTCAATATTGATTTAACGAACGGCACACTGTCGCTTACATCTTCCGGGACATCATTGAAGAGTTACACCATGACGCTGGCATCAGGCGTACAGCTCGACAACAACGGTAAGCTGACGGTCGGCACGGGTGCAGCAGGTGCAGCCGGCGTGCTGAATGTAACCACCGGCGGAGCTCTTAATCTGGTACTGGATTGCACCAATGCTGCCATCAACGTGGGCGCGGCAAGTGACAAGACTAAAACCGTGACGGGCTGGGAAATGGCAGCGGGTAGTACACTGGGCATTGGCCTGACCGAAAGCGGGCTCGGCAAGACCACTATCAGTGCCATTGATGGCTCCGATAAAAAGAAAATTGTCGTTACCGATGCCC
Source organism: Akkermansia sp. (assembly GCA_045646325.1). Classification (GTDB taxonomy): domain Bacteria; phylum Verrucomicrobiota; class Verrucomicrobiia; order Verrucomicrobiales; family Akkermansiaceae; genus Akkermansia. Next base: position 12,772 of record JAZRKM010000052.1, on the reverse strand, counting down.
TTGTAGCAACCGTCGCCAGCGGTTCCAACGTGAATCTTGCTAACTTCAAGTGCCAATACGAAATAGGCGACATCAACGGCAGTGACGTGAGCCAATGGCAAATGGAAAGCGAAAGCACCTCCCTGATGAAGGTTAGTGAAACCGGCAATATCGTGTTGGGTACGACCCTCATCTACAACCCATGGATTGAGATTACAGATGGAGTAGAGAGAAACGCAGACATCAAAGATACCTATGTAAACGAAACGACCCCGGAAAACAGTCTTCTCACCGGTTTGGCCATCAGCGGGAAAAATGTCACCCTGAGCGGCAACAACAGCTACAGTTACGGCACGAAGATAGATGGTGTGACGGTAACTCTCGCTCATGAAAACGCCCTGGGTACATTGGGTGACGATGCGGAGATTGCCACAAGTGGTAAAGCCGGCCTGATTGCAGCCCCGGGCACGACCGCGAATCTGCCGGGAGTTATTCAGAACAGCGGAGAACTGACCATGCAAGGCAGTTTCAAAGCAGACAATGCCGAGCTATGCACTGACGCCGAAGAACTGTTCGTTGATGCCAAGAATACAGAGGGTGAAAACGGCTTCAAGCGAGAAGATACCACCTATCAGATTGTCGAGAACAACGGAACGGGCGCCACACTGACCGTAGGCAGCGGCACAACCGTGCAGGTAGGCGCGGAAAAACTGCAGCTCTTCACCGACGGTGTAGCCGGCAGCCTGGACTATGACACCTACTACATCAACAACAACACCCATACAGCTAAAGATATCAACGCAGCAGCTGAGGGCAAAACCACCGCTGGTATCGCCGTAACAGCAGAGATGAAAGGCGGCACGCTGGAAGCAGACGAAAGCATCAAGGTGAAAACCACCGACGGCACGCTGATAACCACCGGGGCCGATACCGACGTGAGCGGCAGTGTGGCAAACACCACAGTGCAGGCCAATGGCGGTACCATCAGCGCAGATATCAGCGGCACCTCATCGGTAACCGTTGGGGAAGATACCACACTCTCCGGCAACAACACATACGAAGGCACCACCACGGTGAAGGATGCCACCCTGACTCTGGCAAGCAAGAATGCGCTGGGTAAGAGCTCCGTGACCACCGAGGGGACGACTGAACTGATTGCAGATGGTGTCACCGCCAATCTGTCGGGCACCATTACCAACAAGGGCGCCCTGACCATGCAGGGAGATTTCAGCGCGACCTCCGCTTCACTTGGCGGAGAGACTGATGTGAAGGACAGCTATTTTGCGCTTGATGGCACAGTGTCTCAAACAGATGATGGCTTCAAACGAGACGGCGGGAAAGGATACCTGGTTGTGGACAATGGGAATGATGGGACGCTGACCCTCAATGATGTAACCCTCAAAATAGACAGTACTGACTACAATCTGTACGAGAACGGTTATGCCGGCATGACCTCCACGGATTACAGTACCTATCACATCAACAGCGACACGCACTCGATAAGCGTGAGTACCATCATCACTGCCAGTCAGCAACTCACAGAAAACCGGATTACAGCAGATTCGGTATTCATGACTGACGGCACGCTGGAGGCAGACGCAAGCATCGAGGTGGAAACCACCGGCGGCACGCTGATAACCACCGGAGCCGATACCGATGTGAGCGGCAGTGTGGCAAACACCACAGTGCAGGCCAATGGCGGTACCATCAGCGCAGACATCAGCGGCACCTCATCGGTAACCGTTGGGGGAGATACCACCCTTTCCGGCGACAACACATACGAAGGCGCTACCACGGTGAAGGACGCCACCCTGACACTGGCAAGCGAGAATGCGCTGGGCAAGAGCGCCGTAACCACCGAGGGTACGACCGAACTGATTGCAGATGGTGTCACCGCCAATCTGTCGGGCACCATTACCAACAAGGGCGCCCTGACCATGCAGGGTAGCTATAGTGCGGATGGGCTCGACATTTACAGCGGGGAAGTGGCAGACGTTTACCTCAGCGTAGATGAGACAGAGGGAGACGATGGCTTCAAACGCGAAGGTGCTACCTACCAGGTTGTAAAGAACGAAGGCTCAGCCACTCTGACACTGGGCGACGGCACGAGTGTGACGGTTGGCGCAGATGAGCTTAAACTCTTCACCGACGGTCTGGCCGGTGAGGTGAACTACGACACCTACTACCTCAACACCAACGGGCACAAAATTGCTGCAACCCAAATAAATGATGCGGCTGACGGCCGAACGACTAATGGAGTTCAGGTGACAGCCAACATGAAGGACGGCGAGCTGACGGCAGACGCAAGCATACAGGTAGAGAGCACCGGCGGCACACTGGTGACAACCGGGTCCGATACCGATGTGAGCGGCAGCGTGGCAGACACCACAGTGCTGGCCGGTGGCGGCACCATCAGCGCGGATATCAGCGGTAGTTCCAAGGTAACGGTAACAGGCGACACGACCTTTACCGGCGATAACAGCTACACCAAGGGCACACAGATTGACGGAGCTAAACTGACCATTACACAGGCCACGGGTCTGGGTACCGGTTATGTGGAGTTGCTTAACCATGCAACGCTTGATTTGAGCGGGCAAGCCGTCAGCAACAACATCACCGTAAGCGGCTGCACCCTGTCGGGAGCCTCAGCCTACACCGGTAATCTTGATGTAACCGGTAATCTGAACCTGACAAGCGCAAGCACGGCAAACAGCCTGCGCCTGCGCGGAGCCGGCACGGTGAAAGGCGGTGCTCTGACTGTGAACTCCATCGATGTGCGGACGGATAAGAATGCCACCATCTCCACCAACCTGACGGTCAACAACAATGGCACCATCACCCTGAACAACGGAAAGGTGCTCAACGTACAGGGCAGCGTGACTCTCAGAGGCATCACCACACTGAAGCTTAATGGCAATTACCGGAATGGCACCAAACTGGTAACCGGTACGAACGGGCTCGAAACCGGTACCGTCAAACTGGTGTATGACCCGGAATTCATGCTGGAAGAAATAGGTAACAGCCTGGTACTGACCCTGCGCTTCCAGCCTGAAGTTGCTGACCCAGTGGCTCAGGGTAACTGGGGTATCGCCACAGCTTCGCGTGCCTTTGTCGACACAGTACGCGGGCAGCGCAACAACACCGGCTGCATTGCCAACGGCCGCGGAACCACTTGGTTCAGTGTACTGGGTGCCAGCAACAACCTGGATGGCGCTGATATCAGCATAGAAGGCGCTGCCGTGGGGGCTGACTACAAGCTCGGCCGCCGCAGCCTGATGGGTATAGCACTGGGCTACACCGAAGGCAAGGTAAGCCCCACCGGACTGAGTAAGGTCAATCAGGACGGCTACTATGCCGCGGTCTACGGTGAGCACGGCCTTACCTCCCCCAACCGCGAGAATAAACTGTCGGTCGATTGGGTACTTGCCTACGGCAGCACGGAATCACAACACGGCGATATGAACTGGGAGCAGGACAGCCTGCAGCTCAATTCCCGCCTGACCTGGAGCCGACCGGTCAACAAACGCCTGACGACAAACGCTTTCGTCGGGCTGGAATACTTCGCCACCGCTTCCGACACCGTGGAGGGTGTAAAGACCGGCTCTATTCAGAACCTGCGTGCAGAAGTGGGTATAGGCGCCGGCTATGTGCTCTGGGGCAGTCCCTCACCGATTCACAACAAAACGGCGCAGCCCATGGGCAACGGGTGCGAAAAACTCGTGCTGCACGGTGAACTGTCCTATTTCAATGATTTGGTACGACAGAACCCGATTATCAGAATGAATGGTGCAAGCGGCGAGAGTACCAACCCCGGTCGCAACGGTGTTGAAGCAGAAATCGGCGCCACCTACCGCATTAACGAACGATGGTCCACCTCGGCCAACTACAGCTTCAGCGCCATGGAGGACTCTACCGAGCACCGCGTCAACGTTGGCGCAGCCTGGTCGTTCTGATGCTGACTCGAAGCTGATATATTCCCCCCCAAAAAAAATCACCCGATGTCCTATCGGGTGATTTTTTTTCGTGTAAATTTTGAGGGCAAGTCTTATTCTGCGCGCCCCACAGTACCGAGAGCGGTCTTTTTCGGGCGGGGTGCCGCCTCGGAGCCGGAATCCGCATTGCCATTTGCCCATTCAGGGTTGCCGCTGATGATAACCTTTGATTTGGCTGCGGCGGGAGCCTGTTGCTGGTGCGTGTACACGTAGTAGAAAGCGCCACCCGCTACAACCAAAAGCAGGAAAATCCAGAACCCGCTATTTGATTTTGTCTTTTTGGTATAGGCGGGAGCAAACGGAGAAACTGCCGGGCGCTGCAGAGATGAACGCCCATGAGACTTCGGTGTTACAGGTTTAAGTGCCATAATATTTTGATATGTTGATGTAGTCGGTGCGCAGCTTATAGCACAGATTATCTGCCCTGGCAAGTAAAACTTGCCAGGATTTGGTGTTTCCCGCTTTTTTGCAGTTCGCTACTAAAGAAATTCACCCGCCGCAACCGTAGCTGCAGCGGGTGAAGTAAATCGATAAGCTCAGGGCTTAGACGGAGGCCTTGATGATGGCGGCGAAGGAGTCGGGCAGCAGAGCTGCGCCGCCCACGAGAGCGCCGTCGATGTCAGGCTGGCTCATGAGCTCGGCAGCATTGCCGGGCTTCACGGAACCACCGTACTGCAGGCGCACAGCCTCAGCAGCCTCAGCACCGAAGGTGTCGGCAATCACGCCACGAATGAAAGCGTGAGCAGCCTGGGCATCCTCAGCGCTGGCGGTCACGCCGGTACCGATGGCCCACACGGGCTCGTAAGCGATAACCAGACCGGCAACCTCGGCGGGGGTCAGGCCCTCCAGACCTTCCACAACCTGGGACTTCAGCACAGTCTCAAGCTCGCCACCCTGGCGCTGCTCAAGAGTCTCGCCAATGCAGTAGATGGGGCAGATGCCAGCGGCAAGAGCCTTCTTAATCTTCTTGTTGATGTAAGCGTTGGTCTCGCCATGGTACTGGCGGCGCTCGCTGTGGCCCAGCACCACGTAGGTGCAGCCCAGCTCGTTGAGCATGGCGGTGGAAATCTCACCGGTGAAAGCACCGTTGTCGCGATCGCTCACGTCCTGAGCGCCCACGCCGATGCACTTGCACTCACCGAGGGTCTCCATCACGGCGGGAATCGTTACGAAAGGAGGCACGATTACCTTGTCAACAGCGATATCGCAGGTTTTCTCTTCCTTGAACGCGGCGAGGAAAGCCTTAGCTTCCTTCGGGCCCATGTTCATCTTCCAGTTAGCGGCAATAATGGGTTTGCGAGACATAATAATAAAATGTGTCGGTTCTGACGCCACAAGGGTACCCTGCGAGGGGATGAAAGTCAAGAAAAATCAGCTATTGAGCGTATTTTATGCTTGCAATGAGCCGGAAATGTGCCAGAATGAAAGACAAATGATAGGAGCCATTATCGGAGATACAGTAGGTTCCCGCTTTGAGTGGGACAACAACAAGCACAAAAACTTTACCTTTCTGCACCCGAAGTGCTGCCTGACAGACGATTCATTCATGACGCTGGCCATTGGTGCTGCGCTGTTACGTTGCCGCCCAGACTTCAGTGATTTGAGCGAACAAGCCGTGCAATGGATGCAGGAGATAGGGCGCGCCTACCCGGACGGCTGCTACGGCGGGCGATTCGCCGGCTGGCTCTACGAGCAGAACCCTCAGCCCTACAACAGCTTCGGTAATGGAGCTGCCATGCGAGTGAGCGCCGTAGCTTACGTCGGTAACAGCGAGCAACAGGTGAAGGAACTCAGCCACGCCGTCACCGCTGTTACCCACAATCACCCGGAGGGTCTTAAAGGGGCTGAGGCCACGGCCATGGCTATCTATCTGGCCCGCACCGGCAGCTCAATCGAGGATATTCGCCGCTACACCCGCCGCCATTATTACGACATGAACTTCACGCTGGATGACATCTGGGAGGATTACCAGTTCAACGAAACATGTCAGGAAACCGTACCGCAGGCACTGCAGGCCTTCTTTGAAAGCGACGGGTTTGAGGATGCCATCCGCAACGCTATCTCCCTGGGTGGCGACAGCGACACCCTCGCAGCTATCACCGGCAGCGTAGCAGCGGCCTATTATGGCGTACCCACTGACATACGGCAGAAAATCATGGAGTATATGGACAAATTTCACCTCTCCATTCTGCGTGAGTTCGAGCGCCGCTATCCGGAAGCGGCAAAATAAACTCAGGGCAGAAACAGCCGTAACTCGGGCAGGCGCTCCATGAGGGGCTGCAGCGCAGTCTGCATGTCGGGCGAGAGCGAGAACTCGCGGCTCTCGCCCTCCCTGTCAACAAGCAGGCGCAGCACAGAAACTTGGGCATATTGTTCTGCCATGGCCCCTACACGCAGGCGATCAGCCATTCCCCCCTGCACCAGATAGTCGAGCACCGGCTGCAACTCTGCGAGGGCAGCAGCATTCCCCTGCTCCAACGCCACCACAAAATCACGGAAAAACCCTATAGCCGTCTTGTAATCCCGGCACAGACGCTCATCCGCCAACTGCCGCGGCAACTGCAACACCTGCTCCCCGCCGCCCATGACGGCAAGCATACGGCACAGCTCAGCAGCCTCCGCCGGGCGCTGCTCCCCGGCCAGCACCACCTCTATCTCGTGCGCCAGGCGGCACCAATCTTCAAAATACCCCTCTATTGCCTCGTCTTCTGTACAGACGGAGCACATGCCCGAATCCCCCTGCGCCACCATACGCGCCCAGCGCCCCTGCCAAAGCATAGCATCTGCCAGCAGGCACAGCTGCCGCAGCTCATCCGGCGGTAACTTGCGAAGTTCTGCCACCAGGGGCAGAATCTCATTGTTGATTGTGAGTGTTACCTGTGCGTGGCGCTCGGGCATCTTTAAATCATAGCGCAGCGTTGTCAGCCCCTGAGACAGTAGGCGCACCATAGCCAGCTGACCTCGCAACAGCAGCTCCGGTTCAGACGCTTGTGAACAGTTCGGTACACCCCCTGCTTGGCCCTCCTCTGCGGGCAACATGGGGCTGAGCAGTATCAGAAATGCCGTCAAGATGTTCCGGTGTACCATATTCGTTGCAGTGTGTTTGAAATCAGCGGCGTAACCCTTTGGTGGAGTCCATTCTGCTTGTCTTGTAATCCACCCCAATGTGTAAACGCAAGAAAGGCCAGAGAACTTCGTCCTCTGGCCTTTCAGCTCCGGCGGTTGGGATCGAACCAACGACCTAGTGATTAACAGTCACCCGCTCTCCCGCTGAGCTACGCCGGATTTGCGTTTCCCGTTGTTTTCGGGGTGCGGGCAAATGATACACCATTTAACCGAGCATTGCAAGCTTTTTTTTGTAAAAAACGCATTTTTTTTGAATTTCGGTTGAAAAATCGGACAAAATAAGGTAAAAGGAAGTCATGAGTGAGCAAACAAAAGGTAAAGGGACACTTCATTTCACCCTGTGGGGTATACCGGTAAGCATACAGCCGAGCAGTTGGCTGGTACTTGCCCTGATAGGCGGCGGGCTGGGGATAGGCTCCGGCAGTGAGCTGTTACAGGTAGCCGTATTCGTGGTAATGGGCGTGCTCTCCCTGCTGGCGCACGAGATGGGTCACGCCCTGATGGGAAGAAAACTCACCGGAGCCACCCCCTCTGTCACCCTGGCCCTGATGGGTGGACTGACCACCCTGCCTTATGCACCGCGCACGCGCAAGGACTACTTTCTCTACATCGCGGCCGGGCCGCTGGGTGGCTTAGCACTGGGACTGCTGGCCGGTCTCATTCTCGGGCTGCACATTGGCGATATCGGAGCGGGTTTTGCCTTTTACCTGCTCTGCCCATTCAATGCGGAAGAATACATGGCAGCCAGCCAACAGGCCAGTCTGGTTACCGCCATACAAGATGGCACCCTGCCCCTCGGCATTCTGGGAGTCTATCAGACCCTCATGCTCATCTGCATGTGGTGGAGCCTGTTCAACCTGCTGCCCATCTTCCCGCTCGATGGTGGCCAGCTGCTCTACGCGGTAACAGATAAACTGCGACTCTGCTCTATCGTCGGCCTGATAGTGGGTGGCATCATCTGCCTGCTCAGCCTGATAGCCGGCATGTGGTTTACCCTGGTCATCATCGGCTACCTGACCTATCTCAACTGGCAGATATTCCGGGATACGGGCAAGTAACAACGGGCCAAAAGCACCATTTCCGGCAGATAATTTTCAGCGAGAGCTCCTGAACGGGGCTCTCGCTTACTTCATTCCACGGAAATCACCGTTGGCGCCTGTTATTCCTGCTTATCGCCGGGGGAAATAAAGCCGGCGAACATCTTGCAGGTGGCGGGCATGACCAACAGGTTAAGCACGGTAGCACTCACCAGACCACCGAACTGCACAATGGCCAGCGGGGCGAGCAATTCACCGCCGGGTTGGTCCTTCGCCCAGATAAGGGGCAGCAGACCCAGAACCGTGGTGAGTGAGGTCATGATGATGGGAATCACACGCTCAGCCGAACCGGCACGAATGGCATCCTCCGCACTCAAGCCGGACAATTCCAGCGCACGATAGCGGTTAAGCAGAATGAGCCCCGAGCGAATCGCAAAGCCGATGACCGTCACAAAGCCCACGATGGAGCTCACCGAGAGGATGGGGTGAATATACCCACCCGCCAGCACAGAATTCACCGTATCAGGCGCCGCAAGGAACACGGCCAATATGCCGCCCACCAGGCAAAGCGGAATGTTGATGAGCGTTACCATGGCGCGGCGCACGCTGCCCAGCGAACTGGCCAACAGCAACACAATAAGCACGCAGACAATACCGCCCAGCAGGTACAGACGCCGCCCGGCTTCCTCTCGGCTCTTAATGGTACCGGCATACTCAACCGAGCAACCAAGGGCGTTCATCGCGGGGTCGAGCTTCTCTCGGCAGGCTTTGGCCAAATCGCCCAGATTGCTGTCGGGCGAGGGGTTACAGGAAATCATGGCCTTGCGGCGAGAATTGTCGCGCAGGATAAGGTTAGTTGTCTCGGCCCTGTAAACATGAGCCACCTCACCCAAGGGCACCTTCTTGCCGCCCGGGGCCACCAGCTGCAGGTTACGCACATCATCCATACTGCGGCGCAGGTCAGCATCGAGTCGCAGCACAACATCCCAGTGGTCAAGGTTGCGAATGATTTCACCCACCTTCATACCATTAAGCGCGGCAGACACTTGGTCCGCGGCGTCGGCCATCGTCAGACCATAGGCGGCGAGGATTTCACGGTTGTACTCCACATGAATGGTATCGACCATCACCTCGCGGTTGGCGCGGGCATCTGCCACCTCGGGCATAGCGGCCAGGATTTCAGCGGCCTTTTTGGCGGCATTGCGAATCTGGGGCAAGTCATCGCCGAAAATGTTAATAGCGATTTCGGAGTTTGAGTTGGAGAGCGCGGAACTGATGCGGTGGGCGATGGGGTAACCCACCATACCGCTCACACCGGGAATACCGCGCATGGCCTCTTTGAATTGCTCGCGCATGCGGCGCTGATCTTTAGCCAAATCCACACGCACCACCAGCTCACTGGCGCTCACAGGCTCGGCGTGCTCATCATTCTCCGCGCGACCGGTACGCTGGGTGACAGTCTTCACGCCGTCAATCTGCATCACCTTCTTCATCACCTGGCGCGAAATGCGCTCCGTCTCCTCAAGCGAGGTCCCCGGCACACAGTTCACAAAAAGGGTGTAGCAATCCTCATTGAACGGCGGCAGGAAACTCGTGCCATACGTACTCCCCAGCCAGAGCGTAGCCCCGGTAAGGGCCAGCAGGGAGCAGAACACCGATTTGGGCCAGCGCAGACAGAAGTTGAGCACGGGCAGGTAAAGGCGCTTAATGAAGCGGGCCGAGGCCGAATCGCCATCATTGCTCTGCCCCTTGCCGGCCTTGAACCATATCATACAGAGGGTGGGAATGATGGTGAGAGCCACCAGCAGAGAGGCCGCCAGAGCCAGCATGTAAGAGACACCCAGCGGTCGGTAGAACTGCCCCTCGATGCCGCTCAGGAACAACAGCGGTGCAAACACCAACAGAATGATGACGGAGGAGTAGCTGATAGAGCTCACAATCTCATTCTTAGCCTCCATGAGCACCTTGTAACGGCTGCGGCGCTGCTCGGGCGGCAGGGCGGCATTGCGGCTGAGGTTGCGCCAGGCAATCTCGACAAAGATGATGGCGTTGTCCACCACATCACCCACGGCCACAGCCAGACCACCCAGGGTCATGATATTCACCCCCAGACCGAACACGGGGAAAAGCGCCATACCGAAAATCACCGAAAGCGGCATGCTGATGAGGGTGATGATGGCTGTGCGGACATTCAGCAGAGTGAGCACGATAACCAGCAGCACCACCACAGCGGCAATAAGCAGCGTTTCCTTACCATTCTCAAGTGAAAGCTCAATGAAGTCAGCCTGACGATAGCCGTCAGCATACAGTTTCATGTTGGACGGCAGGCGACTGGCGGTAAATTCCTTCACGGCGGCATCGACCGCGTATGTCAGCTCAAGCGTGTTGGCACCCGGCACTTTCTGGACGGAAAGCACCACGGCCTCGCTGCCGGCGTAGCCGGCATTACCGCGGCGCGGGGCTCCGTCGATTTTAACCTCAGCGACATCCTCCAGGCGCACGACGCCATCAGTGGGGTGGTCGGTTACAATGGCGCGGCGCAGGTGCTCGGGGGTGAAGGCACGCGTGTGCTGCTGCACAGGCAGTTCCACACCGGCCACATCTTCCAGATAACCGGCGGGTATGCTGCTCTGTGCAGCCTCAACCGTATTCTTCAGGTCTGCAAAACTTACACCGGCCTGGCGCATCTTCTCGGGGTCGTATGCCACTTGGTACTCAGGCAGGCGACCGCCCAACACCGTGACCTGCCCCACACCGGGAATGGCCAGCAGGCGGTTACGCAGCTCGAACTCACCCACGCGGCGCACCTCAAGCGGGTCTGCCGTCTCATCCCCCTGTATGGCTATCACCATGATTTCACCGGTCACGGAGACGATGGGGGCCATCTCCGTCTCAACCTGCTCAGGCAATTGCTCTCGCACGGTCGCCATGCGCTCAGACACAATCTGGCGGGCGAGGTAAATGTCGACATCCCAATCGAAATCCACCCACACGAACGACAGGCCCGTACCGGACGAAGCGCTTACCTTGCGCACACCGGGTGTACCCTGCATGGCCGATTCCAGCGGAATAGTGACGTACTGCTCGACCTCTTCGGCCGAGAGCCCGCCGGCCTCGGTCTGAATGGTGACGCGCGGCTGCTTGAGCTCGGGGAACACATCCACCGGCAGCGTGCTCACGAGCCAGCCGCTCACCACCGCCATCACAATGGTAATGAGCACCACCGTGATGCGATTTTTTAGACAGAATGATATCAGTGCATTCATAACCTGAAAATCATGCTTTCCGAATCAAAACTCTACCTTAGGGGTTCTCAATGGTCTTCCCCTTCGTGGAACACGCCGTCAGCGTGGAAGTGGCCGGCCTTTTTCTTCTCCCCATCGCCGGGGATGATATATTTGAGCTCATAACCGCCCTTGACCACGATTTTCTGCCCCGGGGTAAGCCCGCTCACCGGGGTCATGCCGCGGCGGCTGGTGCCGGCCTGAACTTTCACCATGGCAAACCTGCCCTCGCCGATTTCAACGAACACCACATCATCCACCCCTACTTTGACGACAGCAGAATCCGGAATGGAGATTTTGCCGTGGCTCTCGCAGGCATCGTACAAATCCAGGCGGCAGAGCTGCCCCGGCTGCACATTGGCGGGTATGCTCTCGGGATTGAAGTAAAGTTCGCGTGTGCGGGTGGCGGCATCCACCTCTTCAGCCAATCGCCAGGTTCCTTTCACGGTGACATTTTCACGCCCGGCGGGTATGGTAGCACGCACGGCGCTGAAGTGGGGCACATCGGAGCTGTAGATGGTGGTGGCGATTTCCATCTCGGCCAGGTTGCTCATGGAAACGATGGGCTTGCCCTGCTCACCCCAGCTGCCCTGGGTCACGCCTACATTGCGCACGGTACCATCGGCCGTGGCACGCACCTCGAGCACGGTCATATCCCCCTGCTCTACCAGCTTACCACCCAGGGTAAGCATGCTCAGGCGGGTCTGCACAGCGGAGAGTTCACGCTGCTGCTGGGTAAGCTCGGCTTTTTTGTTAGCAAGCTCTACTTCCAGGTCTTTGTTGCGCGAACCGGCAGTGGAAAGCTCCTTCAAGCGCTGCTCCAACGTGGTAATTTCGGCCTTTATGCGGTCGAGTCCGGCGTGTATGCGGATGACTTCGGCGCGCTGCTCCATGATATCGGGGCTTTGCAGGGTGTAGAGCAAATCCCCGGCTTTCACCTGCTGGGCAGACTTCACATGCAGGGAAATGCGCCCGCCGCAAGGCAGAGCGTAGGTCTGCATGGCGTGGTCGGGGGTGGTCAGGAATCCGTAAAGTGAATGTACCAGCACTTCCGTAAGCTCAGGCACGGTCTCGATGCGCATGTTCATCAGGTCGCGGGCGCGGGCATCGGCCTCGACGATGACAACATCCCCACCACAGCTCTCTCCGGGAGCATGATTATGCCCGGCATGTGAGTGGCCATGGTCATGGCTGCAGCCGGGGCCGTGTTGGTGCTCGCCCTCGGCGGCATGCTCATGCTTGTGCTCCCCCTCGGCGGCATGGTCATGACTGCAGCCGGGGCCGTGCTGGTGCTCGCTCTCGGCAGCATGCTCATGCTTGTGCTCCCCTTCAGCGGCGTGGTCATGGCTGCAGC
>JAZRKM010000051.1:0-1521 GCA_045646325.1 Akkermansia sp. | reverse complement strand
AACTGTGCCAGGTGCGCACGCATGACCCAGCCGCCGCTCATCTCGCGGGCTGGACGGTGAAAGTCGCTGTCTTTGAAGGCCAGGCCTTTAAGAATGCGCTTGGCTTTCGGCTCAATCTGATAGCCGTTGTTGGCGATGAAGATGTCCATGGCGTGGGCATACTCATCGCTGGAGTTGTCGTGCTTGGCATCGCACTCACGCAGGGTACGGATGGCCGCTCCCATTTCGGGTGTAATGCTCATGGCAATTTCGAGCACGGTACGGTCGCTCGGGTCACCGGCTTCCTGGGGCAGATAGCCGACTACGCCATATTCATCCATCACAATCTGACCTTCATCCGGCGTGTCTTCACCCAGTATCATGCGGAAGAGGGTGGATTTCCCCGCGCCGTTCGGCCCTACCAATGCTATGCGCTCCCCCCAGTTTACGATGAGTTCCGTCTCGTAAAACAGGGTACGCCCTGCGTGTGCCTTCGTCAGTTTCTTGATGGTAAGCATGCGCGGGTAGTATACACTAAAATCACAGAAATGCAACCTTTTTGAGCTTTTCGGCAAAATAGTGTCCATACATGGGGGCTCTTGTCAAAAAAAATCCCGCCCATCGGTATAGAACCCAGGGCGGGTGCGCAATGCAGGGCTTGGTTACCCCACTCGAACTTGTTGCGTCTTACTTGCGGCCTGTCCGGGCAGCCCGAGTGGGCGTATCGTAGAGAAGCCCCTTATCAGCGAGCAGCCCGACGGCGGCGGGCATCTTCATCAGAACATCATGAAGGGAGCCGAGACCACCATGCCGACAAAGAGGCCGGTGTTGAGGATGATGGTGGCCGGGGTATCTACCGCCACCAGGCAGAGCGCGGCCAGCGGGTAGTCATAGGCGGCGCGGGCTGTGGCACACATCGGCCGGGTGACCTGGGCTGCGTGAAGCGTTTTCCCTTCCAAAACATACAGGTAGGAATCCTCGGGCAGGCGACGGGTGTTGTGGTAGGGTTTTGCACCGGCGGGTAATGTGGTGAGCCAGGGGGTGTCGCGGCGGTGCCAGCGTACAGCTCCCCAGTCGCCGTTTCTCAGTTCAACTTCTCCGTATACGGTGCTGCGCGGAGCGTCGGGCTTGATATGTTGCCAGTTTTTACCGGGGGAGATGATGTCGTTGAGGTAATCGCTGCGTTTTTCGATATAGGTTGTGCGTATTCCCTGTACATACACCTTACCATCGGCTTTGTAAAGAGGCATCTTGCCTTTGGTGCCACCGGGCAGCAGCACGCACTCGCCCTCTCGTGCGTGGTTGTAGAAGTGCTGGTTGGTGCACAGCCATGTACAGTTGCTCAGCAGCAGGCACAGCAGCAACGGCAGGTAAAAAAGGTGTTTCATATCAGATCAGGAAGGGGGGGAAGATGAAAAAGCCCTGCAAATGCAGGGCTTTCTCAGCGGAGCGGGGGGGATTCGAACCCCCGGTACTGTTTAAAGCAGTACGTCCATTTAGCAAACGGGTGCTTTCAGCCACTCAGCCACCGCTCCGTGTGCG
>JAZRKM010000050.1:0-13059 GCA_045646325.1 Akkermansia sp. | reverse complement strand
GAAGTATCCTTGAAGGGGTCACCCACGGTGTCACCCACCACAGAGGCATCATGCACAGCCGTGTGCTTGCCGCAGTAGGGAGCGTCGCCGGTTTCGATGTACTTCTTGGCGTTGTCCCAGGCACCGCCGGAGTTGGCCATGAACACGGCCAGCACGAAGCCACCGGCAAGACCACCGGCCAGCAGACCGAACACACCGGGAACACCCATGATGAGGCCGGTAGCGATGGGCACGATCACGGCAATCATGGAGGGCACCACCATCTCACGCTGGGCACCCTGGGTGGAGATAGCCACGCAGCGGGCGTAGTCGGCCTTCTTGCGGCCTTCGAACACGTCCTTGTCGCTGAGCTGGCGGCGCACTTCTTCCACCATGCTCTTGGCGGCACGACCCACGGCGTTCATGGTCAGACCGCAGAACAGGAAGGAAAGCATGGCACCGATGAAGATACCCAGCAGTACCTTGGGGTTCATGAGGGTGACGTCGAACTTGGTCATGAACTCAGCGATGCTGAGCTTGGATACCTCGGTACCCGTGCCGATGACCTTGTCGCTGAAGGAGGACACATATACGGGCAGCTCACCCAGACGGGCAGCGGCAATCTTGAGCTCCTCGATGTAAGAGGCAAGCAGAGCCAGGGCGGTCAGAGCAGCAGAACCGATGGCGAAGCCCTTACCGGTAGCGGCGGTGGTGTTGCCCAGGGCGTCCAGAGCGTCCGTACGGGAGCGCACGTCGTCGCCCAGAGCGCTCATCTCGGCGTTACCGCCGGCGTTGTCGGAGATGGGGCCGTAAGCGTCCGTAGCCAGGGTGAGACCCAGGGTGGAGAGCATACCCACGGCGGCGATACCGATACCGTAGAGACCCATAGCCATGTTGTCGGCGGTGAAAGCCCACTCACCGGCGGAGCAGAGGTAAGCACCGATGGTACCCAGCACGATGAAGAGCACCGGCCAGCAGGTGGAAATCATACCCACGCCGATACCGGAGATAATCACGGTGGCGGGGCCGGTGGTGGCGTTCTCAGCGATGAATTTCACCGGCTTGAACTCGAAGGAGGTGTAGTACTCGGTCACCTTGCCGATGGCGATACCCACCACGAGACCGATGACGATGGAACCCCAGATGCCCAGCCAGTTATCAATGTTGAGCACGTAGAGCACCACGGCGGAAAGAACGGCGATCAGCACGCCGGAGAAGTTGATACCCTTGTTCAGAGCAGCCATGAGCTGAGTCTGGTTGGCACCGGGTTTGGTGCGTACCAGGAAGATACCGGCGATGGAGAGCAGAGCACCCACGGCACCGATAATCATGGGAGCCATTACCAGCTGCAGGCCGGCCTCGTAGGCCCAACCGGCGGCGGCGGCCACGGCGGCACCCAGAGCGGCTGTGGCAAGAATGGAACCGGCGTAAGACTCATACAGGTCAGCACCCATGCCGGCTACGTCACCTACGTTGTCGCCCACGTTGTCGGCGATGGTGGCGGGGTTACGGGGATCGTCTTCGTTGAAGTGGTACTCAGTCTTACCCACGAGGTCAGCACCTACGTCGGCAGCCTTGGTGTAGATCCCACCGCCCACACGGGCGAAGAGAGCCTGCAGAGAGGCACCCATACCGAAGGTAAGCATCACCGTGGTGATGTGTACCAGCTTGTCCACACCGCTGTAGTCGCCCAGAAGGGGGGTGTACTCGAGGATGAGGTACCAGCCGGAAATATCAAGCAGACCGAAGCCCACCACCGTCAGACCCAGCACAGCGCCGGAGCGGAAAGCGAGCTGCAGACCCTTGTTCAGACCGTCCTCTTTGTCACGACAAGCCTGAGCCACGCGGCCGGAGGCATAAGTGGCTGTCTTCATGCCGATGAAACCGGCAAGACCGGAGAAGATACCACCGGTCAGGAAGGCTACGGGCACGATATTGTTCTGCAGGCCGTAATAAGCCATGATGCCGAATGCCACGGCAATGATGATGAAGAAGATGGCTACTACTTTGTATTGCTGCTTAAGGTACGCCATGGCACCTTCGCGCACGTAGCCTGCGATCTCCCGCATGCGGTCGTTACCCTCGTCAGCCTTCTTCATGTCGAAGAAGAACTTGGCTGCCATGAGCAGGGTCAGGACGGAGGCAACAGGTACGATCCAGAATAACGTTTCAGGGTTCATAGTCTGTTTTGATGATTTGGTTAATTGCTTTTTACGAAAAAGCGCGGCATTCTACACCCAAAAACCTGTTTTGTCCACTCAAATTTCTGATTTCCCGTCAATATAACATAAAAAACGCGCGCGAATGCGCGCGCATGTGCGAGGGAGACGTGCAGCGAGCGGGTAAAACTCAGCGCGACAGGGAGCGTGTGGAGCTGCGGCGGCGCAGCAGGTCGAGCACGGCGGTATCAGACTCGCTGCGGGGGCGCGCAAACTGCCCACCCGGTGTACCCTCGGTGGAGCGCAGGTTAAGTACCACGATATCTTGCCCGAAATTGAGTGAGAAATCCGCCCCGGAAAACACGTATTGCGGCGCATAGCTGACAGGGATGGTTGAGCCTTCATCTGCAAGTTCCTGCATATAGCTGCGCAGCATGGTTTTCTCACTTTCGCGCAGGGTGAGTTTTTTCTGGCGCGGCACGCCGGTGCCGTACTCCAGCACATAGCTTTCAGCCCCGGGCAGGGCGGACCAGTCGGGCCCTGCAACCTGATTGCAGGCCGCTGTGAGTAACAAACCGCTGAGTATGGCGAAATAGCGCTTCATAGCCACATTATAGAACTGAACATTTATTTGTCAATGCTTTATTGTGCCGGGCCGGGTAAAGTTGAGTTTATCAATCGCAGCTGTTGCTCCTTGAGTGGCGCAGGGGGTACCTGCGGTATATCGACATCTGCCCGATATTCAACACAGCTGCGAGTTAAGCGGTCGCTATGGTTGCGATGTACGATTTTTTCATAGCACGGCCGGTGGTGGCTATCAGCGTGGCGCTCATGCTGGTGCTGGGTGGGCTGATAGCAGCGCTGAGTCTGCCTGTGGCGCAGTACCCCGATATAGTACCGCCGGAGGTGAGCCTGAGCACGACTTACCCCGGGGCGGATTGCGAGACGGTGGTGGATTCGGTGGCGGCACCTATTGAGCAGCAGATGAGCGGGGTGGAGGGTATGGAGTACATGACGAGCACCTCGACAAATGACGGGGCGATGAGCCTGAACATTGTTTTCGATGTCGGTAGCGGGGCGA
Organism: Akkermansia sp.; assembly: GCA_045646325.1. Taxonomy (GTDB): domain Bacteria; phylum Verrucomicrobiota; class Verrucomicrobiia; order Verrucomicrobiales; family Akkermansiaceae; genus Akkermansia. Next base: position 9,840 of record JAZRKM010000050.1, on the reverse strand, counting down.
ATATGGACCAGGTGCTCTCTTACCTGCGCTATGCCCAGAGCACGGCGGCGCTGCCGGCTGAGGTACAACAGCTCGGTGTGACCATGCGAACTCTCAGCGGCCCGCCTATGCTGCTGTATGTGCTGCGAGCCCCGGGTGGTGCATACAGCGCCGAGTGGCTGAGCAATTACGCCTACATCAACTTTGTGAACCCGCTGCTGCGCACGCCGGGGGTGGGCAATGTGCAGGTGTTCGGCGCGGGGCAATATGCCATGCGTATTTGGCTCGACCCGCAGCGTCTGGCTGCCCTGGGGCTGACGGTACAGCAGGTGCAGGCTGCCGTGCAGGCGCAGAATACCGTACACCCCGTGGGGAAGGTGGGGGCTGAGCCCGCTGTGCCTGGGCAGCAGACTACCTACACGGTGCGCACGCAGGGGCGCCTGCACTCGGCGCAGGAGTTCGGGGATATCATTCTGCGCGCCGAGGGAGAGGCCCTGGTGCGGCTGCGTGATGTGGCACGTGTGGAGCTGGGTTGCGAGACGTACAACATGAGTTCCTCTTACAACGGGCAGGCTTGCGCCATCATTGCCATATCGCAGAGCCCCGGCAGCAATGCTCTGCAGACGGTACAGGCCGTGGAGAAAACCCTGGCAGAACTGCAGCTTACCCCGGGGCTGGAGTTGCAGCAGGCGCTCAACACGACTGAAAGTGTGAGCCTGGGCATTAAGGAGATTCTCTACACGCTGGGGCTTGCGCTGCTGCTGGTGGCGCTGGTAGTTTTTATTTTTCTGCAGGGGTGGCGGGCCACGCTTATTCCCCTGACAGCGGTACCGGTGAGTGTCGTGGGCACGTTTCTCTTTTTTCCGCTTTTCGGTATGGAGGTGAACACCATCTGCCTGATGGGGCTGGTGCTGGCCATCGGGTTGGTGGTGGATGACGCTATCGTGGTAGTGGAAGCCGTGCAGACTCACCTCGATGCCGGCGAGCCCCCGGTGCAAGCCACACAGACAGCCATGCGCGAGGTGGCCGGCCCGGTGGTGACCACCGCTCTGGTGCTCGCGGCGGTGTTTTTCCCCTGCATGTTGCTGCCGGGTATCACGGGGCGATTATTTACCCAGTTTTCGGTGACGATAGGCGTGTCGATACTGCTCTCAGCCTTTTGCGCGCTGAGTCTCAGCCCGGCGCTCTGTGCGCTGCTGCTGCGGCGCGGCAGTGGTGGCAGAGGGCGACTGGCGGCGGGGTTTAACGGGTTGGTGGGTCGCGCGCAGGGTGGGTATGCGCGGGTGTCGGGCGCCTTGATACGGCGGGGTATTCTTACCGGGTTGTTGCTGGTGGCGGTAATTGCCTGCATATACCCTGTGGCCGGTCGGGTACCGGGTGGGTTTCTGCCCGATGAAGATGAGGGCTACCTGTACGGTTCATTGCAGTTGCCCCTGGGCAGTTCACTGGGTGCCACCGAGCAGGGAACAGCGCAGGTGGTAGAGCTGCTGGCACAGAACCCGGCGGTCAAAGGTGTGGTGATGGTCAATGGCTTCAACCTGCTCACCGGGGTGCAGAGCCCGAACAATGCCTTCTTCTTCATCACGCTGAAGAATTGGGCAGAGCGCGACCCCGACACGCAGAGCGCTGCTGCCCTGGCCGGTCAACTGCGCATGCAGCTGAATGCCACCCCGACCGGCGGTATCGGCACCGCTATCTTGCCGCCGCCTATTCCCGGCGTGGGCGCAACGTCTGATGTCACCTTCATGCTCGAAGACCGCGCCGGTCGCGGTTCAGAGTACCTGGCTGAGCAGACTTCTGCCTTCACGCTGGCACTGGCCGACTGCCCGCAGATTGCCGCTGTGCAGAACTTTCAGGCCGCCGCCGCACCGCAGTACCTCATTACCTTGAACACGGCCCGGGCTCTCACGCAGGGGGTGGACCTCGCCGCCGCTTACGGCACGTTGCAGACCTTCCTGGGGAGCTCATTCATCAACTATTTCAACATTTTCGGCTATCAGTACCCTGTTTACATGCAGGCAGAGGCTGGTTCGCGCATGCAGGTGGAGCAACTGCGGCGCTTTTACCTGCCCGGGGCAGGGGGTACGGAGGTGCCGCTGGATTCACTGGTTGATGTGCGTTTCACTTACGGACCGCAGTTTATCATGCGGCAGAATATGTACAATGCCGCCATGCTTAACGTAGCGGCTGCCCCCGGCTATACATCCGCCCAGGTCATGCAGGCGCTCGAAGACACTTTCGCCCGTACCATGCCCGGGGATATGGGGTACTCCTATTCCGGCATGAGTTACCAGCAGAAGAAAGCCGCCGAGGGGGTGAGCCTGGCGGGCATGCTGGCGCTTTCGGGGGTATTTGCCTACCTGCTCTTGGCGGCCTTGTACGAGAGTTGGTTGTTGCCGCTTTCCATTGCGCTTTCCGTACCGGTGGCGCTGCTGGGGGCGCTGTGTACCCTGTGGGTGACGGGCATGCAGCTTGACCTTTATGCCGAAATTGGTCTTATCATGCTTATCGGTCTGGCGGCCAAGAATGCTATTCTGGTGGTAGAATTCGCTCAGGACCGTCTGGCTGAGGGCGCACCTCTGTGGCAGGCCACCCTGGCCGGGGCAACTGCGCGATTGCGCCCCATTCTCATGACCTCCTTCGCCTTTATCTTCGGTTGTGTGCCCCTGGCCCTTGCCGACGGGCCCGGGGCTGAGGCGCGGCGTTCGGTCGGTATCACCGTTATCGGCGGCATGTGTGCGGTCACCCTTATCGGTATTTTTTTCATTCCCTTCTGCTACCACCTCATTGCTCGCCTGCGCCGATACCCCGCAGTGCGGGCCGAGGCAGGCGAAGTCAGCTCGCCCCATTGATTTTGGCGCGATTCCTCATTGAGCGGACGTGATAACCGAGTGGCGGTATTCCGGCGTGCTCAAGCCTCGCACTGCGCCACAGCCTCGGCGCAGCGGCGGCCATCCAGCGCAGCGGAAACGATACCGCCTGCGTAGCCCGCGCCCTCACCACAGGGGAATAAGCCGGGCAGGTCAACATGCTGCAGGGTGGCAGGGTCGCGCGGTATGCGAAGGGGGGAGCTGGTGCGGGTCTCGCAGCCGATGAGCAGGGCGTCCTCCCCGGCGAAACCGCGCAGCTTGCGATTGAAGAATTGCAGGCCCTCGCGCATGCGGCGGCTCACAAAATCCGGCAGCAGGGCATGCAGGTCGTGCGAGGTGAGGCCGGGCTCATAGCTGCTATGGGGCAGGGTGTCACTCACCCGCCCGGCCAGGAAATCAACCGCGCGCTGAGCAGGTGCGCGCAACTTACCGCCACCGGCTTGAGCAGTAGCGATTTCGAGCTGTTTCTGCCAGGCCAGGCCGGCCAGCACACCGTGTTCGGCGGCGCAGGCGGCGGTATCCTCCGGCTTGACTGTGACGACAAAACCCGAGTTCGCCCAGTAAGAATCACGCGCCGAGAGCGACATGCCGTTGACCACCACTTCATCGTTCGCCGTGGCGGCAGGCACGATGTGACCGCCCGGGCACATGCAGAAGGAGTGTACGCCACGGTCATCAATGTTGGTAGCCAGCGTGTAGCGCGCTGCGGGCAGCCCCTCCGGGCGAACCTCGCCGGGGCGCAGGTGGTACTGTGCGGTATCGATAAGAGCCTGCGGGTGCTCGATTCGCACACCTACGGCAAAGGTTTTCTGCTCGAGGGTAAGCCCCTCGGCATGCAACATGCGGTAGACATCTCGCGCGCTGTGCCCGGTAGCCAGAATCACGGCATGACCGATCCACTCACGGCCATCGGCACTGCGCACACCGCGCAGGCGCTTGCCGTCTGCCGAGCGCAGCAGGCCATCCACGCGAGTGCTGAAGTGCACCTCACCCCCGGCGGCAATGATGCTGTGGCGCATGGCTTTGATGATGTCGGGCAACTTGTCGGAACCGAGGTGCGGCTGAGCGTCCGTCAGAATATCGGGCGAGGCGCCGTGAGCCACGAAGGTCTCGTACACCTCCATCACCGGGCCGCGCTTGGTGGCACGTGTGAAGAGCTTACCGTCGGAGAAAGTACCGGCACCGCCCTCACCGAAGCAGTAGTTCGATTCCTCCGTCACATACGCCCCCGCATGTAGCGGCTGCAAATCCAGACTGCGGGCAAAGACATCGCGCCCGCGCTCAAGCACAACGGGGCGCAAGCCAAGCTCCAGGCAACGCAGAGCCGCAAACAACCCGCCCGGACCACTGCCCACGATGATGACCGTGCGCGCTCCGGCAGGCACAGGTGCATAGTCCCGGCGCGGCAGCTCTGCGGGCGGCAACTGCTCATCCACCCCCACCAGCAGGCGCAGCTGGCGGCAGATGGGGCGGCGGCGGGCATCAATACTGTCTTTGAGCAACCGCATACCAAGCACACGGTGCGGGGAAATACCCAGCTGCTGAGCCACGGCTTTGCGGCGGGCCTGTTCTTTGGCAGCCTTTCGCAGGGGGAGGTGGATATCAATTTCGGTAATCATACTTCGCCGTTTATACTCTGTTGCATACCGAGTGCGGGTGTCGCGCAGCAGTCGGTATTGACTGCCACCTGCACAGCCGGTACACCGGCCACGGTGGTGCGCGGGGCTACATCGGCCAGCACCACGGAAGACGCGGCAATCTTGGCGCACTCGCCAATCTCCACACGCCCCAGCACCTTGGCACCGGCACCAATCAGCACGCCGCTGCGCACGATGGGGTGGCGCGCGCCGCCTTTCTCCTTGCCGGTACCGCCCAGCGTTACCTCGTGAAGCATCGAGACGTTGTTCTCGATGATGGCGGTTTCACCCACCACAAAGCCTGTACCGTGGTCCAGCAGAATCCCGCAGCCAATCTGTGCGGCGGGGTGAATATCCACACCGAAGACCTCGCTGCTCACGCTCTGGAACAGCAGCGCCAGCAGGTGGCGCCCCTCCTGCCAAAGCACATGAGCCACGCGATAGGTGGCCAGTGCATGAAATCCCTTGAAGAAGAGTAGCGGCTCGAGTACGTTGTGGCAGGCGGCATCTCGCTCAACAACGGCGCGCAGATCAGCCGCCATGCAATCCACCACCATGGGGTTATTCTTCAGCAGCGTGCGGATGAGCGGCTCAAGCTCATCGCGGTTCATGTCGCGGCGGGAAAGTTTACGCGCCAGTCGCACCGCCACGGCATTGCCCAGCGAGGTGCGGCTGAGCACCACATCATCCAGCATGCCCAGCAGTTTAGGCTCACGCTCGGCCGCAGTCTCGGCAGCGGCGCACACCTCGCACCACACCTTTGCGGCCAGTCCGCCCTCGGCGGGTACCATCTTCTCGGGCCTTACCATAGCTTTTACTCGCAGCAGCAGTCACGCAGCATGTCGTCGAGACGATAGGTCATCTCAGCCAGGGCTTTACGGGCGGGTGTGTCGGGCAGCAGCCACAGCACCTCGCGGGCCTCTTCATTGCGGGTCAGGCCCTCGTCCACCGACAGGCGAATCGCCTCGCGGAAGGCATCCGTGTGTCGAAGTCGGCTGTAGTCGATTTCCTCATGCCGCTCAACGGCGCTGCGTACCTCGGCAGCCACATCTTCGCAGCTGCTCTCCATCAGGAAGAATACCGGCAGGGTCAGCTTGCCCTTCTCGGCATCCGTCCCCAGGGTCTTGCCCGCGCTCTCATCAGTACCGGTGAGGTCCAGGCAGTCATCGTAAATCTGGTACGAGATACCCAACAGGGTACCCATGCGATTGAGTTGCTCAATCATCTCTTCATCAAGCTCTTGCAGCCAGGCGGCACCGCTCATGGCTACGGCGAAGAGGGTGGCGGTCTTCTTGCGGATAAGCTCGTAGTAATCCGCACGGCTCATGTCGGCATCCCACAGGCGGGTGGACTGCTCCACCTCGCCCTGGCAGAGGTCACGCATGGCCATGGCCATCTTGCGGCAGAACTTGCTGCCGCCGATTTCGCTGCCCATCACAATAGCCTGTGCCAGCATGGTGTCACCCAGCAGCACTGCCAGCTCGTTGCCCCACAGGGCATTCGGTGTCGGCTGGTCACGGCGGGTGTCAGCTTTGTCGAGCACGTCGTCATGTATGAGCGAGGCCATGTGAATCATCTCCAGCAGGGCAGCAAAGGTAATGTGCTCTTTGCGAATGCCGCCGGTTGCAGCTGCCGTAAGCAGCACCAGCCCGGGGCGCAGCATCTTGCCCTGTCCCTTGCAGACCTGGCGCATGTACTCGCGCACGTGGGGGTCGAACTGCTCCGTCTGCCGTGCAATTTCATCACGCACCTTCTGAAGCTCCTGTTGGACGAGCTTCACGTGGGCCTTCTTATTGCGCAGCTTACTGAAAAATGGTATACTCATGGTGCACCGGGCGATAATAAATGAGAAACGAGCACAGCGGTCATACCGTTGCGCGCGGCGAGTGTAGCAGACTTCCCCCCCTTTTGCAATCCAAATTTCGCATATGTACTCTATTTGCCGTCAAAAAAGGAGCGCTCCGACCAAATTCTGCCCTGACCTCATCGCAATCTAGTGAATTGCGCCAAGCTCTACCGCCCTTCATCGAGGCTTGTCGATGAAGGGCAGAGAAGGCGGGTTACAGGCTCAGCAGGCTGCGGCGTATGGCGGCCACGGTGGCATCTATATCAGCCTCGGTATGAGCGGTGGAGATGAACCCGGTTTCGAAGGGTGAGGGCGCGGTGTAGATACCTTGCTCCAGCATGGAGAGGAAGAAGCGCCGCCAGGTGTCGAAGTCGGCGGTGGTGGCATCTGCCAGGTTGCGGACATCTTGCGTGGTGAAGAACAGGCAGAACATGGACCCGCAGCGCTTGAAGCAATACGGGCGGCCGCAGTCGGCCAGGGCGGCGCGCACGCCCTCTTCGAGTCGGGCGCCGAGCTGCTCGAGGCGCGTGTAGGCATCCGTTGCTTTCAGTTCACGCAGCTGGGCGAGCCCGGCTGCCATGGCCACGGGGTTGCCGCTCAGGGTGCCGGCCTGGTACACGGGGCCGAGCGGGCTCACGCAGTCCATGATGTCGGCGCGCCCGCCGAAGGCACCCACGGGCAACCCACCGCCGATGACCTTGCCCAGCGTGGTGAGGTCGGGGGTGATGCCGTGCTTGCCCTGCACACCGGCCGGGGAAATGCGGAAGCCGGTCATCACCTCATCGAAAATCAGCAGGGCGCCTTCGCGCGCGGTGATGTCGCGCAGGAACTCCAGGTAGCCCGGCTCGGGCAGGTAGAAACCGGCGTTGCCCGGGTATGGCTCGACGATAATGGCGGCAATCTGCCCCGGGTAGCGGGCAAAGGCCTGCTCCACGGCGGCGCGGTCATTGTAGGGCAGGGCCAGGGTGAGCGCGGCAAACTCGGCGGGCACACCGGCGCTGTCGGGCTCGCCGTGGGTAAGGGCACCGCTGCCGGCGGCCACCAACAGGCTGTCCACATGGCCGTGGTAACAACCGGTGAACTTGATGATGTACTTGCGCCCCGTGTAGCCGCGGGCCAGGCGCACGGCGCTCATAGTGGCCTCCGTCCCGCTGTTGGTCATGCGAACTTTCTGAATGGAGGGTACCCATTCGCAGATGGTCTCAGCCATGTCGACCTCGATTCGCGTGGGTATGCCGTACCCCAGCCCGGCGGGCACAGCGGCCTGCACGGCGGAAATCACGCTCTGCGGTGCATGCCCGAGTATGGCCGGGCCCCAGGTGCCCACGTAGTCGATGTATTGGCGGCCGTCTTCATCCCACAGGTGGGCACCCGCAGCACGGGTCACGAAAAACGGTGCCCGCTCCAGGCGGCGGAAGGCTCTCACCGGCGAATTCACCCCACCGGGTATCACCCGGCACGCACGCTCAAACAACTCTTGGGATATCGACATGCCCCCAGTATACCCGCCCCGCCCTCGTCGCGCAAGCCTTTATTCTGCTTTCTGATATCCCCTCCGGGTATGCCGGGAGGTGGAATTAGCCGAAGATACGATTCCAGAAACTGTTCATTTCATCGAGCGCTTTCTCAGCGTGGAAATCTCCTTGGTCCGCAGCTTTGCGATACCACCGGATAGCTTCTTTCTTATTTGTGCTTACTCCTTTGCCGTAGCGGTAGCAATCGCCCAGTCTGTTCTGAGCGCTGGCATCCCCCTGCTCAGCGGCTTTGCGGAACCACTGAACGGCCTGCGCGTAATCTTGCGGTACACCGTAGCCATTTTGATAGCAGAAGCCCAGGTTGTACTGAGCGTCGGCATACCCCTGCTCAGCGGCCTTGCGGAACCACTGAACAGCCTGTGCGTAATCTTGCGGTACACCTTGGCCTAAGTAGTAGCAATTGCCCAGTCTGTTCTGAGCGGCGGCATACCCCTGTTCCACGGCCTTGCGGAACCACTGAACGGCCTGCGAGTAGTCTTGCGGTACACCGTAGCCATTTTGATAGCAGAAGCCCAGGTTATTCTGAGCGTTGGCAAGCCCCTGCTCAGCGGCCTTGAGGAACCACTGAACGGCCTGCGAGCAGTCTTGCGGTACACCGTGACCTAAGAAGTAGCACTCGCCCAGGTTGTGCTGCGCGGCGTCATTCCCCTGTTCCACGGCCTTGCGGTACCACTGAACGGCCTGCGCGTAATCTTGCGGTACACCGTAGCCGTTGTCGTAGCAGAAGCCCAACAGATTCTGAGCGGCGGCAAGCCCCTGTTCAGCGGCTTTGCGGAACCACTGAACGGCCTGCGCGTAATCTTGCGGTACACCTTGGCCTAAGTAGTAGCACTCGCCCAGGTTGTGCTGCGCGGCAGCATGTCCCTGTTCCACGGCCTTGCGGAACCACTGAACGGCCTGCGCATAGTCCTGTGTCACACCATAGCCGTTGTAGTAGCAATCGCCCAGGTTGTATTGAGCGACGGCAAGCCCCTGCTCAGTGGCTTTGCGGAACCACTGAACGGCCTGCGCGTAGTCCTGCGGAACACCGTAGCCGTTTTGATAGAACCAGCCCAGGTTGTTCTGAGCGTCGGCATGCCCCTGTTCCGCGGCTTTACGGACCCACTGAACGGCCTGCGTGTAGTCTTGTGGCACTCCTTGGCCTTGGTAGTAGCACCAGCCCAGGTTGTTCTGAGCGGTGGCATACCCCTGTTCCGCGGCTTTACGGTACCACTGAACGGCTTGTGTGTAGTCTTGCGGTACATCCCAGCCTTCGTTATAGCACTCACCCAACAGATTCTGAGCCTGGGCGTTGCCGTTTTCGGCGGCGGGGCGCAGCAGAGTCGCTACACCATCGTATTGCTCGTGGTCGATGAGTTGTTGTGCCCGGGCGACAACATCGGCGTCATTTGCAGCTGTGGGTGGCGGGGAAGTGGGTGCCGTTTTTTCGGGGTGTACGGTGGCGGTTTCCGTCTGCGTGCCCGACAGGGCATTCAGCCAATCCTGCGCGCTCTGCCAGCGGTCAGAGGGACGCATGGCGAAGGCTTTGTCGATGCTGCTGAGCAGTGCCGGGGAGAATCGCCCGCGCAGCTCGGGGCGAGTGGCTAGTAATTCGCTGCCCGGGTCGGCGTAGACTCGCTCGTGGCAGTCCGGCGGTTCCTGCCCGGTGAGCAGGCGGTAGCAGGTGGCAGCCAGGGAGTAGAGGTCGGTCCAGGGGCCACGCTTAACGCCGTTCGACCACTGTTCGAGCGAGGCGTAGCCGGGGGTGCCGACTTTGCTGTGCGTGTGGGTGGACATGGTGCTGCGCGCGGCGCCGAAGTCGATGAGGATGGGTGTGCCGTTACTGTCGATGAGGATGTTGGCCGGCTTGATGTCGCGGTGCAACAGGGGCTCGGGCTGCGTGTGCAGGTAGTGCAGGGCACTCAGTAAGGGCTGCAGGATGGAGAGCAGCTGTTGCTCAGTGAGGTCTTGGGGGCGGGGCGCTGCTTCATGCA
>JAZRKM010000049.1:0-13865 GCA_045646325.1 Akkermansia sp. | reverse complement strand
CCATGCCCGGGGTCAATCACAACGGTACGCACCAGGCGCCGCTCAGCAATATAGGTAGGGCGCAGCACGGGGTCAATCAACTTGACCATATCGACCTCAGATATCAGCAAATCACCCTTCCCGTCATCTTTCAGCGGGTATGAGAGCTGCCAGCGGTAGCCGCCGATATTCAGCTCGCGGCGACCGGGACCAAGCACCAGAGTCGTACCGGCATTGCCCACGCAGCGCACCCCGGCCTCACTGCTCTGGCGGGGCATGAGCTTATAGAAACTGCGCAGCTGCTCCAGGGGCAGGTAGTGCACCTCGGCGGGGGCTTCTGCCGTTGCGGCGGGCGAGTCGGTCTGAGCCGTTACAGCTGCTGTGAGCAGCGACAGCCCACAGATGGCAGCCGCGACCCTCACCGGAACCCCGGCAATCGGAAGGTGAAACGTATTCATCATATTACAATCGGGTAGTACCGCGGTAAGAGTTGCTACTGTTCAGCGATGAACGGCCGCGAGTAGTGGCGGAACCACTGCTGCTCGGCACGGTGCTGTGGTATTTGAGGCCGGATTTGCCGTGCCCCCCGACAATACGGCTGTAGTTCAACACCCCTTCTGCAATACTGTCGGCAAGTTTGTTCTGATAAGAATCCGTCGCAATGCGGCGCCCCTCATCAGGATTGCTCACAAAACCACCCTCGAACAACACGGCCGGGCGCTTAATGGTGCAGAGCACCGAGAAGCGAGCGCGCTGTATACCACGGTCGGTGGCTTTCGTGCTCATGATGGCGCGACTGTGAATGGCGGTAGCCAGAGCGATATTCTCGCTGTCCTGCTCATTGCCCTCCAGGTCAGCATATCGGCGAGTCTTGGCAAAAGGTGAAGTCGTACCCTGTGGGGCCAAAGTGAAAGTCTCGATACCCTCTGCCGCGCGGCGGCCGGAGTTGTGGTGAATACTCACAAAGATACTGTCAGGCGTGCGGTTGGCAATCTCCACGCGCTGTTTAAGGGTCAGGAACACATCCGAGCTGCGGGTCATCACCACGCGAAAACCGTACTTTTCCAACCTGGTCTTAACCTTGAAGGCCAGCTGCAGATTGCAATCTTTCTCGCGCGCCCAGGGGCTGACGGCACCGGCATCGTGCCCACCATGACCGGGGTCGAGCACCACCGTGCGCATAACCCCGGCATGCTGGGAAAAACGCGGTTTCAGCACAGGGTGAACCAGTTTCTTCATATCAATGGTCGATATGAGCAACTTATCGCCGTGTCGACGCACCGGGAAAGACAAAATATAGCGGAAGTTGTTCACATAGAAATCCTGCTTCTCAGGCTTTACGGAAACCACGTATTTGCTGTCACCGTACGATACAAAGCCGGTTCTTCCCTTTTTAGGCGTGTAGCTGTAGAAACGCCATACATCACCGAGTTCCACATACTTAACACCGCCAACATCATATATCTCCCACTTACCGGCAGCAGGGCACACACCACCCGCCAGCAGCATCACAAGCCCCAGCAACAGCACCAGATGGCGGACAATATATCTCATGCCCTACATGGTAGCATGTCCCACCCCGCCATGACAAGCCATAAGTGAGTCAACAAAAATTACCCCCCGGTTTTGAATGGAGTAAATCGGTATTTGTGCTATGGTCGTTGAGTAGCCGGCTGATTTGCAACACCAAAAAAATGGGCTGCTGTGTCTTTTCTGCTTGCAATCTGCGCACAAAGGAGTATACTAGTGCGCGTATTATCAGTTTCACACACAAAGCACAATGAACACGGTACGCACATTCACCACAGGCTCGGGAACCGAGGGCAAATACTACTCACTGCCGGCGCTGGCCGGGCAGGGCTATGCGGGTATCAACCGCATGCCGGTTTCTCTCCGTATTGTTCTGGAAAGCCTGCTGCGCAACTGCGATGGCCTGAAGGTCACGGAGCAGGATGTTAAGAACCTGGCCGGCTGGAACGCCGGTGAACCCGGCAGTTATGAAATTCCCTTTACTGTAGCTCGCATCATTCTGCAGGACCTCACGGGTGTACCGCTGCTGGTAGATTTGGCCGCCATGCGTGCCGCCGTGCAAGACCTGGGTGCCGACCCCGCCAAGATGGAGCCGCTGGTTCCTGTTGACCTGGTGGTTGACCACTCCGTGCAAGTGGACTGGGCCGGGTTCCCCGCCGCGTACCAGAAAAACCTCACCCGCGAGTTCGAGCGCAACGCCGAGCGCTATGAGTTCCTGAAATGGGGCCAGCAGGCATTCAAAACCTTCTCCGTTGTGCCGCCCAGCACGGGTATTGTACACCAGGTGAACCTCGAACACCTCGCCCACGGCGTCATGGAGCAAGAGGGCGTGTATTACCCCGACACCCTGGTAGGCACTGACTCTCACACCACCATGATTAACGGCCTGGGTATCGTAGCCTGGGGCGTGGGCGGTATCGAGGCCGAGGCCGGCATGCTCGGCCAGCCCGTCACCTTCCTGGTGCCTGAGGTTGTAGGTGTACACCTGACCGGCAAACTGGCAGAGGGCGTGACCGCCACCGATCTGGCCCTGCACGTCACCCAGATGCTGCGCAAACACGGCGTGGTGGGCAAGTTCGTCGAATTCTTCGGTGAGGGTGCCGCCAGCCTTTCCCTGCCCGACCGTGCCACCGTGGCCAACATGGCCCCCGAGTACGGCGCCACCATGGGCTTCTTCCCCATCGACTCCACCAGCGCCGCCTACCTGCGCGCCACCGGCCGCAGCGAGGAGCACGTGACCACCTACGAGAATTACTACAAAGCCCAGGGGCTCTTCGGCATGCCCATGAAGGGCGATATCGACTACAGCGTGGAACTCGAGCTCGACCTGGCCACCATCGTACCCGCCGTGGCAGGCCCCAAGCGCCCGCAGGACCGCATCCCCCTCACCAACCTGAAGCAGAGCTTTGCCGACATCTGCGAGAGCACCTACGGCCACCCGCAGAACACCACCCCTGTACCCGTCACCATGAAGGGCGACGCCGGCAACCCCGATGCTGACACCACGCACGATGTAGCCCTGGCCGATGGTGCCATTCTCGTGGCCGCCATTACCAGCTGCACCAACACCAGCAACGACAGCCTGATGCTCGCCGCCGGCCTGCTGGCAAAGAAAGCCGCAGCCCTCGGCATGAAGGTGCCCGCCTATGTGAAGACCAGCATCGCCCCCGGTAGCCGAATCGCTGCACGTTACTTCGCCAACAACGGCCTGACGGAAGCCCTCGACACCATCGGCTTCTCCATCGTAGGCTATGGCTGCACCACCTGTATCGGCAACAGCGGCCCGCTCAACAGTGCTATCGAGCAGGCCGTGACCGAGCATGACCTCGTTTCTTGCTCCGTGCTCTCCGGCAACCGCAACTTCGAGGCCCGCATTCACTCCCATGTGAAGGCCAACTTCCTCATGTCCCCCCCGCTCGTCATCGCCTTCGCGCTGACCGGCCGTGTGGACATCGACATGGCCACGGAACCCCTGGGAACCGCCGCCGACGGCACCCCCGTCTACCTGAAAGACATCTGGCCCACGGGTGATGAAATCGCTGCCGCACAGGCCTGCGCCGCCACACCCGCTGACTACACCGCCTGCTACAGCAGCGTCGTGCCCGAGTGGGGTAAGGTAAGCGCCCCCGAGGGTGCCACCTTCGCCTGGAACCCCGACAGCACCTACATTCACCGCCCGCCCTTCTTCGAGGGCTGGAACGGCAGCAAGGGCGATATCGCCGACATCGTGAACGCCCGCCCGCTGGGTATCTTCGGCGACTGCGTGACCACCGACCACATCTCCCCCGCCGGCGCCATCAAACCCACCGGTCCCGCCGGGCAGTTCCTGGCCGCCAATGGTGTAGAGAAGCGCGACTTCAACACCTTCGGCTCCCGCCGCGGCAACGACCTTGTGATGGCTCGCGGCACCTTCGCCAACGTGCGCATTAAAAACCTGCTCACCGAGGGCGTAGAGGGCGGCTACACGCTCTACTTCGGCTCACAGCCCGTCAGCGCACCGGATACCGACATTTGCGCCCCCTGCGGCACGCCCACCTTCATCTACGACGCCGGCATGGCCTACAAGGCCGATGGCGTGCCCACCATCATCATCGGTGGCGAAGACTACGGCATGGGCTCCAGCCGTGACTGGGCTGCCAAGGGTACCAACCTGCTGGGCGTGCGCGCCGTGGTAACCAAGAGCTTCGAGCGTATTCACCGCAGCAACCTCATCGGCATGGGCGTGCTGCCCCTCAACTTTGCCGACCCGGCGGACTATGACCGCGTGAAGGGGTTGAAGGACGTCACCTTCTCCATCACCGGCCTGAGCAACGACCTGCAACCGCGCGACCGCGCCACCCTCGTGGTGCAGCCCGCCGGCGAGCCTGCCTTCGAGCTGCCGCTCATCGTGCGCATCGACACCCCCATCGAGAAGGAATACTTCCGCGCCGGCGGCATTCTGCAGTACGTACTGGCGCGCTATTGCTGATAACTCCCTCATGTTCCCGGCGCCCTGCTGCCCACACTCAAGTGAGCAGCAGGGCGTTTATCTGACTCACCATATAAACAACATTTCACTTTCACACCATGAACGCTATCGACTTTACCACCCTGCAACAGAACCCCGCCGAGCTCATCGGTAAGCAATGGATGCTTATCACCGCCGGCACGCCGGACAACTTCAACACCATGACCGCCAGCTGGGGCGGCCTCGGTTTCCTGTGGAACCGCCCCGTTGCCTTCGTTTTCGTGCGCCCCAACCGCTACACGCGCAGCTTCATCGACGCACAACCCGCCTTCACCCTCTCCTTCATGCCGGAGCAGTACCGCAACGACCTCATCTTCTGCGGCCGCAATTCCGGCCGCGATGTGGACAAGATGTCAGCCACGCAGCTCCGCCCCGCCACCACCCCCGGCGGTCTGGTAGCCATGGATGATGCCGACCTCGTGCTCGAATGCCGCAAGATGGCCGTAGCCCACATGCGTGAAGAGGACTTCGTGGACTTCACCGAGGTAGCCCCCAAATGGTACGATGCCGAAAACCCGATGCACCTCGTCTATATCTGCGAAATAACCGGCACCTACAAACGCTGATATTCAACATGCAACCCCGGGCACACGCCCGGGGTTGCCGTTTATCGACCGCAAGCTCGGATAAGTTCCTGTAATTTCCCGCTGCAACGCGCCGATTATGCCACGATACAAGCTTGACGTGAGCACAAAAGATGGCAAAATGGAGCGGTTAAACTTCAAGCACATCGTAACATGCTACAGTTCCTCACAGCAATCACAGATTCCCCATTCTTCTATTTTGCAATGGGTATACTGCTACTGGTGCTCTTTTTCTGGTACCTGGCGTCAGAAAATGATAAAGCAAAGCGCAACGCCGGCACATTCTTCATCGTCGGTCTGTCGGGCTTCTCGCTGCTCTCCCTGTTTGTACACGGTATGCAGTACGGCATCGACATCAAAGGCGGTGTCGAGCTCACCCTCGAAGTGCAGCCCAAGTTGAGCGACAACGGCACCCCCGTACCGCCCACCGAGCAGGATATGGAGCAGGCCTGCACCATCCTCGGCGAGCGACTGAACTCCACCGGTACCAGCGAAGTGCAGATTCTGCATTCCAACAACAAGATTCTCATCCAAATTCCCCGCCAGGACAGCAACGACGAGGCCAAGAACAAAGAGAAGATTGACGCCATGGTGAAGATGCTCACCAAGATGGCAAAACTTGAGCTGCTGGCCGTCTACCCCGACTACGCCACCGTACTGGCTGACCCCGAAATTCAGGAAGGTCTGGTGAAATACGAGGAACGACTCATCGACTACAAAAAGAAACTGGCTGCCGGCGACACCACCTTGCGTGCTCCTGCTCTGCCGCGCATTCCGGCCCGCATGGGGCTCAATGACTACATGATTCTGCCCCAGCCGCTGGTGGACGACAAGACGGCTGAGCCGATTCTCGACCGCAACGGCAACCAGGAGATTCGCTACTATGTGCTGCAGAAACCCTACGCTGCCATGCAGCAGGGTGTTTACATTACAGGTGAGCATGTTGCGGCCTCCAGCCCCGACTACACCCGCAAGGGCTATGTGAACGTAACCCTCAACCGCGAAGGTGCCGGCCGCATGGGCAAACTGACCGGCAGCATGACCCTGGGCCGCGACCTGCTGGCCGTGGTGCTCAACAACCAGGTTAAGTGCGCCCCCGTGGTGCAGAGCGTGCTCAGCAAGGATTTCAACATCTCCGGCCTCAACGGCAAGGGTGAGCCGGAAGACATTTCCAAGGCTCTGGCCAACCCCCTCACCAGCGACCTGAAGGTCGAGGGCCGCAAAGACGTGTCCGCCCAGCTGGGCCAGAGCGCCCTGGAGCAGGGTATCTTCTCCGGCCTCATCGGCATGGTTGCCATCTTCATCTTCTGCTACTGGTACTACCGCACATCCGGTATCGTGGCCATGGTGGGTCTGAGCTTCAACGCCCTGGCCCTGATTGGTCTGATGAGCCTGTTCGGCTTCGTGCTCACGCTGCCGGGTATTGCCGGTATCGTGCTGACCATGGGTATGGCGGTGGACGCCAACGTGCTCATCAACGAGCGTATGCGCGAAGAGCGCGCCCTGGGCAAGCCCTTCATCATCTGCCTGCGCAGTGCTTACGAAAAAGCATTCTCCGCCATTTGGGACTCCAACATCACCTCCCTCATCACCGCCGTCATCCTCTTCTGGCTGGCCAGCGGCTCGATTAAGGGCTTCGCTGTCACCACGAGCGTGGGTATCATCACCTCCCTCATCGGTGCTGTGACCGTCACCCGCGTGCTGTACTTCTGGATGGAGCGCCTCGGCCTGCTGAAAGATGCCAAGTTCGCCAAAGCTCCGCTTGAGGGCAAGGTGTTCGACTTCATGAAGTACCGCAAGGTCTGCGCCTGGGCTTCGACCGGCGTTATCATACTGGCCGCCGTTTACGGTATCTTCGTGCGCGGTGACAAGGCACTGGGTATCGACTTCACCGGCGGTTCCACCATCACCTACGTCATCCCCGGCGATTCTGAGGTGGACTACAAGAAAGCCGAAGAAAAAGTCTTCGCCATGAAGCTGTCCAAGCAGCCCACCGTGCAGCAGTTTGCCAATGCCACCGACCGCAACATCAAGATTCGCGTGGCTACCAAGGAAGAGGCTCAGCTGATTGACACCACCCTGCGCAAGGACATCCCCGGCATGGCCTCCCTGCCCGACGCTTCCATTGAGGACGTGAGCTCCTCTCTGGGTAGCACCTTCTTCCGCACCGCCTGCTGGGCACTGCTGGCCGGTATGCTGGGCATCACCCTGTACCTGGCCATCCGCTTCGAATGGAGTTTCGCCATGGGTGCGCTCATCTCGACCTTCCACGACGTGGCAGCCATCATCGTACTGGTGGTACTCATGGGAACGGAGTTGAGCATCATCCACATCGGTGCCTTCCTGACCGTTGCCGGTTATTCCATTAACGATACCATCGTTATCTTCGACCGCATTCGCGAGCGTCTGCGCCTGGCCGAACCGAGCGAGAAGCTGATCGATATCATGAACGAGGCTATCAACACCACCCTCTCCCGTACCCTGCTGACCTCCGGCTCCACGATTGCGGTGCTTATCTCGCTCATCGCCCTGGGTGGTCCCGCTATGAAGGACTTCTCGGTAGCCATGCTGCTGGGTATCTTCGTGGGTACTTACTCGTCCATCTTCATCGCCTCGCCCGTGGTGCTGGCCTTCGACAAGAAGAACAGCCTGCGCGATGAACTGCAGAAGCCGGACGAAATCGGTGCCTGAAACAAATAAAACCATTTTTACCAATTAAACTTCACGGGCGCGGCAATCAGCCGCGCCCGTTCAGAATAACGAAACCGCTCACCCATGCGACGCCACCTCCTCCCCCTGTTACTGCTGACCTGCGCGCTGATGTTTGCATGCGCCGTCACCGGCTCTGTATACTGCGGGCTTGAACTGAGCGACCCGTCACTATCGGCTGAGCGAGCAGCGCACCTGCGCAAGCTGATTTATTTCCACTTCGGGCTGGCTCAGGCCGCCGTAGTCGGCACCGGCGTCATCCTCTACCTGCGGCACCGTCGCTGGCGCAGGTACTACCTGGTCGTAAGCTACAATGAGCGTGGCATAAACCTCAACCCGCCGGGCATTCGCATGCCCTCCGCGCGTGTCTACCGCTGCCACCTGGGCAACCTGAGCAGCACTGAGCTCCCCCCCGCCACAGCCCCCGTTCTGGTGTACCCCATGTTCATGCTCAGCGGTCACTCCAGCGGCACCAAGCTCGAAAGTGCGCTGACCGCAGCCTACGCCGCACAGGGCTGCACAAGCCCGAACCTTTACTTCCAGCCTGTACTGGGGGCCAGCCCCTGGTTGGCCAAAGCCGCCGCCGCCCACATACGCCCCCTGCTACACAGCGACACCGGGGTACTGGTAGTGGCACATGGCTCCAAACTCCCCGAACCGCCGCCCGAGCCGGCACTCTTCTGCCGCCGCCTGCGCGAGCTGCTGCCCGGCACAGAAGTAGCACTGAGTTACTTCAGTCAGCACCCTGAGTGCAGCGAAGTGCTGCGCGACATGCACGCTGCCCATATCCTGCTGCTGCCTTTCCTGCTGACCGAGGGCGTACACACCACCCGCGACCTGCCCACGGCAGAAACCGCCGCAGCCAGCGGCAAAACCCTGCAGCGCCTGCCTATAGCCGCCGCACTGCTGCAATCGTACGACACCTCTCACAACCGATGAAACTCGCCCTCAAAGTTACCCCCGGAGCCCGCAAAAATGAAGTACTGGGCTGGGAAGATGATTACCCGCAGGTGGGCCGCGTGCTCAAACTCAAGATTGCCGCACCCCCCATCGATGGCAAGGCCAACAAAGAAATTGAGGCCTACCTCGCCAAAACCCTCGGCCTGCCCAAAAGCGCCGTCAGCATAGCCCACGGCGCCTCCGGCCGCATTAAACTCGCCGAACTTCCCGACGGCACCGACCTGAGCCCCCTGTCATGCCCCCTTCCCCCCAGCCATCGCCCCCTGACAGCGCCGGGGATTTGCTCTGCCGCGCCAAGCGTCTGTTGCGCGGTCGCGGCTGCGCCCGCGACTACGAGGGCGCCGTTGGCCTGCTTGACCGTGCCGTACAGCTCGGCAGTGCCGATGCCCTTTACCAACTCGGCAAGTGCTACCTGAAGGGGATAGGCTGCCGCAAAGACCCCGCCGGCGGCGTGAGCTGCCTGGAGCGCGCCGCCCTCACCGGCCATGCCGCCGCCTGTTACCGCCTGGGCGAATGCTTCGAGAGCGGCAACGGAGCCCCGCGCAGCGCCATACTGGCAGCCTATTGGTACCGAAAGGCTGCCGCACTCAACCACCCGCAAGCCTACCGAGCCCTGCTTCGGCTGCGCTGATGCCCGCCAAGCCAAACAAAACAGTCTGATTTTTTTTCTAAACTTATAGCTTGCTTCAAATAGAGAGAGAGAGTATACTGAAAGCGTGAACGGAAGTGAGTTGAAAGAGACCGCATTGAGAGCCTACCGAGCCATGGAGCTGGCGCGGGCGTTTGACAGCAAACTCTCAGCCCTGTACAAGGCCGGCAAGATATACGGCGGCGTGTTCATCGGGCGTGGGCACGAGGCGATAGCCGCCTGCGAAGGTGTCTACCTGCAAAAAGGGCGCGA
Source organism: Akkermansia sp. (assembly GCA_045646325.1). Classification (GTDB taxonomy): domain Bacteria; phylum Verrucomicrobiota; class Verrucomicrobiia; order Verrucomicrobiales; family Akkermansiaceae; genus Akkermansia. Next base: position 4,195 of record JAZRKM010000049.1, on the reverse strand, counting down.
TGTGTACACCCCGTTCATCCGCGAACAGGCCGGGCGCTGCGCCTGGGGAGACAGTGTGCTGCTGAGCGCGCGCTGCTACTTCGGCAGCACACTCGGCATCATGCGCGGGCGCGAGGGCAACGTACACTGGGGCAACCCGCGCGAGGGCACTGTGGCTACCATCTCTCACCTGGGGGCAGCAGTCTCCGTAGCGGCCGGCATGCTGATAGCCAAGCGCATGCAGGGCGAAACCGGATTTGTCGGCGTCATCTGCATAGGCGATGGCACCACCTCGGTCGGCGCCACGCACGAGGCCTGCAACCTCATCGCCGTTGAGAAACTGCCAGCCGTCATCGTAGTGACCAACAATCAGTACGCCTACTCCACCCCCAACAGCCAGGAATTCGCCTGCAAGAGCCTGTGTGACCGAGGTACCGGCTATGGCATGGCAACACACGAATGCGACGGCACCGATTTTCTGCAGACCCTGCAGGTGATGGGGCGCGCCATTGCTGCCGCCCGTGCCGGTGAGGGACCTCAGTGGGTCGTGGCCAACACGCTGCGCATGTGCGGCCATGGTGAGCACGACGATGCCGCCTACATACCGCAGGAACTCAAAGACAGCTTCGCCGACCGCGACCCGCTCGCCGTTGCCCGCCGCCAGATGCAGGAACAGGGCTGGCTGAGCGCCGACGATATTGCCGCTATTCAGACCGATTGCGCCGACGAAGTGCAGCGCGCCATGGCTCAGGTACAGAAAGAACCCACACCCGACCCCGCCACCGAGGACTGGAGCGCCACCTCGTGGAAACCCACCCGCTACTGAACCGCCAACCCACTTCACACCACCACATGAGCGTAACCTACATAGATGCCATTCACCAGGCACTGGCCGAGCTGCTGGCCGAAGACGACAAGGTATTCCTCTACGGCGAAGACATTGCGGGCAAGTTCGGCGGTGCGTTCAAGGCTACCAAAGGACTGGCAGAGCAATTCCCCGGGCGCGTGCTCAATGCCCCGATAGCCGAAGACGCTATCATGGGCATGGCTATCGGAGCTGCCCTGGGCGGCATGAAACCCATCGTGGAAATGCAGTTTGCCGACTTCGGCACCCTGGCGCAGAACCAGCTGGGCAACAACGCCGCCGCTCACTACTACCGCACGGGCATTCCCGTGAACGTCACCCTGCGCATGCCCTGCGGCGGCACCCCCGGCGGCGGCCCCTACCACAGCCAATCGGTAGAGGCACTCTTCGCCCACTATCCGGGCGCCCATGTGCTCTGCCCCGCCACCGTGGCAGATGCCTATTACATGCTCAAACAGGCCGTGCAGATTCCCGACCCCGTGGTCTTCATGGAGCACAAGTTCCTGTACCGCTGGCTGAAGGCCGACACCTGGCTGGAACCCGACCCGCTGCCCATCGGTCGCGCCCGCATTGCCCGCCCCGGTCGCCACGCCACCGTGGTCGCCTACTCCGCCATGGTGCCGGAGGTACTGAAAGCCGCCGATGAACTCGCCACCACCTCGGGTTACCAGCTCGAAGTCGTAGACCTGCGCAGCGTCAAACCCATGGATACCGACACCATCCTGGCCTCCGTAGCGCGTACAGGCCGCCTGCTGGTCGTGAGCGAGGATTTCCCGTGGGGCGGTGTAGCCGCCGAAGTCATTGCCCGCGTGAGTTCGCAGGGCTTCCACCTGCTCGACGCCCCGCCGCTGCGCGTAACCTCGAAAGACACGCCCATTCCCTACCACCCCGACCTGTGGCGCGCCCACCGACCGCACAGCGGGCACATCATTGAGGCCGCACGTTACCTCATCTCACTCTGAATCACCGAAACACCACGCCATTTTCCCGAACCATGCCGCAAGTTCCCATACTCATGCCCCAGCTGGGCGAATCGATAGCCGAAGCCACCATCATGCGCCTGCTCGTGCAGCCCGGCGATGAGGTGCAGGCTGATCAGGAGGTGATAGAAGTCGAAACCAACAAGGCCGTCATGGGCGTCACCGTTTCCTGCGCCGGCACCATCAGCTCCATCACCGTAGCCGAGGGCGAAACCATCGCCGTCGGGGCCGTGATGGGTATCATCGACGCCACGGAGGAGGAAGTGCAGCGCTCCGGTGCCACTACACTGGCCGATGGTGAACTGCCCGCCGCACCCAAGCCCACCGTCACCTCTACCGTGGGCAGCGATGGCGCCCACTTCGCCACTGAGGGCGAGTACCGCGAGAGCAGCGGAGCCCCCATCAGCGGCGGCGGTCGCGGCCTGCCTGTCCCCATGGGTATGCGCGGCGCTCACTACCTTTCCCCGCGTATTCGCTCGCGCATGGATGAGCTCAATATCACTGAGGCTGACCTTGCCTACGTCACCGGCACCGGAGCCGGCGGCCGTATCACCATCGACGACTTTGAAAACTTCCTCGACTACGTGGACGGCTGGCCCTCCCGCCCCGTATCCCCCATGCGCCGCAGCGTCGCCAGCAGCATGCAGCGCACCTGGCGACGCCCCATCGCCAGTGCCGGGCGCCCCATATATATGGCACCCATCATCCTGCACCGCCGCAACCACCCCCGCAAGCCCGGGCTCACGCTCTATTTCCTGCGCGCGCTGGCCATTGCACTGGCACAGGCTCCGGAATGCGCCGGCTACATGGTGGGCGGGCGAATCCTGACCCCGCGCCGAATCGACCTCGGTATAGCCGTGCAGGTACCCGATGGCGTGATGGTACCCGTCATGCGCAATGTGGATGAATACACGCTCGACGAACTTATCGACGAATATAACAAGATTGTGGCCCAGGCGCGCGACCGCAAGCTCGACCCCGCCTACATCGGCGGCGGTATTGCCACGGTATCGAACTTCGGCGGTTTCGGCCTGACCTTTGCCAGCCCCATGCCCCTGCCCAGCGAGAGTCTCATACTCGGCGTGGGTTCAGTGGTGAAAACCCCCGTGTGGAGCGATGAGGTGGAATGTTTCATTCCCGTGGAGAAGGCGAACATCGTCGCCTCGTTCGACCACCGCGTGGTAGACGGCGGCGACATCGGCCGACTGATGCAGAAGATAGCCTATTACCTCGAACACCCCGAACTGCTGTAAACCATGGAACGCCCCGACCCAGCCCGACATGTGCTCGGCGTGCTCGCCGGTGCCGGTGAATACCCCCGCCTGATGGTCGAGGGGGCCAAGCGCGCCGGCATGCGCGTAGTAGTGGCCGGGTTCCGCGGCGCGGTGGACAAATCGCTCGCCCGGCTGTGCGATGCCTTCGCCATCTTCCGTGTGGGTGCACTCGACGCCCCGCGCGAATTCTTCCAGCGGCACGGTGTGACCCACGTCGTCATGACCGGGCAGATTAAGCCCGCCTGCATTTACACGATGTGGCCCGATGCCACCGCACGCCGCGAACTCGCACAGCTCGACCGCCGCAACGCCCACACCATCTTTACTGCCGTCTGCAATTATGTGGCTCGCTACGGCATGACCATGCTGCCCTCCACCACCTTCATGGAGGAAGTGCTGCCCCCGCCCGGCCACCTGGCTGGCCCCGCACCCACCGCCGAACAGATGGAGCAAGCCCGCCGCGGCATGCAGCTCGCGCGCGAAATCGCCCGCCTCGACATCGGCCAAAGTCTCATGATGCGCGGCAACGAGGTCGCCTGCGTAGAGGGCTACAAGGGAACCAACGAGTGTATACGCAGCGCCGGCACCCCACCCGTCACCCTGTGCAAAGTGACCAAACCCGGCCACGACATGCGCTTCGATGTACCCTGCATTGGCCTGCGCACGGTGCAGCACTGCTCAGCCGCCGGGGTAAACCACATCGTCTTCGAAGCACAGCGTACCATCCTCTTCCAGAAACAGGCCGTCATCGACCACTGCAACCGCCACGGCATCACCCTGCACGCCATGGCCATGCCCACCGATGGCCCCACCGTGCCCGACCCCGGCCATATACCTGATGACGCCGACCACGCCCTCGCCATGGCCACCGCGCTCGAACAGCTCGGCATCGGCAGCTCAGCCGTTGTGTGCGAAGGGGTTGTCATCGCCGTGACCGACCCGGAAGGGCCGCTCAAGTGCATACGCCGCGCCGGAGCCTACATGAAACGCATACGTTTCGTGCGCCTGGTCAACTGGCTGTGCCGTGTGCTGCTGGGGCGCCCCGGCACCCCGCCAGCCCCCATGGTCATGCGCGGCCCGGCGAACTTCACCATCAC
>JAZRKM010000048.1:0-58896 GCA_045646325.1 Akkermansia sp. | reverse complement strand
TTCATTCTTCCCGGTGGTTTCGCTGCTGACGCAGCTCCACCACCGGCTACTATCTGCCGCCCCCGCGGGGCTACCCCCGGACTTCGCCAAATGGCAATTTGCGATTTACGCTTTTGACAAATCCCGCTTTCTTCAACGGCGGTTGGGTAATCAGCAAATCTGAAACAGATTGGGCGGTATTTTGCGAATATGGCCTGTTTTCAGCGTTCCTGGGCCTTCAGGTACTCCATTTCCTCTTTGAGCAGTTTACCGACTCTGTGCCTGGCGAGGTAAATCTGAGCGAGACTCACGCCTAGGTGGCGGCGCACCTCAGCGGAGCTCATACCGCGCAGCACATAGCAGTCAAATATCTGAAATTGGCGCGGTTTAACACGCATTTTCACCCGCTCGGCGGCGGCTTTGATGAGGTTGAGCTGCCACTCGCGCTCCCAAATTCTGTCAAAACTTTCCCCCGTGGTGTCGGGTAAGGTGTCGGTGGAGGCGTGAGCGGTGCCACCATTACCACCGGAGGGGAGATGCTGCGTAGGGCGCTTACGGAATTGGTCGGCAATTCGCCAGCGGGTGATGTTCCACAACCAGCTCTTGAAGGAGCCCTTTTCCTTATCGTAACGGCCATCGCGGGTCTGCTTGGCTACGCTGAGAATGGTCTCTTGCACGACGTCCCAAGCCTCTTCATTATTCAGGCCGGCCTTGGTAGCCACGCTGTAAATGAGGCGCCAGTAGGTGCGGTAGAAGATATCCCAGCTCTTCTGGTCGTGCCAGTTATGCAAGCGCTCTATCAGGCTGCGACGCGTGTGGGCAGCGTACTGCTCAAGTTCGCTGTCATCGGGTAATCGGAACTGTGGGGGGCTCTCCACGCGGACTTCACTCTAGCATATTTCAGGCCGTATGGCAATGACAAAAAACAGGAGCTCTCTCCATTTTGCGGCAATTTTGCTTGCATGCGGCCCGTCCATCAGTATAATGAACCGGGCGACCATGAACAAAGCCGAACAATACTATCTGCAGCGCAACGGTGAAAGCTACGGGCCATACACCGTAGCTCAGCTGCGTGATATGCTCACCAAGGCAGAAATCAGCCCGGATGACACGATATGGCAAGAGGGCATGAAGGGTGGGGTTCCCCTGGGGTCGCTACCCGGGTTGGAGCAGAACTCCGACGGACAACTGCCGCACCTGAGCCGCTTTCCCTTCTTCGCCTTTTTTGCAGAAGTATTTAAGCGCCACACCGCCAAAGATATAGAGGAGTGTTTCGCTGCCGGCACGCGCAAGACAACCCCTGAATTGAGCGAAGTCTGCACGGCGTGGCCCTCACCGTGGATATATTCGCGCATGTTTTTTGTCACTCTTCTGCTGTATTTCGGTTTCAACTGGGCAGCTACGCAGTTTCAGAACCCCATGCTTGTTCCGGCGCTGCTGTTTATCGGCAACTTCGGCATTCCGTTCTGCCTGTTTGTGCTGTTTTATGAACTGAATGTACGGCGCGATGTGAGCATTTACTCTGCCGGGGTCATGATGATGACGGGCAGCATGCTCTCCCTGGTGTTCTCGCTGATACTTTTCGCCTTCTGGGCGGGGAAAGGCGCTATCTGGGCCGGGCCCATAGAGGAGAGCGCCAAACTGCTTGCCGTTTTGCTCGTGGCGCACAGCAAGTGCAACGGCCGTATCTTGACCGGGCTGCTGCTCGGCGCCGCAGTGGGTGCCGGCTTTGCGGCCTTCGAGAGTGCGGGCTTCACCTTCATGCACCTGCGGCACCTGATGGTGTACCACACAGCGGCCGATGTGCTGAACCAGACGGACCCTCTCTTGGCCCGAACCGTTCAGCGTATTGCCGAATCCGGCCTCAGCCCCGACATCATCATGCGCTACCGCGCCCTGCTGACGGCTATTGCCGGCCATACGCAGTGGACTGCTATCACCGCCGGTGCCTATTGGCTGGTGTGGAGCCGCCTGCGCGATGAAGGGATACTGGGGCACCATACCGCCATGGTGAATTTTAATGTACTGCAGGATTGGCGTTTCATCAAAATTGCCATCATCCCCATCTGCATCCACATGTTCTGGAACAGCTCCCTGCTCGATGAGTACAGCCTCATTAAGCTGCTGCTCTGCGGCCTGGTGAGCTGGGTGCTTGTTCTCCGCCTGCTGGCTGCCGGGCTGGCTCAGGTGCGCGAGGCAAAAGACCGCCAAGCTGAATTGCCGCCGACTACCGGGTTTTAACAAGAAACAAGCGAGACCTGCTTGCCGGTATATCCCCCCTCCCCCCGTCAGCGCCGGGCGCTTGAATCAAAAAAAACCGCGGGCAGCACAAGACTGACCCGCGGTATAAGGAGATGATACGATAAGCTCAGGGGCTTTATTCGTCGTCAGTGGCGTCGAATTCGTCGGATTCAGCGTCGAAGTCGGCTTCTTCGTACTTCTTGAACTTCTTGACGCGCTGAGCGGCAGGCAGGGGGGTCAGCACCATGGTGACAGTGTTACCTGCCAGCTTAGCGGGCTGATCCACCTTGCCCATCGTTTTCATATCTTCCACAACCTTGGCCATCACTTCAAGCCCGAGCTGCTGGTGGGCATTTTCACGCCCGCGGAAGCGCAACTGGAAGCGCACCTTGTGCCCGTGGTCAAGGAACTGCTCGGTGCGAGCCATCTTGACGTTATAGTCGTTCACATCGGTACCGATACGCAGTTTGATTTCTTTCATGCGTACGACTTTAGCCTTGTTGTTCTTCTGCATCTTAGCCTGCATGTACTTGAACTTACCGTAGTCGATAAGTCGGCAGACAGGCGGGTCAGCATTCGGAGCAACCTCAACGAGGTCGAGGCCGATTTCCTTGGCGCGAGCGAGGGCGTCTCGCGTGGCCATCACGCCGAGCTGGTCACCGTTGGCGGTAACTACACGGACACGGAGTGCGCGGATGCGGTCGTTGACACGAATCTGCGGGGTTTTATTGTTCTGCTCGCGGCGGTTATTGCGATTGGCAGTGTTGTTGTTTTTCTGTGGGGCTGGCACTTGAGTTGTGTACTTGGTTGTGGTCGAATGGTGTGTGGTGGGGTTCCGTGTGCCCCGGCGCGGTTAAGGGCGCGCCGGAGCGTGGGCGGAAAGTGTGTCGTAGCGTTCGGGTTACGATTGAGGGGTCTCCTTCTGCTGCGGGGTGAACGCGGGTGCGATGAGGCGCTGCTCAATTTCAGCGCCCAAGGCGGTTACAAAATCAGCAAGCTTCATGGTGCCCACGACATCGAGTTCACGGTGACGTACGGATACCATGCCCTCTTCGGCCTCTCTCTGGCCAACCACGAGCATGTAGGGCACGCGATCCAGGCGGGCATTGCGGATTTTGGCACCGATTTTGTCGGGTGCATCATCAAGCTTCACGCGCACGCCCTTGGCTGCGAGTTCCTTGCGCACCTGCTCAGCGAATTCGGCCACCTTGTCGGAGATAGGCAGCACGCGCACCTGCTCGGGGGCGAGCCAAGTGGGGAACTTGCCGGCAAAGTGCTCAATCAGCAGGCCGGTAAAGCGCTCCATGGAGCCGAAGGGGGCGCGGTGAATCATGACAGGGCGGTGCGGTTTGTTATCCGCGCCGGTGTAGGTAAGCTCAAATCGCTCAGGCAGGTTGTAGTCCACCTGCACGGTGCCGAGCTGCCAGTCGCGGCCGATAACGTCGCGTACGATAAAGTCAATCTTGGGGCCGTAGAAGGCGGCCTCATTCTCAGCCTCGATGTAGTCGAAGCCGTTTTCACCCAGCACTTCGCGCAGGGCCTGCTCTGCCAGCTTCCAGTTCTCGATGGTACCGACGTATTTGGGGTCGCAGTAGTCCTTGTCGCGAAGGGACAGGCGCACGCGGTAGTCAGTCATCTGCAGGGTGCCGAGAATATGCTTAACGATGCCGATGCACTGCTGCACTTCCTCCTTAATCTGGTCGGGGCGGCAAAAGATGTGGGCGTCATCCTGCGTGAAACCACGCACGCGGGTCATGCCACCCAGCTCACCGCTCTGCTCCCAACGATATACGGTACCGAACTCCGCAAGGCGCACGGGCAAATCGCGGTAGGAGTGGGGGTCGCTGGAGTAGATGCGGATGTGGTGCGGGCAGTTCATGGGCTTGAGCATGAAGCCCATGATGGTGCGGGTATCCATCGCATTGAAGAGGTCAGCACAGCTGGCGTTCTCATCGCGCAGTTTCTTGAAGTCATCCGGGTCAGGGATGGGCGGGAACTGGCTTTCCTTGTAGTGCTCCCAGTGACCGGAGGTCATGTAGAGGTCGAGCTTGCCGATGTTCGGGGTGAACACCTGAGAGTAGCCGATGCGGTCGAGTTCTTCGGTGATGAAGTCCTGCAGTTCGCGACGAATGATGGCACCCTTGGGTTTCCAGAGAATAAGCCCCTGCCCCACCATTTCATCGATGGTGAAGAGCCCCATCTCGCGGCCGAGCTTGCGGTGGTCGCGCTTGCGGGCCTCTTCCAGGCGGGCGAGGTGCTCGTCGAGCTGGGTGCGGTTGGGGAAACAGGTGCCGTACACGCGCTGCAGGCGCGGGCCGTTGGCATCACCCTGATAATAGGCGGAGGCCACGCTCATGACCTTGAAGGCCTTGCAATTACCGGTGCGACCCACGTGAGGGCCGGCGCACAGGTCGGTGAAGTCACCGTTGCGGTAGATGGAAATCTCCTCATCATCCGGAATGCGGTTGAGCAAATCTACCTTGAATTTGGAGGGAACGGCACGCGGGCCTACAGAGCCCAGTTCGCCGCTCTGTGCCATGGCCATGGCCTCGGCACGGGTGACGGTAGTTCGCTCGAAAGTCTGGTTTTCCTTGACAATCTTCTTCATCTCAGCCTCAATCAATTCAAACTCGGCTGTGGAGATGTTGTGGTCAAGTTCAATATCGTAATAGAAGCCGTTCTCAATGGCGGGGCCGGCGGCAAGCTGGGCCTGGGGCCAGATACGGCAAATGGCAGCAGCCAGAACGTGCGCGCAGGAGTGGCGCAGGCGCTCCAGGTCGCTGGCCTGGTTGCGTTGTTCGAGTGTCTTTCGTTCTTTCTGTTCAGACATAAGTATTTCAGTGAGCCCTTACTATGCCCCCAAAACGGCAAGAATGCAAGCACAATCCACGTTCAGGCAGCAAAAAATGAGCATTTTTAGTGTCACGGTTCACAGGCGGGCTATTTTTTCCGTTTTTTGCGGTAACCGGGGAAACCGCCTTTCCGTGCGCGGCGAGCAGTGCGGATAGAATTAAGACGGATTTTCAGTCCTCGCAGGGGGGAAGTCAGCAGGTGAAGCAGCCCGGCCGGAGTGGCGTAGCTAAGCGGCGTCTGGGTGCGCGAATACGTATCCGTTCGGGTATCCGACCCGACGTCGGACTGACCATCGATGTGATCTACCAAATCAGGCTGAATCACATAAATTTTCACACCACTCGTGCGGGCAATCCGATCGCGGTAAAATGTATCGACCGCTCGGTTACAGGCGTGCCATTCCCACACATTTTCCTCGGTAGGCATACCGGCCAGCAGGGTATCATACAACTCGCGTGACACCATGTAGGCAAAGGTGGACAGCACACCCTCCGTACACCACAGAGCATGCCGACCAACATCAAGCACACGGCGCCCGTATGGAGTAGGACGACTGTAGCCAAGGTAAAGCATATACGGACCGCTCAACTCACCGAGCGAGCGTTCCAGCAAATCGAGGCCATCCGCACCGGAATGCACCTGCACATCATCCTCAAGAATGAGAACATTCCGCCACCCGGCGGCTCGGGCGTATTCTATGGCACGGCGGTGAGACAAAGTACAACCGGCAACCCCACCCCAATAACCGGCTCGCTCTTTCGTGCGTTCCGTGAACCAGGGTTCTTTGCCGAAAGTAGGCAACGAACGACCATACACAGCACTGATGCGATGCACCTTTTCCATAGGCAGCACATCGGCATTGCGCTGACGGAACAACGCCATGCGCTCGGGACTGCTGTCAAGGTTAATAACCAGTATACCGTCCACGAAATCCCAAGCACTGTGCTTCGCTGTCATGTTTACGTAAAAACTTATTTTAAAGTTTATTGAGCGCGACCGTAGTCATCGCTGAAACGCTCGATATCGTCCTCGGATAGATAATCACCTATCTGAATCTCAATCACACGGAGCGGGGCTTCCCCCTCGTTGCTCAGGCGGTGAAGACTGCCACAGGGTATGAACACAGACTGCCCGACCCGCACCTGAGTGACAACATCGTCATTGCGAACAGTCGCCACACCCTCCGTCACAATCCAACGCTCGGAGCGATGAGCATGGCGCTGCAGCGAAATTCGCCCACCCGATACCACGTTAAGTTTCTTGACCACAACATGTGATTGCAAATCCAGAACCTGCCAGTCACCCCATGGGCACTCGCCGGTTTCGCCCACATGGTACGTTGTATGAGACGGGTTCATTTTCCCAAGTTTTCACGAATACTGGTCGTCGAGCGCTGCGGCAGATTACCATGCGGAATGCGCGAGCTGGTGACATACCGTATTCCCTTAGACTCGACAAAGGCCTTCTTTTCATCGCTGGTACCATCACCATTCACAAAGAAAATGTCAGGTTTAATTTCGTCGAGCAGAGGGGCAAAATCGAGGATTTTGCCGGTATCCGGGCCAATATAGACAGCTTTGACAAAACGGATGGCTTCGAGCATGTACTTACGCTCCTGCTCATTATACATAGTCTTGCGATTTTTGAGCTGTCGCACCGTCTCATCGGAACCGATGGAGACGTAGACATCGCCATAGCTCGCTGCCTCTTCCAGGAAAGCGATATGACCGCTGTGCAGTACATCGAAGCAGCCTGATACAAATACTTTCGGCATAATATCTATTCGGATTAAGTTTATTAGAAATGGTCTTTCTTCACATTCTGTTTCAGGATTCGGTCCTGATACTCAGGAGCCCAGGGCACCTGTTCGTCTTTACCGAAGGTGCGGCAGTAAGGCTCTATGGGGTAAAGATACTCACACTGCGCGAGGGCAGCTGCACGAGCCTCAGGGGTTTCGTACAAGTAAAGCGCGTAGCCGCCATGGCCGCCGCCACAGTATTTGCAGGCGAGCGAATCACCTACAGCCGGCAGGGCGTCCATTCCTTCTGCCAACTGGAGCTCATAACTCAGGCGCACACCGACAGCCAGCACGTTGATATCTTTCTCCTGCACGCCGAGGCGCGCCACCCTGGCAGCCTTGGCAATTTTACGGAAGTCACGCTTCAAACCGGCAAGGCCGGGGGTATCGTGCTTGATTCGCGTATCATATACGGCCATGCGCCCTTTGAGGAATTCGCCTGTATTCTTGAAATCCAGCACCGGACGCGGCCCGGACTGCCACACACAGGCACCGGTTTCCGCTATGACGGCAGGGTCTTGCCAACCTACGCCCAGCCCCAGTTCCGATGTCACCGGATCCCAGCCATTGAGCACACTCCAGCCGCCACTGCCACCCAGACCGGCCCCCTGGCGGTAGTTCCATTCTTTCAAAGAAACGGTTGGGGAAATAGAACAGTTGACAATATATTCGCCGGGTATGGCATTCTCGGGCACATCAAGCCAACCACCGGCAAAATCCACACGCAGAGGAACATGCGCGGGGGCCTTGATGCGACTGACCATCAAGGAACTGCTGGCCGTACTGCCATCAGGGCGGGTCTTTTCGAGCACCACGAACTCTACCCCTTCCTGTTCACACAGGCGGCGCTTAGAGTCCATGTACATATCATCCGTTGTCACGGCAAGTACAGCCGGCTTCACCTGGCGGAATGCCGTCAGGAACGAAAGCTCGTCATCTTCATCCGTCGAAAGCACCACCTCATCCACCATCTCAAGCGATGAGAGCAGCTCCATCTTGTCCACATCTTCCAGAACAGACTTCTTGCCATACACATTCCACAACAAATCAGCCGGCGGGAACGATACTACCAGATAATCCCCCAGCGCGCGGGCCTCACGGAAAAACTGCAAGTGACCGGCATGCAACACATTAAACGAACCGGATACAAATACCTTCTTCATAATATAAGTTATTTTTGGAAATCAATAAAATATGCACTTAGCGCTCAAGTCCAATCCAGCGGAAGAAAATGCGGGAGGGGCGCCAGTAGTCCAGCCCGCGCGAAACCTTGCTCCCGGTGAGCCAATCTTTCACCCACGGCAGCAACACGATGGTGAAAAGCTGGGCAATAAGATACTTGAACAAGCCGCGAGGCTGTTCAGGCGCTGCGACCGACTTGGGGGCAGGCAGCGCAGCCTGCGCAGGGCGGGGAGCACGGTGAATCAAGCGCCCGGCTATCCTCAACCCGGCATAACCGACTGCCGCCATCGCGGCATAGCGCAGTGTCTTGCGGGAGATATGCAGCACATCCATACACACCCCGGCGCCGGCCTGTGTTTTGGCGGCAGAATCAAGCACACCGATGCGGGTCTGCGCCACTCGGTTCAGGATTTGCTGTGTTCTTTGCTGATGAGTAATTTGATGCATTGCCAATCATTTTTAAGTTCCTCACGAGTGGCCGGTGCGACAGGACCGGGCGAACTCTTCACCCCGATAAGCAGCACGATAAAACCAACCACAAGGTGAGCCAGACTCACCACCCCGGTGGCCAACAGCCAGCTACCCAGCAATTCCTGCAAGCCCACGCAAGCAAAGGCGCAGAACACCAGATACCCGAAGAAAAGCAGCAGCGCACCCGCAGCCACCGCCACGGCACGCCTGACCTGATGGCCGAAATACTGCTGCAACTCAGCGCTCAACAATTGCAGCAGCGCCCCGATATGAGCGACGGTCTGCCCGGCCATTCCCTTCACACCGCCAAGCAACTCACCCCCCTGTTGTTGCAGGGAGGCGAGAGCTTTCGGCTTTCTGAAAGAGAAAAGTGACATGCAATATCAGCTCTGTTATTCCGGCGCCGGCGAAAGCAGCGCCGACATCAGCGGCGGGTCACACCGATGAGCAGCCCCAGCACGAACCCGATACCCAGCGCGCCCAGCACGCTGCCGGTCGGATTGGCCTTCACATACTCCTCACCGGCCTGGTGCAAATCCTTGGCCTTGGCGCAGGTTACATCCCAGCCGGCATTGATTTGCTCGCGGGCTTCATCGGTATACTTGCGCATGTCAGCCATGCGGTCAGCGGTGTACTTACGCACCGTATCCATCTGCTCAGCCGTTGCACGGCGCAGCTTCTCATACTGAGCGCAGGCATAGTCACGGGCAGCCTTCAGGCGATCCTGAGTATCAGTAGCGGAAGCCTCAGCGAGCTTCACCGTTTCAGGGGTTTCTGCATTTTCCATAAAATCTGAGTGTTTGAAGATTGATAGCGGAATCGCCACCGGCACACCGTGTACCCGTAGGTTCCATTACCGTATTATAATCACATTCACCCGCAAATTGCAAGCAATCTCGATCAAAATGACGAATTTTCTTCACATTTGCGTAATTTTTCCGCCATCGGCAAATATAGCCTTGCATTTTACGCGCGGAACTGGTAATATCGCACGGCTTAAAGAGAAAAAGCATGAAAGCGATTCTTGCACTAGAAGACGGAACAATATTCGAGGGCAGCTCCATTGGCGCTGTCGGCACCGTAACCGGCGAGATGTGCTGCGACACATCCGTCATGGGTTATCAGGAAATCCTCTCCGACCCTGCTTGCTGCGGTCGCGTAGTCGCCATGACCTACCCGCTCATCGGCAATTATGGTGTGTGCGCAGAGGATGATGAGAGCGCCACCGCCGGAGCCGCCGGTCTGGTTGTCACCGAGCTGGCCCGCCTGCACAGCAACTGGCGTGCTCAGGAGCCCATGGAGCCCTGGCTGGAGCGCCGCGGCATCGTAGGCATTGCCGGTATTGACACGCGCAAGATTGCCACTCTTCAGCGCAAGAGCGGCGCGCTGCGCTGCTGCATCTCCACGGAGCTGACGGCTGAGGAGGCCGTAGCCGCTGCCAAGGCAGCCCCCGGCATGGAGGGCGCCTACCTCGTCAGCAACGTAAGCACCACCGCCCCCTATCACTGGGAGGGTGAGTCGCGTGCCTGGAAACTTCCCAACAAAACACAGGGCGACCTGGGTACCTACAGCGAACTGCCGCCCGTCAGCTACAAGGTTGTGGTATACGACCTGGGCGTGCGCTACAGCACCCTGCGCAGCCTGCGTCAGGTAGGTTGCGATGTCACCGTGGTTCCCGCCACCACGACGGCGGAAGAGGCCCTGGCCCTGCGCCCGGATGCCGTTGTTATTTCCGACGGTCCCGGCGACCCCGCCACGCTCACCGATATCGCCGCTGAGGTAGCTCAGCTCACCAGCAAACTGCCTGTGGCCGGCATTGGTCTGGGTTGCCAGGTAATCGCCACCGGTCTGGGTGCCACCACCCGCAAACTGCGCGTAGGACACCAGGGCTGCAACCAGCCTGTGAAGTGCTGCAGCACCGGCAAGGTCGAAATCACCTCGCAGAACACCCTTTTTGCCATCGATACTGACAGTCTGCCCGAAGGGCTGTGTGCAGATGCCGTGAACCTCAACGACGACACTATCGCCTCGCTCTCCCACGCCAAGCTGCCTGTATTCGGTGTGCAGTACCTGCCCGCCGCCCCTGCCGGGGCCGATGACTGCGCCAACTTCTTCAACCGACTCGTGCAGACCATCATGGCAGCCAAGGCCGGTCAGTACAACGCATAAACGCCCGCAAACAGTTCATGAATACACTAGTCATAGGCTCCCAGTGGGGAGATGAAGGTAAAGGCAAGGTTATCGACTTCCTGACCGAGACCGCCGATATCGTAGCCCGCAGTCAGGGTGGCAGCAATGCCGGCCACACCGTTATCGCCAAAGGGCAAAAATACGTGCTGCACCTCATCCCCTCCGGTATTCTGTGGGAGGGCAAGGTGAACATCATCGGCAACGGCGTTGTCATCAACCCCACCTCGCTGGTAGAGGAAATCCGCTACCTGCAGGAAAAGGGCGTGAACATCACCCCGCAGAACCTCCTTATCTCCGACCGCGCTCATGTGGTGCTCCCCATCCACAAGGATATCGATGGCGCGCAGGAAGAAGCGCTCGGCGACCAGAAAATCGGCACCACCCGTCAGGGTATCGGCCCGACCTATGCCGACAAGGCCCGCCGTGTCGGCATTCGCATGATTGACCTGGCCGACCCGGTCCGCCTCGAAACCGTGCTCAAGGCCCGCATTAAGACCGCCAACGAGGAGCTTGTGCGCCTGGGCTGGCCCGCTGCCGACCCCAAGATTACGCTCGACGCCGTTATGGCCGCAGCCGATGTGCTGCGCCCCCACATCACCAACACCATCCCGGTGATTAACAACGCCATCAAAGCCGGCAAGACCGTGCTCTTCGAGGGCGCACAGGGCGCCATGCTCGACATCGACTTCGGTACCTATCCCTTCGTGACCAGCTCGAACACCAGCGCCGGCGGCTGCTGCACCGGCTCCGGCGTAGCCCCCACCCGCATTGATAAAATCAACGGCGTGTGCAAGGCCTACACCACCCGCGTGGGCGAGGGTCCCTTCGTGACCGAAGACGACGAAATCAGCGACTACCTGCACGGCCTGGGCCGCGAGTTCGGTGCCACCACCGGTCGTCCCCGCCGCTGTGGTTGGACAGATGGCGTTGTGCTGCGCTTCTCCGCCATGTTCAATGGTTTCAATGAAATGGCCATGACCAACCTCGATGGTCTCGATGAGCTCGAAAGCATTAAAATCTGCACCGGTTACCGCATGGGTGACGAGGTGCTCGAGTACCCCCCTGCTCTCATGGAGGACTGGTACAAGTGCGAGCCTATCTACGAGACCCTGCCCGGCTGGAAGCAGGATATCTCAGCCTGCACCACTTGGGAACAGCTCCCCGAGAACTGCAAGGCCTACGTCAAGCGCTTCGGCGAGGTGGTAGGCTGCCCGGTCAGCTCCGTGGGCGTGGGCCCCGATCGCGAGCAAACCATCAGCGTGCCGCTCGCCTGATTTACCGCGAACATTTATCCTTCCGGAAAAAACGCAGTCGTTCAGCGGCTGCGTTTTTTCTTTACCTCCAATCCGCATCTCGTTTTTGCCGGCGACAATAGAGCCGCAGCCCCTCGCAAGGCTGCGGCTCTGACTCTCTCCGTTATTATCACTTACAAAACTACTTCCCCAGCGCGGCACTCCAGGTCTCAGCCTTAAAGCCGGGGATGACCTGCCCGCTGTCAGTTACCAGCAGAGGGCGCTTCACCAGCATGCCATCCGTTGCCAGCAGGGCAAGCATTTCCTCCTCACTCATCTCTTTGAGTCGCGCGGCCAGGTTCAATTCGCGGTATTTCGTACCGCAGGTGTTGAAAAACTTCTTCAGCGGCAACCCGCTCGCCTGCCACCAGGCGCGCAGCTCAGCCTCTCCGGGCGCCTGCTCCACGATGTGGCGGGCCGTGAACTCCGCCCCCTGCTCCTGCAGCCACACCCGCGCCTTCCGGCACGTGCTGCACTTCGGATATTCGATAAACTGTGTGCTCATGACTTTTAATTACCATATTTCCTATCGTTTTGCAAGACTTTTTTTCAGAAAATAAAAAAAAGGTGCAAAAAAGCGCAAAAATCGGCTGTGGGCATGATGTTTAAGAAAAGCGAGATATTCATGACAAATGCAACCCACTGTGGTATAATATATGGCACTAAATCCCCCTTGACGCCCCCACAGATTGTGGTAAGATGAGGGGCATGAGATGCGTTCAATGCGGCTACATGGAAGACAAGGTAATCGACTCGCGCACGTCGAAAGACGGCACGTGTATCCGGCGGCGTCGAGAGTGCATACGCTGCCAGTACCGCTACACGACCTACGAGCAAATTGAGCGCACCGAGCTCCGCGTGGTCAAGCGCGACAATGTGCACGAGGCACTGAACCGCGAAAAAATCTTGCGTGGCATGATAAAAGCCTGCGAAAAACGCCCTGTGAGCATGGATCAGCTCGATGTCGCGGCCGATGAAATCGTGGCGGAGCTGCACCGCGACCACCAGCGCGAGGTTCCCTCGACCATTATCGGCATGAAGGTGATTGAAAAATTACAGACGATTGACCCTGTGGCGTATATACGCTATGTGTCGGTATACCGCCAGTTCGCGAATGTGGATGAGTTCATCGAGCTGATTCGCCGCATGGAGCGCAAGACTCTCAACGACCCCCTGCAACGTAAACTTTCTTTCTGATGATAGCGTTCAAGAACAATCGTCCGCTGCTGCAGAACGGCTACTGCGTGTTCTCAGACTACGACCTCGCCTGGCTCGTCAATGTGCTGCAGGAGGCCGCAGAATCCGCCGGTACAACCCTGCCGTTCAAAGAGGAGATTGCAGCCGGTGTGCTGCAATACCTCGAGAACAACTGCCCGCTGCACGCCGTGCCGCTGGACTACCTCTTTGACCGCATGCGCGGCCTGCTCAACCACATCGGGCTGCCGCTCATCGCCACACACCTGCGCAAGCAGACCCCGCCCATTGATATCGAGCTCGACACCCTGGCGGAAGAAGCACCCCTGCCCCTGTTCTTCTACACCGAGCTGCGCCGCCGTATGGATACCCTGCGCGACAAGGGGCTGACCAATTACCACTTCAGCGGCATGGCCCGCTGCAGTTTTGCACTCGGTGATCGCCGCCGCGCCTGCCCCACCCAGCGCCGCGCTCTTGCTGAGCTGAACGCCTACCTGATGCAAACTCAGGCCTGACCCCGGCTGAGCACCTCAGGCTGCACATCCCGGGGGTGGCCCGAACGCCGCCCCTCCCGTGCCTCGCGGCTTAACCTGCTGCCGCCCTCCCTTTCACCCAAAAACAATGCCGCCGTCATCACGACGGCGGCTTGTTGAGAGAGTAGGTTTGTTTTGTTCGGTATAAGTGACCCGCATGGGCTCAGCGGAGCTTGAGCACGTCCACCACGGCAGAGGTAATCTCCTTCATGTCGTCCAGGCACAGCTCGCCCATGTGGGCAATACGGAAGGTCTTGTCTTTCAGGCCACCGTAACCGTTGCCCAGCTGCATATTGAGCTCGGCAAGCCCCTTGTTGAGCTCCGGTATGGAGATAAGCTCGGAGCAACCCTTGGGGTGGGCGTCGATAACGGTGAGGGTCTTGGAAAGGTATTTACGGTTGGGATATACGCGGAAGTACTCATCTGCCCAGGCGCGGGTGAACTCAGCGCACTGCTCGTGGCGGGCGAAGCGGGCCTCAATCCCCTCTTCATTCACGATGTGCTGCAACTGCTTGTCGAGAGCATACATCAGGGAAAGACAGGGGGTGGAGGTGTACTGGTAGTTCTTCTTGTCGATGAAGTCCCACAGCGTGCGCAGGTCAAAGTACAGGCCACGGGAGGGCACCTCGGCTGTGCGCTCGTAGGCTTTTTGACTCATGGCGCAGATAGCCAGGCCGGGCGGCAGGGCCAGAGCCTTTTGGGTCGAGGTGATGAGCACGTCAATCCCCAGCTTGTCCGTCTCAATCTTGGAACCGGCGGCGGACGATACGGCATCCACCAGCCACACCACGTCCGGGTACTTCTTCATGACCTCGGCAATCTCTTCCACCGGGTTCTGAATACCCGAGGACGTCTCATTGTGGGTCACGGTGATAACATCGTACTTGCCGGTAGCGAGGGCGGCATCCACCATCTCCGGGGTGGTGGGTTCACCCATCTCGCTGGAGAATTTGTCGGCCGGCACGCCATTGGCCACGGCCATTTTGTACCACTTGTCGCCGAAAGCGCCCACGGAGAAAACCGCTGCACGCTTGGCCGTGCAAGAGCGAATAGCACCTTCCATCAGGCCTGAGCCGGAGGAGGTGGAAAGCAGAATGCGGTTGTTCGTATAGAGCACCTTCTGCATATTGTCAGATATACGCTTCTGAATCTCAGAGGCTTTCTTCGAGCGGTGCCCAATCATCGGCAGGCTCATTTCGGCAAGAATATCCTCCGACACAACAGTCGGACCCGGTATAAACAGTTTGATGGCCATAGGCTGAAATATGTTTTCGTGAACACTATACCTTTACCATACCCGGAGAATAAAAGCGAGAATAAAGTGCGCTGTTGACAAAAAAGGATGTTGCAATATGACGCGAATGGTGTAGAATGTTTGCATATATGAAGTACCTCAGCCGTTCCGTAGCTCTGTTGTTGGCTATATTCTGCCTGTGCCCGTGCGAGGCCGACGCACAGGGCAACAAACCAGCCCGGCCCAAGACCCCGCGTATCGTCAACCGTGTAGCGGCGACGGTAAACGGTCGGCCGATTACATCGAGCGAAGTACGTGCACGCCTGGCACCGTATGTGCGAGAGCTCACCATGCTCTATCCGCGCCAGGGTCCCCGTTTCAATGCTGAGCTGCTGAAGGCCAAGAAAGCCGTGCTCAAAGAACTGATTGAGCGTGAGCTGGTGCTCTGCGAGTTTGAAACCTCCGGGCTGATGATACCTGAAGGTGCCGTGAATGAGGAAATCAACCGCCGCGTGCTGACGATGTTCAACGGCAATCGTGATAACCTGCTGGACAATCTGCGCAAGAGCGGCATGTCCTACAGCGAGTACCGCGACTCCGTGCGCCGCGAATTGACGGTGATGGCCATGCGCAACTCCCGATATGAGCGAGGTATTCCCCCCACCCCCGATGAAATCCGCGCGGAGTATCAGGCGACCAAGTCCGACTACCGCGACATGACCAACGACTCCATCCGTTACGACAAGATTTTCATCCCCGCGCAGAACCCGGATGACCCGAACGCCACGCCCGAGATGCAGTTTGTGCTGGCTGAACAGGTGGCCAAGGCTATTCAGTCCGGCGAGATTTCGTTTGAAGATGCCGCACGCCAATACTCGAAGGACATACACGCGCAGGATGGCGGCAAATGGCCCTACATCAAGCGCAAAGAATTGGCGGTCGAGTTCGCTAACATCGTGTTCTCGCTGCCGCATGGCAAGCTGACCGGCCCCTTGATTGACCGCATGGGCTTCACCATCGTGCGCGTAACCGGCAAGCGCCTGGCCCCTGCTCCTTCGCTGAATGCCCGCGGTATCAAAGAGCGTGTGGATGATTCCGTACGCCGTAAAAACAATGAGCGCCGCTACCGCGCCTGGGTTGAGCGCCTGCGCGAAAAAGCTATCATTCGCACCTACATCTGATGCGCTGCCGTGTGCAGACCTTTGCAAAACCCCGCAATTTTGCTTGCAAATTGCGGGGTTTTGCGTTACCCTTGGTGCGCGATGAATATCAAACTGTTTAAGGACCTTTGCGAGGCGACCGGTGCATCCGGTTTCGAGTACGGCATTCGTGACCTCATCATTCAGGAGATGACGCCCCTGGCGGACTCCATCACCGTCGACAACATCGGCAACGTCACCGCCCTCATCAAGGGCAAGAGCAGCGAAAAGAAGATTATGTGCGCTGCTCACATGGACGAAATCGGCTTCATTGTGCGCCATATCGATGACAATGGCTTTATCCGCATTCTGCCCCTGGGCGGGTTTGACCCCAAGACCCTCACCGCTCAGCGCGTTATCGTGCACGGCACCAAAGACCTTCCCGGCTGCATGGGCGTGAAGCCCATCCACGTGATGAGCCCCGAGGAGCGCACCAAGATGCCCGCTGTCACCGACTATGTGGTCGACGTAGGCATGCCCAAAGAAGAGGTCGAGAAGTATGTATCGCTGGGCGATTCCATCACCCGCGTGGGCGACCTCATTGAAATGGGGGATTGCCTGAATGTAAAGAGCATCGACAACCGCGGCGGCTGCTACCTGCTCATCGAGGCCATCCGCGCCATTCTTGCCGCCGGCGAGAAACCCTGCTTCGACCTCTACGCCGTCTTCTCCGTGCAGGAGGAAGTGGGGCTTCGCGGTGCTCAGGTGGCCACCCAGGCCATTCAGCCTGATTTCTCATTCGCGCTCGATGTGACGATTGCGTTCGACACCCCCGGTTCCGGCAGCCACGACAAATGCACCGTGCTCGGCAAGGGTACTGCCATCAAGGTATATGACGGCACACTCATCACCGACAACCGCATGGTCAAGTTCATGCAGGCCCTCTGCGAAGAAAAGGACATCCCCTACCAGCTTGAACTGCTCGCCGCCGGCGGGACTGATGCCGGCGCCATGCAGAAGTTCTGCGCCGGCGGTTCCGTGGCAGGTGCCGTTTCCATACCCGTACGCAATGTGCACCAGAGCATAGAAATGGCCCACAAGGTGGACATTCAGGCCAGTGTAGATTTGCTGGCAGCCTGCTTCTCCTCCCTCACCCGCTGGGACTGGAGCTGGGAGCGCAAAGTGCGCACGCTGGCATAAGCGCCCAATCGAGACGATTCAACACAATATGAATGTTCTCCCGAGTAAGAAAGTGATAGCCGGCATTACTGCGCTCGGTATCATGGCTTCTTCCATGACATCCTGCGTCAGCCCGTTGTGGCAGGTGTTATCATCGCCCTCCGATCAGAATCAAGAGGACCTTTTGGGGGTAGCGTTGTTTGGCTTTGCTGGCTATGGCGCCATTAAATGGGCGGCCTCCAAAGTAAAGGACAAGAGCTCCTACGATAACATGGAGGACTACGTGGATGACAACATCGAACAGCTCGATACACGCACGGCCGAAGCCGTCGAGACCAAAAACGAGCTTTCCCAAAAGGTAGCCGCTATCAGATCCGGCCGAACCAAGAAGTTGACATCCGTGCAACTGCAGCGCTATCAGGGTACGGTGTCCTCTCACATCTCCCTTATCGACACGGATATTCTCGTGGCAAAGGATGCCGTAAACGAGGCCGGCGACGATAAACGCCGGATACTTCAATCCAAGATTAATACTCTCAGCGCCGTCAAGAGGGAATATGAGCAGAACATGGATGCCCTCTCGGTGGCCAGCAGAATCTGACGGCATGTCGAGCCCGACAACCCCGAGTTGCCGCCGATGTTAAGCCGAAAGTCCCTCAGCGCAAGTGGCGTGCTGAGGGGCTTTTGCTTAAGGAAAATTTAGCTTGCCTTTTCGGAATCCCGGTGGTACCATGGCAGCATGAATAAGATTTTCTTTTCGCTTTTGCTGCTGCCGATACTCTGCCTGAACTGGGTAAGAGCCGATGACAAGACTGATAAACTCTTTGACGGCCTGCTGCAAGTGGGAGTACAGGCCCTGAAATCACATCAAGAGCAACACGCCGCCCAAACCGGCAAACAGGCTGCAACAGCCCCCGAGGCTCAGCCGGAGGCCGCCCCCACCCAACCGGAGAAACGCACCTGGCGCGACCGCGGGCGGGAGGCTATCAGCACACTCGTCACCGGCACGGCCGACGGACTGGGCGACAAGCCGCTTTCAGAGGTACTCGCCGGGGCGGTCAAGGGAGCCGTTGACCAGCTCATCAACGAATACAAAGAGCAGTACAAGCAAGAGGGGCGCGAATACGCACAGGAAGTCGGTGACAAGATTGTAACCCGCGTGATAAACGACCCCAAAATTTCCCAATCCATCTACTCTCTTCAGGCGCTCTGCTGGGGGGTAATCATCTACCTCACCATCGTGACCATGATTATGGTTTTCAGCCTGCTGCACCTCAAGCGCAGCAACAACAAACTGCTGACGGCGGTAGAGGAGCTGAGGGCTACCATCAAGCAACGGGGTTAAGCGCACGCAGCAGCGGCTCGACATCGCCCTGCGCCGCTGCCGGATAAATGTACAGCGTACCATTGCGCCACAGGCACAGAGCATCTGCCCCGCGACCAACGAAATCAGGTGAGGCTGCGAGTTGATGTTGCTTACAAATGGCCGCTACCTCGCTGTCACGCAACTCAACATCTCGCTTCGACCAGAGCATCAGCACCCAGCAGTCCTCAGGCTGTGGGTACAGAGCAACTTCCAGATAGCGGGAATTGTCCATATAATCCGCCACGACCCCGCCCTCGCCGACCGGCTCGGGGTCAGTCAGGCGCGATGTCATGGCCCTCGCCATAGCCTCAGCAGACATCGCCCATGGGAGTCGGGCCTCCCCCAGAGAGCGTGCGGGCAGCGAGGCCAAGCGCGCAGCGCGACGGCAGCGAGGCTCGTTCACCCCTTCGAAGGGCAACATCACCAGGCATACGTCAAACAGTAACATCCCCTGCAACACACAGGCGTAGCGCAACTCGAACCACTCATGCGGCAGATAAAAGGCTGCACCCAGCGTGACCGCCACCCCACCCAGAGTCGCAGCATACACCCACTTGCGTGCCAACAAGGGGCGCTGTATCCACCACCACAGCGCAGCAATCGCCGCAGTAATGAGTAAAATCCTAAAATCCGACTGCATAAACCTCAACCGTTCGTCAGCTGCCAGCCGTGCTCGGCGTGGTAAATCATCTGTCGGGTCATGCCACCGTCAATACAGATATTCTCACCGGTGATGAAGGCGGCGCGCTCCGAGCAGAGGTAGAGCACCATGTGCGCAATATCCTCCGGGCAGCCTACCCGCCCGGCAGGGTGCTGGGCAGCATCCGCCCCACGGTAGACGGCCCCCTGTGTTTCAATCCAACCGGGGGAAATGGAGTTCACCCGCACACGGCCAGCCAGCGATACCGCCAGAGCATGGGTCAGCGCCGCGATACCGCCCTTGGCCGCGCTGTAACACTCCGTACCCGGCATACTCATGCGGTCGCGGGTGGAAGATATATTCACGATAGCGGCCCCGGGGGCAAAGTGATTCATCAGCAGGCGGGTGAGCATGTAGGGAGCAGCCACCCCCACCTGCAGCGCATAGTTGAACTCCTGCCAGCTGCAATCAGGCAGCCCCTTGAAAAGCGGCGCGGCATTGTTAATGAGGTAGTCCACCCGCCCGTAATCGGCCACCACTTTGTCGCAGAAACGGCGCAAGTCAGCCTCGCAGGCCAAGTCTCCCACAAAGTAAGGGTTCTGCTGCACATCAAACAGGCACACATGAGCCCCCGCTGCCGCGAACATCTCCGCTATGCAACGGCCAATCCCCTGCACCCCACCGGTCACGATGGCAACTTTGTCGGCAAACTCTCTCATGAGCAACATCGTAGCACAACCGCCCCCGACAAGTCAACCCGGAATATGCCCGGCACAGGGCTATCGGCATGACCGGCAATCCGCGGTTTCCATTTTTCGGCTTGACTATGGAACAGCCCGGGAGATATAATACCCCTACCATGACCGCCCGCCTACTTACCCCGCTGCTCCTCTGTGTACTGTGCGCCCTGCCCCTGAGTTCGTGCCGCCTGGCGCTGCATACACTACCGGATTCCGTCGGTCGGCAGGACTTCCAAACCGGAGATACCGACAAGGCCACCGTATACCGCTGTGACGGGGTGCTTTATGTCGCCATGGAAGGCTATTACAGGCGCCCGACTGCCGGTCTGGTGGAAGGGTATGATTATTTGAAAGGAGGCGGTTGGGACCTCTGGCCCGAGCTGAACAGCGATAAAAAACCGGCAGAAAAACATTTCTACATACCGATGAGCGAACAGCTGGTGTACGAATGGAACAAGCGCAACAAAGCAACAGCTCGGCTGCGCTTCGAGCGCTATGTGCCCGGCGTGCTGACGGAAGAGCAAATGAAGCAAAAAGACTCTCAGCGCGTGGCTCAGGGTAAAGTCAGCGGCAAACTGACCAAACTGTTGGAAAGCGACGCCGCGCAAAAGAGTTTCGGCCACTACGCCCTGAAACCCATCACCATTCCGCTCGAAATAGTCGACGCTGTCTCCGTCGTACCCTTGACCGGAGCCGTTATCGCGGCGGCCGCTGTATCTGCCGCCATCCTGATTCCCTCTACGCAGATGGAGCAGGCTTTCGAAAGCATGGGACCGACGACCGACGCCGGCGAGCCGCAGACAACTACCCCCTGAGCCGGCACCGTCAGCCACCGGCGCTGTCACAGATAGCAGAAGAAAACGCAGATTTTACTTGCAATCTGTGCAGGATTGTGATATTAGCAAAAAATCGCTTGCGCTGTATTACATGAACAGCTGCGGCACTCACGCCGAAAGATACTCTCACACATCACATTACGCACATGGCAACCAGCAAGAAATCCACGGCTTCAGCCGACAAGGCAAAAACCGCAAAAGCAAAGACCACCAAGGCCACCGAGAAAAAGCAGGAACCCGCCCGCAAGCCAGCTGCCAAAGAGGCTCTCACCCCCGAGGAGAAAGCCCGCAAGGCCAAGCTCAAGGAGTCGCTCGCCCTGCTCAAGGCCGATCCCGAGTGGCCGGCGTTCCTTGAAGCCCGCAAACAATCCCTGCTCGAGCTGCGCGATCAACTGCTGCCCAACATGCAGGACGTCACACGCGACCACCTGCGCAGTGGTGCCTCGAACGTCTCCTCATCCTCCGGCCAGCACATCGGCGATGCCGGTAGCGAGGCCGAGGTGCGCGACCTTACCCTGCGCCTGCTGGGCAAGGACCGCGAGCAGCTCTTTGAGATAGACGCCGCCCTGGAGCGCATTCGCCTGGGTTACTACGGCATCTGCGAAATCTCGCTCGAACTCATCCCCAAGAAACGCCTGGAAGTGCGCCCCTTCTGCCGCCTGACCGTAAAATGTCAGGAGGAATTCGAGAAAAAATACGGCTCCTACGCCAGCTATCTGGCGAAAAAATCGGACGATGTGGGCTATTCCGGGCTGCAAAATGACATGGAAAGTGTTTTTGCGCTTGACGAATCCGAAGAATAGTGTAGAATAGGCGCCCGCAAGTCAACATTAATCACCGAATATGCCTAGAGATATCATCATCCTGGAATGCACGGAGGCCAAGGCCGAGGGTAAGACCCCCTCTCGCTACGTCACCACCCGCAACAAGAAGAGCCAGCGCACCCCCGGTCGTCTGGAGAAGGTTAAGTTCAACCCCTTCCTGAAGCGCCGCACCCTGCATCGCGAGATGCGCTAAACCGCCGCAACACCAGTAAGATTACAGCATTATGATTACCGAATTCAAGAGCGTTGAGCGTCGTATCCGTTTCCGCACCTGCAACAAGACAATGCCCCGTCGTCGCATTGACATCCCCGCCGGTGCCGTTGATATGTGCAACCCCGAGTTCCTTTCCAAGTTCACCTCCGAGACGGGCAAGATTCTTCCCCGCCGCGTGACCGGCGTATCTGCCAAGATGCACCGCAAGATTACGCGCGAGATTCGCCGCGCTCGTGCCGTGAACCTGCTCCCCTGATTTGAAATCTCCGAATATAGAGGAGTTCTCGACGGCAGATTGTCGTTGATTAAAAGGGAGCTTGTATGCTGCGAAAGCACCTGCAAGCTCCCTCTCTTTTATTTTACCGAGTTCCACCGGCCATGCAAGAGCTCAAAGACACTCAGAATGAACGCGACACGCGCCAGATTTCCATCGACCGCGTGGGTGTGCGCGGCGTGCGCTACCCCATCGTAGTGAGTGACAAAGAGCAGCGCACCCAGTCCACCGTTGCAACGCTGGCGCTCATGGTCGACCTGCCCGAGCAGTACAAAGGCACCCACATGAGCCGATTTGTGGAGGCCCTGCACGAGCACCGCCGCTACCTGGATGTACATTCTGCGGTGCGGCTCCCCGCACGCCTGCTGCGCAAACTACCCGCCCAGCGCGCCCGTGTGGAGATTGAGTTTCCCTTCTTCCGCCTGAAAAAAGCCCCGGTTACGGGCATGGAGGGCATGATGGATTATGACGTGCGCTTTGTCATCGATGCCGAGCGCAATCAACCGGGCACCTTCACGCTCACGATTAAGGTGCCTGTTACAACCCTTTGCCCCTGCTCGAAGGCCATGAGTGAGCGCGGGGCGCACAATCAGCGCGGGGTTGTGACCTATTCGGTGCGTTTCTCCGGCTCAGCCGTGTGGATTGAAGACCTCATTGATTTGGTGGAGGACTGCGCCAGCTGCCAGCTCTACAGCCTGCTCAAGCGCCCGGATGAAAAATACGTGACCGACAAGGCCTACGATAACCCTGTTTTCGTTGAAGATTTGGTGCGCAATGTCGCCGTAGCCACAGAGCGCTACAATGCCTTCTCCTGGTACCGAATCGAGGCCGAAAACTTTGAATCTATTCACAACCACAGCGCCTACGCCTGCGTGGAGCGCACGTTGGAGTAACCCCGGGGCCGAACAGCCCCCCCCTTTGCAACCGTGTTGACGGCTGTTTGAACAGCAGGCCTGTGGGGAAATTATTGCGGCAAAGCATGCAGCGCGGCCACGGTCTCGGCAATGATATCGCGAGCGGACTGCACATCAGCAGCATGTTGGTTGCCCGTACTGCGCTTCACGGTGAAGATAGCGGCCAGGCGGCTGTTCATGCTGTCAATGATAGCGGCTGCGGCGGGGGATTCGGCTGCACGGGCGCGCAGAAGGCGTACTTTTTCAAACTCCTCCAGCCCGTCGCGCAGGCGCTCGAAGCGGATGGAGCTGCGGTTGCCGGGGTAAACCAGGAAACAATCGCCGGTCGGCCAGTTACCGAAGTCGGTGGTTTGAAGCGGGTTGCGATTCCATGAGTTGTACGCCCAGCGCAAAAATCCGTCGAGCTGATTGGCTGCGGCAAAGAGGCCGAGCCATTCCGCCTCCGCCGGGGCGGAAGTGGTGAAGGTATTCGGCACGGTGGGGTGCAGGCACACGTAGAAGGTCGTAATCTTGCCGGCAGCTTTGCGCTCCCGGAGCAGCTCACCCAGGGCCGAACCGGCATGAGTCAGCACGGGGGAGATGTTGTAGACATCGCGGGTGAGGGTCGAGGGCTTATCCACGGCCGAGGCAATACGGAACGAGGGTGCATTCTCTTTCACCAGGCGCATGGCCTCGCGCACCATGCGATCGGGGCGTTCATCGATGGCGATACAGGTCTTCCCTGCCCAACCTTTTTGCTGCATGTGGTGGTGGAAATCGCGCAGGAAGGGGGCCCACACCTGTTCAAACGAGGGCTGACCGGGCTCGGCGGCCATCTCGGCCTCCTGGCCGGTGGACTCGTCAAAATACTTCACTTTGAGGTGCCAGGGCAGCATGGAGTAGCAACTTATCTGCTCGCGTATGCCGATTTCATCGTGCATGAAGTGTACCCAGGCATCAAAAATGCTGTAGTCATAGCGCATCACGCCGTCTTTCCCCTTCACCCAGCGAATCATGGAAGGAAACCAATCATAGGTCTGGCCATTCCATGCTTCATCCAGCAGGGTGCAGGTGATACACTTCTGCCCGGCAGCTGCCAGGCGCTGCATCAGGGGGCGCAACAGCTCAAAATGGGCGTGTGACCATGGTTCGACATCGTGCCAGCGGGCCACGGCCTGGGGGTGTTGCCACAAATCCAGGTGTACCTTCCAGTCTTTCGGCTCGGGCAGCACCGCCTCGGCCACCAGCAGCTCAACCTGTTGCACCGCCGGTTCGCAACCGGGAGCCGTTGCGGTGACGGTACCGGTATAGCGGCCCGGGGCGGCATCTTGCGGGATATTCACTTCATACCACACGGCGCGGTGCCCCCCGGCTGCGTGGTCACAGGTACTTTCATTGCCGATGATATCGGCCGTAACACTGCGCCCGGTCCCCACATAGCGCACCATGCGCACCGTCGCCTGCAATTCCCTGCCCTCGTGACTGAGCGCACTGCATGTCACGCTGAGCCGGGCTGCGGCATAGCCGGTCGACACCGCCAGCTGCCCGCTGCAGCGCTCACCGCGCCAGCCTTGTAATTTCAACGGCTCCGCGGCAGCTTCACCGGTGAACGGATAGGCGGCGCCGACCGTCAGCCTGCCCTCTATGGCCGGCATTATCGCCAATTCTGTTGCCACCGGGGATGAAACATTCCGCCGCGGTGACAGGGCGTCATATACAGGGTGCCTGTCCGCCGGGTCCTGCGCCCACACACTCATAGCGCCCAACATCACCCCGCCGCACAGGTAAGCCCATGTATATCTTGCCAGTTTCATGGCAATGTTATATCATATTGCGCCGCGAAGATGAATCCCGAAGTGTGTCACAGCACCGATATACAAAAATCACAAAAAACAGACATACGACATGAACAGGTGTGGCACAAGACGTGTCTCTGTGGTAGAATCACAACAGCAACATGACAGATTTCATCATCACACTCGCGCAATATGCGCCGCACTACAGCGAAAACAGCGGCTTCATGATGTCGCCCGGCATGGGAATGTATGGCGGGGCCAGCATCATCGGCCTGGGGCTTATTCTGCTGGCCGGTCTTGTAGGCGGCCTGGTACAGAGCCGCATGCGTGCCAGCATGGAGGAGTATTCGGCCACGCCGGCACCGCTCACCGGCGCCCAGGTTGCCCGCCGCATGCTCGACAACCATGGCCTGCACCACGTGCAGGTAACCCACACACCCGGCGCCCTGACCGACCACTATAACCCGGCCAACCACACCGTCAACCTCAGCGATACCGTCTACTCACAAGCCACCGTGGCCGCCATGGCCGTGGCTGCCCACGAGTGCGGCCACGCCGTGCAACATGCTCAGAGCTATGCCTGGCTTACCCTGCGCAGCGAGCTGGTACCGCTGGTAAACCTGGGGTCACGCCTGGGGCAGATTGTGCTCATGCTCGGGCTGGTGCTGGTATTTCTGGGCACGGGTACCACGGTTGCGTGGATTGGGCTGGGGCTCTTTGCCACTACCACGATTTTCGCGCTGGTGACCCTGCCGGTGGAGTTCGACGCCTCGCGCCGTGCGCTGGCGTGGCTGGAGGCCTCGGGCCTGGCGAGCCGGGCCATGCACGGGCAGGCCGGCACGGCACTGCGCTGGGCAGCCATGACCTATGTGGCCGCGGCTCTCTCCTCCATTGCCATGCTGGTGTACTACGCCCTCATTCTTCTCAACGCCCGCAACCGGGAATGAACCGTAAACAGCTGCAAGAGCTTATCCGCGAAGCGCTGGGGGGCACAGCCACACACAGCGCCGCAGAGCTCGCCCTCGATTCCGTGCTGCGCGCCATACAGGATGGCCTGCGGGAAGACGGCGAAGTCAAGCTGGCGCGTTTCGGCACTTTTCGCCTGCGGCAAGTAGCCCCGCGGCGCCTGTTGCTGCCCGGCAGCAGCACCCCCATGCAACTGCCGGCCCGCCGTGTGTTACGCTTCATTCCCCCCACCGGCGCAGAGAATAAGCCGGAGCGGCCGAAAAAAACATAAAAAAGGCGTTAAGACACACTACAGACTTCACAGACAAGCTAATAATGTAGACAATAGGGGTATGAGAAAAGCGCTGCATACCATCCTGACCATCGGGCTGTCGGCACTGAGCCTGACCGGCTGCGGTGATTCCGATACCGACAAGGCTGCACGCGCTGCCCAGTTCACCACCGCCGCCAAGCCCGCCCCCAACCCTCAGCGCGAACAGCTGCAGGACCTCGTGCGCAAGGACCTGGATGTAACACCCGGTCTGCCCGGAGCACCCCGGTATGAACTCTACAGCGAGTACAAAGGGGAAGATATCCGCCAGGTCACCGGGGTTTCGGGGCGCAGCCTGCTGCTGGTTTTCACAGCACCCTGGTGCCCCCACAGCGATGCCATGCGCACCGCCATGAAGACCCTGTCGGAGCAAGAGAAAGGCGGGGTGCAGGTGGTCGAGGTGAATGCCGACGCCTTCCCCGTGCTGGCGGAGGAATTCTCCATCACCAAAGTTCCCACCACCATCCTCTATACGGAAGGGGTCAAGCTGCGCACCATTGAGGGCTCCCGCACGGCGGAGGAACTCAGCATCTTCATGCGCCAGGTGCTCACCCAAAGCGAAAACTGAGCCATTTTCATTTCTATCACAACACACATATCACCACCATTACCATGCGATTTCTGACAGGATTACAGCCCAGCGGCCAGCTCCACATCGGCAACTACTTCGGCGCTATCAAGCCCGCCGTTGAGCTGCAGCAGAAGGGCGAGGGCTTCTACTTCATCGCCAACTATCACGCCATGACAACCATGGAGAGTGCTCAGAAACTGCGCGAGAACACCCTCAACCTCGCCATTGATTTTCTGGCCTGCGGGCTCGACCCGCAAAAGGCGGTACTCTTCTCACAGTCAGCCGTGCCTGAGGTGAATGAACTGGCCTGGATTCTCTCCACCGTCTGTCCCATGGGCCTGCTGGAGCGCTGCCACTCGTACAAAGACAAGATTGCTAAGGGATTCTCGCCCAACCATGCCCTCTTTGCCTACCCGGCACTCATGGCGGCGGATATTCTGCTCTACAACAGCGATGCCGTACCCGTGGGCAAAGACCAGAAGCAGCACCTCGAAGTCACCCGCGACCTCGCCGGCAAGATTAACGATATGTTCGGCGGCGATATCTTCAAGATGCCCGAGGCCATCATCAGCGAAGTTACCGCTGTGGTACCCGGTCTCGATGGTCAGAAAATGAGTAAGAGCTACGGCAACACCCTGCCTATCTTCGGTGAGGAAAAGCCCCTGCGCAAACTCATCAACAAGAAGATTGTGACCGATGCCACCCCGCTCGAAGACCCCAAACCGACAGAAGGTTCGGTTATTCTGGCCATCTACAAGCTTTTTGCCACGCCTGAGCAATATGACGAGATGGTGGCAGCCCACCAGCGCGGCGGTGTAGGTTACGGTCAGTTCAAGAAGGACGTGTTCGAGGCGTACTGGGAGTACTTCCGCGCCGCCCGCGAAAAACGCGAATGGATTGTCGCCAACCCTGACTATGTGCAGCAGGTGCTCAGCGATGGTGCCGCCCGCGCCCGGGAAGAAGCCGCCCGCACCATGACCCGCGTGCGTGAGGCCGTGGGGCTCGTGTGGCACTGATAGCAAAAGGCCATTACCCCTTACGAGGGACAGGTTGAACCATACTGCGGTAAGCGGTTTCCGACCTGTCCCTCCATTTTTTTCAAGTCATTGAGCCGCGGGCACATGATGACGGGCAGCTCGCAACATCTGCTCTGCACCGGTGTGGCCACCCTCAGCCGCGCGCTGCCACCACTGCATGGCAGCCTCGCGGTCGCGGGGTAAGCCCTGGTAGCCATTGTAAAGCATGATTCCGTAGCGGAACTGAGCACGGGGGTCACCGGCCTCTGCCGAGCGGTATATGCGCTCGTGGAAATTGAGCAATTCGCGCTCCTGCACCTCGGGCGGCAGGTCGGATTCACCCGGCACGCGCTTGGGGGCGGGCGGCCGCTGCAGGGTTTGCGGGGCTTCCCGCCCGGCGTAGCTGATAAACCAAGGCACCATCACCGCCAGGCAGCAGGAATAAAACACGATAAAATGCAGTAGGCCGGTATCAGCCTTGGGGCGCAGGGCAAACAAGCGCGGCACCCGCGACCCGCCACTGCTGCCGGAAGCACGCCGAGCATACCGCCCACGGGCCGCTCGCCGCTCATACGCATGGCGTACCGACACCCGCACCCGCCCGCGCCCCGCCATACCGGCCAGTTCGGGCGCGCATTTCAGGCGCAGTTGGCGCTCCAGCCATGCATCATAATCAGCGCGGCGCTCCGGCTCACCCAGGGTTCGATACGCCTCCGCCACGAGCTTGAAGCGCTCCTCCGCCTCGGGGTTACCGACATTGCGGTCAGGATGGTACAGCTTGGCCTGGTGCCTGTAGGCCGCCTTAATTTCGGCAGCCGAAGCACCACGGGGAAGTTCCAGGAGCTGGTAATAGTCCGTCCGCATATTCTGCGCGAGTTCAGTTTAGCACAGAGCGCGCTGCAAGAAAAGGCGAAAATGTAAGGCCGCCAAATTCATACGTGTCCCAAAGATTTGGGACACGCGTATTTACGATTTTTGATTTACGATTTACGAATTAAGGATTAGCGGCTAACGCCGGATATTGGATAACCGAACGCTTACTACCGATGGTCAGGTTCGTGATACCCCTGCGCAGAAATGAAAGCAGAATACGCTGATTATATGTCGTTTGGTGCCCTTTTTCTGTAATCTTTGGGACACATGTGCGCCAAATTACGATGCTGTATATTATGACCAGCCCGTGCTGAATGGCGATTCAGCACGGAGCAAGAGCCAGCTGCGCAAACAAGTCCTGATTAATGAAACAAGTGACTGAGCGTTACTGCTCCCCTTTCGAGCGCGAGAACAACACCAGACAGCCCCCGAGCAGGGTGAGCAGGCCACCAAGAGCCAGCACCCCATAGCTGCGGACTCGCTCCCAGATTTGCTCCCCGGCGGCAGCCGCGGTTTCGGTAGCTGTGGCAGCGGCGAGTTTGTCTGCCGGTGGCGGGGTGACAGTCGGGGCGGGGGGCAGGGTATGCGGGGTATCGCTTACCGGTTCCGGCGCGGAAGGGGCGTCTTGCGGCCCCTGCTCTGCGGGTTCGGGTGTAGCGGTCGGGGCCGCAATCTGCCCGCCGATAGCGCGGGATTCACGCAGCAACCCAGCCAGGCGACTGCGCTCAGCTGCGGCCTCCCCCAGCAGGCAACCGGCAGCAGCAAAGAGCGACGGAGCCTTGCGGCGGTCAGCCCGTGGCACATCGAAACGCGCGGATAGTACGGTATTGCGCTCGCGGCCGGCCTCGCTCTCCACATCATAGCTTACGACCTCCAGACCGGGGAATTCGGCTTTCAGCTCATCGAGCTGCTTCTGCACACGCTCACAGACATCGCAACCTTTTTTATGGAAGAACTCGACCCGCACCGGTGCGGTGACATCAGCCGGGGGCGCGGGGGGCTCCGGTTCATCGGCATCAGCCTCTTCCGCCGGTTCCGGGAGCGGCTCGGGGGCCGTTGGAGCAGCTGTTACCGGTGACGAGGGGTAATCAAACTCATGCGCCTGAATATCAAGTTCTTTACCGGATGAAGATGTGCGAGATGTGGGGATTTTGCCCTTCACCTCCTCTATCAGGTTCCACGGGGTGGAACCGGTTTTTTCCACGATTTCACCCAGCAATTTTTCCAGCCCCGGGCGGAGTTTTTTGGGCGAGCCCTTGAGTTTGAAAAACTCATTTATTCCGGAACGGTACTCATACCAGCGCCGCCACACACTCTCAACAACCGACCGGCAAGCTGCGTATTCCCCCTCCAGCGCTGCGGCCACTTCGGGCTGATTTTCATCATCCGATCTAAGGTAGTTCTCTCTCCATGCAGCGACGTGGTTGAGCAGTTCGGACATGCGGGCCCGGTCGCAGTCACCCGTGCGGTAAAGCATAGAGCAACAGGCAATGAATGCCACAGCGGGGTCTTCATCCGCCTGCATGGACTGCACCAGGCGAATGAGCGACACCGGGCAGGAGGCGCGCTTGGCATCATCGCCGCCCCACCGGCGCATAGAGGTGGTAGCCAGAGGGGGTAACTCGCCGGTACGAGGCAGGTAGAAGAGCCAGCCCTCTGTGGGCAACAAACAGCCGGCCACAGCGCGGCGCACGGCCGGAATCGTGCTGTTGCGGTATTTGCTAGCCCAGGGTTCCACGGCTTCAGCCGTGCGTGGCGCCTCGCGCAGGCACTCCAGCGCGATACGCTGCGGTTCGGGGGCTGCCGCTATCACGGCAGACACCAGCTCAGGTTCCATATCCGGCCGCAGGCACAGTATCAGATAGGCTGTGTGCAGTGCGCGGAAATCAGGCTTATCCCCCGCGGCCTGAAGGATTCGCCGGATAATTCCCGAAGTCGGCTTAACCTCATCATCATCCATCTCGGCTTCGAACTCCCCGGTAATCAGGCTTTCCCACTGATGCTCACGCAGCTTGATTGTGCTCAGAAACTGCCGAATCGCCACCCTGTCACGCCGGGCTGTCATCAGCTCATGGAATGAGGTAAAATCGTCGTGAACTAACAATTTGGCAGCGAACTCCGGCTCCAGGCTCAGAATCAGCTCCGGGCGATTCTCGATGATGCAGCTGAGCAGCTCCGGGGACAACTGCTGCAGGCGGGCGGTATCCGGCGCCGGAACCATAGCGGGGCGCAAATTGAGCAAAGCAGCATAAATGCCTTGCTGTAAAGCGGCATCGTTCAGCGTGGGGCTTTCCGACTCTTGCTGCAACCAGGCAGCCAGGCGCTCATCGCAGCCGCGCCGACGGTCACTCTCAGTGGTACGGAACACCAGCAGGCGCAGCGGCTCAATCTTATCAATTCCGGGTACGGAGGGGTCTTGCAGCCAGTCCACAAAAGCCTCCGCCCAGTCGGTGCGCTGGCAGTATAGATTGCGCCCCCAGGCCGGCATCACCCGGTGGCGCACTCGCGGGTCAGGGTTGCTCAGCAGGGCCTCTACCACTTTTATGGCGCTTTGATTCAGGCGGTCAGAGGTATCGAAAACGGTTTCGTACTCCTCCTCATAGTGTATGAGCATATCAACCTGTTCCGGTGAGAAACGGCTGACAACATCGATAAGAGCGGGTGAGAGCTCAGACTTCTGCCGACAGGAGAAATACACCACGTAGGGCGCAACGGAGGGGGTACTCACGGCAAACTCACTCAGCTCCGCGGAGAACACCCCCGCCAGTTTGCGCTTGTGCAGCACCTGCATGGCATGCAGGCGCACGGTTTCATCATCATCCCGCAGGGCTGCAAGCACCGCCTGCTGCAGAGATTCGTGGCGAATGGAGGGCGTAAAGTTCTCCGTCGATTGCAGCACACGCAGCATGGCCGCACGCACGCGCCAGTTGGGGGATTTCAGCAGCCCCAGGCAGAGCTCCATTTCCATGGCCTGCTCAGCCCCGGCAAGTTTTTCGGCCGACTTCTTATCATCATCATCGTCGTCATCGGCCTCCATGTCAGCGAGAGCTTCGAGGGCTGCGACCACCACATCTTCATCTTGCTGAGCAGCACAGTGATTCAGGAAAGTAATCATCTGCGGCAGCGGCTGACAATCCGGGGCACGGCGCGCGGCAATCTGCAAGATGTTGCGGTCTTGCTCAGCCATGAGGCGCGGCATGAGGATTTTGTATGCCTGAGCCCGCCCGGTCTGGAGCAGCACATCGATGGCGACCTCGCGCACCAGCCCATCAGCCGAGGCTGTGAACTCCATGAGCACCGGCAGGGCATCTTTGCCGCACTTACGCAGGGCCTCCAACCCGGCAATAATATCCTTGCGAGCGTGCGAGGTGAGCAACGGCGCTACCTGCCCGACCTCTGCCGGCATAGAATCCTGCAACTGCAGGCGGAAGAGGGA
This sequence comes from Akkermansia sp., assembly GCA_045646325.1. Taxonomy (GTDB): domain Bacteria; phylum Verrucomicrobiota; class Verrucomicrobiia; order Verrucomicrobiales; family Akkermansiaceae; genus Akkermansia. The sequence continues at coordinate 26,856 of JAZRKM010000048.1, read as the reverse complement.
GCAGCGCAGGTTATCCGTCTCGAGTTCCGTCAGTTGTTTATTCTGCTGCAATTCCGCCAGCAAAGCCGTTGCCAGAGATGATTTCCAGGGGGCGAAGCGCAGGCAGATACGCCGCTGCGTGTCGGGGTCAGCAGCGCGCAGCAGCACCACGGCATCGGCCAGCTGCGCGGGCTCGGGCGCCTTGGCCGCATCACCCACCAGCTCCTCGGCAGCGGCCCATTCACTCAGCGCCTGCCGGACCTCCTGCGGCACCTCAGCCGGGGGAAGCCAAGGGTCGAGCCCGAAGTCGCGACCGGTCACGGTTTCGAGCAAATCAAGCGCCGCCGAGCGTACCCGCACATCATCATGGCTCAGGTAGCCAAGCAGGGTTTGCCGCTCACAGCTCTCGGGGGATGACATCAGGGCGGATATCCGCCGCAAATCAGCAGCGCTCCCGGCCACCGGGGGCAGGAGCGCAACCAAAGCAAGTGCGTACAACAGGGTAGTCGGGCGCATAGGTCATTGCAAATCTGAGAGTATATTGAGAATCTTGCTGACAACATCCTCCAGCTCGGGGCAATTGTAGTAAGACATCTCCTCAACGCGGGCGATTGTTTCATCGAGCTTATTGAGCAGGGCGTGAACCGCCGGATCGCGTGACATTTCAGCCTGCAGCTCCTCATATTCCCCGGCGCCGATGTCAATGGCCATATCTTCCAGCGATTCAGCCTCGGCGAGCAGTTCCTCCAACTCCTCGGCCACTTCTTCAGGAACGGCGGCCACCAGCTCACCGGATAAATGCTCCGTTAGCCCCTGAACAATGGAGAGCTGCATCATCAGGCAGCGCGTGGCTATATTCTCACCGGCTACACCGGCGGCATCCTCTTCCACGATATTCTGCCCTTCATCGTCAGCCGACTCAAGACCGGCTGCGACCTCAGCCACCAGCAAAGCGGTGGGATCCCCCGTCGCCGTATAGGGGTGTACCACAAGAGCCTGAGCGCTGCCCACCAGAGCAGCTGCGACAGCAGTAACAGCAAACACGTTTCCGTACATATTTCGCAAAGGTTGACTATTCACCTGATAGACTACCACATTCTGAGCCGATTTCAAGCTCTATTTCAAAAAAAGAGAAGCCTATATGCAAATTGAGGCGGTTAAAATTGAGTGATATCCGGTTCCGGCGGGGTTGAAGTGAGACATTTTTCTTTTTACTTGCCACAGCTGACGGAACGTGTTAGCATGGAACATATGAAAGTGCGCCACCTGTTTTCATTGATACTCACTTCGGCGTGCGGTGTATACGCACAGAATTTACAGCAAGCGGCTAACAACATGACCGTCAGCTCACCTACGGCCGGCAGCGAACAAATTACCATGCCGACCGCCCCACCGGGAGTGGAGGTACGCCTGCTGAGCGCAGACTATGAGCAGATTGTCGCGCCGAATGGCGCCATCATCCGCCGCCCGCAGAGCGACACGCCGGTACGGGTCAGTTTCGTGCTGAAGAAAGGTAACAAAGAGGCTATCAGCCGCGACTATGAAATCATGATTCCGGGCGTGCAGCCAACCGCCGTCGGCGGCAACGCCAAGCCCCGGGTTATCCCCGAGCTGCTCAGCTGGAGCGGTGGCACCGGCAAGCTGGCACTCCCCCGGAAGGTGCTGGTGTATGGCACAGCCGCTTTCATACCGGAGCTGATTCGCGAACTCAACGAAGTGCTGCCGGAAGGCTACTCCGCCGAACAAAGCGGCTCGGCTGCCGGTGCCACCGTCATCATTGAACAGGGCTCCGAGGGCAGCGCCGAAGCATACCTCATGTCCATCTCTGAGAAAGAGGTCACCATCCATTCGGCTGACACCAAGGGGCTTTACTGGGGCACCCGTACCCTGCTGCAAATGCTGGTTCAAAACCCTGCCGAGCTGCCCTGCGGCACGGCTTGGGATACCCCCCGCTACAAGCTGAGAGGCTTCATGCTCGACGTAGGTCGCCTGCCCATTCCCATGGATTACCTGTACGAAGTTGTTCGCCTGATGGCCTGGTACAAGATGAACGACCTGCAGCTGCACCTCAATGACAATTACATCTTCCACGAGCACTATGTGAAAATCGGCGAAGACCCCTTCCGCAAGTCATACTCGGCATTCCGCATGCAGAGCGATGTGAAGGGGGCCGATGGCACTCCGCTGACCGCGCAGGATTTATTCTACACCAAGCAGCAGTTCCGCGACCTGGTGGCCTTCGCCGCCGAGCGCGGGGTGAATATCGTGCCGGAGTTCGATGCTCCCGGGCACGCCCTGTCATTCACCCGCGTGCGCCCTGACCTCATATACCAAGGGCCCATGCGGCACAAAGACCGCCGTTGTGAAATGCTCGATGCCGCTAACCCCGAAACGCTCCAATTCGTCAATGGCGTGTGGGATGAATTCCTGACGGGGCAAAACCCCACCTTCGGGGGCTGTGGCGTGGTGCATGTGGGCTCGGATGAATTCTTCGGCGCGGCTGAGGACTACCGACATTTTACCGATGGGCTGCTGGAGCATATCCAGAAACGCGGCTACACGCCCCGATTCTGGGGCAGCCTGAAGGCCAAGCCCGGCAAGACCCCGGTGCGCTCCAAGGGAGTGCAGATGAACCTGTGGAGCAAAGATTGGGGTACAGCCTGGCAATCCGTCAACCAGGGGTACGATGTTATCACTACCTTCGACAGAGACTTATATGTGGTACCCTTTGCCGGCTACTATCGCGCCGACCGTAACCGCAAGCGTCTGTACGAAAACTGGGTACCGAACCGCTTTGCCAACGAAACCCTGCCGTCCGGTCACCCGCAGTTGCTCGGTGCTACCTTCGCCGTATGGAATGACGAAATTGACCGCCTGCACCGTGGCTATGGTTCATACGACCTCTGGCCGGTGATTGACGGCATGGTCAACGTGCTCGCTCAGAAAATGTGGGGGCAGCCCCAATCTACCCTCACCTTCAACGAGCACGGCAAGCTGGCCGAAAAGCTCGCTGACATACCGGGTTGCAATCCCCTGCACCGTACCACCCCGCCCTTCGAGCTTACCCCGGAGAGCCTCCCCTGCGAATTAGGCAAGGGCTCCCGCGGCCCGAACTACCACCTGAGCATGGAGCTCATGCTGCCCGAGGCACCCACCCCCGGCGAGGAACAGGTGCTGCTGGAATCCGACCAGGGGCAGTTGCTGGCTGCCGGTAAAGACGGCCGCATTACCCTGCGCCGCAGCGACACCATCGAGTTCGCTTACAACGCCACCCTGCCTGTCGGTAAGCCCGTGCGGCTCGAACTTATCGGCACCATGGGTAAAACCGAACTGCGCATCGATGGCGTACCGGCCGGGGAACCGGAAAATGTGCGCTTTCCCCTGCGAAAAGATGGCCGCATGAGCACTTTTGTGCTACCGCTGCAGAAACTCGGCAGCTCGTTCAAGGGCCAAGTGCTGAGCATTAAATTGCAATAATCACCCCAGCTCTCACATTGAGTGATTATCGGCTCTGCTCCGACACGGGAGCAGAGCCGATTTTCTGTTTCAGATTTGCCGAACAGTTTCCCCTCTTTGTGCTGCAGCAAGGGGCTCAATGGTTTTTCTCGTAGAATTCCATGAGATTGTTGACCTTTTTAACCATGTCGGCAAGGTGGGCCACGCGTTTTTCAGCCTGAGCGATATCAGCCTGTGTGCCCTCGCGCTTGGTAGCGAGCGCGGTGAAGAAGTTGGCGGTCACATTCTGGATTTCGGTCGTGATATTGCGCTGCATGTGTTCGCAGGGGGGCTGGGCGGCGACCTGCTGGTCAGCGGCCTCGCGGTAGTGCTTCACCATGGGGTCAACTACCTGGTCGAGGAACAGCTCATTGCCCCAATAAACCTCGTACTGCTTCTCGCCGTCACGCCACCACCAGCGGTGTACGCGTTCCTCGTAAATGTAGGGGTTGAAGCGGCTTTCGCGGGGGGCTGTCGCCGGGTCGAGCGGCATGTTGTGCACCTCTTGCCATTCGTGGAAATCCGGGTGCTCAGGCACGGCGAACTCGCCCCACAGTTCGGAGTCGCTCTCCTGCAGGTGCACCTTGCAGGCTTTCAGCAGGTTGCGAATGGTGCGGTTGCACCAGGCGGAGACTGTCAGCTGCTCTTCCCCGAGCACCATGAGGACGTGCTTATCCGTCATTTGATTGTAGAGGAAGTCATGCAGAGCTTCGCGGCAGGCTTTGTTGCAGTCAACCATACACTCGTTGATGTCTTTGCCGCTGGCCTTGGGGCCCTTGTAAAGCTCGCGGCGGTCGCGGTAGATATTCTCACAGACGAGGGAGAAATCGGGCATTTCACCGGGGGCAACACGGAACTCGGCACCACTCGGGACGGAGGGGCACTTAATGGCGGCACGGGCCTCTTTTTCGAAGGTATACCAGCGCTCCAGGCGTGTGCGCAGGGTGCTGAGCACCTTACCCTCGCTACGCTGGGTCACCAGGGTGGCCGCTGCCAGGGAGCGCAGGGCATGGCGCAACACATCACAGCAGTGCAGGTAGCGGATGTCGGTCAGCTCATTGTGCAGGGAGTTTTCGAGGGCCTCGAACCCTGAGCCGGCCAGCAACTCGGCGTTCGAGCGGTACACGCCACCCACCATCTCCACCTTCTTTTTCAGGCGCTCAGGTTCCTCGAAGATACCGGCATGGGCCATACCAAGGTTCACGGAAGATACGGGAAGCTCCTTGTTCTCGGCCAGTTGGCGCAGAATAGCCAGCGCACGCGAGGATTGTTCGAGCGTCTCGGCATCCACCACCTCGGGGCGCAACCAAGCCTTCGATTCCATGCGGTTCTGGATGATACGGGTTGTGGAGGGCGTGCGGCCGGCCAACAGGGCGGTGAGTTCTTCCACAGCCTTGGCATTCAGCGGGGCCACCGAGCTCTGCAGCAGCAGCACCATGTCGCATTCTTTGCCGATTTCGCGGTAGCGCTCGCCGCGGGCAACCTCAGCGGTGGAGGAATCGCACCCCGGCATGTCGAGCAGCATGCGGTTGCGGTGGCAGAGCAGCTTACACTCTTCGTTGTACTCAGGTTCAACAACCACGAGCACAGGTTCCTCAATCAGGTGCGGGGTGTCAGTCACGCGGTGGCACAGCACGCCGCGCAGGGTGGATTCCGTGAGCGGCAGGGTGCGCAGGGTGAGGTTCTGCAGGGCGTCATCGCCCACAATTCCGCGCAGGTGGTCGAGCACCACCCCCTGCAGGGCAGCGGGGTCGACGTCTTTCGCGCTCTCCGCACGTTCGTAGAGCAGTATGCGGGCTGCGGCCCCCTTCTCTGCCATGCGGATGAGTGCCGGGCGCAGGGTCATATCTTGCCCGTAACCGGTGGGGGACGCCATGGTGGAGCGGGTCAGCAGGTTGACCAGCGTGGATTTACCGGCCTTGAGCATACCCATGCACACCACCACCTCAATACCGGAGTTAAACTGATCAATGGCACGCAGAGCGCGGCGTACCTGCTCACGCACCGGGGCATAACAATCGTGCCCGGTGCACTCTTTTTCGAGGCTCTGCAGGGTCTCACTTATCTCATCCAGCTCGCGGCGCTTGTCCTCGGGTATCATACGCTGTTGTCGGGGGTAAAACTCTTGTTCGGTCGGATAAAAAACGGCTACGCGCGTATAATAGGCGTCCCCCTGTCGTTTGTCAAGCCAAAAGCCTGTTTACACAGGGGCAAACAGGTTTGAAAAAGCCTGACTGACTCGCTTTTCAAAGCCATTTTCCGTGCGGCAAAGGTGAAATGGAGGCCGTTTCGCCCGCAGAAAAATGATACCCCCTGCCCCAATGAAAACGCATGCGGCGACCGAAGACGGTGCCGCATGCGCAGTAATATGGGTTAAATACTGTTACTCAGCCGGGAAGGTGGAAACAACGATATGTTTTTCGCTCCACAGGGTCTTCTTGCTGACATCGGCCTTGCTGGCCTGCTTGACCTTCTTGACCACCATACCGCGGGTCATCACGCCGTAGGGTTCATCCTCGGTAGCGGCGCTGGCCATGCCCTTAATTTCCTTGTGCAGTGCGCTGGCGTTCGTGCAGGCGATTACCTGCACCACGTCAGAGCCGAAGGGCTCAGCGATTTCGATTTCGAAACCACTCTTGAGCGCGCCGGGCACGTTAATCCATTTGTTAGCGGGGATGAGGGTATCCTTGTGCCACTTGTTGGGGAAAAGCACAACGGAAGTACCATCGCTCTGGTGGCAGATAACGGCGATGTGGCAGGCCTGGGGGGCACGCACGCGGAAGGAGATGGATTCACCCTCGGCGTAGGCACGCTCACCGTCAGCGGTTTTCAGCTCGATGGGGAAGTCTTGCTTAATGTTGAGCAGCTGGGGGTTGGTGACTTCGTTGATGCCTTCCATCGAGGCCTCGGCATTCTGAGGTTCAATCATCTCAGTAGCTTCGGCGCGAGTCTTGTCGGGCCACACACGACCGGCCACGGTGCTGATGGGCCAGCTGATTTTATCCTTGGTGATGTGGCCGCCCTCAAGCCAGGCAATTTCGGTGTAGAGAGTCACGGTGCGACCATCCGTCACGAAACGCCCACGCACGATGCCTTCCACGCCCTCTACCGTCACCTTCTCGACCGTGGTACCGGGTTCCACCAGGTCCGTGGCCTGGAACTCGCCCTCCATCTCAAGCTGGTCGAGGTTGGAGCGGGTAATCACGCGCACGCGGCGGGTCTTGGGAAGGGCGATTTCGAGCTCCTCGCGAATGACGGCCGAGAGCGGGCTCATCATGGGAGTGTCGGAGTACACGAAGTTACCCACACCGAGTTTGACGGGTGTGGCAGAGTCCGGCAGCTGCTCAACGAGAGCCTTGGCAAGTTTGGTGAAGGGATCGCCCGTGGTGGGTGCAGCCGTGGCAAGCGGAGCCAGGGCAAGAGCGGCAAGCGGTAATATGTGACGTAATTTCATAACGTATGATTGTGAGAGTGTTAGCTTACGATAGTTTCCGTACTGATGACGGACTGGGTTTCACGGATAGTTTCCTCGCGGGGGGCTGCCGGGGTATTTTTTTTGACGGCCGGCTTCGTTTTCTTGCTTGCAGCGGGGGCAGCAGGAGCCTTGGCGGGAGCCGGAGCCGCCGGCATCTCAGGGACAACCGGGGCCAGCGGCGCGAGCGAATGTACCGGAGCCACCTCAGGTGTGCAGGCCACCAGGGCGGCAAGCACAACCAGTACCGGTGCTATAGTCAGCTTGTTCATGAGTATAAGTGGTGTAACTACTGATGGGGGCCGAATCAGAGAGCTGTAGCAACGCCAAGCGCCTGCTCCACGAGGATGTCAATCTCGTTCGTGGTGGGGGCTGTCGCAGCTGCGTCGGTGGACTCACCACCGCTACCGGGGGCAGCACCCGAGCCGACCTCGGTGATTTCGAGCTGTTTGGAGGTCTCTTTGGTGGCCGTTACTTTGCCGCTGGCCGTGACAGTGCGAACAATGACACGTACGAGCGGGCCGATTTTCATGGTGGCGCTCACCTCTGCCGAATTGTCATCCATGTAGGTGATTTCGGTGATTTCAGCCCCCTTGACAACGTTGGCAAAAGCGGCCTTGAGCTCATCGCTCTGCACCACAAAATCACGCATGGTTGAAGTGCTGGTAATCTGAATACCGGCGGCACGCTCTGCCAGGCGGCGGTAGACATCGAGCTCAGCGGCGCGCTTGGCCATCACGCGGGCGTGGCCGTCGGAACCGGGGATTGCCGCATTGCCGAGAGCATCAATCTCAGCAGTTACAACCTCACGGCATACGCTCTGCTTGCTGCTGCCGAGTTTCTGGGAGATTGTCTGCATGAGGGTCTGCGTTTTCACGCTGCGAATGACCTCCACGCGGCCATCTTCGTGGTAGGTGGGCTTGCCTACGGTTTTAACCCCTTTGAGGGTGGCGGCCAGCGTGCCTTTCACGCTGTCATCAGCTGCGGCAAGCTCTTTGACGGTGGTTTCACCATCAACGGAAATGCCCATGATACGCTCTGCCAGTGCTCGCGTGGCGTCAAGCTCAGCAGCGCGCACATACTGCAGGCGCTTGCCGGCGGGGACTGATTTCCAGATAGCCGGCAGGTCGACGGACTTGGTAACGGTTACTTTCGGGGCGGCGGTTGCCATGGGCAGCGCTGCTGCAGCCGTACAGAGAGCTACCCCAAGTGTAATAAGACGAAGTTTCATGGTGGTGAGGTATGGTATAAGATGATGGATGTGATAAAAAAGACTTGTGGAGGTTATACACCTACTTTGCGCTTAATAACTTTCATGATGAAGGCACCGGCACCGCCGATAGCGGACACGGCAACGCCTACTATAATCTCCCAGAGCGGGCCGCCTTCCTTACCGCCCTCAGCGGTACCGGAACTGGCCTCAATCTCCTGCTTCACGCTGCCCTTGCGGAAGGAAAGATAGCGCTTCTCGGTACGGTCGGCGTTGAACTCAGGCAGAATGGAGGTGACAACCTTCACCAGGTCGGGGGCGTTCAGGCGAGACTCGCATTCGATGACGGAGATGGCGGCGGCATCGATACTGCGAATCCACACGGAACCGATGGCAGTCTGTTTCTCAAGCTCGGTCTTGAGCTTGTCGGCTGCAGGAGCATCCAGCCCCACGAACTCCATCTTCATGGTGGCTCCAAGATCCATTTCGGAGGCCCAGTGGGCGAAAATGCGGCGAATGAGTTTCCAGCCGGCATCGGTATCAGCCTTACGCGGGGAGCCCTCCATGAGCTGGCGAACAGCCTCACGTGCGGCGGCGGTGTCGGACGACACGTTGCGGATGAGGATATCGCGGGATTCAGGGTTCTCCGTCAGCACGATGGCCCCGGTTGCGGCATCTCGCACGGTGATATTGAGGCCGAGGGAGTATTTCTTGCCGGCCTTGCTGCCGTAGAAAGACTGAGTACCCGCCGAGCTGCCCACAATGTTACCTTCGATGATGTAGTCGCAGGCGGAAACCACGCCTTCGCTGCGCACGGTGGCCTCCGTCTTGCGGCCGAGGGCTTCGGCGCGCTTGGAGAGCATACCACCCTGCCCCTGGGCATTGTTGAGGTCGACCACACGCAGACCGCACTTCGTGGCGGTATTGCGCAGCCAGTCTGTTGCCAGCTGGCCGTTCTGCACGCCCTCTATCTGTTCGTCTATCTGGATGGCAATACGCGGAGCTTCATACTCACGAGCCATCATCTGGAAGGTCATGGTATCGTTGGCAGCGGGGGCCTTATCGCCCACATCGGCCTTGATTTTCACGGTGTAGAAACCATCTTCACTCAGACCGGCACTCAGGACTTCATACTTCTTCACATAGCCGCGGGCTTTGGTGAACGTGCGGTCAAAGGTCAGCTCGAAATTAGCCATTTCACTTTCGCTGACCAAATCCACCCCGGCGCCGCTGCGAACAGCCTCGCGCAGAGCATCGGTCAGAGCCTGCTGACGCGCAGCAGGAGCATCGCCGGCGGCGCGGCCTTCAGCTTCTACCTCCACCCCGGTTGCCGGGAGAGCCAACAGTACGGCACTCAATATAAAATTGGATATCTTGCCCATAATTCAATGGTTTTTGGTGTAATATGACGGAGAGAATGCACGGCAACCCCGGCAGTGAACCGGAAAAATAACCACGCGAAGACATACTAACTTATATCCCACGGGTTGGCAAGTTCAAAATATCAAAAGAACAAGATTACCATACGTGTCCCAAAGATTTGGACACGCGTATTTACGATTTTTGATTTACGATTTACGAATTACGGATTAGCGGCTAACGCCGGATATTGGATAACCGAACGCTTACTGCCGATGGTCAGGTTCGTGATACCCCAGCGTAGAAATGAAAGCAGAATACGCTGATTATATGTCATTTGGTGCCCTTTTTCTGTAATCTTTGGGACACATGTGCAAGATTACGGAAAGTTTCAAATTTTCAGCTGACGATTTTGCCGGAAAACGAATCGAAGTAAAGATAAATTGGGCGGGTGATATCAGTTTGCCGGGAGGATATCGCCCAGCAGGTCACCCTGACGAGCGAAGGTTTCCACACAGTTGGCGGTGTTGCGCACCAAATCCTCTGCCAGTTTCACACGCCCGGGTTCAAAGAAGGTCATGACGGTTGACCCGCCGAAGGCAAAATACCCCTGCTCATCGCCCTTTTGCACCGCTTTGCCGGGTTCGTAGGTCTGAAAAATAGCGCCCACACCGGTAGCACCAACAGCCAGATGCAGTACATCCCCCAGGTGGGGAGTATGCAGCACGGTGAGTTCGCGCTTATTCGTCCACAACCAGGCCAATTTACGGCGCAGGCAATACGGACTCACGCTTGCCAGCGGCCCCGGAATGCGCACCGGAGCTTCGGGAGTACCCTCGGTCACGAAGTGGAAACGATGGTAATCCACCGGGCACAGGCGGCTGAGCACCACGGTACCCTGTGCGTATTTTTCAGCCAGTTCGGGGCTGCCCAGCAGGGCGGGAAGGTCGAACTTTTGCCCTTTGACGAAGGCGCCGGTCATCTCCGCTGCATTTTGCCAGCCGCTGTGGCGACCGTCTGCCGGCAGGGCTACGGTATTGCCTTCACAGATGGGGCGGGCACCCGGTTTCAATTTACGATAGAAAAAGTCGTTGAAGCACTTGTACTCAGAGAGCGGCAAAGCGGCTTCATCCATATTGATGTTGTACTCCCGCACGAAATCCGGCAGAGAGGCAGCGGAACGGGGTGAGTTTTTCATCGCCCCGAGCAGGCGCGAGAAGATGGCACGCTTGACCAGCACATGCAGGCTCAGTTGCCCCAGCGGGGTGCCGTACACCCAGCGCAGGGATTTTTCGCCCAGCACTTTTTCCTGCTCCATCTGCCCCGTATAGCGGTTGTAAAATGTAATCCCTTCGCTGCTCATGCGGCCTATCATAACATGCGGCACCGCGCGAGTCAAGCGGACAGGAGCGAGTGCAAAGGAAAAATTTGTTCGGCTTTTGATTGACGGGGCGTGTCAATCTGCTATCATAAGAGAGCAATGAGAGAACTGTTCGACACGGAGACAGATTACGAACGCCGGGAGGGAGCCGACTCGGCGGGGAATACTGTGTATGAGTTCCGACCGCTGCAATTCTGCTTTGTAGGGCCGCGCGGCGTGGGTAAAAGCTCTCTGCTGGCCTCGATGTACCATGAAATCGAAGAGCAGCGCCAAATTGACCATTTTTACATAGACCTCGGCACCGCAACAGGGCGGCGCACCCGGGCCCGACTGTCGCGGGCGCGGCAAGAGATGCTGAGCATGCTGACGGAATCCGCCCCTTATGCCACGGCGGCGCTGGGGCTGGGCTTGCGAGGGGATGGGGATGAGATGTCCGTCTACGAGTTTATGGGGCGCAGCACCGTGCAGGATACCAGCCTGGCGGCTCGCCTGCTCGGGCGGCAGCAAAAGGAGTTCCGCTTTCCGATACGCTTTGTGGACATGCCGGGTGGCTGGTACCGCCCGGAGCACATAGATGATGAAACGGCCGCACAGGTGCGTAGCACACTGGAGGGGTCGGCTGTGAGTTTTTTGGCGGTTGACACGCCCGCGCTCATGGAATCGCCCGCGCTCTGTCAGGAATACAACTGCGCCGACACCATCAAGGCCTGGTACGAGACATCTCTCGACCGGCTGGCCGCCCAACAACACACCGTCGTGATGGTGCTGAGCCGCTGCGAGCGCTATTGCGGCACCCCGCATGCCATGTATGAACAACTGACTGCTACCTACGCCACGCTCATTCGCAAGCTCCGCAATGCCGGAATCAAAGTCTATGCGACCCATGTGCAGACGCTGGGCGGTATGGAGTTCGAGACGTATGACACCATGCAGCACGGGGATTGCCGCCTGAAGGTGGCGAGGTTCATCAAGACCGGGGGATATGCGCCCAAAAACTGCGCGGTACCGCTGCTGCTGGCGCTGCGGCATGGGCTGCTGCTGTCGCTGGAGCGCCTGAAGGACAAAAAAGCCCACAATTTACTGCTGGCCTGGGGGGCAGCCCTGGGGTGGAACAATGTAGACCCGGCTCTGCAGGCGGCCCGCACCCTGGTGGATAACCTGGATGACCGGGTGCATGACGACAACGGCGGCTACAAGGAACTCTGAGCATGAATATCTACGTACACTCAGCCGGATTTGTGGAGGACTACTCGCGCCGCCAGCCCGCTGCCGCCCCCGCCCTGCCCCGAGAGGTGCGCGAGTGGCAGGCGCTGCTCGACAAGAATGACGCCCGCTTTGCGCTGGTAGCCGGTTACACAGGCGGGAGTTGGTACATCGAGTTCCGCAATCTGCTGCTGCCCGGGCGCTACGACATGCGCAACCGGCAGATTGTGCTCAACATCTGTTTCGGGGCACTGCAAAGTGAGGCTCAGGTGCGGGCACTTGCTCTGGCCTACCTGGATTTCGAGATGGTGTACCATGCTGCGGGGCACTGCACCGGGCGGCTCTGCCCCGGGCTGGCCACAGCCTACCGTGAGCAGGCCGGGGATTATGATTTCGACTTCGCGGCTGCCCGCCAATGGGCGGAGGAGGTCATGGCCAATCTACCGCCCCTCCCCGCCGAGGCCGGTGAAATGACACCCATCGTCTGCCACACCAACCCTGAGCTGGATTCATACACCGAACAAGTGCGCCAACAGCTGCTCACGCACCGCCTGCGCGAGCGCGACGGCCTGAGGTTGTTCTGGGCCGAGCTGGATACTGACCCCGCCTGTGGCGCCGACATCACCCTGCAATACACCGGGGCTAAGGGCAGCTACCGAACCGCTGAAGCCCCGGCCACTTTACCCGCACGCCGTGGGAAACTCCCCCTGCTCTTACTCGGGGGCGCCATCGTGCTGGCAGTGGTGCTGTACTACTTACTGTCTTCGGAATAGCGGGGCAGGTTCAGCTTCGGCAGTTCGGTGTAGGGGTCAACGTATTGCTCCAGCAGGCGCTTGCTCAGCAGGGGTAACAGCGCGGCTTCTTGCAGACTCGCCGGGGTATAGTAATTTTCGGGGTTCAGGGCCATGCCCTCCAGTCCGCTGTATATCTCGCTGTAATCAGATTTCAGCAGCATCAGCTTTTTCTCGTATTCACGACGAAGTGAATTGTAAGGCTGCAGCGCCACCACCGCTTCGATAGTTGGCCCCAATTTCGCTTTCTTGAACTTCGGGGGGATTTTGTCGTATTCCTCTTTTGTCAGCCGGCTATACTCCTCTCGCAATTCCAGCATCTTATACCTCAGGGCGACAAGTTTGGCTACCTGTTTTTCCATAGCATTCTGCTGAATAAATTGCTTGCAGAGCGCCTCAAGAGCCCTATCGACCTTCGCCTGTTCATCTTCCACAGCCGGCTCTGCCGATGGGGGCGGCGGGGTATCCGCATTTTCCGTACTGGTCAGGGTCAGCCACAAACCGCAGCCGGTGGCCAGCAACAGCCCACCCCCAAGCCATACGGGTGCAAGCCGGCGGCTACTCGCCTGCCCTCGGCGGACAGGCTCCGCAGTACCCTGCAACAGCGCAAGCCAATCGGCAGCCGTGGCGTTTCTTTCACCGGGAACCAACGCCAGGTTAAGCATGATTCCCTCCGCCAATCCCGGGAACTCCGGCAACGCACTCAGCGGCTGCAACTCATCTTTCATCAGGCGGCTCACGGCAGGCTCCGGCGCGACACCGTGCAGCAGTTCATACCAAGTGGCCGCCAGGGCATACAAATCCGTATGCGGTCCCACGTTACCCTTGCCCGCCACCTGCTCAGGTGCAGCGTATGCCGGGGTGAACTCCCCCTGCGTAAGGGTGTCGGAGCCAAAGTAAACCGAAGCACCGAAATCAATAAGCACCGGCTGCTCGTTTTCATCGAACATGATGTTGCCCGGCTTGATATCACGATGCAGCACCCCGCGATTGTGCAGGTAGTCCAGCGCCCCCAGCAATTGCAGCAGCCATTCTCTCACCGTGGCGGGCTCAAGTCGCTGCCCGGTCAGGGCGGCTTCGTCCATCCGTTCTCTCAGCGAGCCCCCTTCCAGCCACGGCATGACATAATACAGAGCCCCGCCACTCTCAAACACATCGTACACGCGCACGATGTTCTGGTGATTCAGGCCGGCCAGGGTACGGGCCTCGCGCCGCATATCGGCCATGGCCTGCTGATACATCGGCACGTGGGATTCACTGTTGGGGTACAGGTGCCCGTGTTCATCACGCACGCACAGCTCCGGGGGGAAACACTCTTTGAGCACAACCGTGCGCTCCAAGCCGGTGTCCCAGGCAACATAAGTCATACCGAACCCGCCCCGGGCGATTACTTTCAATATCTTATAGCTACCGATACGGGTCTGAGGAGGCAGTGCATACATAGACATAATACAGCTAAACTAACACACCCACCTCGGCGTGTCAACGAATAAACACAAATTCCCCTTACGGGCAGCCCGCCCTAAATATCATTCGCCGAGCTTAGGCACCTCGTCTGCCAGGAACTCAGAAAGGGTTTTGCCCTGAGCAAATGCCTTTCTTTCCAGCATTTTACGCGTGACAGGGTCAAGGCTGAGCGTCACGCGGGTTTCCTCCGAAACCTGAACACGCGACGGCAGAGAGAGCGGCAGCTCTTTCATCAGCTCGCGGATGATATGCTCCTTGGCCGCGGGAATAATCTTGCGCGCCATCCAGTTGCGCACGGTGGACTCCGTGACGAAACATTTTTCAGCAAGCCATGCGTAGCTGTAGTTATTTGCCTTTAACCACAACTTCACATTGAGCTTCAACTCATCCTGATTCTGCGCTTCCACGCTGGAAATATAGCATTTCAGACATACTTTGGCAAGACGATAATGCCGACGGCACCGAAAAATTAGTGGAGCGTTATTTTTTAAGTTGACATCATAGCGTTTTCGCTATATAAATAAACCCACACAACGAAATACACAACCATGACCATCACCTTCACCTGTCCGCACTGCGGCGGCCACAAGCTACAGCAAATTCGCCAGGTTATTCACCGTACCGAGGTGAATATCAGTGCTGCGCCCACGGGTGAGCTTATACCGGCGGCGATAGGTGTCGTGGAGGAACTGCGAGGGCCTGTACTGGGCTACAGGTGTCGAGATTGTCGCTATCCCGATATCAATAACCATGAGGAGAGCAACGGCTTTTTCTGGACCACGCCGCAATCCGTACACTCAGCGGGCGCGCTGACGATAGGTCAGGAATCCGCGGCACCGCACCGCTGCATGATATGCCATAAAGATGGCCGCATGGAGCCTCTGCTCGTTGAAACCGGCACAACAGCCCCCCTGAGCACAAGCCAGCGCAACAAAGTGCTGACCCGACGCGGAGTACGCGGTGGGGTGCTGCTCTGCGAGAGTGACCCGGGGATTGCCGCCTTTGCCTGCACCGACTGGCAAGGGATTGACAGCGAAACTCTATAAAAACAGATAAACAGCCCCTACCCCATGAACAATACCGCTTACTATATCACGAAACCGGATGGCTCCCAAGAAGGGCCATATACTCGGCAAGCCCTCATCTCGCGCATACAAGCCGGCAAATATCCCCCGGGAACCCAGCTGTGGCACCGTGAGCTGCCCGGGTGGGAACCCCTGGAAAAACACTTCAGCATACCACACGCGCCGTCGGCTGCCGACAAAGCAACACAGCTCCACCGTGCCACGCGCCCTTTGCGGAAGGCTGTGGTCAAGTCCAAGCAATTCCCGGCCCAGCCCCACAGTGCCCCCGGCAAATTCAAGCGTTCCACTGTCATCATCATCGCAGCGCTGCTAGTTCTTGCCGTGGGTGGTACGGCATGCTGGTATTTCGGGGGAGATTCAGACAGCCCCCTGACCGTCAGCAATACACAAAAAGCCCATCAACGCCCCGCTACCCCACCGGAGCAGCCGCAGCCTGAGCCGGAACCGATGCCGGAGCCTGAGCCGGATTTGACCGCCGACATCGAACCCACTGAGGAAATAGAAGAAATCACGGAACAAGCAAGCCGACCAACAGCTCCCGAAAAAGAAAGCGTGGGGCGCTCGCTGATAGGCTTCGCCAAAGCCATTGGCAAATCGATACAGGGCACCAACAGCTCGGCCGACCAAACTCCCCGTGTGGCGGAGACGCCACCTCAGAAGACAAGCGCCCGGCCGCGCCCCGCCTCCCATGCCGCGACCTCCCCCTCATCGGCCCTTCATGAGGAGGACGAAAGCGAACAGGCCGCCCCCTCAACCCTTACCCCCGAGCAAACTCGTGAACTGCGCTCCTGCGAACGTAAAATCCGCCTGGCGTACACGCGCAAACAAAAAACCTATAAACGAATTGCTTTCTACAAACAGAAAATCTACCTGCACGAAGAGTGCCGCGACTGCCACAACTGCTCCTCGCAGGGAATCACCGGGGCTTGCCGCCACTGGGCCATGGCGGAGTTTGACGGCAAGCGTATACGCGTGTGCCACCAGCTGCCACATGGGTCTCAACGCTACTCCGGCATAGATCAGGCCATCTCATCTCTCGAACTCAAGATTGAGAGCATGGAAAAAGTTATCAACGGAGCCGATGAAATGATAAGCGAACAGCAGCAAAAAATGTCCGATATCGCCGGCGATGCGGTTACTCCACCGGAGGAACCGGAGTATGAATACGAAAACTTCATTCCCACCCGAGGCACCTCGGGCAGCGGCCGCCCCAATAGCCGCAGTGGGAGAGAGCGCAGCTCCCGCGGTTCCTACTCATATTAGAATGAACTCTACTGCGTATCCGCCTTCACCGAATTGTCACCCCGGGACAGAGTATTCGCCCTTGACGTCAAGACGGAATGGGTGTAGCATATCGAGCAACATGATACGCGAGGTTCGAGCGAAGGAAGACGCCGCGGCACTGGCCGCCATTTACAATGAATATGTGCTGCACACGACCATCTCTTTCGAGACAGAAGGTATAAGTGAGGCCCGTATGGCGGAGCGCATAGCCGGTTTTGCGGCGGAGTTTCCCTATCTCGTTTACGAAGAAGGCGGCGAGGTGCTGGGGCACTGCTACGCCCACCGCTGGAAGGAACGCGCCGCCTACGCCCGCACGTGGGAGAGCACCATTTACCTGGCACCGCAAGCCTGCGGCAAGGGTGTGGGGCTGCAGCTCATGCGCGAACTCATAGCCCGCTGTCGGGCGGCGGGTTGCGGCGTGCTCATTGCCTGTATCACCCAAGGAAACGAGCGTAGCTGCCGGTTCCATGAGTCGCTGGGGTTCAGGCAGGTATCACATTTTCACGCTGTCGGTGAAAAATTCGGGCGCCTGCTCGATGTAGTGGATTACGAACTGCACCTGTAATCCCGACATGAGGCGCCGGGCGACGGCTCAGCGACCGTGGTAACTCAGACGGCGGTTGGGCGGGTTGCCGGGGATAACGTGCCCCATATAGGGCAACAGCTTATCCATCACGAGCCGGTTACCATCGCCGGTGATGTGTACTCGGTCACGCCAGCGGATGTCGACCGTGCGGCCATCGGGCTTGCGAATGCTGTGCATGTACCTGCCCCGAGAGTCAGCAAGAAGAGCGCGGGTATTGATGTAGCCGAGTTTATAGCGTTTGCAGAATCGGTACATGAGCGAATTAATCTGCGCCAGTTGGGTGTTGAGCGGTTCTTCCTCCACAACAGGGGGGCCCAGGAAGATAAGTCTGGCTCCGTACCGGTGGCAGAGCGTTGTTATTTCCATGAGTTTCTGTAGGTAAACCTTGTTCCAGGCCACGGAACAGGGCTCGCCCAGGCCGGTGTGGCCGTGGATATTCTGAGGGTCATTGGTGCCCACCCACATCACAACTATCTGCGGGCGATGCTTGCGGAGATTGGCCTCAAGCACTTTGGGCCAGTTGTAAAAGTCGGGGCGGCTCAAACCGGTGGAACGCTTGCCGATGGGGATGAGGGTTATGTTTTCATAGCCCTCCATCTGGCGTTTCATCTGCGGCCCCATGGCTTCCATGAGTGAATCACCCGTGAGCAGAATGCGAACCGGAAAGTTCGCGCGCCCCCGGCCGCCGCACTCCAGGTGCATGGCGAATGCGGTGGAGGAAATGAAGAGTAGGCAGAGAATGAGTCGGGCGAGTGTTTTCATTTTCGGCTGCGGTTATTGTGTCTGATGGTGTTTTCCAGTTGGGCGTTGCGCGAGCGGGCTCGCTCTTTTTCCGTAAGCTGTTTGTCGGGATTGCTCTCGCGGAAGGCGGCAATGCGCTTTTCGACAGCCGGCAGCAGCAGCTCTACCAGCAATCTGTTACCGTGCGGGCTGAGGTGCTCTTTGTCGGGGCGGCGTATACGCACGGCGTTCCCGCTCGCATCCGTAATGAAGGCACGGAATTGGCCGTTTTCATCACCGAGCACAGGTATGGTATCCAGGAACTCAATACCGCGCTCCTGGCAGGCTTGGCGCTGAGTCTCACCGGTCTGGCTGAGCTGGCGGGCATAGCGGCTCCCCATCGGCGGCAGGCCCACCCATATCATTTCACAGCCGTAGCGCTGAGCGATGTCGAAGATTTCGTTCATTTTTTCCTTATAGGCCTCGCACCAGGGGGCACCATACGCCGGGTGCACTACCTTTTTGTTGCGGCGAATGGGCATGGCGTCGTTCGCACCCATAAAGACTACGATGAGGTTCGGGCGCTTTTCGTTCACCACGCGCTCCATATTATCCGGCCAGTTGAAGTAGTCCGGACGGGTCAAACCGGTGGAATAGCGCGCAGCCAGCAGGAAATGCAGGCCCTGACGCTCGCGCAGAGCACGGTGAGTGGCAGGCCCGAGGTCCTCCATGAGCGAATCCCCCATGAGCATGATACGGTAATGCACCGGGTTAGCAATATTGGCCTCTTTTTGCGCCGCATAAATCTGCTCCGGCGTCAACTGCGGTTCCGGCTCCGGCTCGGGTTCGGGCTCGGGCTCAGGCTCGGGTTCCGGTTCAGGCTCGGGTTCCGGCGGCGGTTCCGGGGCGGGCGGCGGTTCCGGTGGCGGGGGAGGTTCCGGGTAAATAAGCGGGATATAGCTCGGCAGGGGCGGCAGGCCCGGCAGGGGGTCGGTCAGCGCGAGGAATTCGGGTTCTTCTTGCGGGGTCCAGAGTATGCTGAAGGCCGCGAAGGTATCTTTCTGGGTTCGGAACCACTGCGGCAGCCCGGTATAGTGGGCGGCTTGATTCAGCGCGGCAGCGGTTTCGTGCAGCTCGGGGTAGGCACTTTCCAACTGCTGGGTATATTCATTGATATTCTGCAGCCCGAGCAGCAGAGCAGCCAAACCGGTGCTCAGGCAGATTTTCACGCTCTGTGGTAACTTGAAGGGCATGGGCAGAATCAGAAATCAAAGTAGATGAACGGTAACATACCCTCCGGCCCCAGACTCAGAATGGTGCCACCCAGCACCCCGGCCACAAGTGCCTGTACCCCCCAGGGAAGTCGCCCATACACACCGGCAAATACTCGGTAACAGGCAGGCCCGCACCACTGGAGAGCCAATACCAGCAGAATACAAAGGATAATCGGCGGAGCAAAGCCTTCCCCACCCTGTGGGCAGACACTTGCCCGCAAAATACCGCAGGCGCGCTCAAAGCTCTCTGCCCGGAAAAACACCCACAGCAAAGCCAGCACGTGGAAGGTCAGCAACCAGGCCGCAACTTTGCTGAGGATTTTCAGGCCACGCGGCGCCTGCCCCACCTGCGGGAAGTAGCGCTCTTTCAGGGCATGGAATCCATGCACGGCAGCAAGCCCCACACCATGGCCCAGGCCCCAGATGAAGAAGTTGATAAAACGCCCGCCGCTTCCGTGCCACAGACCGCCGATGGTCATGGTGGCAATGAGGTTCACATAGCGGTTACCGCGCCTGCTGCCGCCGAGGGGGATATAGAGGTAGTCCCTCAGCCAGCGGGAGAGGGTAATGTGCCAGCGGTGCCAGAACTCTTTCAGGTTCAACGCCCGGTAGGGTGAATCAAAGTTAGCGGGGAGCTGCCAGCCCATGAGCCGGGCGATACCGATGGCGATATCCGTATAGCCGGAAAAATCACAGTATATCTGCATGGTGTAGGCATATACCCCCACCCAGATGGCCGCCGTGCTGTAATTTTCAGGCGTTGTGAAGAGCGGGTCCACCAGCTCCTGAGATAAGTAAGTGGCCAGTACCACCTTCTTAAACAGGCCGCTGAGGATGTAGCACATCCCCTCACTCAGGTCACTGCTCCGGGCGCTGCGGGCACCCAGTTGCCCGAAAAACTGCTCCGAACGCATAATGGGGCCGGCCATCACGCAGGGGAAGAATGAGATATAGGCCAGCACATCCGCAAAACTGCGCGCCGGCAGTTGCTTGTTGCGATAGCAGTCTATGCTGTAAGAAAGCCCCATGAAGGAATAAAAGGACAGACCGGCCGGCAGCACGAGTTCGCCCATGCCGGACTCCGCCAGCCACTGCTGCAGAGCACTGCCCGGCAACAGCAGGTTATTGAGCTGCACGTACAGGGGCTCAGCGTATTTGCAGACAGCCAACAGCAGGATGTGGAATATGACCGTGACAACCAGCGGCCACTTCTTCCACCCCTTTAACACACTGATTTTCACCAGCTTGCCGCAACAGGGGCAATTCTGAGCATAGCTCACCTCGCGCTCACGCAGCCGCACACACCCCCAGTTCATGAAGGCTACCAGCAGCAGCAACAGCACATACTCCGCCCCGGCATACCCATAGAAAAACAGGCTGACCAGGGTGATAAAATACTTATAAACGGCAGGATAACCACGCAACGCCCACCCGATGCTCAGCACGGGTAAGAAAAAAAGCACAAAAATGGTGGTGGCGAAGTTCACTTGTTATCCTGTAATGATATGCCTGAGATTTATAGGATATACGCTCCCTTTAGTCAAGGCTAATTTAGGGCATGATGCAACGCCCCTGCCAACCGCCACTCAGGCCGAGCAATACCGCCGTCCCCACAAGCTCACAGTCTGTGTGTGGGGCTCGCTCTCATACAGCCACTCAGAGCCGACCGCAGTCAGCGGGCGGATCATGTGTGATCTAAAACTGTATGTCGCAAGGGGCTTCAGTAGTTGTAACCGCCGCCGTAGGGGTTGTATGAGCCACCGCCGTACGGGGTTTCGTTGCGTTCATTATTGCGCCGGTACTGGTTGATGGCGCGCCCGGCCGCCGGTGCCACAGTTTTTGACGTGCGCATACAGCCCTTCAACATACGCGCAGCATACATGGGGGATTCCCCCACGCAGGTACGATGTGCCACCCCGCAGAGGTCCGAGAAACACAGCGGGGAAACCGCCAACATAACAAGAGCAAATTTCATATCAAATAAATCGTTTATGGTAATAAGCTTACATTCCAACGGCATTAAACCATCACCTGCTGCGATTGTATGGCACAAATGAACTGATGTCAAGAACAATGAGATATGAGCTAAAAACGAAATACACAGAGCAGCAAAGCCCATCATGCCGGAAGCCGGATGGCGGGCATGGGATTATTCATCATTATCGCGCTTCAACCATTCGGCAATACGCTCGTAGCACGCGATAAAAGGCAGAGTGACAACAGCAGCGGCTCCCTGTACGAGAATGACGGGGGCATCTATACCGACATAGCACACTGCGGCCAGAGGATAAGCATATAAGGCGTGTAAATCAGGGCTGCATTCCTTCGTAATGATAGCCCGGCGGAACACCTCATTATCACTCACTCTTTGAGTTTGATTATCAGCAAATGACAGCCGGGTAGAATAGGCTCTTGCTCCGGCCGGTAGCTCCGTAAGGTAGGGCGAATCAGCAACCCTCAAGTACTTCTCACCCTTTGACCGGGGGCTCCAAGCCACCGCCGGAATCCGCTCTTGCACCGGTACCAACTCCCGGTAAACCGTTTGGCGGGGTGCGCCATCCGTTGTTCGCTTGTAATCGGTTGCAGCGAGGTCGATACTATTGCACCACTCAGGGTTATATTCATGGAAGGATGTCAGGGTTCCCTTTGCGTATAGTTTTCCCTCGGCGTGATAAAGTTCAAGGGACTGCCCCTCTCGCTCGTGCAGCAGAATACATTGCCCCTCTTGCCCGAGATGCTTAAAATGCTGCCCTGTATGGGTGATACAGCTACTGAGCCCGGGCACACACAGGGCTGTCAACATCAGAAGTAAAAAAACGCGACCATTCATTGATTCGGACAGCTATCTCGATGTTGTTGGCTTTCCCTCATTACCGCCGGAAACAACTGTAACATATGTGGGGATTCGCCGGCTGATTCCGGCAGCCACGGAGCCCGGATGCGGTGAGGGGGTGTATCGTGGTCGGCAAGAATATATTCCAGATAAAGCGGTTTGCCGCTGTTGACCCGAACATCGGGGTGCTGAACTTCCAGCAGCGCTTCTACGCTGGCACGCTCCATTTTAAAGACTTTTTCGCCCGGTTTGCATATTTCCTCGTACAAGCCGCGAACAGCCAACAACTTCCCCTTCTCTACAGGAACATGGTACAAATCGCGGGCCCCGTCGGGCAGCGGTTTGTAATCAGTAAGCTTATAATATGTGCCGGACTCGAAATCAACGCGTTGAATGGCAAGCGGAGCGTGAAAACTGACCTCCTTACCGCAGTAGGGGGCAAATTCCGGCAGAGCGGAAAAATCGATGACATAGTTCCGGAGTACACTGCCATCGCGCAATACCTGTTTCACCATCCACTGAGTTTCGGTGGAAAAATCCCACCCGGCCGGGATTTCCGCGCCCCCGACCTGTTTATTAATATATTCGTGCTCAGGCGTGCAGCTCACACTGACCACAGCTGTCAGGCAGGCAGCGACAGCGGCCGGAATTCTGCGGAAAACGTGTCTCACAGCATTCATGAGGGTTGGCGGGTTATCCCCATAAAGTAAGGAGCTGCAGGGGTATTCAAATCCCCGATAACCCAGATAAAGGGTCTGTCGAATACGATGACTTCGGGCCGGGGCCCGCGGGCAATGGATTTGAAGCGAGCGACAGCCACAGTGACCGCCGCGGCCTCCGTCCCTTCTTCATCTGCCTTGCAATAGCAGCGTTGCAAAACGTTCGAAAGATACATGGGCTGCGAGGAAAAGCCGCTGAAGTCAGCCCCCTGGGAGAACACAGACTGCAAACCGCAGGCTTGCAAGGCCGGTTTGAGGGAGTAGGTACCGGGGTCCAACTCGAAGCGGGGCAGGTACACGATGGTATCGCGAGCGGGACTTTCTGCCAGCGCCCGGCGAATATCCTGATACTGCTGCGGCGTCAGGTTTCGGGCAAAATCGCCGACCGTTTTGCCGGGCAGGATTCCGATGAAATACCCCGGCTCCCCTTGCCGCCCCTCAGTATTGTAGGGAATCGCAACGGCTCGCCAGCCCTCGCCTTCAGCATAGCGGTACTTCGCCTTGCGGCACATCATGGCAACAGGTATGATGCTGCCGTTTTCCAATTGAAAATCAGCATCGTCGGCCGTGTCGTTCACAGAGAATGGGTGAAGCCATTTTTCCTTCAGGTAGATGGCATTCGCCGCGACCAATGCGGTGTTGGGGACGATATCGCGTGCAGATATAATGGAGGGAATCAGGCCCCGTGTCTTGTCCTTTGCCCAGCCATTGATGGTTGCCGCCGCTTTGTCCGGGGCAGTGGCAAAAGGCACCCGCCTCACTTCATCGACCTTCACACGGGGGTTGAGGGTAAAGTTCTCAGCAATGAATAAGGCTGCGGCCTCAGCCGGAGCCATGGCCGTGCGCACCCCCGCCTTCCCCATGGGCAAGGCCGCCAGTTCAGCAGCGGTGGAGCCCCCTGCCCCTTGCTGCAAGAGACGCAGGACGGATTCCAGACTGGCAGGCGAGAACACAAAGTTACCTTTCTGAGACGCCGCCAGCACCGAAAATACCTGAACCGCAAAACTGTCCGTCTCGCGGCATGGGGGCGACTGCAGCGCCACGGTTGAACAGCCGGAATGCCCCAATGGCTGAGCAGCCGCTACCTCCCCCTGTTGAGAACACCCCACCATACTCATTAAAAACAGAAAACCGAAAAACTTCTTTAACATGTGTGGCTCCTTTTGGCTCATGATATCCTTTTTCGCCCGAAAGCGCAACAATAAGTTGCGGAATGGGCGTTTATTTCATCATATAGACGCTCATCGCCCGGGCTTTTGTTGAGCAGAACCGCGATTTTCGCTCTGAAACGCAAAAAACCTGCCCCGCAGGGCGGGACAGGTTTTTGCAAATGTTGCGCTGTAACGCGTAAGCGCAGGGCTTACTTGCTCATGGCTTCCTCGATAGCCACAGCCACGGAAACGGTGGCACCGACCATGGGGTTGTTGCCCATGCCGATAAGACCCATCATTTCTACGTGAGCGGGCACGGAGGAGGAGCCGGCGAACTGAGCGTCGCTGTGCATGCGGCCCAGGGTGTCGGTCATGCCGTAAGAGGCGGGACCGGCAGCCATGTTGTCCGGGTGCAGGGTACGACCCGTGCCACCACCGGAGGCCACGGAGAAGTACTTCTTACCGGCCAGCACGCACTCCTTCTTGTAGGTGCCGGCAACCGGGTGCTGGAAGCGGGTGGGGTTGGTGGAGTTACCGGTGATGGAAACGTCCACGCCCTCCAGCCACATGATGGCCACGCCCTCACGCACGTCGTCGGCGCCGTAGCAGTTCACCTTAGCGCGCTCGCCGTCGGAGAAAGCGGTTCGGTTCACCACCTCCACCTTACCGGTGGCGTAGTCGAACTTGGTCTGGCAGTAGGTGAAGCCGTTGATACGGGAGATGATGTAGGCGGCGTCCTTGCCCAGACCGTTCAGGATAACGCGAAGGGGCTTCTGGCGCACCTTGTTGGCGGAGCGGGCGATACCGATGGCACCCTCAGCAGCGGCGAAGGACTCGTGACCGGCCAGGAAGCAGAAGCACTCAGTCTCTTCGCGCAGAAGCATGGCAGCCAGGTTACCGTGGCCCAGACCCACCTTGCGGTCATCGGCCACAGAGCCGGGAATGCAGAATGCCTGCAGACCCTCACCGATAGCCTCGGCGGCGTCGGCAGCCTTCGTGCAGCCCTTCTTAATGGCGATAGCGGCGCCTACGGTGTAGGCCCAGCCGGCGTTCTCGAAAGCGATGTTCTGGATGCCGCGCACGATTTCGCGCACGTCGATACCCTTCTCAAGGCAAACCTTCTCGGCGTCCTCGCAGGAGGAGATGCCGTACTGAGCAAGAACCGGAAGAATCTGGTCGATGCGGCGGGAGTAGGATTCAAAAAGAGGCATAATCTTGTCTTGTGTGTTAAGGGTTCTTTACTCGTGGCGGGGGTCGATGTACTTGGCGGCGTCAGCGAAACGGCCGTAGGAGCCGGTGTGCTTCTTCACAGCCTCGTTGGCGTCCATGCCCTTCTTGATGTCCTCCATCATCGGGCCCATCTTCACATACTGATAACCGGTGATTTCACCGTTGGCGTCCAGAGCGAGCTTGGTGATGTAACCCTCAGCCAGCTCAAGGTAGCGCGGGCCCTTGGCCAGCGTGCCGTAGAGCGTACCGGTCTGGGAGCGCAGGCCCTTGCCAAGATCCTCAAGACCGGCACCGATGGGCAGACCACCCTCGGAGTAGGCGCTCTGAGTGCGACCGTATACGATCTGCAGGAAGAGCTCGCGCATAGCGGTGTTGATGGCGTCGCAAACAAGGTCGGTGTTGAGAGCCTCCTGGATGGTCTTGCCGGGAAGAATCTCACTGGCCATAGCGGCAGAGTGGGTCATACCGGAGCAACCGATGGTCTCAACAAGAGCCTCCTGGATAACGCCGTTCTTTACGTTGAGCGTCAGTTTGCAGGCACCCTGCTGGGGAGCGCACCAACCCACACCGTGGGTAAGGCCGGAAATTTCCTCGGTCTTTGTGACTGCGGTCCATGCACCCTCCTGAGGGATGGGAGCCGGGCCGTGATTGCAGCCCTTCTTGACGCAACACATCTGTTCTACTTCGTGTGTGTACTGCATAGTTTCGTTATTGTTTTTAGAGAAAAACGAAAGTTCGCCACCACGCCTTATGCGGCAGCTTGCTTTATCAATCCTAATATAACCCTAATTGTTGGAGTTAGGCAAGACTAATCTGCATTTTTTGTGTAATAACGGCGCAGAAACCACCTCTATACGCTCCATCCAAGCAGTAAAGCCACACCAAGCAGCCAATCACTTTATTTTGCAGTAAAACGAAGAAAAATTTCGCGGGTACCGAGGTGAGCATACTTAACTCAATCAAAAAGGCATGAAACACACGATTTTAATAGTCTTAAGTGCCATGCTCAGCTCCTGTATCGGTACGGATATAGGGGGCACGCTGCATGACATGGGGCTCTCTGAGCCGAAAACGTTGCCCTCGGGCGATGTGCCGGAGGGAGACCACTTTTACCCCTACACGGTAGAATTGTACCAATGGAAAGGAGAATTTTATGTGGAGGCTCCCATTGTCTACGTACCGCAACAAGGAATCTGGATTGAGTGCTACTGCCCCCTCAACAACAGGAACGCTATGTGTACTTACCGTACACCGACAACATATACCGAAATGAAAGCGC
The DNA here is from genome assembly GCA_045646325.1 of Akkermansia sp. Classification (GTDB taxonomy): domain Bacteria; phylum Verrucomicrobiota; class Verrucomicrobiia; order Verrucomicrobiales; family Akkermansiaceae; genus Akkermansia. The sequence goes on along the minus strand of JAZRKM010000048.1, from coordinate 338 downwards.
TGCCGGTTCAGTACCATTACTTCCACATCAAGAATTTCAGGTACAATGAGCTGAAGTCGGTACGCAATGCCTCACACCGAGAATTCCAAACGCAACAATGGATAGCGTCAAGAGACATATCCCATGTTAAGGATTTTGACAAAAAACAGGCAAAACACTTGGGCAAATTGAAACTCGATGATCGGACAGCGCATGAGCTGGCCATGAAACTCCCCGTTCAACGCACATGGTACAACCATGCGCTGAGGCCTTTGGCCTATGTCGGAAGAGTCATCGACACAGCCTCCATCTTCACCATCGGCACCATTACCTTCCCCATTATAGCAGGATTGAATCCG
>JAZRKM010000047.1:0-5150 GCA_045646325.1 Akkermansia sp. | reverse complement strand
AGAAGAGCCGGAAGAGGAGGAAGAGCAGCCCGAAGACGCCGTGCCTTCCTTCACCGTACAGCCGGCCATGCACCAGCCTGAGCTCATGCCCGCCACTGTAGGTACTCTCGGCGCTGCTGCCGATGGTGAAGATGAACTCGCTGCCCCACAGACCGGGAACTTGTTTGCTGAGGGCGACGGCAGTTTTGTGCGTTTCTCCCGCCGTGGGGCAGATGCCGATGATGATTTGGACACCCCGCCCAACGTCAATTTCAATTCACTGCGCGGTATTTTCCCGCGTAATTGATTCGCTACTGCACAAACATGAAGAACGCGCCCGGCGGGCGCGTCAATGAAGAATTCTCCTACGCTCACACCGAACCACAACTCCCGGTTTGATAACGGTAGTTGAGTGGTGGTCAATCATCAAACGCCCACGGTGAGACGTTGCAGAGCTTGTTTGCAAAGGGCTGCGGACCACTGCCCCGGTGCGGTAGGTGTGCTGCCCAGGTAGCCGTAAATCAGGCATGAGCCGTGCTGTACATAGAGCAGGCGGCTCACGGCACCAAGCGGCCCCATGCCCATGACAGCCATCGGCCCGCTTGCCCGGCGCAACAGCTCGATGCCGGTCATGATATCCTCTGCCCGCTGCAGGCGGTAGGCGAACTTCACAATATCAGCCCCCAGCTCGCGGGCGCGGCGCTCGCGCTCCAGCAGCACGCTCAGCTCAGGCGTGCGCTCAAAATCATGGTTGCTGGCGATGATGGTGACACCCGCCGCTCGGGCGGCAGCTACAAGCTCTTGGGCATGGTCGAGCTGTGCCGTCTCCCAATCGAGTGCCGTGGCCAGCGGCAGCAGCTCACGAGCGAGTGCCAGGCGCTCGCTCTCAGCCATGGCGCGGCAGCCACCCTCGCTCTCATGCCGCACGGTCAGCAGCACAGGGCAGGCCGGGCGCTGTGCCAGCAGCTCAGCGGGTGAGATGTGGGCAGGCAGCGCATCCACCCGCAGTTCCACCCAGTCGCACTCTGCCGCAATCTGCGGCTGCGCGGCTGCACACCAGCCCTGCCAATCACTCACTGAGCCCACTACCCTGTACCCCATATCGTTCATATCGGCGATATTCTACCGCAATACCCGCTGTTCTGCAAGCCCGCAATTTGTAAGCCTCGAAATTACGGATTTGTACTGAAATAAATAGAAAAATTTTTGAGCGATTCGAACGATAAAAAAGCCGCCTAAAGCTTTCACTTTAAGCGGCTTGTGTTTCCAGAGCCGGATGTCAGGGTCGAACTGACGACCGTCCGATTACAAATCGGGTGCTCTACCACTGAGCTAATCCGGCGAGGTGCGGGCATTTTACCGTATAAAATGCCCGTTGGCAAGCCTTTTTTTGCAGAAAATGTGCAAGTATGCGTCAGAATCTCCAGCCGAGGTCAACACCGACGGTGATGAGACTGTGGTCAATCGGGCCGCCGTGAGTGCGCTGATCGATTTTGGCGGCATTCTCACCTGACCACGATACCTGAGCCCAAGGGGTGAGCTGCAAGCGTGCATCGCGGCCCATGGAACCGCTGTGGGTGAAGAGAGGCAGTGCTGCGCGAATGCGGTAGGCGTCCACCCCCTCAGCACCGGTAGCCCAGTAGTCGAAGGAAGGAGCAATACCGGCGGAAAGCTCGAGGTCGGCACCGAGTGCCGCACCGTTGATGACGTTGGTGAAGCGGTAGCCCAGCTCAATATCGCCATAAATGCCGTTGAGGCCCTTGAAGGCCCAGCCCCAGGTCATGCTGCCGAAGAAGCCGCGCTGGCGGTCATTGAAACGCAGCGTGAAGTTGAGGTCTTGGGACATGCGGTGGGCGGCGTCATCGTAGTACTTGGCCATGAAACCTTCGAAACCGCCGTAACGCAGCGAATAGCCGATTTCTGCCGTCAGGTTGGGGAAGATTTCTTTGCCGATAGCATAGTTGACATCGGCCACGCAGGTGTCGCCCAGGTACTCACCGGCACCCCAGATGATGCCGTAGGAGCCGCTCACGCGCTGGTAGATGCCGCGGCCGAAGAGGTCGCGGTTGGGCAGCTTGGCGCTGCCGGAAATGGATGAGTAGCCGTAGTTCGTCAGGTCATTCGTGAAGCCCATACCGCGCACGTTGTAGTTGCTGGTGTAGGCGTTGATGTTGATGTAACCGTTGTCACCGGAGTTGACAGAGGGGGTGACGGGGGCCACTGCCGGGGCGGTGTAACCGTAGTCTACGGGAGCCATGAACGCGTCATTGGCCGGGGCCGGTGACTGATAGCTCACAGCATCGTAAGTTACGGGGCCGTCAGGTATGGCGGGAGGCAGCTCCGTGGCAATGGCCGGCAGGCTGGCGCAAAGGGCAAGAATGGTGCGTTTCATCATACGCGGTTATTTTAGCTTTCTTAAATAAAAAAGCAAGTCAAAAGAGTATATTTTTGTGTTAAAGGTCATTTTTCAGGTAAAATACGTTGACGCTCACGGTGCAAACGGGTACAATAGCCGCATGAAGAAGATTTTGTACCCGGCAGTGTGTTTTCTGGCCTGCTCGGCAGCGCTTGCTGCTGAGCCTTCACAAGCAGCGAAGGTTATGCAGCAGGTGCCCTCAGCGGACCTGTTCACCATGACGCGCGATGCCCGGTGCAAACAGGTGCTGGTGACCTGCCTGATAGGCGGTCAACCCATGCGCATGATGCTCGATACCGGGGCCACCCATACCGTGCTGCACAAGCAGAGTGCTGCGCGCCTGGTGCATGCGCGCCGGGTCGATACCTCGGGCATGAAGTTCAAGGGAAACTCCAGCCAGCGCCCCGAAATTCTGCTGACTTCGCTGCAGGCCGGCCCTGCCGCGGCTCCGCAGCTCCCCATTATGGTGCTGGATCTCTCAGCCGTGCGCGGTATGATGGCTGAGGCGCCGGATGGCATACTGGGTATGGATGTGCTGGGCTCGCTGCCCTTCACCTTTGACCTGCGCAGCGACAAGTGTTACTGGGGGGTGCCTGAGGGGGTGCAACTGGTGCCGCTGTACGGCACGCGAGATGATAACGGGCGCATGTTCGTGCAGCTGCAGTGCGGTGGCAAGCCGATGGAGTTGCTTCTCGACACCGGCAGCAGTATCACCCGTGTGTATGCGGATGAATGGGTACCCGGCAAGGCCGGCTCCATAAGTGCTCACCTGGGCAATGTGGACAACGCCAGCCGCGCCGAAGTGGTGGCCGGTAAGCCTGCTGACCTTGTGCTTGCCCCCGGTGTGGTGCTGAAGAAGGTATCCCCTATTTTCTGCCCGCGCGATGACCGTTCCATGCTGGGTATGGACGCGCTGGAGGGCCATGTGCTCATTCACCTGCCGGCGCAGCAGAGCCTGTATGGTTCCTTCTTCACCATCCGTTGATTTAACTTTCGGTAAGGTAATATGAGAATTGCTCTGACCGTTCTTTTGCTTGTCATCAGCAACATTGTGATGACCTATGCTTGGTATGGTTCGCTGCGCAAACCCGGCGAAGAGGTCGACCACGGCAACTGGTGGAAATTGATTCTCATGAGCTGGGGCGTGGCCTTTTTTGAGTATTGCTTTCTGGTGCCCGGCAACCACATCGGCCGCTCGGCCGGCCTGAGCCTGGCTCAGCTCAAAATCATGCAAGAGGTTATCACCCTTTCCGTTTTTGTGCCCTTCATGCTCTTTTTCATGGGGGAACACTGGAAATGGGATTACCTGTGGGCATTCCTCTGCGTGCTCGGAGCCGTATTCTTCGTGAATCGGGAGGCTCTCATGGCCTCCTGAGCTTTTTCGGTCACGCTACACCGGTGCCCCCCCTCTCCGGAAGGGAGGGGAAGTATAAAATTAGGCTTGCCCCTTTATATGCCACTTAAATCAAGGCATATAAAAGGAGCGGGTGTTACCCTATTGTCTTGGTTGCGACCGCTTCCGTAATGGCTTTCTGTGAGTGTGATTTTGACTCTTTTGCAATCATTGAGGAATGAGCTCCGCAAGAAAGAAGAGGAGAGCGAGAAAAGTATTAGTAAAGAGCAGAAAAAGATTGAGCATGGAGGAGAAAACTCCTACCATGCCCGGTGTTGTGTTTTTCGAAATATCTGTACTCCGTTTATAGAGATTTTAGTGGTTAATCTTCAATTTCTAATATGAGGGGGCGATGATCAGATAATGTAAGCCAATGAGCAGAAGTATCAACGTAACAAGTACGCAATCGCTCCGGGGAAACAAATGCGTAATCGATGTGATAGGGCTTATCGGCATGACGGTGCATAAAGAAAGTGGGAGTGCTTTCATTTCCTTGAGCTTCGTTCTGTTGATGGTGATAAGCGGAGCATAATCCTACGTCCGCCAGCATTTGAACAACAGAGCTATGGTTACGTTGACCTCTGCCCGGCTTTTTGTCCCACTGCATGTTGCTGTTAAAATCTCCCATTACCACCATTCGAGAGTGATATTTCGAAGCGTGAAGATGGTGGTAGATATAATACTCTTCAATATAGCGGAACTTGGTCCATACTGCGAGCAAGTCGAAACTGTCATTTACCCGAACGCAGGCAAATTGTCGCAGGCAAAAAGCATCCCAATTGTTATCAGTGATGCTGATATGCGGCGAGACGAAGATACCTAATCCTTTATTCTTATTATCGCCCCACCATAACCCGCCTGCAGCGAATTCTCGGTACTCCTTATTGCGACAATGCAAGGGATTCTCACATTCTTGGATGATGTAAATATCCCCGGAAAGCTTACGGATTTCCGGAAACTTCTCGCGAAACTTTCCCTGTGCATTCCAGCTGATGATTTTCATCTTGAATAAGCAACGTCAATAATCAAAACGCTCAATAGGCAGACCCTGAGCAATCCGCGATAATTCCCGCAACTGGTATGTAGAGGCGCGGCGTCCTGCACCAATGGTGCGTATGTGTAAAATTCCGGCATCCACAAGAGAATTAATCATGCGTTGCACAGTCGCAGTATTAACCTCGTTAATACAGGCACTTATTTTGGGTTTACTGAAAATGGGACTTTCAAATATGGCATCTAATAATAACCCACACGAAGCAGATTTCGTGATATTGGGGATTTCTGTTTGGAGCTCCTTGTATAATCTCTGCATAGCCGCAGCTCGTCTCATATTTTCCCGTGCTTGTTCATCAACGGCTTGCA
>JAZRKM010000046.1:0-165102 GCA_045646325.1 Akkermansia sp. | reverse complement strand
ATAACCTGTGACGTGGTAGATTAGCTGCGCCGTTCGGGTTCGGGTGACCGCTGTGCAGCCCTGCTGCGTAGAGGAAAGGCCGGACATCACAAGGCAGCGCGTCCCTTGAAAGGGGGAGACGCCCGGAACCAAGGCCGGGTGGACGGAAAGTGCCACAGAAAACAAACCGCCCGTTAGGGTAAGGGTGAAAAGGTGGGGTAAGAGCCCACCGCTCCGAAGGTAACGACGGAGGCTCGGTAAACCCCGCGCGATGCAAGACAAACAGGGGGAGGGTCGCCTGCCCGCCCAAAGTCCCCCGGGTAATAGTTGCACCCGGCTATAAACGCCGGGTACGGAGCCCCGGCTCCGTAAGAAAAATGGTCACACAGCCCGCAAGGGTGGACAGAATCTGGCTTACAGAACCCGAACGGCACCTCATCAACACGGGCGCAGGGCTGAGCCCTGACCGGCGCACGCTCCGCGCACAGGCCGGCAAGCCCCTGCCCATCAGCCCGGCCTGATACTTTTGCAGATTATGGATTATTTTGGCTTCACAAAGCCACCTGCATGTGGTAAAATAGGCGCATGGCTAATAAACCCGTAGTTCTGATTATCCGCGACGGCTGGGGCCGCAACCCGCAGGGTCCCGAGGCCGCCAAACAGACGGGCGACGCAACCGTGCTCGCCAATACCCCCTTCACCGATAAGCTGCTGGCCACCTGCCCGCACTCCATGCTGGGTGCCAGCGGTCAGGACGTCGGCCTGCCCGATGGTCAGATGGGCAACTCTGAAGTTGGCCACCTGAACCTGGGTGCCGGTCGCGTGGTGTTCCAGGATCTCTGCCGTATCACCAACGCTATCAACGATGGCTCGCTCGCTAAAAACCCCGTGATTACCGAGGCTTTCGCCAAGGCTGCCGGCACCCGCCTGCACCTGCTCGGCCTGGTGTCCGACGGCGGCGTACACTCCCACATCGAGCACCTCATCGGCGTGGTCAAGATTGCTGCCGAGGCCGGTGTGAAGGACATCATGATTCACGCCATTACCGACGGCCGCGACACCGACCCCAAGAGCGGCGCCGGTTTCCTGGAGCAGCTGCAGCAGGCCATTGCCCCCTACGGCGCTAAAATCGCCACCGTTGTCGGGCGCTTCTACGCCATGGACCGCGACAAGCGCTGGGACCGCGTTCAAGTCGGTTGGGATGCCATCGTACTCGGCAAGGGCGAGCAGTGCAGCTGCACCCCCGCTGAATATGCCCGGCAGAGCTATGAGGGCGGCGTGACGGATGAGTTCCTGAAGCCCGCCATCTTCTGCGAAGGCGACACGCAGCGCGTGCGCGACAATGACGTGGTATTCTTCTTCAACTTCCGCGCCGACCGTGCCCGTGAGCTTTCCCGCGCCTTCATTTATGATGACTTCGACGGTTTCGACCGCGGCGTACACCCCCACGTACACTACATCACCATGTCGGAATACGAGGCCTGCTACCCCACCCCCGTGGTGTTCGAGCAGGAGCAGCTCACCAACATTCTCGGCGAAGTCATCGCTGCAGCCGGTCTCAAGCAGCTGCGCATTGCCGAGACGGAGAAGTACGCCCACGTCACCTTCTTCTTCAACGGTGGTGTCGAGACTCAGTTCGAGGGCGAAGACCGCATTCTCGTGCCCTCCCCCCGCGAGGTGGCTACCTACGACCTCAAGCCCCAGATGAGCGTGGGTGAAGTGGCTGACAAATTTGTGGACGCCATCGCCAACTACGATATCGCCATCATGAACTTCGCCAACCCCGACATGGTGGGTCACACCGGCTACCTCGAAGCCGGTATCACCGCCTGCGAGGCCGTTGACAAGGCTCTCGAAAAGAGCGTGAACAAGATTCTCGAGCTGGGCGGCTGCTGCCTCATCTGCGCTGACCACGGCAACTGCGAGAACATGCTCAACCCCGACGGCTCCCCCAATACCGCCCACACCACCAACCTGGTGGACCTCATCTACTGCGGCCCCGATCAGGCCGAGGTCAAGATGAGCGACGGTATTCTGGCCGACATTTCACCCACCCTGCTGAGCCTGCTGGGCATCGCTCAGCCTGCCGAGATGACCGGCCACAGCCTGGTGACGAAATAAGCCTATCGCTTTCTATACAAGCGCATACAACTTGCAGGGCAGCCACGCAGCTGCCCTGCTTTTTTTTAATCTAGCAACGCCGTTTTGATAAAACATATTCCGCACTTCCGGAGATTCCCCCCCATATCCTAATGGCGGAGTAGCCACACGGCACAAAAAAAGCAGCTCGGTTAAGAGCTGCTTTTCAGTACCCCCTCGCGGACTCGAACCGCGGACAAATTGATTAAGAGTCAACTGCTCTACCAACTGAGCTAAGGAGGCCTTTGTCTGTTGCACAACTTCAGGCAGCTCACAGGCTGGTACCCCCTCGCGGACTCGAACCGCGGACAAATTGATTAAGAGTCAACTGCTCTACCAACTGAGCTAAGGAGGCACTTTGTCTGTGAGCACCCGGCACCTGTTACGCCCTCGATGGGGAGAGCTTAAGCCGCTGGTCAGATTTGAACTGACGACCCACGCATTACGAATGCGTTGCTCTACCCCTGAGCTACAGCGGCAGATGCTGTGTGCGGCGACAGTTTAGCACGATTCGACCGACAATGCAAGCAAAATTTTCAAAAAAAGTTAATTTTTTTCATTTTTCGCATTTTAGTATTGATTTTACGCGCGCAAGGTAATAGAATAACGGTGCTATGACATACGAAGTTTTCGATACTCCGCAGGCTGCTGCGAAAAAACTCGCTGCAGAAGTTGCCGATCTCATCCGCAGCCGTGCTGCCGAGGGCAAGGGTGTAGTGCTGGGTCTGGCCACCGGTGCCACTCCGCTGCCCTTCTACGCTGAGCTCATCCGCATGCACAAGGAAGAGGGTCTGTCCTTCAAGAACGTGACCACCTTCAACCTCGATGAGTACACCGGCCTGCCCCACGAGCACGTGGAGTCCTACTGGTACTTCATGCACACCAACCTCTTCAACCACATCGACATCCCCGCCGAGAACATCAACCTGCCCTGCGGCACCCTCGCTCCCGAGGAAATCCCCGCCCACTGCCAGGCTTATGAGGACAAGATTAAGGCTTGCGGCGGTCTGGACCTGCAGATTCTCGGTATCGGCCGCACCGGTCACATCGGTTTCAACGAGCCCGGTTCCGATGACACCACCATCACCCGCCAGGTGACCCTCGATGACCTGACCAAGACCGACGCCGCCCCCGCTTTCGGTGGTTTCGACAATGTTCCCAAGACCGCCATCACCATGGGTGTGGCCACCATCATGGGTGCCAAGAAGGTGCGCCTGATGGCCTGGGGCGAGAAGAAGGCTTCCATCGTGAACAAGGCCATCAATGGCCCCGTGACCGTGGATGTAGCCGCCTCTTACCTGCAGAAGCACGCCGACGCCAAGTACTTCCTTGACGCCCCGGCCGCTGCCGAGCTGTAAAGCCCTGCCAACCATCACATTTACCCGGAGCCGGCGGTTGACCCCCCCGGCTCCGCCTATTTTAACCGCCGCTCCCGCTCAACACAGCTCCGCCCGTGCACCTCTACATACACATACCGTTCTGCCTGCGAATCTGCCCCTACTGCGCCTTTTACAAGCACATGCTGGGGCGCACGGATTTGGCAGGGTTTGTGCGGGCCGTAGCCGCTGAGGCCCGGCTGCGACTGCCGGCGGGTTACGCGCCCGAAACAATATACTTCGGCGGCGGCACCCCGAGCCTGCTCTCCCCCAAGCACCTGAACCTGCTGGTAGAAGGGCTACGCGAGGTGGTGGACTTCAGCCGCGTGCGTGAGTGGAGTTTTGAGAGCAACCCGGCCACCTTCACCACGGCCAAGGCTGAGCAGTGGGCGCAGCTGGGAATCACGCGCGTATCGCTCGGGGCGCAGAGTTTCGAGCCGGAGTTGCTCAAGCTGCTGGGCCGCACCCACAGCCCGCAGCAAATTGAGCAGAGTGTGCAGATGCTGCGCGCCGCCGGCATACCGCAGGTGAATATCGACCTCATGTTCTCCCTGCCCGGCCAGAGCCTGCAGCAATGGCAGCACACGCTCGAATGCGCCATTGCCCAGCAGCCCGACCACATCTCAACCTACAACCTCACCTATGAGGAGGACACCGCCTTCTTCGACACCTTCGGCGCACAGGGGAACGATGAAGAAACCGATGTCGCCATGTTCACCTTGGCAGATGAACTGCTGACCGCTGCCGGGTACCGCCACTACGAAATCTCCAACTTTGCGCGCAACGGCTGTATATCCCACCATAACCTCGCCTGCTGGCGTGGGGAAGATTACTATGGCCTGGGGCCGGGAGCCTACGGCACCATCTGCTCCACCCGCTACCGCAACACGGAAGACACTACCGCCTACATCGCCGCCCTGCAGGCCGGCCGCCTGCCCGATTTCACGACCGAAACCATCACCCCCGAGGACCGCCGCACCGAGCTGCTGGGGCTGCGCCTGCGTACGGATGAAGGGTTACCGCCCGAGCTGCTGCGCCCGCAGGACAGCAAGTTTGTTGACATGCTGGTAGAAGAAAAACTGGCGACCCTCGGAGCTGAGGGCCGCCTGTACCTTACCCTGCGCGGCCGCCTGCTGGCGGATGAAATAGCCGTGCAGCTGCTGGGGTGAATAAAGCGTAGGGCTTGATTGTAAGATTCGGTGGGGCTTATTTGTGCAGGATTTCGGCCAGCACCTCCAGGCAACGGGCGTTCTCGCGCTCCGTACCGACGGTGATTCGCACATACTCCGGCAGGCCGTAGCCGTCCATGTGGCGCAGAATGACGCCCTTTGCCAGAGCGGCGTTGAATACGCTGCGCCCCTGCCCGGTTTTGACGAGAATGAAGTTTGCCTGGCTGGGCACATAGTCAATCCCCCAGCTGCGGAAAGCGGCGTAGAACTGCTGCTTGCCGCGGTTCACCATCTCGACGGAGGCGGCGAGGTGCTCAGCGTCATCGAGCGCGGCAGCGGCGGCCACCTGCGACATGAGGTTCATGTTGAAGGGGGTACGCGCCTTGTTGAGCAGGTCCGCAATCTCGGGAATCGTGACACCGTAGCCGGCGCGCAGACCGGCCAGGCCGTAGGCCTTCGAGAAGGTGCGCAGCAGGATGACGTTTTTGCCCTGCTTGACGTATTTGAGCGTATCGGGCTGCTCTTCGGCAAAGTCGATATAAGCCTCGTCGAACGCGACGATGACATGCTCAGGCACAGCGGCCATGAAGGCATCCATCTCCGCCTGCGTGACCACGGTACCGAGAGGGTTGGCGGGGTTCGTAATGAACACCAGGCGGGTCTGCGGGGTAATGGCGGCCAGTATGGCCTGAAGGTCGGAACTGAAATCGGGCTTGATGGGTACCTCCACATACTTGGCACCGAAGAGTTTGCACATGATGGGGTACATCGAAAAACTGTGTTTCGCCGCAATCAGTTCGATTCCCTCGTGCAGGCAGGCATGGCACAACAGCTCGATAAGCTCGCTGCTGCCGCTGCCCACCACCGTCTGGTCGAACTCCACCCCGAAACGCTCAGCAATCTTGCTGCGCAGGGTGAAAGAGGCGCCGTCCGGGTAGATGTGCACCCCGGCGGCCGCCTGCTGAATAGCGGCGATTGCCTTAGGAGAGGGGCCGAGCGAGTTCTCGTTGCTGGCGAGCTTAACGATATCGGCCGGGTTCATCCCCAGCTCGCGTGCGGTCTCCTCGATGGGCTTGCCGGGCTGATACGCGACCAGCTCCAGCACGTACTGATTGGCATATTGCGAGATATTGCTCATGGCTTGCGTGTTCGGCGTGCATTATAATACCTGTCATGAGCAAAGACAAGCCTTGAATCAGCCATGATTTTCAGATAAAATGCCGTGTATGAAAAAATGGCACAAGCGCACGCTGATTGTCTTGGCCCTGGGTCTGCTCGGCACCGTGGCACTGGGGCTTCGCCCCGCGCTCACCCCCGACGATGTGCAGGAAATTAAGCACTTCAGCACCGAACTCCCCCTGCCTGACCGGCAGAAGGACAGTCGCTTCAGCTTCACCCACACCATTCAGCTGCACAACCCGCACCGCGGCACCTGGTACGCAGGGGGGCAGCAGACCGTTCACCCCCTGCTCACCCCTGCCGAATGGAGCATTCAGGTGAGCTGTGCTGACGGCAAACTGCGCGTGACCGCCCCGCCGCCGCCGCTGCACAGCAAGGGAGCACACCTGCGCGCCACCTGGGTGGTCGGTATAGGTGACGTCAGCTATGTGCGCCGCCCCAACGGCAGCCGGCACGCGGAGTACCAACTGCACCTGTCGTGCAATATCGAGCGCACGCCCTGTTTCTGGCAGGAACCGCAGCGCGAAATGTTCGTGCAGTTCATTACCGTAGACGTGGCAGACGAAGCCGCCGACCTGGGCACCGCCCTGCTCGCAGCGGCCGATAGCCCCTTCTTCAGCGAGTTCAGCCCCGGCACCACCGGCCCGGCTGCGCAACTGCCTGCCCGCTACTGCGAAAGCCCCGTCTCCAATGCCCTGCTGCGCCTGCTGCACACACTCGCGGCCTGCACCCCCGAAACCCACGAGCAGCTCACACCCCGCCTGGTCAATGGCGCCGCGCAGCTCGCCCGCTTTGCTACACAGGCCCCCTGGCCTGACTGCTGGGGAAACTCCGCCGACATGGCTCGCACCATCGCCTACCGCGTGGGGCCGACCCTCGAATTCATTGCCGAAAATGAATGTTTCGGCAACCAACAGCTGGCAGATTTCATCAACGGGGAGCATTTCTCCCGCATTTTCGGCGAAAAATTCGCTGACTCCAAAAGTTCTGACATTAACGCCGAACTCGAAGGCATTGATATTCAGCGCATCAACGCCACCGAATAAAAAATAGTGAAAAAAATGCAGATTTTCTGTAGATTTTGATTATTTCTTGCGTTCTCTTATATGTAGGCCGGGGTGAGAGCCGGCCGAGAGAAGACAGAAAACTGTTTTTCATAGAGTAGGTGTAAGTACAAAATCGACCGGAACGCCTGAAAAGGCACCGGTCGTTTTTGTTGTCAAGAATAATGAGGCTCGCCCGTCAAAGCAGCAAGCGCTCCATGTCATCCGGCACATGAATGACGCCGGTGAAATGCTCTGCCGCCTCAGCCGTATAGGCCGCGCGGCGGGTGGCGAGTGTTTTGTCCTCCGTATGGTAGAGCAACAGATGGCGCACATCAAGACCGGCGGCCAGGCGCCCGGCATCGAGCGCGGTGCTGTGGTGCTTCTCGTAAGGTTTGAATCGCTCACGGTCGGCATACAGGCAAAAAGCCTCGCACAACAGCCAATCCGCCCCGCGGGCATAAAGCTCCGCGCGCTCATTGTACGGTTCATCCCCCAGGCAGCACAAGCGCCGGCCATCGGGCAGCTGCAGAGCAAAGCCGAATTGTTTAGCCTTTGTCGAGCCGATGTCGAAAGCCTGCCCCTGCATGCCCGCTGCGGTGAAAGCGGCGCCGTCATCAAGCGCATGCAGCAAGATATCCTCATGCAGATGGCGACAAACCTTACCCGGCAAGGTCAGACGGCAGATGGTTTCGAGCGCCTGCAAGCCCTCGGCATGCCCGTACAGATGCAGCTCGCCGCTGTATTTACCGGCATTCATGGCTTGCGCCACCATGCGCAGCACCCACACCACCCCGAGAATATGGTCGGTGTGCGTGTGGGTCAGGAACACATCATGCACCTCCGTCAGCGGCACCCCTGCCTTCTCCAGCCGGGCCAATATGCCATTGCCCCCACCGGCATCCACCAGCAGCACCTGAGCCCCGTTACGAATCGTAAAACAGGTATTGTAACAGCGCGTCACCGCGGCATTGCCCGTTCCCAACATCGTCAGCTCCACCTGAGACGGCGCGGAAAATACCTCGCGAAACGGCGCAAAGTTTCCACGCCCGCGCGAATTGTGGTCCTCCTTAATCGCAAAATACACCCGCTCGAATACCCCGTTGAACGCCGGTTCATGCAAAGCCTCTCGGAACAGCTCCGCAATATGACGAGGAGGATTGCGGAACGCCCCACAGCCCAGCGCCCCCAGCACCAGCACCTTCTGCTTATTCGCCTTGGCAATCGAGAGAATGGTGCGGATTTTATTCAGAGTCGCCGCCTGATGACAGGGCGTGATACGCAGCTCGCCATCCACCATCTCCGTATCCGGTCGATTGATGGCAGCCACGGCAATCATGTTCACCTTCCAGGGCTCCGCTATGAACGGGTAGCCCTGCTCCTCCGGCCCACGGAAAATCGTCACGCCCGGTGTATAAATACCACCGAAATCGCGATCCATGGGGTAGGATTCCGCGGCACACTCCACACCATACGACGGGCCATAATACACAAATTGATAGAGAGAACGGTAGTAATCGGAACAGCGGAAGAGGTACTCCTCCTGCGCGCCGGCACCATTGACAACCCCGCCGCCCGGGTTGTGGCGATTGGCCAGATTCAGCACACACACCTCATGCCCGGCCGCCACCAGTTCGCGGGCAAACACCAGGCAATCAACATTCACGGCCTCTATCACCGTGGAGTACAAGCCCGCCCCTGACGTATCGCGCGCTAGTTCTTCGCTATAAAAACGCGTCTGCTGCACCATTTCAGCGCCGAGCTCCAGCGGCACCACCGTGCCATCCTCGCAGCGGTACCCACCGGCGTGCACCGCTTTCAGCGTATTCGCATACACCTGAATCCGCAAATCATGCAAATTAAAGTAATCCCTCTCGCTCGCAGCAACGGCAAAACGCTGCGACCACCCTGCGGAATCCCACTCAATCGGCTCGTTCATGCTGCTCATTATAGTCCTCTCCCCCGGCAGGTCAAGTATTTTTAACGCTGCCGCCTGACGGCGGCAATTTCAATGGCTGCTATAGCAGCCAATTTCAATATGCGCCCGCAGGGTGCATAATTTCACTGTGGCCGGAACGGCCACAATTTCACCTTTACCGCCTATTGCAAGCCTTATGATGAGAGGGATGAACAGCCCCAACAGCATCACCAGCGATGACCACAAGGGTATCCGTAAAGCCCTTGCCAAAACACTCACCGGAGTCCCCTGGCAACGATGCCAATTCCATTTTCAGCAAAACGCTCAGGCTTACATTTCCCCGGAGAAACTTCAACTCGCGGCTGAGGCGCTGCAGTCAGCCTCGTCTCGGCCAGCAAATCCCGCGGCTTAACCTAAACCGTAAACGAACTTTGCACCAATGACTGGGATTTTACAGGAAAAAGCTTGCGTTGCCGTCAAGGGTACAATAGTGATGGTATGGTTATTCTCAAAAACATGTTCGGAAAGAAAGTTTTTGACCATCCGAAACCGCCTTCCTTAGGCTATATCATCGGTAAAATCATTGCGGAATTCATTTTTTCCTAACGAAAACATACATCCATCTTTATCTCTGCCAAGCGGCCCCGTAAGCATTTTGCTGCGGGGCTGCCTACGTTTTAGCAAGGAGGAGTCAAAATAGCAAAAAAAGTGAAAAAATACGAGAGAAGGCGAAAAAAATAGCAAAAAGCTTGAC
Source organism: Akkermansia sp. (assembly GCA_045646325.1). Taxonomy (GTDB): domain Bacteria; phylum Verrucomicrobiota; class Verrucomicrobiia; order Verrucomicrobiales; family Akkermansiaceae; genus Akkermansia. Next base: position 155,545 of record JAZRKM010000046.1, on the reverse strand, counting down.
AAAACATCGCGCTCGAGATATAAAATGATGTAGCCGCCACATGGTGTGGTGGACGAAACAAACAATTACAACAATCAAGAACTATTATGAAAAAAGCTATCATGATCCTCGCTGCCGTATGCGTAACAGCTGTCGGATTCGCCATTGGCACCACCGCTCAGGCTGCAGTGAACACCTCTGAGCTGGATTGCTACAACGGAACCGGCCCCTTCAGATGCTTTGCCTGCAATGGCTCCGGCTTTCAAGGTGCTTTTGTTTGCACTTTCTGTAAAGGTAGCGGCCGCAGCAGCTCCTACTAAAGCCTGAGTTAAACAGAATATTCACCATCGAGTGGCAGTCTGAGAGCTATGGTCCAGGCTGCCGCTCTTTGCCTTTATGCGAAAGATATTGGTGATATGTCTGCTGCTGTTGAGCCTCATCCCGACTCAGGCAGATGAGGTAGCGGCGCGTTGCTATCAAGATGTTGCCTGCGCAACGCTTTGGGCAGCTGATGAAGAACTGCGCAGCTTCGTGCTGGGTACGGAGCAGCTTAATGAGCTGTTGCTGTTGGGGGAGCAGGAGGGCGGGCTTTTACAGCTGCCGGGCTGCGATAGCATCATCCGCGTGTTGGCCCGACCTGAGGAGGGATGGCTCATTGCCGCGAGAGCAGCTGACGGCTCTTCTCGCCTGTTGACCTGTACCTGCGCTGCCGATATGCAGGATGTAAGCCCGGCTGCTCTGCCGCGTCAGTGTGTGCCGATACGTTTTATTGAGCGAGAGGCGCGTTCCTACCTGCTGGTACAGGGCGGGGATGTCCCCTCGAGTACTGCTGACATCTACCTCGTAGATATTGCGGTCACACCTGCCACATGCACCCTGTTGCACCGGGGGGAAGCGGGCATGGTGTCACAGATATTCCGCCATGACGGCAGTCGCATGGCAAGCCTTTGCTGGAACGCTGAAGGCTGCAAACACATTCATTATCATGAAACTTCCGATAAGGTGCGTTCTATTCTTAGCACCGGTGCTGCCGACAGGTTGCAGCTCATCTCCGCCAACGGCGAGGAGAAGCTCTATGTCCTGCATGATATGGGGCGGGAGGGGGCTGGGCTGGCAGAACTGTACCTGAGCGATGGGAAATTGCAAACAATTTCAAGTTCAGGTCGGGCAGATGTCACATATCCCTTCTTTGGTCCATCCGGTAAACTGCTTGGCTACTGCTCACAATGGGGAAAAGGTAGCTACACAGCCTTGCAAAGCTGCCCGGCCATTGAGGAACTGCAACGCATATTGCCCTCCGAGGCAGAGTTCGTCCCGCTGAAACTTTCAACGGACGGGCAGCGGTTACTGCTTCAGCTTATGCTCGCCGGGCAACCAAGCCGCCCTGCTTTGTATGAACGTGGCATTGGCTTGCGCGAGCTGATGCCTCCGACCGATATCCCACCCACACGCCCTACCTTGTTTGCTGAGTATTTGGCTCGGGACGGAGCATCCATTCCCGTGTATTATACACTTCCGGAGGGCGAGGGACCATTCCCGACGGTAGTTTTTGTGCATGGTGGACCACGTATGCGGACGGATGCTCTTTATGATTGGCGCGTGCAGTACCTCGTCAGTCAGGGCTTTGCCGTCGTGCAACCTCAGTTTCGAGGCTCGCGGGGATGGGGAAAGGCTTTTATGCATGCCGGTAACCGCCAATGGGGGCGCGGATGTATGCAGACGGACGTGCAGGACTGCCTGCCCTGGCTGGAGCAACAGGGAATTGCCCGAGCGGGAAATGTCGCTGTTTTCGGTGGTTCGTACGGCGGGTATGCCGTCACGGCGGCTCTTTGTTTTTTTCCGGGGAGTTTTGCATGTGGTGTGAGTCTGTTCGGGCCGCAGGATATGGAGCTTTACCTGCTTAAAATGAACGAAGTGGAGGCACCCTATGCCGGGGAGGACTTCCTGCTGGTGGGAGATATATCCACGCCGGAAGGGCGCGCTGCCCTGCGCCATATTTCTCCCGTGTACTACGCTGCCAACGTGACGGAGCCATTGCTTATCTACTATGGAGAGCGGGATACCCTCATCCCACCTGCACACTCCCAACGCATGATTGCCGCATTGAGGGCAGCGGGAAAAGATGTGACTGCCGTTTCTCTTCCGGATGAAGCGCACGGCTTTGAACAACCAGCCCATGAGCCGTGGCTCTATGCCCGACATATTGTCCCATTTCTTCGTAAACATTTGAAACAAAAACATCAACCATGACAACATCCGATAAAAAATCCTCATTGATGAGCCGGCTTGCTTTTCCGCTTCTGCTCTTGTTGCTCCTGCTGGGAGGGCTTGCTGCCGGTTATTTCTTTAGCTTGCAGCCGTGTGGCTGCCCGCATCACCACCATCACCACGGCGAGCAGCACTGCTGCGGTGAGGAGCATGCCGCTCATAGTCACCCCGTAGTGCCATAAGCCGATTTAGGAAAGAGAAATCCCGGAAATATAAAACCCCGCTCCGTATCCTTCGGAGCGGGGAAAATCGTGTTCGGAGCAGCGTTATTAATTCTTCACCTTCCGACTGATAGTCTTTATGGGTATCATGAATGGGGCAACGAGTCGCCACTTCACCGGTGGCGAAGCCAATGAGTAGTTTCAATATATCGGCCACCTTCGGCGGCCGGTGAAATTGTGGCCGTAAGGGCCACAGTGAAATTATGCACCCTGCGGGTGCATATTGAAATTGGCTGCTGAGGCAGCCATTGAAATTGCCGCCTGACAGCGGCAGTTTTGGGGCGGCAGTTTAGAGAGTTAGGTTGCACGCGCGGGGCGTAGCGGGTACAATGCATGGATTATGGGGCGTGAACATCGAGTACATTTCATCATTATATTTCTGCTGGTGAGTTTCAATTTACGGATGTGTTTTGCGGCAGCGGATCCGCTGCTGGTGTTTCTGATGCGGGATTTGGGGCTGAGTGTGAGCAACAGCGGGTTGTTCGGGTTGCTGCCGGTGATGTCGCTGGGCGTGGCGGCACCGCTGGGGGCGCGGTTGGTGAGGTATATCCGGCCGCGGCAGTTGATTGTGTATGCCCTGGTGGTGGCGATTGGCGGGGTGGTGTGGCGCAGCTACGGAGGGATTGCCGGGCTGTACGGGGGGACGGTGACGATCGGAATCGGGCTGGGGGTCACAGGCTCGGTGATTCTGGGGATTGTGAAACAGGAGTTTGCAGGCAGCGTGTCTCAGCTGATGGGGGCTTATACTGCGTGCGTGAGTTTGGGTACGGCGGTGGGGTCGGGTGCAGCTGACCCGGTGGCGCTGGCTCTGGGGGGATGGCAGCGGGGCTTGTTGTTCTGGGCGCTGCCTTTGGTGGTTGCGGTGCTGCTGTGGGCGGAGTTTATCATCTTCACCCCCGGGCAACGGGCGGAGCAGCACAAGGTGCGCTCCCCCCTTACCCCGCTGCTGCGGCAGGCGAAGGCGTGGGCGGTGAGTTTGTTTTACCTCTTTCGTGTAGCCGGAGCCTGGCTGCTGATTGTGTGGCTTGCCACGCTGATGCGCCGGCGAGGGTTGCCGATGGTCGAGGCGGGTCTGGTGCTGTCGGTTTCGACCGCGTTCCAAATCCCTGCGGCCCTGCTCAGCAGCCATGCGGCAAATTGGCTGGGAGGGCGCGCCGGGCTGATGATAGCGGCGATTGCGGTGTCGGTGGGCGGGTGCTGGGGCTTACTGCTGGGGCCGCTGGGGTGGTGGCCGTTGTTCTCGATGGTGCTGGGCGTGGGGCTGGGCAGTATTTTTGCGCTGGGCATGACGCTGATTGTGGAGAACTCGGCAGATGAGGCGACAACGGTGGCGCTCTCGGGGCTGGCGCAGGGGGTAGGCTTTATCGGCGGGGGGCTGCTGGCGTGGGCGGCCAGTCCGGTCATGCAGTTCGCTCGCCCCGACCTGTGGGTGGCGGGCATTTACACGGCGTTTGCCCTGTGTGGGTTGTACTACGGGTTGCGCTGCAACCGTCCCGGGGTATGTCGGGTGTGAAAAAACGTCGGCTCTCACCGACGTGATTCAAAAAGAGGGGTTGGAGCCCGGCTTGGCGCTCCAACCCCTGATAAACTGAATAGCTACGCGCCACTTAATAGCTACGCGCCCAGAGCACGCGGCGGGTGGTGGGGCGCCCGGTGAGGATGCAGGGAGCCTCGGGGCCAGTGCCCATGTCGCCATGGGGTATGCAGCGAATGGAGATGCGCAGGCTCTTGCCGAGTTCCTCTTCTTCCTCGGGGGAGCCGTCCCAGGGGCAGAGCAGCCAATCGGCATCGGTACCGGCGGCGAAGTTGGCCTTCAGGTCTTCGAGGCTGTCGCAGGGGCGGATGTGGCTGTCGCGGAAGGTCAGCTGGCGCTGCAGCAGGCTGTTCTGCACGTCCTCCAGCAGGTCGACGGCACCGGCCAGGAACTCATCTTCAGCGATGAAGCTCTTGTCATTGCTGGCTTTGTCGCGACGGGAAATACAGACGGAACCCTTCTCGAGGTCGCGGGGGCCGATTTCGACACGCACGGGCACGCCCTTCTTGACCCATTCCCACTTTTTGGTGCCGCCGTTGAGGTCGCGGTCATCGACCTGCACACGCACCGGCAGGCCGTGGAAGCTCATGGCGCTGAGCTTGTCTGCCAGCTCGCGGCAGTGGTCGCGGATAGCCTGCTTGCTGTCGGCCTTGGGAGTGACGGGGATGATGACAATCTGCTTGGGAGCCACTCGGGGCGGGCAAACAAGGCCATCGTCATCGGAGTGGGCCATAATCAGGGTGCCAATCATGCGGGTGGACACGCCCCAGGAGGTGGTCCAGGCGTACTGGCGCTCGTTGGTGCGGCCGGCGAAGGAGATATTCTGAGCCTTGGCGAAGTTCTGGCCCAGGAAGTGGGAAGTACCGGCCTGAATAGCCTTGCGGTCCTGCACCATGGCTTCGACGGTATAGGTGCGTACGGCACCGGGGAAACGCTCGTGGGCGGTCTTCTCACCGGGGATGGAGGGTACGGCGAGCACGTCGCGATGGAAGTCCTCGTACACCTTGTGCATGACGGCGGTTTCCTCCTCAGCCTCGGCCTGGGTTTCGTGGGCGGTGTGGCCCTCTTGCCACAGGAATTCGGCGGTGCGCAGGAAGATACGCGGGCGCATTTCCCAGCGCATGACGTTGCACCACTGGTTGACCTTGAAGGGGAGGTCGCGGTAGCTCTCCAGCCAGCGGGAGAAAGCAGCGCCGATAACGGTCTCGGAGGTGGGGCGAATGACGTATTTATCCGTCAGCTCGCCACTGGGAATCATCTTGGTCTTACCGGTTTCGGGGTCTTTGACAGCCTCGAGTCGATGGTGAGTCACCACGGCACACTCGGTAGCGAATCCCTCGGCATGTTCAGCCTCTTTTTCAAGGTAAGAGACGGGGATGAGCATGGGGAAATAGGCGTTGGTGTGGCCGGTGCGTTTGAACTCGGCGTCCATCTGCTGCTGGATAAGCTCCCAGATAGCGTAGCCCCAGGGCTTAATGACCATGCAGCCGCGCACCTCGGAGTTTTCGGCGAGGTCTGCGGCCTTCACTACCTGCTGATACCACTCGGGGAAGTCCTCTGCGCGAGTGGGTGAGATTGCGTTCTGTTGTGCCATACGGGTTAGGATTATGATACGAAGTTAAGAAAAAGTCAATGTTTTTTAATCGACGGGGTTCTGCATGCAACGGTAGTTGAATATAGCCAGCGCGCCCATGATGAAGACCATCCACAGAGAACCGAGCACCAGGAAGAAGAGGCCGAGCACGCAGGCAAAGGCCAGACTGATGCGGTGCATGCTGTAGGAGGAGCGCATTAACCCATGCATGATTTGCCCACCATCAAGCGGGAACACCGGCAGCAGGTTCAGCAGGCTCCACCACACGCATATCTGCACCAGGTAGAGGGCAAACACCAGCACCATGGGCGGGAACATTTCCAGCAGGGCTTCGGAGGCTACGCCGAACACAAAATTGAGCGTCACGCTCACGCCGTCCGCCACGCTGCCGAGCATGCAGCTGAGCACAGTGGCTACCAGCACAACCGGCAGCAGGGAGCACAGCGGGCCCGCCGCCGTCATGAGCACCCCCTGCAGGCGGGTCAGGCGAGCGGACTCATTGCAGCAGTCACCCCCCAGCCAGGCCAGCAAGACCTCGGGTTGGCCACCACCCAGTCGGCGCCCTACCACGGCATGTCCCATTTCGTGCGCCAGCAGGCAAATGAACGCCGCTACGCCGAAGAGAGCCACGCCTGCCACCCCGGTGGAAAACCCGGTGAACATGGCGCCGAGCAGTACCAACATCACCCACAGCGAGGGGTGAATGGCTACCTGAACCCGAAAAAGAGTGAAGCTTATCATGTGTAACGTCATTGTATGCGCCAAATCCCCATCGCACAAGCCGCCCGCACGCCATACTGACCAACATGTCAGAAAAAACAGCTCTTTTCCGCGCCAAAATAACACCCGGAGCGGGCGCAAGGGCATTTTCGGGCGCAAACTGCGGGCAAAAAGGGCTTGCTTATCACAGCAAACCTGTGGCATAATGAGCGGGCAACCATGATAAACCGCCCCACAGCCCTGCCCTTGCTTGCCTTCTTGTTGGCCGGGCTGTGCATGCAGTCCGGCGGCGCGGCAGATATCAAGCGCAGCGCCCCCTCCGCAGCGGTGGCACGGGCTCAGGCACAGCAGGCGGAGTTCAACCGGCTGGTGTTGCAGGTAGTCAACCGCGAGATGCCACGCGGCGGCGGTTACGCCGGGGCCCCGGTGGATGTCGCCCGCCTGGCCGAGCACGGTGTGGTGTGGGTTCCCGAGCGCCGCGCACTGCAGATTCACCCGCGCGCCGCAGTGCCCACCTTCTGCTCTGCCGCCTGCTACATGGTGCTGCTGCGAGCCCTGCAGCAGTGGGAGAGCAGCCACGGCCTGCGCCTGCCTGCCGCAGCCTGGCAGGCACTGGATGTACGCGCCGACCAGCCAGACGGCCACGGCACCTGGGGGCGGGCTAACGCGAACGGCCCGGGTTTTGCCAAGCTGGTGCACGACCTGCGGGTCGGTGTCAATTTCAGCGATATACGCCTGGCGCAGCCGGGGGATTTCCTCAAAATCTTCTGGTCCGGCGAAATAGGAGCCCACGAGCGCGGGCACCTGGTCATCTACCTGGGAACAGAGCGCAAAAAAGGCGGCGTGTACCTGCGCTACTGGTCGGCAAACAAACCCGGCGGCTACGGGGTGAAAACCGCACCGCTGAGCCGTATGCACAACCTCATCTTTACCCGCATCACGACCCCGCAGAACTTTGCGCATGCCCACAAACTCCCGGCCACCGATACATGGCTGAGCGACATGCAGCAGCGCCGATTCAGCTTCGATGAAGTGCGCCGCAGCTGCGGTGTGCACTGAGCATGGCACGCTTTCGCATTGCCAACGCGCGGGAGATATGGTAGCATGTCGCGCATGAAGCAGAGCTTTGAACATGCCGTAGCGATACTGGTAGAGCGCTACCCGGAATATACAGAGGAGGCGTATGACTTCATGCGCACTGCTCTCGACTCGGCCGTTGAACGTTTCTGCAAAAATGACAAGCAGCCCCACCTGAGTGCAAGGGAGCTATACATGGGTGCGTGCGCCTATGCGCTCGAAGAATACGGCCCGCTGGCGGCCGACGTGCTGAGCTTCTGGGGGCTGAACACCTCCGGCGACTTCGGCAACGTGGTCTACAACCTCATTGAAGTGGGTATCTTCGGCAAGCAGAAAGGCGACTCGCGCGAGCAATTCGATGAGTTGCCCGACCTCAGCAGCGTGCTCAATGCCCCCTATGACGGCAGCGTTGATATGCTCTCGGAACTCTGATTCACACCCTCCATCCACACACGATATGAGCACACTACAGGCAATGCAGGGCGATCAGCTGCGCTGGCCCGCCGAATGGGAACAACAACAGGCCGTCTGGCTCTCCTGGCCCCACCGGGATGACCTGTGGCAGGGCGGACTGGCCGAACTTACCGGGCACTATGCCGACCTGGCCGCAGTTATCGCCCCGCACGCGCAGGTGCGAATCAACGCCGCCGAGCACCTGCACCGCGGTATTGAGCAGTTACTGCAACAGCGCCATGTGCGCAACTATGCCCTTTACAACCACCCGACCAACGATGTGTGGTGCCGCGACCACGGTCCCATCTTCGTGCAACGGCAAGACGGTGCGCGCCAGCTGGCGGACTGGACATTCAACGCCTGGGGCGGCAAGTTCGCGCCGTGGAATCTCGACAACGAGGTACCGGCACGCATTGCCGAGAGCCTGGGCCTGCCCCGCCTGTGCAGCGAGCTTATACTGGAAGGTGGCGCCATCGAGGGTAACGGCGAGGGCCTGCTCATCACGACAGAGGCCGTGCTGCTCAACCCCAACCGCAACCCCGGCGTGAGCAAGGCCGAAATCGAGGCCGAACTTCACCGCATGCTGGGAACCACGCATGTGTTCTGGCTGGGCAGCGGGATTGAGGGGGACGATACCGATGGCCACATCGATGACATGGTGCGATTCGTGAATGCCGAGGCCGCCGTCTCCATTGTTGACCCCGACCCGCACTCCCCCCACTACCGCCACCTGGCAGAGAACAATGAGCGCCTGCAGGATTTACGCACACCCGCCGACCACCGCGTGGAAATCATCTCCCTGCCCATGCCGCAGCCTCTGGTAGCAAAAGATTGGCGTTTGGAGCAGCTACCGGCCAGCTATGCCAACTTCCTCATCTGCAACGGTGCCGTCATCGTGCCGGTGTTCAACCAGGCGAAGGAAGATGACCGGGCGCTGGGTATACTGCGCGAGTGTTTCCCCGGGCGGCAGGTCATCGGCTTCGATGCACGGCGACTCGTCATCGAGGGCGGCGCCATTCACTGCATTACCCAGCAGGAACCGGCAAAGTGATGCCGCGTACCGGCTTTCCGTGAATCCGGCATCGCTTGCCGCAAGATTCCGGCTTTTATTTGCCTGACGACAAACGGGCTCCCATCCTGCGATGGGAGCCCGTTTGATAAATGATTAGTGCGGTGAGCGGATTAGGGCTTCACAACGGAAGCCAGAACCACCGTGCCGTTGAAGGGGCTGGACACGTTGGCGGGCAGCTCGACCTGGCCGAGACGGAAGGACTCGCCAAGCTTCACGCTGGTGATGTCGCCGGTGATGCAGCAGGGGATGTCCTTCACAGCGCACTTCACGGGTACTTCGTACACGATCTGGTGTACAACACCACCCATGCCCACGCCCACGGGAGTACCGGTGAGCTTGACCTCCACCTTGGTCTTAACAACGGTGTCGGGGGTCACGGCCTCGAAGTCCATGTGGTTGGTGCGGTCGGTCAGGAAGTTGCGCTGCACGTCCTTCACCATAGCGAGGATGACGGTGCCGTCAACGTCGAGGTTCACGAGGAAGCTGTCGGTGTCAACGCTGTTGAGCAGAGCACGCACGTCGGAAGCCTTCACCTGGATGTTGATGTTCTCCTGCACGGCGGGACCGTACACCACACCGGGCATGAAACCCTGAGCACGCAGGGCGTTGAGCTTACCGGTACCACGAACCTCGCGCTTGGAGGCTTTAAGAGTCAGATTGGTCATTGTTGTATAAACAGTGTTTGAAATTGCGTTTTGTATATCGTTCTTCCGACGTCGGTGCGCGTGAATTGTCACCCGCCGGGCTTGTCTCGCCCCGCCACACGGCAGAGCGGACACGCAGGATGCCACTAAAGCCCTGAAAAGTCAAGAGAAATTTAATAATTTACGCAAAAAAAGCATTGATTTTATGTCAAAAACTGCTACAGTATGCGCGCGATGCGAAAAACGACCCAATTCTTTATGATTACGGCCATTCTGGTCGTCGTGGCATTTCTGAGTTCCTGCGGGCACACGCTCCAATCGGAGAGCGGGCTCTACAACGTGGAACTGCAGAGCACGTATAAGCTGCCGGTGAGGGGGGTGTGGTTCAGCGGCAAGGGAAATCAATTCAACAAGGTCAAAGCGGGCACTATCTATGTGGCGCCTCTGAATGTCGATGCCATTCAGACTGAGTACCCTGAGCAGGCTGCAGCCATGAAACAGGAATTGCATGGCTTTGTTTCGGAATATCTGGGCAAGACCCTGGCAGATGTCAACCGGGCGAACAAAACCGGCTGGAAGCCTGCGACCGCCGCTGCCGGCGCCGATATCAGGGTGGATATGGCAGTGGTACACTTTCGCGAGCAGCGCCCCTTTCTTCACGCCGCTGTCGACGTGCTCTCCAACTGGTCGCCCATTCCCATGACCTCCACCATCGCCGCACCGCTGTCGAAGGGCGACATCTGCCTGGAAATGACCATACGCGACAATCGCAGCGGCGAACTGTTGCTCGCGCTGAAAGATGAAAACAAGGGTGGGTTGGAATATTACAAAGCGGAGGCCTACAGCAAGCACGGCAACGCTACAGCCAGCCTGAAGGCCTGGGCACGCATGCTGGCCAATATCATCCGCGAAACCGCCTGTGACCGCAGCGGTGGCCAATCCCTTCAGCAGCGAGTCGAAAACATGAGCATGATTGACACCGCCCTGCTTCGCACGACGGGCGTAAATGAAGACCACCTTGACGACTGAACATAAAGAACTCGCTGAGCGTCTGCAAGCCTACATGCAGGCGGATAAATACGAAGCGCAGGATATCTCGGCTCTGGCCCGTGCGCTCTGCAGTGATTCACGGGAGCGCCCCGCCCTGCGCGCCCTCATCCGCGAATGGGAGAACAAAGGCCGACTGCTGCGCCTGCGAGGGGCGCGCTATGTGCTGCGGGCTCCGGCGGAAGATAAGCTCACCGGCCGCATACGCCAAATTAAACCGGGCAAGTTCATCTTCGTGCCCGACAGCCGGGGGCAACAATTACTGCGCCCCATGCTGCACACAGATTCTCCCGGCGATATCGAGCTGCCGGTCATGCCCCACCGCGATGGCGGCGCCATGGATGGCGACCGCGTGAGCGTAACGCTGCGCCGCACGGCAAACGAAGGCTACCGCCGCCATGGCCGCAACCGCCCGAAACCCACTGAACAGAATGTGCGCATGGAAGTGCGAGTGGATGACATTCAGGAGCGCCGCCGCGGCACTTGGGTAGGTATTTACCGCCCGGGCGGGCGCTACGGCACCATGACAGGTGATGGGCACACCTCGCCCGAGCAGGTCATGCTCACCGCCCCGCCCCCGCCCGAGCTGCTGGTCGGCATGGCCATCACCGTGCAGGTGCAGAGCTACCCGCGCGGCAAAATGCCGGCTACCGGAACCGTGGAGCAGGTGCTGGGTTGGCCCGATGACAGCGGGGTGGACATCACCACCATCATGCACCGCTACACGCTGCGCTCGGATTTCCCGCCCGCCGTGCTGGCGGAAACGACTGCCCTGCCCGATACCCTGCCGGCGGATGAGGTAGCTCGCCGCGAGGATTGGCGCGAGCGCTGCGTCATCACCATCGACCCCGCCACCGCCCGTGATTATGATGATGCCATCTCCCTGCGCGAACTGCCCGGTGGTGATATCGAGCTGGCTGTACACATAGCCGATGTTAGTTACTATGTGAAACCCGGCAGCGCGCTGGATGCCGAGGCCGCCCTGCGCGGCAACTCCACCTACCTGCCCGACCGTGTGCTGCCCATGCTGCCGCCGCGCCTGTGCGATGACCTATGCTCACTCAAATCAGGCTGCGACCGCCCTACCCGCCTGTGCCTGCTGCGAATGAGCCCCGTCGGCGAAGTGAAACACGCCCACTTTGCAGATGCCGTCATCCACTCCCGCGCCCGCCTGAGCTACGAACAGGCGCTGGCCGTGCTGGAACACCGCGCCGGCAGCGGAGATGCCGAGGTGGATGCCATGCTGCACCTCGGGCACCGGCTCGCCACGGCACTACGCACCCGCCGCCTGCAGCAGGGAGCTCTCGACCTCGACCTGCCCGAACTGCGCGTGCTGCTCGATGACTTCGGCCACCCCATCGGAGTAGAAACCGAAAGCCACGACATTGCGCACCAGATGATTGAGGAGTTCATGCTCGCGGCGAACGAAGCCGTGGCCGCAGCACTGAAAGCCGCACTCGTGCCCACCATCTACCGCGTACACGAGGAACCCGACCCCGCCAAACTTCACACATTTGCCCTCACCGCACGCAGCTACGGCATACACGCCGGCGCGCTCAACTCTCGCGAGGAACTCAGCCGCGTGGCCGCCGCCATCAAGGGGCACGCGGATGAACAAATTCTTACTGTTGCCCTGCTGCGCTCTATGATGCGCGCTCGGTACGCCACCAAGGCACTCGGTCACTTCGGTCTGGCCAAGGGGGATTACTGCCACTTCACCAGCCCCATTCGCCGCTACGCCGACCTCATCGTCCACCGGGGGTTTGCCAAACTCGCGCAGGGCAAGCACGCCCGCACGCACCTGCCCGCCCCCGGTCGACTGGCCGAGCTGGCCGAGCATATCTCCGAAACAGAGCGCAACTCCGCCGCTGCGGAGAAAGAAGCCCACCAGACGAAACTGGCCCTCTACCTGGCTGCCGAGTGCGAAAGCCCCACTCCCCGCCACTGGCAGGCTGTGGTGACGGACACCTACCCGCAGGGGCTTGCGGTGGAAATACCTGAGCTGCAAATGCGCGGCTTCATTTCCGGGGCCGAGTTACCGGAGCGCCTCGGCTCCCGCTGGTACTTCGAATCTCACGTCCGCCGCTGGAGCGCAGCCGATGGTCGCAGCCTGCTGCCCGGCAGCCGCCTGCCTGTTGTGCCAACCAATGTTGACATAGCAGCCCGTTTTGTCGACTTCGCCCCGGCTGAGGTACAAGAGCCCTGATAGCACCCGCTCGCAATCCGCTCAGAAGAAGGGACGGCGCAGGTTAAAACCCCTGAGATTGAGAAAGACGGCTGAACCAATCGCGCACCATAATGGCAAATGGAGCCTGAGACTGCGGCTGAGAGCTGTAGGGATTCGCGGCCTGCGCGGCTTGATAATCCCCGCACAGCAGGTAGCAAAGGGTGGCAAGCTCTCCCGCGAGCTCACCGTGATTCAGGGTGGCAGCAAGGGCTCTCACCTCTTCCGGCGAGCAACCGGGCGTGTAATTCGTGCCACAGCGGCGACTGAGCATGGCAAAGGCGGGCTCGGCAACATCGCAAACTTCGAGCATGACCGCCACTTCTGCGCGCAGGCTGTCCTCGAGCTTCGGAATGCTGCGCAGGGAATTAAGCCGACTGCGTGCCTCGCCAATGCGGTGAGCACTGAGTTCACGGCGGGCCTGAGCCTGCCGGATTTTAATAGCCCCACCGGCACAACTGCGGGCATAGCTCTCATACGCGGTGAAGAACTGAGCGTAGGGGGCGGCAAGTACGCCACGGGCGGCGAGAGCCTCGGCCACGAGTTGTTCAGCCTTATCCGTCGCGTTCATCATGAAACTCGTCACCGAATGATGAAGGAGGTAGAGAGATTTCAGGTAGGGGGAGGCAAAACTATCCGTCTTCACGCTCTTTGCCAGGCGATTGAAGTCGGGGTACAGATGCCGCGCAGCCGCGCAGCCTTCGCTGCGTTCGGACATGGAGACGAAATGCTGAAATTCATCGGGCGCGGTGGGCAGGTTGAGCATATCCGCCAGCAGGGCGGCATGCAGGGCTGACCAGGCCGCCAGCGCAGGGTCATGCTCCGCATTGGCCATGAGGGAGAAGAGCTCGTGAGCGCGCGCATAATCATTCGCCAGCAGTGCTTCTTCCGCCAGGCTCAGTTCCTCCGTTACGGAATAAGCCGGCGGGGTGAGGTACTGCTGCTGCGGGCCGGGTGTGGCGAAATATGCCGCCAACGCGGCTACAACCAAGGAGGTCGCGAGGGTGATACCGGCATACTTCAAGGAGCGGTGAAGGAAAGCGCGGCGTTTTTCAGGGCTGCGTTCCTCTTCATCGCTAAGCAAAGCGGCTCGCACCGCAGTCAGTTCAGCCAGCAAGTCGGAATAATTCGCCGGGCGATTGGCCGGCTCATAGGCCGTCATGTGGTCCACGAGGTCGCACAGGCTCTCGTTCGCCCCCGACATACATTCTGCAAAGGGGGCCAGTCGCTGCTTACGGCGGAGCAATTCATGAATCGAGGCGGTAGGTTCGCCGAAATCACCGATGCCCGTGAGCAGGAATCGCAGGGTCATGCCGAGCGCGTAAATATCGGTTCGAGCATCTTCCTCACCGCGCTCCAGGGTTTCAGGGGGTACGTAATACGGGGTTGCCCAGATGATTTCCTCCGTATCCTCCTGCTGCTGAGCGAGAGCCAGACCGAAATCAAGCACCTTGGCACAGCCCTCGGAATCAATAATGATGTTGCCGGGTTTCATGTCGCGGTGCAACAATCCGGCGTTGTGCGCCGTCTGCAACCCTGCAACAGCCTGAATGGTGTACTCCACAGCCGTCAACGGGGCAAGCGGGCCGCTCTCGCTGACCACGGTTTCCAGGTCACGGCCATCCACCATCTCCATGGCGATGTAGAATTGACCCCTGGCCCGCCCGGCAAAATACACGGATACCACATTTTCATGGCGTACCTTCGCCATCATGGCAGATTCATTCTCAAATCTGGCCACGCGCTCCGGCTGGTTGCGGTAGGTGTCGTTGAGCAATTTGATGGCGACACTGCGGTTGAGCACGAGGTCACGCGCACGGAGCACTACGCTCATGCCGCCTATGCCGAGCACCCCCTCCACGCGGCAGCCCGATATCACGGTGTGCACATAGTCGACCAAGTTACACCCCGGACAGGTAACCGGCGTGTAAAAGCCCACATCCGTGATATCGAGCTGCGCGCCACATACCGGGCACTGCCAAATTTCAACCGTGTTTTCAGCCATTATCTGGAGAGAATGAGTGGAGAATGGAAAACCGCCAACATTAAAAAAGCCGGGCAGGCACTTACGCACGCTACCCGGCTTCAGTCAATTGATGGGATTAGCCCAGCTTGGGCAGAGAAGCAGCGGCTACGGCCTGGCCGTGGCGCTTGGTCTTCTCATCGGGCACGCAGAGCGTGATGGCAAGCTCGGGGAACTCGCCCTTGAGCACCTCGTTGGCCTTGTCGATGATGAGCTGGCCGCCGTCACCCGTGGCAACACGGCCCAGGAACAGCAGGTTGCGAAGTGCATAGAACTTCGAGAAGTAAGCGATGGTGTAACCGAACTCCACGCCGATGGTCTCGTAAATCTTGCGGGCACGGTCATCACCCTCAGCCATGGCGGCCTGCACCTTCTTGAGCTGCTCGGGGTAAGGCATGCTGCCGAAGTCGAAACCGGCACGGGGAGCCAGACGGGCTACAGCCTGCTGGGAGAAGTACATGGCACCCACGCCCTTGTCCTTGGACCACTCGTCCACGCCGCCGTCCTCCTGATAGTCAACGGGTACGAAGGCGAGCTCGTTGAGCCAGGGCATGATGTGACCCTCGGGGTCAACATAACCGGCAGCGAGAGAGGTACCCATGGCAATGCCGAGCACGGCATCATCATTCATGCCCATGGCACCGGCCAGAGCGGTCACCTCACCGTCGTTCACCACTTCGAAGGGAACCTCCTTACCCATGCGCTCGCTCCAGCGATCCTTGAGCGTGCTGAACATGGGGCGGATGACGTTCACGAAGTCCTCCTGAGAAATACCACGGAAGAGGGAGCCCACGCGGGGTTCGCTGTTCACGTACACGCCGGCAGCGGAACCACCGATGGCGTCCACCTGCGGCAGGTGCTTGGCGGCGCGCAGCAGAGAATCATCCACGCCCTCAAGCTGGTACATGGGGTCGGTCTGGTGATAGGGGTCCCAAACCACCTCTTCGGAGTACACAACCTCACCGTTCACCACAGCGGCGCACTTACGGTCAGAACCACCGAGGTCGAAACCAATGCGGTAGCCATCAAGATTGCGGCCAAGGGAAACAGAGGTGGAGTTCTCAGCGGGCAGCTCGCAGGGGCAAGCTACCTTGACCACCTGAATGGGCTGGTCATAAATCTTCTTGCCGATGAAGTCCCAATCGAACTCACGAGCACCACCGGCGCAGTAAGTAGCAGCCAGCATGTCGGCAATCTTGTCAGCACCGGCCACCATGATGGTGCAGCCGCCCTTCATCCAGAGAAGGAACTTAACGATACGCTCGATGTAGAGGTTGTTGAGAGCATCGTTCTCCTCGCTCGAGGGGAGCACCTTGCCGCTCCAGCGGAAACAGGTACCATCCATACGGGTGAGAGCGATGTCGATAGGCTGAGAGGCGGGGTCGGCAGCGACCTTGTCCTCAAAAGCCTTGTTCCAAAGCACCGGAGCAATGAAGTCCGGATCGAGCACGGGTGTGAATTTCGGTTGGATATTCATAACGTTACTTAGTGGATATTATCATGCTTACCATCGGATGACAAGCTAAAAAAACGGATAAGAGGGTTAAAATCAGAATTCGCAGTTACGGGGAGTGCGGGGATAAGGCAGGACGTCGCGGATATTCTGCACGCCGGTCACGAACATGATGAGGCGCTCGAAGCCGACACCGAAGCCGGCGTGCGGCACACTGCCATAGCGGCGCAGGTCATTGTACCAGTAATATGCCTCAGCATCCATACCCAGGCGGGCTATATTCCCCTCAAGCACATCGAGACGGTCCTCACGCTGGCTGCCGCCGATGATTTCGCCGATACCGGGTACCAGCACATCCATGGCGGTAACGGTCTTGCCGTCATCGTTGAGTCGCATGTAGAAAGGCTTGATTTCCTTGGGGTAATTGTACACGATGACAGGGCACTTGAAGTGGCGCTCGGTGAGGAAACGCTCATGCTCGCTCTGCAAATCCATACCCCAGTAGGGCGGGTACTCGAACTTCTCGCCGCTGGCCAGCATGATGTCAATAGCCTCGGTATACGAGCAGCGCACGAAAGGCTTGTTGCTCACGGCCTCCAGACGGGCACGCAACCCCTTATCCACAAACTTGCAGAAGAATTCGAAATCGCCGCTATCGTCTGCCAGCATCGTGTCGGCAATGTGGCGGATGAAAGCCTCTGCCAGGTCCATATCGCCATAAATATCGCAGAAGGCGACCTCGGGCTCAATCATCCAGAACTCCGCGGCGTGGCGGGAGGTGTTACTGTTTTCTGCGCGGAAGGTGGGGCCGAAGGTGTAGATATTGCTCAGGGCGCAGGCGAAAGTTTCACCTTCGAGCTGACCGGAAACGGTAAGACTGGCCGGTTTGCCGAAGAAATCGCGCTCGTAGCTCTTATTCTCAGCCAGGGGGTCGAGGGTCGTGACATGGAACATCTCGCCTGCACCTTCGCAGTCGGAGGCCGTGATGATAGGCGTGTGTACCCAGAAGAAATCACGCTCCATAAAGAAGCGGTGTACGGCGCGGGCAATGCGGGAGCGCGTACGGAAAATGGCGCCGAATAAGTTTGTGCGGGGGCGAAGGTGAGCAATCGTGCGCAGGAACTCGGGCGAGTGGCCTTTCTTCTGCAAGGGGTAATTCTCCGGCGAAGTGCCGACCAGGGTGATAGAAGTGGCCTGAATTTCCCACTTTTGCTTGCCGGGGCTCTCAACCAGGCGCCCTTCAACCGAGACGGAGGCGCCGGTGGTCATCTTGCCGATATTCTCGTAACCGGGTATACCGGCATCAGCTATGACCTGAATGGAGGCCAGACTGGTACCATCGTTCACCTCAAGGAAGGAGAAAGCCTTGGAATCGCGGCGGGTGCGCACCCAGCCCTGTACGAGAATTGAATCCAGCGCGGCATCGCTGGCCAGCGCATGTTTGACCAGAGTTCGTTTCATGCACACACTATAGCACCATCAACCCCGCATGGCGAGTATTTTTTCTGACTCTGCCAGCAATTTTTCGAGAGTTTCAACCAAGATATTAGTAATAACGAAGTCGCGGTACCACTTTTTCTCACACGGAACGTAATAACAGGGCAACATCGTGTCCGGCTCCTGGAAGGTGCCGCCCGGGGGGTGCAGGTGGAAGTGCAGCAGGCGCACACCACTGCCGGCCAGCTCCATCTCATGCTTGTCGATGAGTTTCGGGTCAAAATTACGGTCCTGCATGCGGCGGCACATCAGGCGGATTTCACTCTCGGCAGGGTACTGCTGCAGCGCCACCATATCATACTCCTCGGGCTGCCACTCAGGGCGGAAAGCGCGAGTGAGCAAGGGGTCGCAGCAAGAGGCAATACGGCGCAGGCAGCTCTTGCGGTTACTGCCGGGCGAGCCGCAAATAAGCACCAACATACGCAGCGGCGGCGTTTTCTCCTTGCGGTACAGGTAATCGAGCCGACGCTGAGCATGCATCATGCGCATGTTGAGCTCTTCCATCGTAGCCACCATTTCGTCTTTGCCCCCGGCGAAGAAACTGCGGTCCTCCGAGGGCGGGTGGGGGCGGTCAGGGCGATAGCGATACGCCACCGTCATATCCAGCTTAGCCAGGTGCTTATGAATGGGCGTGCTGCCCGGGGGCAGGAAATGCCCCAGCACGCGCATGACTACCTCGCGCTTGAAGGAGACAAACATCTCCGGCTTAACCTGCTTGTAGGGCACCCAGGTAACCTGCTCAAACTCCGAGCTGTAGGTGCAATCCGTCTCAGGTTTTTCGCCATGGCAGAGCATGAGGAACCAAGTCTGCTGCTGGCCATCCCAGTCATCGCTCTTGCGGTTCTTTTCGCGGTAGAAATAACGCAAGCCACCCCAGCGGGCTACGATATTGTATTCGGAGCGGGGCAGCCCGACTTCTTCCTCTACCTCACGAACAACAGCGTGCTCGTAGGTCTCGCCCCCGTGCACGCCGCCCTGTGGGAAATGCAAATGCTTGCTCTCGATACTCTTGCGTGCCAGCAACAGATTGCCGGCCGAATCCATAATCACCGCGGCGACATTCAATCGCCACCTGTTAGCATCGTCACTCATGAATTAGTCGGTTTCCGCCGCCCGTGGCTTTCATCGTTCCAGGCAGCGGTGCAATACTTGGTGCGGCAGAGCTCGGCAAGCTCAGCCTCAAAGCCCGGGTAGGGTTCAGCCCCCTGCACTTCTTCCACCACCGGCGCCAGCGCATGGGCAAGAGCCTGCTGCCAACCATCGGCCGGCTCGCACTCCTGAATCAACCCCTGGTGCAAGACGGCACCACGATAACGGCGCTGACCGGCACCCGCCAGTTTCTGACCTTGCGAGTCAACAATATCGCTGGCAACCGGGCTTGCCCAGCAGGCGCGACCGCCATCCGGCGCATCTTCCACCAGCAACGAGCATTCCACACCACCCGCCTGCAATGCCACGGCCAGTGCGCCGTGAATCCACTTATACAGCTTATCGGCGGGCGGGTACACCACCCCATCCTGTGCGGGCAAGGTCACGGTGTAAGTATAGCCCTTGCGGTGGTCCACAATACCGCCGCCGGTCCAGCGACGTATATACTCAATCCCCTCACCGGGAAATATGGAGGCCGCAACGGCCGTTGTGTCGAAATACCCGAAGCTCACCGCCGGCTTCGCCCAGCCATAGACGCGCAACCATGCCTCCGGGCGGCGGCTGAGCAACTCGTCCGCAGCCATATTCTCATAGCCCGTGCGCAAGACGGGGTCACACCAAAGCCTGATGACCTGCGGGAGCAGAGCATCAGGCACGTTTTGTTGCATATCAAAACTCATGGTAAGCGCAGAGCAATTCCTCACATAGGCTGGGGCAGCAGAACGGTGCTGGAGAACGAACGCGTATAGCTGCGGAAGAAATCGTCCGGCTTGGGGGCGCGGCGGCGTTTCTGGCGCACCTGCTCCACGAGGTTCACGCCTTCATCCGTCAATACGGTGATGGACATGGTAGCGGAGACAATGCGGGCATTGCGATAGGTTGCCGTGCCGGCCACGATTTTGTCACCACAGACCGATATCGACTTATTCATCGAAGAACCGGTGGACGAAATCACGGGAACACTCACGCTCTCGTAAGCCACACGTCCCGACTTGGCGTCGGCCTCTTCGCTCACATACTCGATATTGAAGATGAGGCTCAGCTCAACAATGTTCTCGCAGAGGAAATTATTTTTCTCATCCTTCTCATAGGGCACATAGGCTTGCTCCAGACGCTCCTGACACATGAGGTTGTCGAAACTCTCACGCGGAGGGATAACGAGACGGTAGAGAGAGAAAATGGGGAAAATGCCTTTTTCCTTGTCGCTGGCGTCGACATTGAGCACCTGGTCACGGTACATCAGGCGGTAGCCGATGGCATTGACATCGCCCTGTGTCTCCATATTGTGAGCGCGTGCCGAGCGGTAATTGCTGCGCAGGGAGGTGCTGCTGCTCACGGCCGGGTTACGGTCAGGCGCACAGGAGAAGAACACCAGCTGAACCGAGCGGGGAATCTTCAGCCCCTTGGGCAGTTTGCCGCCCTGGTGAGCCTGCTCCGTTTTGGAGAAGAGCCACTCGTACTTGTTGTTCCCCTTCATCTGGAACGATTCGAGGTCATGAGCCATGGTCTGCAGGGCTACGCGACCGCTGGTGCTGGTGCTCACATCTTCCTGCACCTTTTTCCACAAATCAACACCCTTGTTGGTGAGCTGCATAATAATCAGCACCAGACCGGCTGTAATAGCCATGGCCACGATGAGTTCCACCAGCGTGAAACCGCGGTGGCCTGTGTGTGTAGTCGTCTTCATGTAGTGAGAGAAAGGGAAAGGTTAGCGGTGGAAAGACATATTGGCAGAGAAAAGCGGGCTGCCCATGCGGCGCCAGTTGCGGTCGCGATAGCGGGCGGGGTTGGGCGGCAGCATCTGGTAGAAATCAGCCCTGAAGAACACGGCACCGCCGTAGGAATTCCCATTTTCCCTCTCCGAGAAATACTCTTCGGGGCGGTTGGCCTGAGCGATGACGCCCGGGTTGGGCGAAATCTCGAAAGTGCCGTCATTCTTGTCGACAAGCTGGCTCATCTTCACAACAAACACAGGACCGACAGCCTCTTTGATGTCATTCTTATGCAGGCTGTCATCCATGGGGCAGGCAATGGTCACCAGCTGAGAATTGCGCCCGGGCACAGCTTTGGCCGCCTTGACGGCCGGGAAAGTACCATCGGCACGCTGCGGTTTGGTGGTATCCGCCCGGTAAGAGAAAATCACAATGGAAGTAGAGGGGCGCTTGCTCTTCTGCAGCCAGTAGAAGCCCTTGTCGAACGGGGTGAGATACTTACCGTCGGAAGAGGTCTTTGCCTTTGCCTCAGCGCGTTCGTTGGGGCGGATGGTACCCAGCTCAGCACGCAGAACCCCGGTGATACGCTCGGCCTCCTGTCGGGTGAGAGCCTGCTGCACCATACCGCGTGCCGGCACAAAAACAGTAAGGAAAATAGAGACGAGCACGCCGACCAACGCAACGGCCAGCAGTGTTTCCATCAACGTGAAACCGCCGCGGCGGCTCATGATTTGCTTCTTCATGTTCTGAAATATAAGTTCTTAAAATCAATCCTCTTCACCATACACCTGGCGAGTTGTGCGCAGCTTGCCGATGTCACCGGAGGGCCAGATAACAATCCCCTGGGCAGCAGCCGGTCGACGCTGAGAATCAAAATCCGTGGGTATGACACCATCTTTTGCGCGATTACCGGTTCCGGGACGGCCGCTGATAACCACCAGGCGCTGAGCGGGCGGGGCATTGAGGGGGTCGGACTGCGGGGTGACGTAGCGGCCCTTTTCATCGAACTCGATGTAATAAACAGCCGTCTGCCCTTTACCGGCCAGGCGGGTAACCTCCTGCCCCAACATGTCACCGCCGGCATGATCCATCCACTTCAGCGTGGTACTGTAGGTGGGACTGAAGAACACGCCCGGGGGCAGCAGCACACCGGCAGAGGTGGAAACCCACACGCCGTCACCCTCAATATCCGTACCATCGTAGGTACCGCGGGTGTTTTCAGTCTTGCGCTTCATCTGCACGGTCATGTAGCGCAGGTGGCGGGTGTCCATACTCTTATCATCTTCATCCTTAGCGATGATGAGACGTGTGTAACAGTCATTTCCCTGAGCAGTGGCACGGGCCTCGCGCACCATTGTTTCAAGCATATCAACACCCGAATCAAGACCGCGGCCCTTGCCGGCATCACGCAACACATTGGCAGACATCGTCATCAACAAACCAATAATGGCCATAACCACCATCAACTCTATCAGAGTAAAGCCTCTGTCCTGCTTTCTGGAAAATGTCTTCATATAGTGAAAATTTAGCGAACGCTGAAATACGCCACTATTCATAGCAGATTTTTCGCCGGGCTTCAATCCTTTTTTTATTTTTCCGTCAAAAAGCGGGGATAATTCCGTTTTTTGATTGACCTTTTCGTCGAAATAAGGTACAGGGATTGCCGACATGACGATTCTTGACTCCATCATTCTGGGCATAGTTGAAGGCCTGACAGAATATCTGCCGGTCAGCTCCACCGGTCACCTCATTATAGCACAGTATCTGCTGGGATTACCGGATTCCGAGGCCATGAAAGCCTTCCATATCTGCATACAGAGTGGTGCCATCATCGCCGTGCTCGGGCTCTATTACAGCCGAGTGAAGCAAATGACGCTCGGCACCCTGCAGGCGGCAAAAAACATGTTCAGGGCAGATGCCACACCTGAGGAGCGCTACCCTGTCGGTGCGCGAATTCTGGTGAACATCATCGTCGCATTCATGCCCGCGCTGGTGCTGGGGCTACTGTTCAACGATTTTATTAAGAGCGTGCTGTTCAACGCCCCCACCGTCACCACAACCTGGGCACTCGGCGGCATCGTGATTCTTCTCTTTGTACGCGCCCGCAAGAAGAGCGGCAAGGAGTTTGCCGGGCAATCGCTGGATGAACTCACCTGGCGCGGCGCTCTGAAAGTGGGCTTTATGCAGAGCATTGCCATGTGCCCCGGTGTGAGCCGCAGTCTGATGACCATGCTGGGCGGCCTCTTTGCCGGGCTGAGCGTTGCCGCGGCGGTTGAATTCAGTTTCCTGCTGGGACTGCTCACGCTGGGAGCTGCAACCGTACACGATGCCTGGAAACATGGCGGTGAAATGCTCAGCACGATTGGCTGGCTGCCGCTGGTGGTAGGAACCGCCACTGCCTGGCTGAGCGCCGTTATCGCTGTCAAGTGGATGGTAGGGTACCTCAATCGCCACAGTCTCAGTATATTCGGCTGGTATCGCATTGGTGCCGCCATTGTGATGCTGATTCTCATCTTCACCGGTCTGGAGTTCAGCGCGGACGAGCCTGAGCCCGCCGCTGCCGCACAAACCGTGCAGCAGTAAATACTGCATGGCGAATTTTTGGCTTCACTTTCTGCGCAATTCGGGTAGAATGACAACAACAAGTAATCATGCGCCATATACTCACAACAGTTAACTGGATTGCCGACAGTGTGCTGGCTTGGTTCACCCCGGGCTGGCGCCGCAAAGGGGTGGAGGCCAGAAATGCCCTGACCCGCTACTACAATTACCACAAGCCCCATATTACAGATGAGCGCCGCGAGCAGTTGCTCGACCTGCGGGGGCGCCTCAACAAAGCCCTGCTCCGCTGGCGCAAGGCCGAAACGGAGGTTGTAACGGCCGAGATTGAAACACTCAGCGAAAGCCTGCGCGGCTACAAGCGCAACGCCTTGGCCGAGACGGTAGAGTCATTCTTCGTCATTATGGTCATCTTCCTGGGCATACGCACGTACTACGCCCAGCCGTTCCGTATTCCGACCGGCTCGATGCAGCCCACGCTCAACGGCATCATCATTCACCCGCTGGCCGAAGGTGAGCAGCTGCCTGCCGCCCCGGTTCGCTGGTGGCAGACCCTCACTCTGGGCAGCAGCTACTGCGAAGTCGTGGCCGAAAACAGCAAGGCCATCGTGAACCTGACCACAGAGCGCTACCCGGCCTTCCTCCCCCTCTTCACACGAACCCGCATACGGTTCAGCGATGGCAGTCAGGCTACCGTACCCTGCGCACAGGGTGCCGTGGGCGAATACCTGAGCCAGAACGGCAAACTCGGCCGCAACCTCATGCCGGGTGAAGTCGTGCTGCGTGGCCGGGTCGATGCCGGCGACATGGTGGTTGTCAACCGCATGGCTTACCACTTCCGCAGCCCCCGCCGCGGCGAAACCTTCGTTTTCGACACGCGTGGTATCAATACCGATGTGCCCGCCGGCATGCCCGATCAAAGCAAAGCCAGCAACTACATTAAGCGCCTGTGCGCCCTGCCCGGCGACAAGGTGAACATTGCCCAGCCCTACCTCGAAATCAACGGGCAACGTGCCACAGAACCCGGTATTTGCCGCGTGGCAGCCTGCGCCGCCCCCCACAACAGCACCGGTTACAATGCTCTCAACCGCTACCGCGATGCCTCCGTGTATTACCAGGCCTACATGACCGAGGGTAACCCCATCACCCTCAAATACACGCCGGCCACTCCCAACCTCAACGAATATCTGGCACTGGGCGACAATACCGTCAACTCCAAAGACTCCCGCTACTGGGGGCCGGTACACCAGTTCAATATTCTCGGGCCGGCCTTCATCACCCTCTGGCCATTCACCGGGCACTGGGGCAGCATTGACTGATTGCCCGGGTTCTCTTTCTCTCCTGCTCACTCTCACTGACCATGTCTGAATCAGACTCCATCACACGCAACGCCAAGTCAAACCTGGCCTTTACTCTCATGGACCTGCCGGCGGAAAAACGCATGCGCATGGCCCAATTTTATGCCTTCTGCCGAATTATCGACGACATTGTGGACGAACCCGGCATGAGCGAACAGGAGCGCCACTCCGCCCTCGACCGCTGGGCCGATATCATCTCCCTGAAAGTCACCCCTTCCGCCGGAATTGAAGACGAGGTGCAGAAACTCGTCAGCAGCCTGCAACTCGACATCAGCCCCATGATGGAGTTGATAGACGGCTGCCGAGGCGATATCTGCCCCGTGCAACCGAAAAACCGCGAGGAGCTGCTGGCCTATGCCTACAAAGTGGCCGCCTGTGTGGGTATTACCAGCGCCACGGTTATGGGGGCCTCCCCCGCGGCGAAGGAGTACGCCATAGCGCTCGGCTACGCCCTGCAGTTAGTCAATATTCTGCGCGATGTGGCCGAAGATTGCCGTAAATATAACCGTTTTTACCTGCCGGCGGATGATATGGAACTGTTCGGCGTGAGCCGCGAAGACATCCGCGAGCAGCGCTACAACTACCGCATGCGCCAGCTGCTGGCATACGAAGCCGCTCTTGCGGAAAAATTCTTCGGCGATGCCGAAAGCCTTTACCAGCAGCTCTCCGTGGAAGACCGCAATGCCCTCATTCCCGCGCAGGCTATGAGCCTCATTTACCACACCATCCTCATCAAGATGCAGGATGACGAGTACCGCGTTTTCGAACGGCGCTACAGCGTGAACAATTTCCGCAAGCTCTGGTTCCTGCTGCGCGCCAGATTGGGTACCGTTGCCATGCCCTCTTTCCCCAGCCTGGCAGAGTGGGGGTTCCTCAAAGCTAAAAATTCAGACGATAACAACAACAGCAAGTAACACAGGCAGGCTATATATACATTTCTGTCGCGCAGAGAGCTTGACAAAGCACTCAAAATAGTGCACAATGTTCCTACGCAGGACTGAATACAGCCGTCAAAGCAGCAATTCCAGCAATGAAAACGCGTCTCATCCACACAGCCTTGTTTACCGCAGCAACCGTCATCATGACGGCTTGCGATGATAAGCCTGCCACTCCGAATTCTTCAAACACAACGGATACCGTCACTCAGCAACAGCCGGTTCAGGCACCTGAGCAGGTACCGCATAAGCCGGAGGATATTCTGGCAGCGGTTGAAACCCAGCTGACGGCTTACCCGTGGCTCTCCCCCGCGCTGACCTCCATGGAGACGGAGATTGGGACAGATGGTTCCACCCTGCTCACGGCAAAGGTTCGCCTCACGGTCAAAGAAGATTTGTACCGCAGCGAAAATGCACCGGCAGCTTTCAACGAAGAGCGCAAGGCCATGAATGCCAGCGCCAACCGTGCCATGCAGCCGAACTCGCTCTACCTGCTGCAAGTCGGTGCCCCGACCGATGCCATTACCGATGAAGACAAGGCCGCCCGCCCGCTGCCCGAGAATCTTCAGCAGCTGGCGAACGAACTGAAAGACCTCGCTGAATCTTCCGTTTACGCTGTCTCCCTTCAGGCCGGCACCGGCTATGATGTGACCGCCACCATGAAGGTCAACGAAACCGCCAACGGCAAGGAGTACACCGAAGTCAGCGTGCAGATTGAAAACCTGCCCCAGGCAGATATCGGCACCCCCGCCGGCGGCCTTCCCGAAGGCTCTGCGCTGATGACACCTGATTTCGAGGAGACGCGCAAGCAGGAAATCCGCAGCAAGATTGAGGCTTTTGAGGCCGCCGCCGCCCCCTACATCAAGTCCCGAGAAGAAGAAGCCCGCGCTAAGTGGACGGAATACAACGCCGCCAAAGCCGAGGCTGACCGCAAGACTGCTGAGGAGGCTACAGCCGCCGCTGCCGAAAAGGAACAGTGGATTAACCACTGCATTAACACCATCGCCACCGGTAAGAAATTCAGCGGCGAGTGGGTGCGCGATACCCAGTTCGGCAAGTTTACCCTCGAAGTCGGCGATTTGCACAAGTACGAGGACTCCCTGCAGTTTGTCGGGCGTCTGTATGATACCGAGCTTCCCGATGCCAGCATGGACGTACACGGCCGCTGCGAATTCACCAAGGGTGAGGATGGCACCAGCAAGGTAAGCATCACCATTTACGATGGTTACTACCAGGAGGACAAGCCCACCACCGAGGTATACACCTCGAACGATGGTATCATGCAGCTGAAGTTCAATGCCCAGGGCTGCATGAGCGGCACGATGCTCCGCACGGCTTGGAAGAACCAGCCGGAAAAAGCCTTCAATGTATCATTCTCCGCTCCGGAGCAATAATACAGAAGCGCATTCTATTCTCTTTCAAAGACAAACAGAAAACGAGCCCGTCACACTGCGGGCTCGTTTTCTGCTTTATACGAAAGTCACAAAAAGAGGTTGCAAAACGAGCGCGAATAAGGTAGAATGCTGCCACGGATTATGTCACGGCAAGCATTAGGGAAAGGTTTAGGGGCTCTTATCAGGAAAAACGAAGCACGCGCAGCGGCTGCGGCCGAAAGCGCTGTGGATGAAAGCAAAGTATTACTGGTTAAGGTAGAGGACATTGAACCCTCACCGTTCCAGCCCCGCCGCGTCTTCCATGAAGAACAGATAGGTGAGCTGGCAGACTCCATCAGGGAGCGCGGACTGGTACAGCCGCTGGTTGTGCGTAAGGTGAACGGCAAGTTTGAACTCATTGCCGGCGAGCGCCGTTTACGCGCGGTACGCAAGCTGGGTCAGAGCGAAGTCAAGGTGGTGATGATGGAAGCTACCGACCGCGAAGTGGCGGAGTTAGCCCTCATCGAAAACCTGCAGCGAGAAGACCTTACCCCGCTTGAAGAGGCAGAGCAGTACAAGTTGCTGCAGACCCGCTTCGGCATGAAGCAGGAGGTCATCGCCCAGCACGTCGGCAAATCCCGCGCCGTGGTTGCCAACATGGTGCGCCTGCTCGAGCTGTCCGCCACTGCGCGCGAGCTGCTCGAAAAGGGTGATATCAGCGTAGGTCACGCCAAGGTGCTGCTGCAGCTCAAAGATGCCGCTCAGCAATCAGCCGCCGCCACACGCATTGCCAAGCAGGGGCTCACCGTCCGCCAGACCGAGCAGTTGGTCAAGGACATTCTCACCCCCGACCCGAGCCGACCGGCTATCGTCGGCAAGACCCTGCCCGCTGCCTACGAGTCCGTCTGCCAGCAGCTCTCACACGATTTCGGCACACGGGTCAACATATCCCTGAAGGGCAAGAGCAACGGCACCATCGAAATCAACTACACCGGGCGCGATGAGCTGGTGCGAATTCTGCAACTCTTCGGCGTGAATGCGCCGCTGTAATATGGCAAGAGCCCTGCTCCTCATCCCTGCCCTTTTGCTCTGCGGTTGCGGTGAAGATTCCGCCCCTGCGCAGGCCCCCACCGCCCCCATCAGCGCGAACCTGCAGTGGGAGCAAGGCGCAGAGTTCAGCGGGGCGAATGCCTACCTGCACTGCGAAGCTCTCTGCAAGCTGGGGCCACGCCCCAGCGGCTCCCCTGCCTACGCCGCACAGCTGCAATACCTCACCGCTCAACTACAAAAAGCAGGCTGGCAGGTCACGCCACGCAGTTTCAAACTGACCAACGGCGTGCAGATGACCAACCTGCACGCCACTTACGGTAACACCACAGGCACACGCCCCATCATCGTCACCTGCCATATCGACACCAAAATCGGTATCAGCCCGCAATTCATCGGTGCAGATGACGGCGCAAGCGCCGCTGCCGCCATGCTGGAACTGGCACGCGTGCTGCCGGGTGTATCCGCCGCGCAGGCCGAGGCCGTAGAACTGATTTTCTTCGATGGCGAGGAATCCTTTGCTCCCCGCATGACGGAACGGGACGGCCTGTACGGCTCGCGCTACGAAGTCATGCGCCGTGCCCATCATGAGCTGCCGCGCTACCAAATCAACCTCGACATGGTGGGCGGGCGCAACAAGCGCATTGCCGTTCCCCTGCCCGACACTTCTGAGGACATGCTTGAGGAGTACGAAAAGGCCATTGACGCACTGAAGCTCCCCGAGCGGCGCTGGAATTTACACCCCGGCTCCTACTTTGATGATCACACCCCCTTTGTACAAGCGGGGGTCGACTCGCTCAATCTCATCTGCGACTTCACCCGCGGCGGCTGGTGGCACACGGTGAAAGATGACATGAGCCGCATCTGCCCCGACTCCCTCGCCGAAACCGGGCGAGTTGTGCTGCAACTGCTCAGCCAGTTAAGCAGCAAGAATTGACATAGGGTTTAATTGAACAAATCCGGGTAGGATTTGCGCGCGAGGTCGGATGAATAGTTGCGGATAGTGTAGCTATCCTCCGCCTGCAGGGCGAGCTCAGCCATCTGCCGACATTCCTCATAGTTCAGGTGGCGAATGGCGTAGCGCACGAGCGGCAGCAGGTGCGCACCGACGGAAAGTTCAGCCACGCCCAGGCCGACAAGCAGAGGAACGAGATTGATGTCGCCGCCCATTTCACCGCAAACAGCAGTGGGAATGCCGGCAGCTATGGTATGGCGCATGAGGCGTACCACGCCGGGGTGAGTGGGGCGGAACATGTTGGCCACGCGGAAATTCACGCGGTCGACAGCTATGGTATACTGCGTGAGGTCATTGGTACCCAACGAGAAGAAATCTACGTGGCGGGCGAGTACATCGGCCATCATGGCCGCGCTGGGCACCTCAATCATAATCCCCACGCGCATGTGTTCATCATAGCTCTGGCCACGCTCGCGGAGCTCGGCACGGCATTCATCCAGCAGGGCGTGTACATCTTTCACCTCGGTGATACCCGATACCATGGGGAACATGACGCCTACCTTGCCATGGGCGGAGGCTCGCAGAATGGCGCGCAGTTGTTCCTTGAAAATCTCTACCCTGCTCAGCGATACACGAATTCCGCGCCAACCGAGGAATGGGTTGTCTTCTTTTTCCTCCAGCACCTCAAACGGCAACTTGTCACCGCCGGAATCAAGGGTGCGGAAAATGACCTCCTCGGGCGCGCAGCTTTCCACCAGGTCGCGGTAGTGGCGGTACTGGGCCTCTTCATCAGGCAGGCTACCGCAGCCAAGCAGGAAAAACT
The DNA here is from genome assembly GCA_045646325.1 of Akkermansia sp. Taxonomy (GTDB): domain Bacteria; phylum Verrucomicrobiota; class Verrucomicrobiia; order Verrucomicrobiales; family Akkermansiaceae; genus Akkermansia. Next base: position 125,828 of record JAZRKM010000046.1, on the reverse strand, counting down.
CCGTGCGGTACAGGCCCACGCCCTCGGCACCGGCACGCTTGATAGCGCCGTACTCGTGCGCGAACTCCACGTTGGCAGCCAGGCGTATGCGGCGGCCATCCGTAGTAACGGCGGGCAGGTCTTTCATCTCGATGAGCGCCTTGTAAGCACGCTCTTTTTCGGCCTGAAGCTCGCGGTAGTGTTGCAGCGTTTCCGCCGTGGGGTTGAGAATCAACAAGCCGTTATAGCCGTCGAGAATAGCCTGAGAACCGACCCGGGAATCAATGACCAGGTGCGGAACACCCACCACGGCAGGCATGCCGAGCGAACGAGCCAGAATCGCCGTGTGAGAAACCGCCGAACCGGCCTCCGTCACGAAGCCGAGCACCTTGCGCGGGTCGAGGTCAGCCGTGTCGCTGGGGGCAAGGTCATAAGCGGCAAGCACGCAGGGCTCGGTGCAGTCACCGCAGAGAGGCTCTTGCTGAGCGGAGGTCATGTTCTTGAGCACGCGGTGGAGCACATCCTCAATATCCGCCACGCGAGAGCGCAAATAGGGGTCATCCACATGGCGCATCACCTCCATGAAGTTCTGCACCACGGCATAATACACGGCATCAATATTCTGCAGGCGCGCCGGCATCTCCTTGCGCAGGCGGGCCAGAATGGTGCGGTCTCGCAGGAAAAGCAGGTGCGCGTCAAAAATAGCGGCTTCTTGCGCGCCACTGAGGTGCTCCACACGCGCACGCAGCGACTGCAGTTCTTCTTCCGTACAGGCCAGCGCACTCTCGAAGCGCGCCCATTCACTTTCCAGCTCAGTGGGTAAAATGGTGCGGATAGGCGGTGACGGGCAACCACGAGCCTCCACCCGCAACACACCCATGGCAATGCCGGGGGATACCGGCATACCTTTCAATCTGCGCTCGAAACCGTCCTGATAGTTCAACATTGCCCGCCGCTGAGAGTTGAGTGTAGAGCAAATAAACCGGCCCTACCGCGTGGTTATTCCTCGCCGAATTTCTTGTTAACAAGCTCCTCCAGAGCTGCCATAGCCTCGGCCTCATCCGGACCGTCCGTGATGACCTTGATGTCTGCGCCACAGCCGACAGCCAGCATCATCAAACCCATAATACTCTTACCATCAACGGCTTCATCATCCTTCTCGACAGTCACATCGCACTGAAAGCGACTAGACACCCGCACAAATTGCGCCGCGGGTCGGGCATGGATTCCGAGCTTGTTCAGGATGGTGAGATTTTTAGTTATCATATCGTTGTAAGTTATTCCTATGGTTCACGCGGTATTATACGACAATGCAGGCGCAAATTCCAGCTTTTTTTTTCAGAATTTATCAGCGAGCGACTCTTTCAAGCAGCGCGGCATAAGCGCCGTCGGCCTGCTCCCTGTGAGGGAGGGCGAGGTAGTCTTCCACCAGTCGGAAGTCGGGGGATGATGCCAGGAAGGCATCTACAACGCCACGGTCTTCCTGATAATCAATCGAACAGGTGGAGTAAACCAGGCGTCCGCCGGGGCGCACAGCCGGGGCTGCACAGGTCAGGATTTGGAGCTGCAGGGCGGCCAGGCGGTCAAACTCATTCGGTTGCAGGCGCCAACGGGCATCGACCCTGCGCTGTAGCACCCCGCTGTTACTGCACGGCACGTCGAGCAGCACAGCGTCGAAGCAGCCCTGCCATTCCGGCGGGCACGGGCGGGACCAATCGTGCAGCATCACTTCCACCTTCTCTCCGCCGGCACGCAGGAGATTCTCGCGCAGCTGCGGCAGGCGGTGCTGCTCAGCATCCGTGGCCAGCAGGTCAATCTTGCCGGAAGTAGCCGCAATCATGGCGCAGGATTTGCCGCCGGGGGCAGCGCAGGCATCGAGCACGCGCTCACCGGGGCGCGGAGCCAGCAGGCGCACACAGTGGCGCGTGGAGGGGTCAGCCACATAAATACGCCCCTGCTTCAACTCTGCTATCGGCAAACCAGCCGGCAGTCTGTACCAGCCCTCCACGCCGTCCAGCGGTTGCCAATCGGCACTGATTTCTGGTGGGTTCAAGGGGTTAATGCGCGCGTAAACAGGCGGGGTCTGCACATTCCAAGCCAGCATTTGCGTAGCCTCTTGTTCGCCGAACTCGGCAAACCAGCGGCGAACCAGCCAATCCGGAGCCGAGTAGCGCACACCCGGGGAGAGTTCGGCCAGCTCGGCCATGAACTCCTCCCGACGGCGGACAGCATTGCGCAATATGCCATTCGTCAGCCCCCGCAGGCGCTGCGGTGCCAGTGCCACGGTTTCGCTCACAGCCGCGTGGTCGGGCTTGTGATGTACAAAAAGTTGGCAAAGCCCCAGTAACACCAGCCAACGGGCAGCAGGTTCGAGCGCCCCTTTGCGAAGCGACTTGCAAATGTGGTCGAGCCAGCGCAGGTTACGCAGTGTACCCAGCACCAGGGCCTGAACCAGCGCGCGATTCTGTGGGGTGAGGGCGGCGGCCTCGCGGGCGATGAGAGTTTCGGCAAATACGCCCCCCTGCTCCCAGCGCTGCAGGCATTGCCAGGCTATGCGGCGAGGGTTAGCGGTTGTGACGGCCTTGCGGGATTTTTGCTCAACAGGGGCGGACATAGTAAGGGGTCTCAGACTTGCGGGGGTGGCATTTCAAGTGCGGCATGGATGGGTAACTGCCCATTCCACGCAATAACAGAGCCTCGGTGGGCGTGTGCAGCCTCGGGCGTGAACTCCAGCTTGCCGCCGGCGCATTCCAGTATCACGCGCGCAGCTGCGAAATCCCACAGGTTAATGCGATTTTCAATATAGGCATCGAAACGCCCGGCCGCAATATAACAGAGAGTCAGCGCTGCCGAGCCCAATATACGCACCTTGCGCACTTGAGACGATATATGAGCAAAGCGTCGCACGCCCTCGGCTCCGGAGCCATCGTGCGAGCCATGCCCCACAAACACCACAGCTTCAGCCATGCGCTGACGGGCGGATACCTGTATGGCTCGACCATTGAGCAGAGCAGTCCCGCCGACCACGGCGGTGAAACATTCATCCTGCATGGGGTCATACACACAGCCGAGGACTACTTGCCCCTTAACCTGCAGGGCTATACTCACACAGAAAATGGGGATTCCGTAAAAGTAGTTCACCGTCCCGTCAATCGGGTCGACAATCCATAAAGCCTCGGCAGACATGGAGCCGGTTTCGCCCTCTTCACCAAGTATGGCATAGTCCGGGAACTCGGCCAGCAGGCAGCGGGTGATAAGCTGTTGCGTATCGCGGTCGAGCTGCAATTTCAAGTCATGCGGCAATTCGGCATTCACCTGCTTAACATCAGCAAAGCGCTCGCGCAGGAACGCCCCGGCAGTACGGGCGGCGGCAACTGCCGCGCGGAGCTGTGAGCTATAGTCAGGGGTCATGATTTTTTCTGCTTGTCGCTGCGCTCTTTCAACGAAGTTCGGGCCGCAGCGTGCAACTCGCGAGCGAGGCAATAGGCCACTTTCTTCATCAAGGCGTTCATTCTGCTACTCTCGGGCATATCTGCCGGGTCATCGAAACCGACCCAGACAAACACCGCGACACCACGATCATTGAAAACCATGCAGAAATTACCACCCTTGTTGGGTAAGGTTTCATTCAGCACGATGGGTTCCTTCTCCTTTGCGATGAAGGGCGGAATCTTCACCACCGCACCGGCACCCTCGCGGCGTATATATTCACCGTCAACCTCGGGTTGGTAAGAGTAGAGCATGTTACCCGCCCTGCTCCACACACGGTCAATCAGGCAGAAACTGTAATTACGCCCTTGATTCTGAATATCGAAGAGAATGCGCGCCAAGTCAATGCGCTTCATGGGGAATTCGCCCTTGTACAGCTCCATGGCTTTCTCCTTAGGCGGCAACTTCAGCCCCAGACCGAGTTTCTCGTAAGCAGAATGCACAACATCGTAACCCAGATTGCGCCCCGTGGCCTCGGCATTGCGGGCAACGATATGAGCGGCATCTCCGCCGGGCAGACAGGCACAGAGATAGAGGAAGGGCGATATCGCATTGCCGGGCGTACACATTTCGTTCCAACGGTCACGGCCATCCACCGCGCTGCGGCCGGATACCATGGCAAGCACGCGCCCCTTGTTGTTGCGGCGGGCGTCAACCACCAGCACACTGCACTGCAGCAAGTGCTCCATGTCATTGTCCGTGCCGCGCACCTTCATACCGGCGGGGCGTACCACCTTCTCCTCGAAGAATTTGCGCTGTCGCTCAGCCTCCTCCTTGTTTTCATGCAGGAAGGGCAGCCAACGCTCCGGGAAACTGCCGGAACGCTCGATGACGGTGAGAGCCTGCTCGGAGGAAATCTCGACCTGCTTCTGGAGTTCGAGGTGCAGGTTACTTACAACGGAAATTCCGCCCACATGCTCGCCCAGTTCGCCGCGCAGGTCATCAAGCTCACGGTGAGCCCACATGGTGGCATACGAATGAATCGGGCGGGAGGAACTATCGTAAGGAGCAAGTACAATGGGTTCAGCTACGGCGTTATCGTGCTGTTCCTGAGAAATCATACCGAGGGTAAGCATGCGCCCCAGAGTTTCACGCTTCACCCCCATGGCGTTTTCCATATCGGCAACAGGGTTGCACAGCGAGGGAGCCCGCACCAGCCCTGCCAGTGTGGCACATTCCACCAGGTTCAGCTGCGAAACATGCTTGCCGAAATATCGCTCTGCAGCCGCCGCCACTCCGTAGCAATTGCTGCCGAAGTATATACGGTTGAGGTACTGGGTGAAAATCGTCTGCTTGTCGTACTTGTCCTCTATGCGCTGGGCGAGCAGCGCCTCCAGCAGCTTGCGATCCAGCGTCTTTTCGCTCAGCTCGAACACGTTGCGCGTAAGCTGCATGGTGATGGTCGAAGCCCCCTGCTCGTAACTGAGCGACATCACGTTGCGGAACAAGGAGCGAATGACGGAGGAGTACACCACACCGCCGTGTTCAAAGAACGATTCATCCTCTCGGGCCACAAAGGCATTCACGAGGTTTTGCGGCAAATCCTGCCATTGTACGACCTTGAGTGTCTCACCGGAGAGCGAGGCCAGCGGCGCATTGTCACAATCGTAGAGCACACTGTCATTCCCCGCACGTACCACGTGCTCCAGGTTATACTGGTTCGCGCGGCAATCGTAGGTCACAAACACCGTCAACACGACAATGAAAACAAAGAACAGCACTGCCGCAGCGGCCAGTAACTTCTTCTGACCGATGCTCAGCAGCCTGTACCAACGCTTGCGGCGGTTTTCTCCTCGGGAATAATACATGTCGCAGCGTTCCGTTTATTTATCGTGCATCTTCATGAAGATACCGGTATTGGGCTCCGGCAACCAGTTGGGGAACTCTTTCTTGAGTGACTCTTCGTACTGAGCGGCTTCACCGGCGCGCTCGCAGCGGCGCAGAGCGTGCGCCACCTTGTAAAGTCCGAGGGGTTTCAGGTCTTTATCGCTCACCACGTTAGCGGTACGGCCGTAGTATTTTGCAGCCTCGGTGAAGTTGCGCTCGGCGTAATAGGTGTCGCCCAGGGTCAGGAAGGTATAGGACTTGATAGGGCCGTCAATACCCATTTCAATGGCCTCTTCGCAGAGTTTGCGAGCCTCGGCCGTGCGGTTAAGCCCAATCAGCAGCTGAGCCATATCGCGCATACCCTCGGCTTTGCGGTAGGCTTTGTCCTCCATGCTCACATAATGCTCGGCGGCCTCAAGCCCACTTTCGTACTGGCGCAGCTCCAGGCGGGTACGGGCAAGGGTTTTCCACACCAGCGGCTGTACGGCGGCGCGTTCTTTCTCATTGCCCTGAGCGTCCTTGTACTTCTCGCGGGGGGAGCGGCCCACGGCATCAGAAAGGAACTCATCGGCCTTCAGGTACTGCTTGTTCTGGAAACATTTCCAGCCGCACCACAGGGGGATATCCGGGGGCAGCGCGCGGTAGGTGTCGATGTTGTTAGCCTTGAGGGTATTGAGCGCCTCAAGCAGGTTGGCAACATCTTCCAGTCGATAATAACACTGCACAAGGCACAGGTCGGCAACGGAGGCATAACCCTCGGGGTTAATACGGCTTGCCTCCTTATAGTGAGGAATGGCCTCGGCGGGAGCGGTTTCCGACTTGGCGCGGGCGATGTGATAGTGAGCCTCTGCAATGGCAGCGGGTTTCACGGCACGGTTGGTGCTCTTGATAAGCAACTCGTAGTAGTGAATCATCTTCGCCGTGTCCTTGGCTTCAGATGAAGCGAGGGCGGCCTTCTGCATGCAGGTGGGGGCAGATGAGCTGGTGGGGAATTCGTTGATAACCCGGTCAAAATCAGCCATGGCTGCCTTCTGATTGCCCACGCGCAGATTGCAGGTACCACGCATGGCCAGCACTTCAGGCAGGTGGACATCTTGCCCGTACTGTTTCACGAAATCATCCAGCACCTTGAGGGCGAGCATTTCGTTGTTTTCAATCTTAGTGGCACTCCAGGCGCGCTTGTACATGATATCAGCACGCTCTTTTTCCGACAGGCCGGAAAGATTATTGTAGTTGATAGCCTCATACTGGGCGGAGGCATCTTGCGGGGCGGCAAGCAACAACCTGTCGGCATACATGACCCTCACCATATCGACACAGGGCAGCGAGGCCGTTGACTCGCCGGGCACGGCGTAGGTGTTCAGGTATTTTCTCGCATGGAGCACGAAATCCGTCTTGCGCAGCAAGCGGTAGCAAATCAGGCGGCGATAGGCGCTGTCTGCCGCGATGTGGGATTTCGGCATAGCCACCTCTGCAACCTCGTACCAACGGGCAGCATCGTCATACCGGCCCAGTTCCATGTAGGCAAGCCCGACGTAGACGGCGCGCTTGGCCTCATTCTCCGGATTGTCCATGACGGTATGCTTGCTTGTGACATTATCTATCACGCCCTGATAATTCTTGGCTTGTATCAGGTTACGCAGTGTAAGCATCTGCGCTTCGGCGGTGTGTTTTTCCATGCCGGGCATACCATCCAGCTCGGTGTAGAGACGCTGAGCGTCGTCCATCTTGCCGAGTTTCACAGCCAGTCGGGCCGCCTGCAGGGTGGCGATTCCGCGGCGGGATGCCTCCAACTTCCGATTACCCAGCAAGCGCATGAAGAGAGTGTAAGCCTCTTCGTGTTGGCCATCGGCGGTTTTCATCTGGGCCAAATCAAAGAGCGCAATCTCCGCATAGGCCGGGTCAACACCGGGGGTATCTATCAGCGAGGTGAAAAGAGTCTCGGCCTCCTTCTTCTGCCCCAGCTGACGGTGGGCGCGGGCCAAACGGAAATTAGCATCGTTGCGCATGCGGGCGTCTTGAGTCTCGCGGGCCGTAATGCTGTAATAGTTGCGGGCTTTATCCCACTGCTTCAAAGTAGCGGCCTGCGTGGCAAGCTTGTAGGCCGCAGCTGCCGCGAACTCGCCTGCTCCCTTACGGGCGGCTATCTTCTCAAGCACGGCATCGGCAGCAGCTCGGTTGCCGAGTTCCTCCAGACAGGTAGCTTCGCGATACTGAGCTTTAACGGCGTTGGGGGAGTTCGGATAGTCATTGACAAAGCGCCCGAACAAGGTCGCAGCGCTCGACAAGCCGGTACGGCGGGCCGGTGAATCCTTAGCAGCTTGGCAAGCCTGCATGTACAGGCTCTCTGCGATGTCATAAGCATCCGCCTCGGGGTTGACGGCCAGGGTGTCATCGTCCCCCTGTTGGGCCATCATTACGGGAGCTCCCAGCAGGCAGAGCCCCACCATCACACTATTGACATTCTTGCACATATTCGTATTCTGAGATTGGATAGAGTTATAAACGCGAAAGAGCCACACACCGGGTGGGGCTTATCTTTAATAGACGGGCAGATGCCCCGACATCATTCCGATGTCTTGGGCATCTGCTTGGAAAAGCTCACGTTATACACGCCGGCTTTCGTGCAGGTGGAAATCACGTCTGCCACTTTCTGCCAGCGCATATCGGCATCACCTCGAATGCGCACGGGTTGATGTTTATTGATTCGGACCTGGCGGCTCAGCTGGGCCTGCAGTTCCTCGAGGGTAAATTGAGTGCGGTCGATGGTCACTATCAGCTTGCCGTCCTTATCCTCGCGGGCATTGATAATCATTTCGTCAATAGCGCGCGGGTCTTCGGATGTGGTATCCGCCGTGGGAACCTTCACCTCCAAATCCTGCTCGTTGAGAATAAACTTCTGCGTAACCACGAAGAAGATGAGCAGCAGGAACACCACATCAATCATGGGTGCAAGCTGAAAGCCTATGGGCTCAGGTATTTTTGCATTGATTTTCATGAGCGTAAGGCGATATGATCAATACTCATCGTCATCAAGCGTCTCGATTCGGGAGCTCTTCTGCACACCGTTATTACCCAGGCGCTGCTCGCGGTCAGCCTGCACCGTCAACACGGAGAGGATGTGGGTCACAGCCACCTCCATATCGGTGATGTGCTTCTGAATGCGGTTACGGAACACGGCGTAAGCCAGCATACAGGGAATAGCCAGGAACAGACCGCCGGCCGTGGTAATCATAGCCTCGGAAATACCGCTTGCCATCTGCATCTGCTTCACGCCTTCGAAGTTACCCTGAGCCATTTCAAGGAAGGTGCTCATCATACCCAGCACCGTACCGAGCAGACCGACCATGGGAGAAATGGAACCGATATCGGAGAGCCAGTTAATCTGGCGAGTAAGGATATTGGCCTGACGGGTAGCCTCGGCGGAGGCCACTTCGCGCACGGCATCCATGCTGGCACGCTGATTACGCTGCATGAACTGCACAATCACATGCACCGTACGGGCAAAACTCGAGCCGTCAGCCTCGCACTTATTGAGCAGGCCGGCGTAGTCCTTGTGGCGAATGTAAGATTCTACGGTAAGCACGATATCGCGCGGCAGCACGGCAGAAGCTCGCGTGGTCCAGAGACACACAAAAACCGCCATCAGTGCAATGAAGGAAAGACCGACCAGCACGTACATCAGCGCGCCGCCCTTCTCAAAAATATCAAACAACTCAAAGCCTTGTGTCGCTTCACTCGTCTTTACGCCGGCATTTGCTAAAATAAATATCGCGTCCATAGTCTGGGCCGGATTATAAGAAAACTTTTTCTTAATTTCAAGCCCATAAACTGTCTTTATGCGTTTTTTTACGGGGTAGTGAGCAAATCATCTCTCACTTCAAAATTGTAGGAATAAACCGTGCCACGCTCTATAAGGAAATAATGCCACCACTCACGGCTGTAATTGCGCAAACCGGCAGCGGCCATGGCATCCCTGAGTTTCAGTCGATTAGCCTGTTGCGCTGCGGTAATGAGCGGGGAGCGGGTGGCGGAGCTGACATCCAGCAGGTCATGGTGCCCGCCCATATCAAGCTCACGCCCGGTACGCAGGTCCACCAAGGTGAGGTCAACAGCAATCCCCCAGCTGTGCTCGGAAACATTGCCGATATACTTACCGTCATAAATCCCCTGCTTGGTGATATTAGGGTAAAATTTTGCCTTCATGCTCACATCATCCGTTTTGGACCAGCGGCGGAAGTCATACATGGCGCAGGCCGGGCGATAGGCATCCCACACGAGCAAGCCGAGCCCCTCTTTTGCCAGCAGGTCAGCCGCGCGCTTGATAGCGGCGGCCGTATCTTTTCGCAATATGGCGCGCTGCCCGGCATAACCGGTTATCGGGCGCCCCACAAAATTATCGTACCCGCTGTACTTCAAATCCACGCGTACCGTGGGAGCCACGGTATCCAGATAACAGAAATCCGCGGGCATGGCAGGTTTGGCAACCTCACTGACCGGCGCCCCGTACGGCGTGCAGTGGCTCAACAACAAAGCAGCGCAAGCGAACAGCAACGACATCAAACTTCTCATGTGCGACATTGTAACACATCACTCCCCTGCCCGCAAGTGCCTATCTTAACGGGGGCAGATTTTCCGGCACTTGCACGATATTTTTCATTTTTTTGCAAAAATCGGCTTGACTTTTTCGAGCAAATAAGCTATCAATGGTCGCGCACCGCCAAGGTGACCGATAAAAAATCGCGGGATGGAGCAGTCTGGTAGCTCGTCAGGCTCATAACCTGAAGGCCGTAGGTTCAAATCCTACTCCCGCAACTACGAAAACAGCCGCATACAGCGGCTGTTTTTTTGTAGACACACGCCGGGGATTTCTCGAACAATTTTCCGGATGCTATCAGCGGAATGGTAATTCTACACTGCGGACTCAGAGCGCTTTAATATAACGACAAATGGCTTCAAGGAATGGGAAAACCTGAGAGCGGAGAGCGTCTGCGAATTCTCCCGCATACCAATCATATTCCTGCAGAGGGGTCTCGATAAGGTAATAACGTCGAGAGTCTTCACGGGAAAAATCAAGGTATTGCCGTAAAGCGCGGAAATGGGCGCTGTCACCACATCTCGACAGCAGAGATAAGTGCACCCCTTCACAAGAGAGGCGGAAATCGCACGCACAGGAGATTTTTCTAAACTCCATCACGAAACAACCTTGAGGCGATTTTTTCAGGTAATGCCAACATTCAATGTTCTCACCTAATGTGCCATCTTTTTTAATAGCTTGCTCAAATTGAGCATAAACTCCATGAGCTTTTTGCCGAAATTTATCTTCCAACTCACTTACAGCAACCGTCAGTTGGCTGAATTGCGCATAATGATTCAACAAAAAACGTTCTTTTTCGTTCAGTTCTGTACTCATGTTCAAATGTTCTGTATGTTCGATAAGAGACACCAATTGCGGTAGATGGAGCAAGTTGCGGCTATTCAGACAAAGCCCTAACTGAGCGCGCACCTGTTGCCAGAATCGATTATAGGTAACGGATAGCCAATGCGGATTATCGGTTTGCCTGCCATGAACGGAAAGCACAACGCAATACACAGGCTCGCCAAAATCAGCAATGAGAGTACGCCGATAATCCTCTAAATCATTGTAGAGGGGCGCATCAATTTTGTGTTCTATTCCAATGGTCGCCGCATCCGTACGGATAACAAGATCCAAACGGCCGTGCGCAGTCGAATATTCGCGATAAACCTCAGCATGGTCGGTTTGGGGCATCTGCGGAGCCACAATTTGTAAAAAGGCATTCGCCAAGAGACAACCAAAGCCGTGCGGATTAGAGCTCCGGATATAATAAGCCAGAGCATTGCTGAGCATATTCTCGTCTCGGCTACGGTGGACGATATCGAGAAATGAGGGCGTACGGTGAGAAGTCTCGGGAATTTGCAGGTACTGCAACAGGAGATTGAGAATATCTTGTTGTGAAAGTGCGTTTGCCATATCCGATAAACCAAATGCTGATAAACTTTACTGCCGCTTTCGCAAATTCGGCGAAAGCGGCAGTAGTTAATGGTACTCGCAGCTTACGCTGCAGGAGCTTTAGTTGAACTTGGCGATGAGAGCCTGGCGCTGAGCCTCAAGCTCGGCGGGCAGCTTGTCACCAACCATGTTGAACAGCTCAGTCTGAGACTCAAGCTCAGCCTTCCACTCGGACTCGGAAAGAGCCATGTTGGTGTTGAAGGCGGCCTCGTCATAGTCCTTCAGACCATCAGTGTCGAGCTCAGCATAGGTGGGGGAGATACCCAGGGGGGTCTCTACGCCGTCCACCTCACCGCGGCAACGACGCAGTACCCAGTCGAGCACGCGCATGTTGTCGCCGAAGCCGGGCCATACGAAGTTGCCCTCGGCATCCTTGCGGAACCAGTTCACGTTGAAGATCTTGGGCAGCTTGCATGCGCAGGTCTTGGTGCCCATGTCAAGCCAGTGCTGCCAGTAGTCACCCACATTGTAGCCAATGAAGGGCTTCATGGCCATCGGGTCGCGGCGAACCTGACCGATCTGGCCGAAGGCAGCAGCGGTCATCTCGGAGCCCATGGTGGCACCTACGTACACGCCGTGGTTCCAATCCTTGGACTGGAATACGAGCGGCATGGTGGTGGCACGACGGCCGCCGAAGAGGAATGCGCTGATGGAAACACCCTCGGGGTTGTAGTACTCGGGGTCGAGCGTGGGGCACTGGGAGGCCGGAGCGGTGAAGCGGCTGTTCGGGTGAGCGCACTTGCGGCCGCAGTCGGGGGTCCAGTCGTTACCCTGCCAGTCGATGGCGTGTGCCGGCGGCTCGCCGTCCATGCCTTCCCACCATACGTCACCGTCGTCGGTCAGACCCACGTTGGTGAAGATGATGTTCTCCTTGATGGTGTCCATGGCGATGGGGTTGGACTTGTAGGAAGTACCGGGAGCCACACCGAAGTAACCGTTCTCGGGGTTGATGGCGTGGAAGGTACCGTCCTCGTGGGGCCAGATCCAGGCGATGTCGTCACCGATGATGCTGGTCTTCCAGCCCTTCTCAGCGAGAGCGGGCGGGGGCACCACCATGGCGAGGTTGGTCTTACCGCAGGCGGAGGGGAAGGCACCGGTCACATAGGACTTGCGGCCCTGGGGGTCGGTGATGCCGAGGATGAGCATGTGCTCAGCCATCCAGCCGTTCTTGCGGGCGATGCCGGTAGCGATACGCAGGGCCAGGCACTTCTTGCCGAGCAGAGCGTTACCACCGTAACCGGAACCGTAGGAGATGATTTCGCCGGTCTCGGGGAAGTGGCAGATGTACTTCTCCTCGTTGTTGCAGGGCCAGGTCACGTCTTCCTGACCGGGCTCGAGGGGAGCGCCCACGGTGTGGAGGCAGGGCACGAAGTCGCCGTAGCCGTCACGCTTGGGGTTACCACCGCCGTTCACCTCGTCCTCGAGGCGCTTGAGCACCTTCTCACCCATGATGGTCATGATGCGCATGTTGGTCACCACGTAGGCGGAGTCGGTGATTTCGATACCGATCTTGGCCAGGGGGGAATCAAGCGGGCCCATGCAGAAGGGGATGACGTACATGGTACGGCCCTTCATGGAACCATCGAGGTAGGGGTTGAGGATGGCTCGCATCTCAGCCGGGGACTTCCAGTTGTTGGTGGGACCTGCGTCCTCCTGCTTCTCGGAGCAGATGAACGTACGCTCCTCAACACGGGCTACGTCGGAAGGAGTAGAACGAGCCAGGAAGCAGCCGGGGCGCTTCTCGGGGTTCAGGCGAATGTAGGTGCCTTTCTCAACCAGCATGTCGCACAGCTGGGTGTTCTCTTCCTCGGAACCGTCGCACCAGTAGACGGAATCGGGTTTGCAGAGCTGGCGGATCTGCTCCACCCACTCAGCAGCCTTCTTGTGAGTTGTACCAGTAATTTTCATGGTGCCCATAAAATAGCATGTTACAAGCAAACTTGCAACACGAAAATTGAACATTTTTCGCCATGCAGGCATTTTTTTGAGCAAGCGACGCCCACAGGATGGAGAAAAATGACGGATTCCCCCCTCCATCGGCCGCTAACAGGCGAAAGTTGCTTGACAAAAGTGGGTAATTCGTGCAGTATAGAATACGTAATGGGCAGCAGATTTTCAGACTCGAAACACAGGCGCACCACTCATCTGGCGACGGCAATCATAGCGGCAGGAACGATATGTAACGTTGGCGCTCAGGATGTTACCCCCCTTCCCTCCGATATTTTCGGCAAACAATCCCCGAACGTCTCACCTACTGTTGATATTGCGGACCGCGCTATCAGCAGCGTGGGGCTCTCCATGGAACCGGAGATACCGGAATCTCTGAGCATCAACAACGAAGGAGGCGATATTCTTTACGACACTGAGAAACGCCAAATCACATACAAGAGCAAGGGAACACCTATCCGCATGCTGACCGACACCGGTCTGGAAGTCCTGAGCGGAGAATTGGTCGTAAACCTCGAGAAAAAGCAGGTAACACTCACCGGACCGTTGACTGTTTACCAAGGCGAAAGTCTGACACAGGCCAAGAGCGGCAGCTATGACTGGTCAACTTCAGTCATGACCGTGCAAGAGGTGAAATCAAAGGTTTCAGGCATCATCATCCGCGCTTCGAGCGTGGAGTACAAAAAGGACAAAGAAGGCAAGAGCTACATGCAGCTGCATGACGCCTACGCTTCGACCGATGATGCAGAAACCCCGGACACCTGGCTTGGCACGGGAGAAATGACCGTCTATCCCGGCGACTATGGCACCATATCGCGCATGAGCATTGCGAGCGGCAACTATGACATGCCGATTCCCGTGCTGGGGTGGTTCACCATTTCACACTCCCTGAATCCGAAAGAGGGTTACTTGCCGGATGCCGGCGCCAAATCATCCTGGGGCAGCTACCTGCTGAACCGCTATGGTTTCCTGTTGGGGAACCGCCGAGTCGAGAACAACATGCCGGTATCCGACTACTTGCTCACAACCCACCTCGATTACCGCACCCGCCGCGGTTTTGCCGTTGGTTTGGATTTTGAGGATTTGGAGCGACCGGATGATAAGTTCCCCGTCGGCGCGCTGGAGACCTATTTTGCGTACGATGAGGCTCCCAACATCAATCCTACCAGCCTCGAACGCCTGCCAACGGAACACAACCGCTATCGTATAGCATACAAAGGGAAATGGGAATTACCCTTTGAGCAAAACCGACCGGCTATCGAATGGTCAACCCTCGCGAACCTGAATATCGTGAGCGATCGCTACATGCTGCGCGATTTCTACGAAGAGCTCAGCGAAATTAACGACAAACCGGATAATACGGTTCGCGCAGTTCGCCGCTCCAAGCTCAGCGAAACAATGCTGATGACTCGTTTTGCGCCCAATGACTATTACTCAACTGACGAACGAGCCGAGCTGTCGTATTACAAAGCTCGCTCATCCATCGGCAAGACAGGCATCACATATGAAACGTGGAACAGAGCCGGTATTATGCGGCAATACGTTCCTGCGGAAGAACGCGCTTTTTACCGAAATGAGATAGAGAACCTGCGAGATCCTGAGGCTCGGGCCTATTACCAACGCCTGCTCAACACCAACACTTACGCCCGAATCAACAGCACTCACGAATTCTCGACCCATTTCAATGTGTTACGCTTCCTCAACATCACCCCGAAAGCAGGTGCCGGTTATACCGGTTACTATGATGTCGATGGAGTCGGTGCAAACAATCGATTCCTGGGTTACATAGGGGTGGATGCCAACATGAAGCTGCATAAGCACTACAGTTCGTTCAATGTTGAATCTATGGGCTTCAAAGGGCTGACACACATCATAAAACCATACACAACCCTGTCACACTGCAATATTTCTTCATCGAATGCACGGGTTCCGCAGGTAGACGTATGGTCCAACGAGTTCGGCACATCCTCCAGTAACCCGATGAATCTGGATTTGATGGGCTTTTCCGGGATTGACAGTTGGGGAACATGGAGCATATGGCGAATTGGTGTTGAAAACACCCTCAACACCACGGTAGACGGCTCTGCCCAGCAGATTTTCAAGTGGAATGTCTTTGTGGATTACAATGAAGAGAACCCGATGGATACCAACAAGTTTTCCAGTTTGTATTCTTTGATATCGTTCTCACCCACGAGAGATTTGAACATCTACTGCAACACCCAGACTCCAACATTCAATAATGGTGATGGATTCAGCGAATACAGTTGCGGGATAAGCTGGCAACCGCTGGCCGCTCTCGAAACAAGCGTGGGCTACCGTTCACTGAGAGATCACCCCATTCAGAATAACGCCGAACAGATATCCCTGCAAACCAACCTGAGAATCAACGAAAAATACTCACTGGCCTGCAAGTGGTATTTCGATATCGAAAATAGGTGCACCCCGACACAGGAGTACTCCTTCTTCAAGAAGAGCGGCGCTTGGTATATGGGGGCGTCTCTGTTCCTGCGTGATAACGGCGGCAAAAAAGAAACCGGCTTCGGTCTGTCTTTCACCCTGGCCGAAACGGGCTCAGCTCTTCCCATCAGCCTGTTCTGATTGCCCCTTCAGTCAACTTGACTCACTTTCCGCCGTCAGCCCCCAGCTGACGGCGCTTTTTTATTCCATTTTTGTCCGCCGTAGAAGAAAAATATAACGTAATACGAAATTTAGGCTTGCTATTTTCTAAAAAATAAGGCAGCATATGCGCAACACATCACTCGATACACGATGAGCACACATCTCAAAATCGGACTTATTCAGAGCAGCCCGGCAACGGCTGATTTCCCAAACAACCTGCGTCAGATAGTGCAGGGCTACCGCGAATGCCTGGATCACGGCGCTGATCTGGTCATAGCATCCGCATACGCCCTCTGCGGCGCAGAGCCGAAAGCTCTGGCGAGCCGAGCCTCATACCTGCGACAGAGCGAAGCTGCACTGGACAACCTGTCGCGCGAACTGGGGAACACCCCGCTGATACTGGCGGCATACACCCCCGTGTTTGAAGAAGATGACGAGTATGTTGCCCAGCTTACGAGTTCGCAGGCAGGCGTACTGACGCCCATGCTGCTGGAAAACGGTGAAATCACCGAACTCTCGGAGCTGGATACCGTAGAGATTAACGGCCATTCTGTCTATGTGGACTTCAGCACGGAAGTTTACCCGGGCTACGACACCGGCAAGCCTGAGGTCGATGATTTGGATTTGCTTATTCACCTGAGCACCGCACCGTGGTATGCAGGTGCCGCCGCTGCTGAGGAAGAGGAATACAAATGGCAGGCGCAGGATTCCGGCATACCGGTCATCTGCGTACACCATGTGGGCACAGCCGACGGCAATATATACGCAGGCGGCTCAGCTGTGTACAGCCCTCAGGGCACAACCCTGGCCCGACTTCCCTTCTTCGAAAGCTGCAACCGAGTCATCGCACTCAACGCCCGCACACAGGCAAAAGCCCTGCCGACCGAGCAGGAGCTACTGTGCCGTGCACTGGAGCGCGGCATACGCGACACGGTTCGCAGCAACGGCTACGGCGGTGTCAGCCTGAACCTCGACAGCCCGCACGCTGATTTGCTGGCCGCCATCTGTACCGAAGCCCTGGGCAGCTCGAACGTCGTAGGTATAAGCGGCAATACCGAATCACACATTGCAAAAGCCCTCAGAATCACCTGTCACTCCCTTCCGCTCGCCCCCCTTCAGTCGCAGGCAGCGGAATGCCTGGGCGAAGCAAGCGAGGAACTGAATGCCCGGATCAGCGCAGCGCTGCAATTCACCCTGGCCGAAAAGCGCGGGCTGATGCACCTGAGCCCCCTGACCCGCAGCGACCTGATGACCGGCAACTTCACCTTGTATGGTGAAAGCTGCGCCCACCTTGCCCCGTTCGGCAACCTGTATGAGATGGATTTATACCTCCTGCGGAAATATCTGCATGAGAAATACGCCGACCTGTTCGGGCCGCTGAGAGAGCCGAGCTCCCCCGAAACCGATCGAATCATCCACGAACTGACAGATCGCAATATCAGCGCGACCGACCTGCTGCACGAGCGAATCAGCCCCTTCAGCGAGAACAACGTACGCTTGCTGCAGCGCAAAATCATCGCCTCTGCCCTCAAGCGCACACAGACCCCCATGGTACTGCACGCCGACCGACCGTCTGAGCGGCACACCATGCCGGTAGCACACCGCATGAACGACTGAGCCACCCTTTCCTCCCGGCAAAAAACAAATGCCACCGATTGTCAGTCTGACAGTCGGTGGCGATTTCTCAATAAAGCATAGCGGTTCAGCTCTGCCCCCTCGGCTGTGGAGTGAGCGCCAGGAACAACAGCGACCAGCCGGAAAAAATCATCTCAACGGCAATCACTGTACCGATGAACCATAGCGTCGATTCCGGCCAGGTCCACAATACCATACCACCCAGCAGTATGGATACTACAGCATTAAAAAAGCGCCAGGCGCTGCCCTCCTCACGGCGCATGCCGAAGGCCACCAACAAGCGCAACACGCCGCCTGCCAGCAGAGCTACGCCGATAACAAGCGTGATGGCAAGCATCGAATCAGCTGGCTGCAACAGCAGCATGGCACCCAGCACCAGAAAGATGACCGCCGAAAGCAGGCTCCACCATCGGTTGCCGGCACGGGTAAACACATGAACAAGGTGCAGCACCCCCAGTATCACAAAGACGAAACCGGCGACCCACACAGCCGAGGCTCCCAGCAAATACGGGAAACTCAGCATAACAAAGCCCAATATCAACTCCATGACGGCCAGCACTGCGGCCAACCAGGGGCTGCCAATCACACCATTTGAAGGACAATCAGAACTCATGGCGAAGGAATTTCTCGTAGCGTTCACTCACAACCGGCCAGTTGATATGCTGCATGAAGGTATTGACATAGCCCTTACGGTCATTACTCCACGTCAGGTAATAGGCATGCTCCCACACATCGCATACCAACAGTGGGCAAAAGCCGGGAACGAGCACCTCGTGGTGTTTACAAATGCCGGTTATCATTAACCGCCGGCTGATAGGGTCAGTACCCAGAACCGCCCAACCGCTCCCCTGCACGCCAAGGGCTACAGCTGAAAAAATCTTCACAAAAGCCGCATAGCCGCCGAAAGCTACCTCCATAGCAAGAGCCAGTTCCCCCTCGGGGACATGCTGCACCGCTTTCGCCGTGAGGTTCTGCCAGTAAAGCGAGTGCAGAATATGCCCACCGAGATTGAAAGCCAGGTTTTGGCAAGCACTCTCGGCATGAGCAGGACTGAGCGTCCCCTCACTGATAAGCTGCAGAGTTTCCAGCGCAGCATTAGCCCCGGCCACGTAGGCAGCGTGGTGTTTATCATGGTGCAGGTACAGGGTTTCCGCGCAGATGAGGGGCTCAAGAGCGGATTCGCCATACGGCAATGGCGGCAGTACATAGCGACCATCCGCATAGCCATTGAGTAGACATGAACTGTTCATAGCAGCGGATATGACACCCGGCAGCCTTCAGTTCATTCAATATATGCTACCGGTAATCCACGCTCACAATCGTCACATTGTCAGCCGCCGGGTCCGCCAGCTGTCGACAAGTCTCCACCAGACTCACTGCAGGATTTCCGCCGGGAGCATCAAGTATAGCACATACCTCCGCCGTCAGCACCGGCAGCAGCAACAATTCATCCGCCCCATCACTGGCAACCAACACACGATCCCCCGGCAGCAAGGGACAGGGTACAAGCGGAGAATCCACCAGCGACATTTCTTCGCCCGTGAGCGCAGACCTGAGCTGGTGACCTCGCTGCATCGCCTCCGTATGGGTCATCGTGCCGGCAGCAACATATTCCAGCAACACCGCGCGCAGGGAGTGGTCGGCATTCAGGCGCTGCAAGCGGCCATTGCGCCGCAACAGCAGCGGCGAATCCCCCACACTCACCCACCATATCACACCGGCGCAAATGAAAGCTGCTATCAACGTAGTACCGCCCGTACCCCTCAGTTCTGCGCCCACCGCCGCATTCGCAGCCACCAGCGCCCCCTGCAGTCGCTCACGCGCAGGCAGCTCCGGTGTAGCGGTGAATACAGCCTCAAACTCACGCACAGCCACAGCCGAGGCAAGCGCACCGCCATGGTGCCCGCCCATACCATCCGCCACCACAACCAGCAAGCCCTCCGGGTAATATTTCACACGGTAAGAGTCCTCTTGCTTATCACGGCAGCCAATCCACTGTGCAATACATGCTTTCACGTATACTCCTACCTATCATAAGCCGGCTCTCAGAGCAAGTATAAAACACACATGAACTCACATTTATGACAAAATCACCCCTATGTTGACTGAAAGTTCAAATTATTTTGAAAACCGCGCTCTTGAAACTTGCCAAAGCCCCATTGTTTATGATAAAATACCCCGCAGGGAGTAAACAGAAAACGATATAACTCATGGCACACGATACGGCTTTCCTCGGCGCTAGCACCGTGCTCGGTCAATACTGGACCAAACGGCGCTTCTTCGATTACCTCATCAATAAAGACAACTTTCAGCTGACCTTCGGCAAATCCTTCCGCATGATGGTCTATCTGGACAACGCCGTGGCCAACGGAGTCGAAAACGTGCGGCAGGATATCGAGGCGGACACCCGCGCCACCAACTACCTGCTCAACCACCTGGCCGACATCAAGCCTGAGTTCACTGTTTTCGTCACCACCTGCGACATGCTGGCGCACGATGCGGACGAAAACACACCCACCCTCACGGAAAGTGACGATCCCTACGTACAGAACCGTATTAACCTGTACCGGGAACTCAATCGCCAATATGGCCGAGTGCTCAATGTGCACCTGCCCGAGATAGCCTCCACCAGCCACCGCGGCTTCAGCAAACTCATCGACACCCTGCTCAACCCGCCGGCAGAGGGCCCCCTGCCCGTGGCACCGCTGGAAATGCACCAGCTCTACTTCTCACAGCGCATATTGGGCGATGTGGAGAAATGTATACCGCTGGGCATACCGGCTATTATACCGGCCATGCCGCCGCTCACCACCACCGAGATAACCGAAGTCATCGCTCCGCAACTGCTTGACCGCCTGCCGTCCTTCAGCCCGGAGCAGCCGATGGGGTCGCGGCGCAGTTCCATCCACTCCTTCCAGTGGCTGGACCCGAAAGACGGTTACCTGGTAACGAAAGAAGACCAGTTGGAACTGCTGAAGTTCTACTTCGCACCGGATTTCATGTAACCACGGCCATCACACTGATTTCTGCGCTCATCACGTGCTTTTTGCTTGCGGGCAAACCACCGGGCGCGTATAATAAATGCAATGGAAGCTCAGCTGAAGAACATCTGTCAGGAATCGCTCGAATTCAGCAAAAGGCTCGCCGAGCTGGCGAAAGCCTCGCCCGAGCTGCGTCAACTCACGGCCCGCGGGGAGCGTGAAATTCAGCGCAGCCTGGCCCGATTCCGCTCAAACCTACTGCTCATGGCCACCATCGGCTCGGTCAAGAGCGGCAAATCAACCCTCACCAACTGCCTGGCACACCGCAACCTCTGCGCCACCAAACTGGGTATCGAAACCACGCGCCTGCCCATGGTCATATTGGCCAGCGATGACGGCACCGAGCGCATGGAACTCTACTCACCGCTGGCAGCGGGGTCGCTGGGCGAGCAAGAGCTCTTTGAGCTGGTCATCGACTACCTGCGCAAGGTCGCGCCGGAGGATTTCGATGAAAAAGTCTCCATCGATCGCCGTAACATCAACCAGGCCAACCTCGATGCCTGGGCCCAGGGGCACACCAGCGCGGGTTGTGCCGCCATATTCCTGGTAGAGCCAGAGGCTCGCCTGCTGCAGGCCGGTATCGGCATTGTCGACATGCCGGGCATGGATGGCCTGACCTCTAACTGGCACGATGAAAAACTGCACGAGTGGATGAATGAGAATGCGGACTACTTCCTGCTGGTGCAGAGTTCCTTCGCCGCGCTCACCCCTGACACGCGAGACTACCTGCGCACCGCCATGGAGCGCTCGCAGCGCCCCATCCGCGTGGTACAAAACCGTATTGAGGCCCAGCACTGGCTCTCACCCGAAGAGCAGCAGCAGCAGCAGGAAAAGCAGCAGTACAATACCCAGCGCCAGATGAGCGACTTCATCCGCAAGGTTATCCCCGGCAGCTGGGTGAACGCCGGTCTGGCCTGGTGGCAGCACGAAAACAAGTTCCGCCCCACCCCGCCCGAACACGACATCTCTGCCGCCATGGAGCGAGACTCGCACCTCAGCTCACTGGAAGAGGAGATACTGGCCGACCTGCGCAACCCGGAAGCAACCCTTCGCCGCAACTCCGCAGACTACCTGCTCAAAACCCTCGAAGGTATAGACACCCGCCTCAAAGACTTCATTCAGAAGAGCCAGAACCACATCTCACACATCCACTCCATCCAAGCAGCCATACGCAAGCTGATGGATGCGGCTCGCCTGCGCGAAGCCGTGGAGAGCAACAACCTGCATGAAGGGCGTATACGCTGCGGCTACTTGGCAGACCAGGCCCGCCAGACCCTCTACACCCGGCTCGATGCCATACTCGACCTCGCCGTCGAAGGCTATTTCCATGAGGATTGGATGAGCACCGACATGCCCGCTCAGGAACTCAACGCTGCCCGCACCAAAGCAGAGAATGACCTGGGCGACCTGATGGCCGAGCAGGAAACCCACATTCTAGCTCCCGCCAAAATCTGCGAACTCACTGAGCTCGAGCAGGAAAAACTGCAGGCCTGCGCCGACACCCTCCAGCGCCGCACGGTTGACGAGATTCGCAAAGACTATGTGAAAGCCGTGCTCAACGCATGGAAAGACGTGGAGCTGGACTGCAGCCCCGTGCAGCTGGGTGAGCTGAAAGAGACCGCGTTCATGGGCATGATTAACCGCCGCTGCAGTTACAACGAAACTGCACCGAAATGGCGCCGCGCCGGGCGCGAGGTGATAGGTACGCGCCTGGAAACCTGGAAACGCCGCGTGGGAGAAGCGCTCGACATGTTTGTTTCCGCCCGCGTGAATGCGCTCGAAAGCATCCTTGCCGCTGAGCTGGCTGCCTATGAGCAGTCTGAGCAGACCGGGCGCAGCATAGCGGCAGCCGAGCAAGACATCGAGCTCTGCCACGCCGCCCGTAAGTTGCTGGCCCCCACCCTTCTGCAGGCCCGCCGCCACAAAGCTTCCCAATAACATTTTATACGCAAACAGATACTATGGAACCGTACAGCATGAAGAACCCGTTCCCCGCCACCGTGGTGGGGGTTCGCCCTGTTACCAAACCCGGCAGCGCCAAAGAGACCATTCACGTGGACTACTCTCTGGAAGGCTCCGGCATGAGCTATGTCACCGGTGATGCACTGGGTGTTATCCCCTGCAATGACCCCGCTCTGGTGGATGCCCTCATCGCCGCAGTCGGGCTCGACCCGACCGCCGAAGTACCCACCGCCTGCGGCACGGCCACGCTGAAGGAGGCCCTCACCACCGCCTGCGACATCACCAACCTCAAGAAACCCGTGCTCACCAAGTGGAACGCCGTGGCCAACAGCGCCAAGCTCGCCGCTATACTGGAGGACAAAGAGGCCCTCAAGGATTTCTGCTGGGGCCGCGACCTGCTCGACGTTGCCACCGACCCTGAAATGAAGGCCGAGTTCAGCGATGCTGCCGCCTTCGTGGGCATATTGGGCAAGATGCTGCCGCGCCTCTACTCCATTGCCAGCAGCCCGGATGCCGTTCCCGGTCAGGTGTCCCTGTGCGTGGGTGCCGTGCGCTACACGACAGCCGACCGCAAGCGCGGCGGTGTGTGCTCCACCTACATGGCTGACCGCATAGCAGCCGGCGACAAAGTGCGCGTGTTCGTACACAGCAACAAGAACTTCCGCCTGCCCGAAGACGGCAGCACCCCCATCATCATGGTCGGCCCCGGCACGGGTATTGCCCCGTTCCGCGCCTTCTGGCAGCAGCGCGTGGCAGATGGAGCCACCGGCCCCATGTGGCTGTTCTTCGGTAACCCCTACAAGGCTACCGACAGCTGCTATGAGGATGAGCTCAACCCGCTTGTCGAGAGCGGCAAGCTCAAGCTCTCCGTTGCCTGGAGCCGCGATCAGGCACACAAGATTTACGTGCAGAACCTCATGGAGCAGGCTGCAGACGAAATCTGGGCCTGGCTCGAGAAGGGTGCCGCCGTTTACATGTGCGGCGATGCCAACCGCATGGCCAAAGATGTGGAGAAAGCGCTTCTCAACATCATCGCGACCAAGGGTGGCCGCAGTGAGGAAGAGGCTGCAGCCTACCTCGCCGATATGAAGAAGGCCAAGCGCTATCAGAAAGACGTATACTGATACGCCGCCGAAACAGTTTAATCATACAGAAGGCCCGCAACCACCGATGGTTGCGGGCCTTTTTTTCGGCAGCTTATGAACAGCTTATCACTTCGCTTGCACCGTAACCTTCAGATTCGGTGACAGGCCATAAACCTGCGGCTCATACATCAACTGAGCCTGAGCAGGCGGAGCTGTCGCAGTACCGGCGCGTTTGACACGGGCGTAGTAGGTCATGTTGAGCAGGGCTCGGTCAGCCCAGCGGGTGCAGAAACCGCGCACACGGTCGGCCAGGTACTCTCGGTGGTCAAAGGCGGAGCTCCACGCAATAGGTTGCAGCCCGGCGGCCTGAGAGGGAACAGCGGGATTGATAGCCTCCATACAGGCCGGCAGGTAATCCTCAAGCACCAGATATTCCAGTTCATCCGCCACCTTGGCGCAAGTGAGCGTCACGCGCACCACATCCCCCACGCGCAGCTCGGCGGGTGCGGGTTGCCAGTTACCGTCAGCCCCCTGCACTTCATACACGCGGGTGACTTGCAGCCCCTTCTCCGTCACGCCCGGGAAATCCCGCTGCTGCGGTTGAGCCTTGACACGCACCTGGGCATAGACACTACCACCCTCAGCAGCCAGGGTTGTGGGCAGCTGTGCGGGGGTCGCGGCAACAGGCAGACTGATTTCCGTGAGCTTATGGCCCACCTCCACACGCTCGCCGTTCACCAGCAGCGTGGTACCGTTGACCTTTTCCGAATGGCGGCGAGAGTAGTCATGCAGGGCCAGCAACAGCAGGGTTGAATCTGTCGTGCGGGGGTGGCGATAGTCGCGCCCCAGGGTGCGCAGGCTCTTGCGGAACTGAGCGGAGAACTCGGCACCGGAATCATGCGCGGCAAGCAGCAGGCGCAGCACAGCCCCATATGCCCCGGGGCGCTCCCGCTTATCTTCTTGCTGCAGGCGGCTGAGCAGTTCACGGCGCAAAGTGCGGCGATGCCCCAAGGCACGAGCGGCGGCCAGCTGAGAATCGAGCAGATGGGCGCTCTTGGGCACATCATCCACAAAAGCCAGCAGGCGGCCCATCTTGTCCTGCGGCACGTTGAAACCGCGCTCCTGCGCCACGGTGAGCGCCAGAGCAGCGTAACAACTGGCCCAGCTGCAGCCCTTCTCCTCCCTGCTCCAGTAGCCCAGCCCGCCGTCAGGACACTGGCGGGCAAAGAGGGTGGCAATCTCGCGCTCGACCACCTGCTGCACTTCACTGCGCGGCGTGGCCGCCAGCTGCGGGCAGAAGGGGGCCAGCTCATCATAGAGCAACCAGGGCAGCAACGCAGCAGCTCGCTGCTCCGTGCAGCCGTAGGGGTACTCCAGCAGGAAATCCATGCAACCGCGCAGGTACAGCAAGGGACTGCCCGATACCAGCACCTGCACCTCGGCTCGCTCAGACTGCGCCACCTCGGGCGCAAACAAAGCCCCCGGCGCTACGGGAGACTGCCCCGGTTGCAGCTCAAGGTGGTGTACTTCTTTAAGCAGCGGCGCGGGGAAACGCACCTTGCAACTGCCCTGCACGGCATCTGTCCCCGGTTTGCCAACGGCCTGCCATTGCAGGGAGCACTCGCCCTCTTGCGTGGGGGCTACCTCGAAGTAAAGAGTGGCACTGCCACCGGCGGGCAGCTCGACCTGCTGCGGGGTAGTGCACCCCTGCATGGTGACAGTCCAGGTGCCACTCTCGGCCGTGGCATTCGTGATGGTGAGCGGCAGTTGCAGCACATCCCCCGTGCTCATGAAGAGCGGCATGCCGGGCGTAATCATCACCGGCAGATTCACGGTAAACTCACCCTCGGCCGTACCGAAGCGGTGACCGCTGCTATCCGCCGCCACGGCAAAGACGCGGTAGGTTGTCAGGGTATCGGGCAATGTCACCTCGGCAGAAAAACGCCCCTCGGCATCCGTGCGCAAGGCGCCCTTCCACACCGCGACCGGTGCAAAATGAGTGCGCAAATACGGTGCCGCAGCCGGCTTTTCGTCCTCATCCATAATGGGACAAACCGGTGCAGCTTCAGCGGAATACTCGTCATCCCCGTCAGACAACAGCCAGGGAGGCAGCTCATCATCTGCCACCATATACCCCTCGTCATCGAACAGCGACCCTGAGCCGCTGCGCAGCCCACCGGTCATCACGCCCCCTTGCCAGGCGGACATCTCATTATTTAAAATCCATCGTTCTGCGCCACGCCACACCTCGCCGCGCCACACTCCCGGCAACATGTCACTGCGGATTTCCGGCTCTCGTACGTTCCCCCGCTCAGGCGCAAAGGTGTAGGCCGGTCGCTCGGCAAAGAACCGCCCGGGATCAGGTTCGGTATAGGGAGCCACGGAGAGCATGCCGGCATCTACCGCATAGAGCGTCACTTCCGCCACAGAGGGTTTACCCGCAGCAGTCACCGTACCACTGAGCTGCACGGTATTCCCCGGGCGGATTTCCCCCTGCGGCAGCTGCAACTCAATCTCCAGCAATTGCCGCTGAGACTGTACATAACATTCCACCACACCGCTGAACAGATTTCCCTGAGAGGGCAGCACGAGCGACACGCTCACCATTCCCGCCTCACGCGGTTGCAGCGTGATATCAATCGACTGTGCGCCTTTGCCCACACGCTGCCGCACATGGCGCAGCTGTTCGCCGCAGCCGATGAACAGATGAGCCACCCCCTCAGCGGGTGAGATGAAGTTCAACGTCACGCCCCCTGTCTGCGCCTCAGCCTGCATGGGGATATTGCCGTGCCTATCTTGGCCCGCAAAGGAATCCACCTTCAGTTCAACGCAACGCCCGGCGGTATCCACCCCAGCCAGCACGACATCGCCCGAAAATTCGGAGCAATCGAGTGGCAGGGCCACTCCCTGTGCACAATTCGCCGGCACCACCAGCTCACGGCTGCGCACTGTTCGGCTCTCGGCGCGCATGAGCGAAAACGCTGCGCGCGGATTTACCGGCAGTTGCTTCACGCTGATATAGTTCACCTTCAAGCGCTGCTCGCGGGCAAGAGGAGTACCGGCGGCGGCATCTGTCACATACACACGCCCCTGCTCGCAGCGAATGAGAAAATCTGCCGGGCTGAAGGTCAGTTTTTGCTCCGGCAGTACCACATATTCCTGCCTATCGTTGCTCACGCTGCCACTCACGCTCAGCTCCCCCGCTTTCAGCCATTCGGGCAGCATCGACAGTTTCAGGCGAGCGCAGCCCTCAGCATCCGTCACCATACGGTGCATCTGTTTGCCGACTTTCAGCTCTACATCAGCAGCAACAAGCGGCACCCCGCTATAGTCATCCGCCTGCACCTCCAGCGTTATTTCCTGCGGAGCCACCTTGGCCGCCGTGACCGTAAGAGCCGCAGCGAAGGCATCCCGCCGGAACACCTGACAGGTCAAAACCTCCGTACACAGAGTAACCGCACCGCTCGTCACACGAGCCGTATAATCACCCGTCACATCCTCCTCGCCATCGGGGAGCTTGATATCAGCCTCGAACGCGCCGCAATCGCTCAAGCGCAGCTGCTGCGAGGTGAGAGTCTCGCCATTCGGGCGGCAAACACTCAGTTCCACCGTGCGGTGCTGAGTAAGCTGCGGCAGCTCCCCCTTCACCGAGCGCAGCATACCGCGCAGGTGCGCCGTCTCGCCGGGGCGATAGAGAGGGCGATCGGTGAAGATATAAGCTCTCTCGGGTTCAGCAGATTTCGGCTCACTATAGGAAGGCTGACGAGCGAAAGCGACATCATTTCCCCGGCGGATAGTCAGAATCTGCCCATAGCCGTGCTGCTGCAAGAAACCATGAGGAAGGGCTTTTGTCTCATACGCCTGCTCACGTGTTTTCCCCTTGTGCACCAGTTGACTCAGGGTAGCCCCACGCACCGGTTGGCCATCTGCAAAACGTGTAACCAGCACACCGGTGGGCGAAGTGATAACATTCAGTCCCGTTATCAGCAGCGGGATATCGAGTTCAACATCCAGCGCATCGGCCCGGGCACCGTTAAGGCCCAACGCATGCTGCACATGTTGGTTGGACTTCGTGCTGACGGTGAGCACATACATACCCGGGGTCAGGCGAGAGCCGGCCAGCGCATCGAGGTCCAGCACCATTTCTGCACTGCGGAACATGGCACACTGCTGCAACTCATAGCGGCGGGTAGGCCAGGCATGAGCAGAGGCCAACCAACGGCGGCGGTCTTCCAGCTGCGATTCCAGCATCTCCTCGGCACGCTCCAGCTCATTTTCAGCCAGGGTACGGCTGCTCTTGTGCGCAATATCTTTACTTACCCGCGTGCGAGCCGTGCGGTATTCATAGCGACGGGCTGCAACCGGGCGGCTGTCGTAGGGAGCATCGCGAAACACCTGCTCAGCACACTCCGGGGCAACGCGGCGCAAGGTGACATCTGCGTAGCTCAGGTTAGCACAGGGCACGCGCAACTTGTGCGGCCCATCCGTCGGCAGCACGATAGCCCCCTGCCCACTCCGCTGTAACTGCGGCCAGGCGGGGTTGAGCGCGATACGGTGCACATGGTCACGGCGCAGCGACGCGCCATTCGCCACAGCGGTACCGGCCGGCACCGTGACATCCACCACTGCCGGCAGCACGCCGCTCACCCGCATGCGCAGCCCGCAGGCCATTCCGCCCCCCACATAGGCCAGCGGGCATTCATTCTCAGCCTCCGTTCCATAAAAGACACGGGCGGCCGTATGTGGCTCATAGGGAATCACCCCCGCATAGCGAAAGCGCAGCGTGCGGCTATCGTCCACCACCAGCGTGCGCTCATAACCATCGGCCGAAGTCGTCACCCTCCCCTCGCCCTCCACACTGAACCCCAGGCGCGAAAACAGGCGGGGAATGTCGGCCTGGGGAACCGGGCGGTCAAAACGCAACAGCAACTCCACCTCGCCGCTCCCCTCTTCTGCGGCGCTCACACTCAGCCCGGTGAGCAAGTCATTGAGCACCTCAAAACAGGTCAGCTCACCGGAGCTGATTCCCGACTGAGCACTACCGGTATAAAGCAAGGCCCAATCTTCGCCATCGGGCAATTCCTCCACAGGGCGCACCAGCACATGACCCGGCAGTGGGTCATTCATTTTCAAGCGGCTCCAGACCTGCTCCCCCTCAGCGGCCAGGCGTCGCAGGCCATTGTCAGAAAGGCCATCACACACTCGGGCCGGCTCGACCACAGCAGCCACACGACGACCGTAGTATTTTTTACCGCTCCAGAAGGATTTTTTCACACGCCGGAATTCATAATTCACGAGAGCAGAAGTCGAAAAAGCCAGAGATTCGCGGGTAATGTGTTGTGACGTTGTCACCAGCACGGCCGCCCCTTTCGCCGTTGGCACCGCTTGCCCCGTCAGCGTATCCGGGGCAATACGAAAGCAGAATTCGCGCGGTTTCATTTCCTCGCCGCCCAGGTAACGAGTACCGGCGGGGAACGTCAGTTTATACGGCGTGTGGCAGCTGCTGCCGCGCACGATATCCAGTATCAGCACATTCTGGTCTATCCAATGTGGCTCAGGGGTATGCTTTTCATCACCCGTTATGCGCAGCGTATGCACGCCGCGCCGCTCAGCAGGGGCTGATTCAGGAGCCTCGACCGCACTTGTTGCGACCACCGGCTCCGGAAATGATATAGATACCCGGTGGTTATATGGTCGCACCTCCGGCTCATCGGCTACAACAGAACAGGCAAAGAGGATAGTAAGGATTTTTTTCATAGCGCTTGAGGGTATTCTATCAGATTCCCCTCGCAGCTCAAGCAAAAAATCAGCTCCACAGGAACAGAACCAACGCGCCCACCAGCAGCAGAATAATCGCCACAACGGCCACACCGCGCAGCAGCAGGCGGCGGCTGAATGCGGCATATTCCTCGGCGAGAGCAGAATCCGCCATCCGCAGCACATCCACGGTGTCGAGATGCCCCTTGCGCAGAGCAAAGGTCAGCGCGGTGCGCCCCCGTGCATCCGTAGCAGCGGGAGCAGCCCCGGCGGCCAGCAAGTCCTGCACCACCTCGGTAAGCCCCAAAGCAGCCGCATGGTGCAGCACGGAAAAGCCGTTACCATCTGCCGTATCGGGAGAGGCGCCGGCAGCCAGCAAGCACCGAACCACCTCCATCTGTCGTTGGGCTACAGCCATTTGCAGCGCACTATACCCCTGAGCATCAGGCTCATTCACCTCAGCGCCGCTGGCCAGCAGGAGCTTCACCGCCGCTACATGCCCGGCCACAGCAGCCAGGTGCAGCGGGGTCTGACCTTCCCCACGAGCCGCACTCACAGGCAACCCGAGCTTTAACAACAGGCGCATGGCCTGCACATACCCGCCGCGGGCAGCAAAATGAAGCGCATTTTCTCCATGGTGAGACAGTGCTGCCGGTTCTGCACCGACAGCCAGCAGTTCCTGCATGGCCTGCACATGCCCGCCGGCGGCGGCGGCATGCAGCGGGGTAATGCCATCTCGCCCGGCAGCATTCACCGGCGCCCCGGCGGCCACCAGCTCACAGAGCAAGGGTACACAGCCACAACGTGCAGCGGCATGCAATGCGGTATAGCCCGCGGTATTGGCCAGCAGCACATCCGCCCCGGCGACCAGCAGCAGGTGAGCCACCTCGCACTGAGAATGAGCGGCTGCCAGCAACAGCGGGGTAATGCCCTCTTCCGTCACGGCATTCACCTGAGCCCCGGCGGCCAGCAAACGGCGCACCATGCCGACATGCCCGCCACTCACCGCAGCATGTAACGCTGAGGGGCC
Organism: Akkermansia sp.; assembly: GCA_045646325.1. Lineage (GTDB taxonomy): Bacteria > Verrucomicrobiota > Verrucomicrobiia > Verrucomicrobiales > Akkermansiaceae > Akkermansia. The sequence goes on along the minus strand of JAZRKM010000046.1, from coordinate 95,426 downwards.
AACCGCTTCCCCCTGCTCATCACACACACGAGCATTCACATCAAGACCGCCGGCAAGCAGCGATTCCACAATGTCGGAGCGGTTGGCAGCAACGGCTTTCAGCAAAGCTGCCACATAGGCGGGGTCAGCGTTCATCATGTCAGGGGGTGACCGGCCGAGCCGAACAAGGTACCATAGGTTTGCAGGGCATACGAATCCGTCATGCCTGATATGTAGTCCACCACGTGCAGGAAACGGTAGCGGGCATCAGCACTCTGAGCCGGGTCGGCATGCAGCACGGCACCGATTCTGCGCCCCATGGGGCTTTCCGGCGCACTGACCCAGCGCAGGTAGAGGTTCATCAGGCTGCGGATGACATTGAAACCGGTGATTTCAACCTTCAACACGCTTTCGTGGCTATAAATATGCTGCACCGACCAGGCTTGTACCGACTCATACTCAGCAGCCATGGCAGAGTGTTTCATGAGACTGCCGGTGAGTTCGCCGCGCATCATCAGCGGGTATACCTGCTCCAGCGTGGTGCGCAGGCTGCGAATGCAGGCCCCCACGGCACTGGCGCGGGCGTAACGCACAGCGGCCGTTGCCCCGCTGCGCTCACGCTCGCGGGTCACGCTTTCGCGCAGTTTGTCACTGAAATTCCCCAGGGCTGCCAACTGATCCACCACATCTTCATAACTGATGATTTTGGAGATATAGGCATCCTCCATATCCGCGATGAGGTAGCTGATGTCATCTGCCGCCTCCATCAGGAACGCGAGCGGATGGCGAGCCCACACATGCTCAGCCAATGCGGGTAATCCGCAGATAGCCGCGACATTGCAGAAATGGGGAAGTTCTTCCGGCGCAATGCCGAATTTCTTGTATCGAGCGGCAGCTCCCCGGCGCTGGCAACCGGCCAGGCAGGGATACTTGGTGAAAGCGCCCAGCGTAGCCGCGGTCAGGTCCAGCCCCAGCCCGCGGATGGGGTCACAGGTGCGGGTGAGCAGGCGCAGCCCCTGCGCATTGCCCTCGAAGCGGAACTCCGCACACTCTGCCGGGCACAATCCGGTCGTCACCGCCTCTGCCACGGCCTCATCGATAGCACTCTCGCCCGAATGCCCGAATGGGGGGTTGCCCAAATCATGCGCCAGACAGGCAGTCGCCACCACATCCCCCATGGCGGTATAGAGCAAAGGTAACGAGGTGCGCTCCTCGTACTCGGCGGCGACATCTGCCAGCTCCTGAGCCAGTGCCCGACCGACGTTCGCCACCTCCAGACTATGAGTCAGGCGCGTGCGCACATAGTCATTGCGCCCCAGGGGGAACACCTGTGTTTTGTCCTGCAAGCGGCGGAAAGCGCTCGAATAGAGCACACGGCCGTAATCACTGTTGAACGCAGAGCGACCGGCATCGCGCCGCCCGGTTCCGCTCAGTCGCTCGCAGGCAAGTAATTGTTCCCATTCCATGGCGGCTATTGTAGGCAAGCCCGGCCGCAATGTCAACAATAAGCCGCGAGCTGACGCATTCCGATACGGGGAGAGTTACAGCTCTATTTCCAAGCCATCGTAGGCGGGAGCCATGAAGGCAGGCAACGAGCGGGCGGTGGCTTCATAATCAACAGCATGGCCGCAATGGGTCAGGAATCCGCGGCGGGGTTCCAGTTGCTGCATAAGCGCCACATTCTCAGCCACGGAAATGTGGGTGTGGTGCTCGCGGGTTGTCAGGCCGTCCATGGCGAGGGCATCCAGCCCCTGCAAAAGCGGGCGTGAACTTTCGGGCAGCACTTTAATATCAGGCACATAACCGAAAGAAGCACCGCCGCTGCGGAACACGTAGCCATAGGTTTCGACCGATGCATGCTCCACCGGCACGGGAGTCACCTCGATATCCCCCACGGTGAAAGGCTGCCCGGCGTGGTCATGAGCCTGCGGGCGAATGTAGCCCTTGTAGGTATTCTGCTCAGAGAACGCCCAGGCAAACATACGGCGCAGGTGAGCCAGGCAACTCGTGCCCGCATAGAGCGGCAGCCTGTCATCGCGGCGCCAGCAAAAGGCGCGCATGTCATCGAAACCGGTCGTGTGGTCCAGGTGCTCATGGGTGTAAATGACGGCATCTATGGCAGTAAGGTTGTGTCGCAGGGCCTGCTGGCGCAGGTCGGGGCAAGAATCCACCAGCAGGCTGGTGGCGGCCGTCTGCACGAGCACTGAAGAGCGTAAGCGCTTGTTGCGCGGGTCATCAGAGCGGCACACATCACACTGACAACCGATTACAGGAACCCCGGTTGATGTGCCGCTGCCAAGAAAAAGTACTTTCATCGTCAGATTTTTATTTAATTCGCTACCGCATTATGCCATAATATGCGCGCAACGCAAAGCAAAATATGCTCTCACTGTTAAAGATACGCAACCTCGCACTGGTCGATGAACTTGTCTGGGAACCCGAAAACGGCTTTCTTGCCATTACCGGCGAGACCGGAGCCGGTAAATCCGTCATCATGGGCGGTATATCGCTGGTCATGGGTGAGCGCGCCGACAAGGGGCGCATACGCAGCGGCGAAAGTCAATGCAGCATTGAGGCCGTATTCCACCTGAGCCGGCCGGACTACATCGACAGCCTGCTGGCCGAGGCCGGTATACCGCCCTGCGAAGAGGGAACCCTGCTCATCCGCAGAGTGATTACCGCCACCGGGAACCGCCAGTTCATCAACAGCAGCCCCGCCACCCTCAGCCTGCTGCGCAAGGTCGGCGCCGGCCTGGTCGATATGCACCACCCGGAGGCCCACCGCTCCCTCACCTCGCAGGAACGCCAGTTGGAGCTGCTCGATGCCTTCGCCGAAAATGAAACCACCCTCGCGGATTACCGGGCCGCCTATCGTGCCTGGGTTGAAGCCCGCAGCGAATACCGCCGACTCATGGAGAGCGAAATGGCCAATGAACGCGAGCTGGATTTCCTGCGTCACCAGGTTCAGGAAATAGAGAGCGCCGCTTTCACCGCCGAAGAAGCCGCTGAGCTCGAAGCCAACTGGCAGCGCGCACGCAATGCCGGCCGCCTGCGCGACACGGCTATGCCGATGGCTCAATCAATAGACGGAGGGGATGATTCCGTGCTCTCCCGCCTGCGGCAGCTGGTTCGTCAGGCGCGTGAGCTGGAGCGGTTGGATGCCGCCTGCGCCGACTGGCTTGCCCCCCTGCCCGGTATCGTGGAAGAGCTCGAAGACGTAGCCGCGAACCTGCAGGACTACGCCGACACCCTCTGCGGCGACCCAGCTGAACTCGCCAGACTGGAAGAGCGAATCAGCACCCTCGATTCACTCAAGCGCAAGTATGGCGCAGACTTCGAAGCCATACAACAGCACCTCGAAAACTGCCGCAACCGACTGGCCTCCATCGATAACCGTGAGGAAATGCTCAGCGCACTCGCTGAAACCGAACGCCGGAAATACGCTGAACTCAAGATTGCCGCGGCCGCACTCAGCAACACGCGCCGCAAGGCAGCCCCGCAACTGGCAGAGCAATTCCTGCATCACGCCCGTCAGCTGGGATTCCGGCAGTCCCTCTTCGAAGTCAGCCTGAATCCCCAGCCTGAGCCCGGCCCCAACGGAGCAGAAGAAACGGATTTCCTTTTCGGCCCCAACCCCGGCGAACCGCTCAAAGCGCTGCGGCTCATTGCCTCCAGCGGCGAGCTTGCGCGTGTGATGCTGGCGCTCAAGAGCGCTTTGGCGAGCCGAGACGACACGCCGTTGCTCGTATTCGACGAAATAGATGCCAACGTAGGCGGCGAAATCGCCCGCGCGGTCGGCATGAAAATGCGCGAGTTGGGCAGCGACCACCAGGTAATATCCATCACCCACTTCCCGCAGGTAGCAGCCCTTGCCAACCACCACTACCTCATCAGCAAACAACAGAGCGGCGAGCGCACCGTATCACGCCTGAGTAAAATAGATGATGAACCGCGTGTGCAGGAACTCATGCGAATGCTCGGTACAGGGGGTGAAACCGCAAGAGCGCACGCCTGCAGCCTGCTGCGCGGCGAGGCATAACACGATTTTCTGCCATGTCGTGCATTTGTTGTTTGCATTGTCCGCACGAATATGCTACTATGCACGCAACGTAAGATTTTCCATTCATTTTTATCATATCACATCATCATGAAACGCCCTCTATTCCTTCTTGCCCTGCTGACCTGCGGCGCCTCGCTGCTGCAGGCTGCCGATTTGTATGATATCACGCTTTCCAACGCCAAACGCTATACCCAGTGCCGAATTCTTTATGAAGCCGGCGGTGTAACCAAATTCACCGGTCGCGACCGTAAGGGGAATTCCGTAACAATGGAGGTAAAGAGCTCCAGCATTCTCGACAAACGCGAATCTGCAGCGCCCAAGGAAGAAAACCCCACCCCGGAACCCACCCCGGAACCGGCAGTAGAACCGACCGAAACACCCACTGACACTGCAACCGAGCCCGCCGCCCCGGCCGGAGATGCCGCCCCCGCTGAAGGCGACGCCGCAGCCACCCCGGCTGCCGATGCAGAAAAAACGGAGGAAGCGCCTGACGCCCCTGCCGTCAGTGATGAGGAGGCCGCCAAGGTGAAAGACATCACCCTGCGCCTGCGCGAGAAACTGGCACGAGTGGACAGCGGCCTGGCTGAGCTCACCAAGCCCTCTCGCTCCCTGACAAGCCTCTGCGAAAATCGCAAGCGCACCCTGACCGGCCAGCTGGCCAGGCTTGATAAGATGGCCATCGAGGTCGCGGAGTTGCAGACAAAATACAACACCATCAAGGGTGCAGACTACCAGTTCACCCACGTTAGCTCTGACGATCGTACCAAGTACGAACGTGATGGGCAGGCAGCCTACCAGGCCATGCTCACTGATGTGAAGCAGTACAAAAACGCCCGCAAAGTCGGTGGCCTTGACAAGTTTGAGATTCTGCGCGACCGCTATCAGGGTATTCCTGAGTACAAAGAGGCCTACAAGTGGTACATGAGCACCCTCAATGACCTCTCTCGCCGCTGGAACAACCTGCTCAAGAAAGAGACAGCCAAGCGCAGCAAGCTCAATGCGGCCAAGAAGAGCGACATGGATGAGCGTGACCAGAAGGCCTACGATAAACTTGAACAGCAATTTGCCGCTGAAAATGAGCAGATTGCCAAAGTCTGGTACAACCCCGACAATCGCAACCTGGTCATGCTGCGCCACGCAACCACCAAGGTCAAAGATGCCCTGCGCCGTAACGAAAAGGGCCTGCAGGACCCAAAAATCGGCACGGTTCCCACTCTGTTGGCAAAGTATTGGGAGGCTAATGACCAGGCCCGCGCCCTGATGATTAACGGCGATTTTGAAGGCGCCAAGGCCGTACTCGACCAAGATGAGGCCTACAAGCAGATTCTGCGACTTAACCAGCAGCTCCTGCCCGAGGAATACAAGACCCCGCTGCGTGAGCAGCGCCAGGACCTGCAGCAGACCATCAATCAGCGCGCCCGCGAACGTCGCACGCTCGAATCTACCCTTGAGCGCAAAATCTCAGCTCTTGAGCAGGCTACGTCCTCCGCAGAAGCTCAGATTGACGACATGCTCGAGAGAATCTCCAAAGAACGCGAGATAGATACTCAGGCCAGCAGCATTGAGCTTGATGAAAAGAAAGAGCCCACAGCTGATAATGCGAAACAAGCGCCCAAAAAGTAAAACGCCATTTCCACGAATATGATTAACCTCCACGACCGGGCAGCAAAACTCGCCCGGCCGTGCTGTGTTCAGACAAGTATATGAACGTCAACACACTGACTCTTGCCTCACTGCTGATTCTCCCCGGTCTTGTTCAGGCCGCCATACCGGCGGAAACAGACCGCGCATTTGCCGATTTCACCGCCCTGCCGCTCGAATTGCTGCCGGTACTGGAGGGGGTGACCGACCGCGACAGCGCCGAACAATCAGCTGAAAAGCTCAATGCCCTGCTCCCTCGCGTCTATGACAGCCGCACGGCGATGACCCGCATTGAAACTCTCAGCCCCGAAGTAAAGCGCGAATTGCTCCAGAAATACGAAAAAGACATGCGCAACAACTGGGGCAAAGTCTATGAGCAGATATTCCGCCTGCAAAACCAGCGCTGCTATAACTCCCTGGCATTTTTCAAACAATTTCACGCCTTATGTATGATGCTCGACAAATAAGCTGCACGGGCCTGCTGTTCGCAGCCACCTGCGCTGCTCCGCTCTGCGCACAGGATTTCCCCACATCTGCCACAACCGAGAACCAACCGATTGTGCAACAACAGGCACAGGAATCGCCCCAAGAGCCCGAACTCAGCCCGGGAGAGAGCCGCATTCGCGCCGGTATTCTGTTGCTGGTGCAGCTGCACGACACCATGGCGACTGTGCAGGACCGCGACAGCGCCGAAATGGCCGTACCCACTATCATGCGCCTGAGCAAGGAATTACAGACCTGGGGACAAGGTTTTGCCGCCCTTCCGCCGCTTGATGAAGAGACGCAAAGCACCTACGAAAAACGCTACCTGTCCATCATCAACAAACTTAATGAGCGTATCCAGATACAGGCAGACCGCATAGCCGCGGCTGAATTCTACGGGTCGGAAAACCTGCCCGCAGCCCTTGTCAAACTCGTTAATTCCGTTCAGTAACATGCGCAGGCTTCTATTATTTGCTCTGATGCTCACGCCTATACCCACCACGGCTGCCCCGGCGGATGTGACAGGGAACCCCATGGTAAACCTGACCTCCGGGCGCCGCATGCTGGTGCTGCCCCGCAAGGGAACCAAACGCGTGCTCACCGGCCGAGCACCGGAAGGCCCCGGAGCCCCCTTCCGCATACTCAACGGCGCAAAAGTGCTGTGGGAAGGCAGCGCCGGTCAAGCGTTTGAGGTGCAGGTGCACTCCCGATATGCCCACCTGGTCAGCAGCACAGCCAACAACACAGACTGGCAAGACCTCAACTGGAAAGAACCCGCCGAACCCGCGCAGAAGAATGCCATTCCCAAACACGTCATAATGGGGCTGTCCCCGAAAGACCTGTCGGCCCCCGGTGCGGATGCCGGCCCGGCACTGCGAGAGAAACTCAACCGCCTCGCCACCCTCCGGACAAAGTACAACACCCTGCGAATCGCTCCCGGTGAATATCATTTCTACCCGGAGGGTGCTCTGCAGATGAGCTACTACATCTCCAACCACGATCAGCAGAACATTCAGCCCGTGGGTATACCCATCGTCGGGCAGAAAAACCTCAAAATCGAGGGCAATGGGGCCACGTTCGTCTTCCATGGCCGCATGCAGCCCTTCCTGCTGATGGACAGCGAGAACGTCACGATTGAAAACATCACCATCCGTCACGACGCCCCCTACTACAACGAGGGTAAAATCGTGGAAATCAAAGACGGCACCACCACCCTGGAATACGCACCACAGTTCCGCTGGCAGGTGAAAGATGGCCGCTACTACCTGATGGGCGACGGAGAACCGCAAGCCCCCAGTGCCGTGCTCGCCTTCCAGCAAGATGGGCAGATGGTTCCCACCGGCCGCGGAGGTGACATCGTCTGGCCCGCACGCTGCCAACAGGTTGCCCCCAATCGGGTGAAATTCTTCACCGATGCTGCGGCTCACGGGCTGAGCGAGGGGCACATTCTCGTGCAGCGCCACTACGGCCGCCCCCACCCCGCCATGGTGCTCTACCGAGCCAATGGAGTTACGCTCAACAACGTTGTCTTCCAAGACAGCCAGGGCATGGCGCTGGTAGCGCAGCGCAGCCGCGACATCACCATCGACGGCGGCGGTTGCGTGCGCGCCCCGGGGCGTGTGTACACCGTCTCAGCAGATGCAGCCCACTTCTCGAACTGTGCCGGCACCATCACCGTGAAAAATGCCCTCTATGAGGGTATGATGGACGATGCCATCAACGTGCACTCCACCTGTCTGCAAATCGAAAAAATCATCGGTAAGCGTGAAATCATCGCGCGCTACATGCACGGTCAGGCCGTGGGGTTCGAGGTATTCACCCCCGGGGAAAGCGTGCAGTTCATCAAAGGCCCCACTCTGGAAAACCTGCCGAAGCTCGGCAAGGTGGCAAGCGTACGCAAAACGGATGAAACCCACCTGCACCTGCAGCTCTCAGCAGACCTGCCCAAGGGCGTGAGCGAGGGAGATGCCATTGAAAACGCCGACTGGTACCCGGCGGTAAACTTCATCGGCTGCACGGTGCGCCACAATCGCGCGCGCGGCTCACTCTTCACCACGCCGAAACCGGTGCTGGTAAAGGACTGCAAGTTTGTCGCCTCGCACGGCTCGGCCATCCTGCTGGCCGGCGATGCCCAAGGCTGGTTTGAAAGCGGGCGCTGTCTTGATGTGACCATCACCAACAACCTGTTCGACCACAACCTCACCGCACGTTACCAGTTTACGGAGGGTATCATCTCCATCTATCCCGAAGTCAAGCAACCCGACAAGCAGCAAACCCGCTACCACCGCAACATCCGAATAGAGGGTAACACCTTCCTCACCCACCGGGTTCCCCTGCTCTTTGCTATCTCGGCAGATGGTATCATCTTCCGCAACAATACCGTCAAATTCGATGATAAATACCCCGGCATGCATGACGGTAAACCCTATGTGCTCAGACACTGCGGGAAAACTCGACTCCAGAAACTCTGATATACTTTATTCCCCACATGGCAAAGAAATTCAACGAACACACCGCCCGCGCCAATAAACACACCACGCGCCCCGAGTCACGCCAGCAGCCTACCCGCTTCGACAAGCCCCCCACCCGTACCGTGGTGAAGCCGCTCGATGAGGGCGCGCTGCAAGATATACTCGAAGCCCAACCCCGGGGGCTCTACCTGGTGCTCGACTGCGTGCAGGACCCCCACAACCTCGGGGCCATTCTCCGTACGGCAGACGGCGCCGGTGTAGCGGCCGTCATCACCCCGAAAGATAAATCCGTCGGTATCACGGAAACCGTGCTGCGAGTATCGGTCGGCGCTGCGGAAAAAGTTCCCTTCGTGCAAGTGACCAACCTGGCACGCACCATGAAGGCCATGAAAGAGGCCGGAATCTGGTTTGTGGGCACCTCCGACCACGGCGACCGCGACCTATACGACATGGACTTCAAGGGCGGTATTGCTCTGGTCATGGGGGCTGAAGGCGACGGCATGCGCCGCCTGACGGAAGAAAACTGCGACTTTCTCATCCGAATTCCCATGTATGGCAGCGTGCCCTGCCTGAACGTATCCGTCGCCACCGGCGTGTGCCTGTATGAGGCCGTGCGCCAGCGCAACATTCAGCCATAAGCCCGCATGCCCACCATCGAGACCGTTGAGCCGCCGCCCGGCATGCTCGTGCGCTTCATTTCCGACCTGCACTACGGACATGAACGCTGCGAGGCCCCTCCCCCTGCCGAACTGGCAGAGCTGCTCCTGCAAGATGGGGTGGGAATGCTGGTGGTGGTAGGCGACCTGGCCGAGACACGTAACTGCCCCTGGCAGGCAGAGGGCAAACGCCTGCGCGATGAACTGCGCGCGGAATGCCGCAGCCGCGGGGTGCAACTGGTTGAAATCTCCGGCAATCATGACCCTGACGTCGAACCGCTGTTGGTGCGGTTCTGGGGTGGGCGCGTGGTTGCCATGCACGGTCATGCTCTTTACCGCGAGGTAGCCCCATGGAGCTGGGAATACCTGCGTAACAAAGAGAAATGCCGGGCCCTCATCGCCGAGTACAGACACCGCGACCACCTACTGCACGACCGCCTGGAGCTCTCCCGCGACATGTGCCAACTCACCACCCCCATACTGCGACGTGAAGGCATACGCAACAAATACCTTCGCGGGTTCATGCACTGTTTCTGGCCCCCGCAGCGGCCCTTCAACATCGTGTGGAGCTGGCTTACCTGCGCCCGCCGTACGGAGCGCTTTGCCCGCCGGTATTTCCCTGACGCTCAAACCGTAGTGCTCGGCCACTTCCACCGCTTCGGTAACTGGCGACTCCGCCACCGCCACATTCTCAACACAGGGGCCTGGTTCAAACATGCTACCCCTTATGTCGTTGATATGAAAGACGCGCAGGTGCTCAGCTACAAGAGAGTGAAGTAAAACAAGCTCCATTTCATGAAAAAATCCCGGTCGAGCCTTATGGCTGACCGGGATTTTTCAATAACTTATCGCTATGCCTCAGGGCATGGGGAAAGACTTGTTGAAGGCGCTGACCTCGGCGCGCAGAGCATCGTAGGCGTCCTCCGTAGCGTGTACCTTCTGGCCGGCCAGAATGGCGAGACAGCGGGCAATGTACTCAGCGACCTTGCGCACATCCTGCTCCTTCATACCGCGAGTGGTAACGGCGGGGGTACCGATGCGAATACCGGAGGGCTTGGCGGTGGTACCCTTGTCGTAGGGGATGGCATTCTTGTTGACCGTGATGCCCACTTTGTCGAGAGCAATCTGAGCTTCGGCACCGTTGAGGCCCTTCACGCTGAGGTCGACCAGGAAGCAGTGGTTGTCGGTACCGCCGGCAACGATACGGAAACCGCGGGAGGCCAGCTCATCAGCCATAGCCTTGGAGTTCTTCACCACCTGAGCGGCGTACTCCTTGAACTCGGGCTTGAGCGCCTCACCCAGACAGGCGGCCTTGGCTGCAATCACGTGCATGAGCGGACCACCCTGCAGACCGGGGAAGGTGGCGCTGTTGAGCTTTTTGGCCCATTTCTCCTTGCAGAGCACCATACCGCCACGGGGCCCGCGCAGGCTCTTGTGCGTGGTGGTTGACACGAAGTCGGCATAGGGAACGGGGGACGGGTGAGCGCCACCGGCTACCAGACCGGCAATGTGAGCCATGTCCACAAACATGATAGCACCAACCTCATCGCAAATCTCGCGAATGCGCTTGAAGTCAATCGTGCGCGAATAGGCAGAGGCACCGGCCAGAATGAGCGCGGGCTTGCACTCGCGGGCCTTGGCTGCCATATCCTCATAATCAATGCACTCCGTCTCGGGGTTCACACCGTAATGCACAACCTTGTACTGCTTGCCGGAGAAGTTGGCGAAGAAACCGTGGGAGAGGTGACCGCCGCAGGCGAGATCCATCGTCAGGATGGTATCGCCGGGGTTGATGCAGGCGTGGTACACGCTCATGTTGGCCTGAGAGCCGGAGTGAGCCTGCACGTTAGCGAAGTCGCAGCCGAACAGGGCGCAGGCGCGGTCGATGGCGAGCTGCTCCACCTTGTCCACAACCTCACAACCACCGTACCAGCGCTTGGAGGGGTAGCCCTCGGCGTATTTGTTGGTGAGCACGGAGCCCTGAGCCTCCATCACGGAGGGAGAGGCAAAGTTTTCAGAAGCGATAAGCTCAATGTTGTTGCGCTGGCGGGCATGCTCCTCCTCGATATAGGCAGCAAGCTCAGGGTCGGTGGAAGCCAGCAGGGAGCCGGAAGCCTTGGCCAGACGGCTCACGTGGCGGCCGCCCTCGAACTCGGCATCGAGCCAGGTGTGCAGCAGGTCATCAAGATCTTCAGGCGTTACGAAAGCGGAAGCCAGGCACATGACGTTGGAATCGTTGTGCTGACGGGAGAGCGCGGCAACCTGCGGGGTGCGAGTCAGCGTGGCACGGATACCCTTCCAGCGGTTAGCGGCAATGCTCATCCCCAAACCGGAGAAACAAATCAGAATGCCTCGGTCAGCACGCCCCTCAACCACGCGCTTGCAGACAGCATTGGCGTAATCGGAATAATCGCAGGACTCCTTCGTCTCGGTGCCTACGTCCTCTACTGTATACCCCCAGTTCGTGAGGATTTCTACAGCGACTTCCTTCAGATCCACGCCTTTGTGGTCTGAACCGATTGCGATGCGAAGATTGGTGTTCATATTTTATGTAACGCCTGTTGCGCGGCGATTCTACCACAAGCCGTCTGAAAAGGCAAGCTTAAAGTCAGTGGTAGTTAAAATGCTGATTAAACGCCTCACCCGCGGCCCGGGCAGCACGCCCGGTTCCATATCTCGCATGACGTAGGCGAACGAAAGCCCCTCCGTCGGCACGCAGAACCCATGCGAGCCCCCTGCTCCGGCATGCCCGAAACCACCGCCGGGGAAAAACTCCGCCGGTTCACACATGGCCCCGCAGGTGAACGCGGTGCGGCGCAGCAGGGTGAGGTCCGTACCGGCGCATTGCGGGGTATTCATCCACTCGACCACATCCGGTGCGAAGGGAGAGCCCGGTAACAAGCCGAGCAACGCCTGGTAAAACCCGGCCAGCCCGCGGGCGGAGGCCACCCCGCCCTTAGCCGGGGAAGCACAACAATGAGCAGCAGGCGTATTCATCTCACGCGGCGATTCATAACCCTGTATGCTGTGGAAAGCACGATTCACGCTGCTACCCTGCCGGTAATAAGCATTCAGGAACTCACTGCGCGGCGCTCCCGGCTGCAATCTGGGCGCCTGCAGCAAAGCCACGGTCTGTTCAAGCTCCGCTGGAAAATGACCTATATAAAATTCAAGCTCCAGGGGACGGCGAACCCGCTGCTCCCAGTAATCCCCCACCCGCATACCGGTGAGTTCAAGCATGAGGATGTCGACCAGCGGCCCGAATGTCTGCGGATGGTAGCCATGCTGCGGTGGCCCCCACTGCGGACGACTTTGCTCGATAGCACATCGGCAGGCAGCCAAATCATCAATCGGTGCCGGGTAAGCCAATGCGGCTAGCCCACCCTGGTGTGAGAGCAGCTGCCCCACCGTCAGGCGCGGCAGCGGAAAAGCCGGCCACAAATCGCCAACTTCCAACTCAGGCCCCCGGCAACAGTCATACAGTGCCTGCAGCAGACACGCCGCTGCCGCCGGTTTTGTGGCCGAAAAAACCGGAACCGGCGTGCCGGGCTGCCAGTCCATACCGGGACGGGCTTCCCCACTGCACAGGGTACAGAGTTCACGCCCATGCTGCCAAACTGAAACGGAGCACCCCTGCCCGGCCCCACCCTCGGCCGCAGACTGCGCCAACACCGCCTGCAATCGCGTTTTCATGACGGTTCGTGACGTATACGCAGCACATGAGCCACACCGTCTTCCACGCGGAAGCTCACTTCAAAAGGTTTGAAAATAAGGAAATACACACGCTGCGGGTCCTGCTGGTATGCAGGGCGCGGGTCCTGAGCCAACACTTCGCTCACGGCAAGCTGCCAGTCAGGGGGAACATGCGGCGGCAACTTGCAGTCGAACTGCACCGTGAGCATGTGGCGCGGTGTTTCAGTGAAGCCGCCCGTAGCAGCGGGCAGACTGTCGGCATAGGGCACATAAGGCTTAATGTCATAGATGGGTGTACCATCTACCATATCAGCCCCACTCACCCGCAGTACAGGCCCCGGCTCAACGGATACCAGCCGTACCACCGAAAGTCCCAGCCCATTCGGGCGAAAAGGAGAGCGCGTAGCAAAGACACCCAACCGCGTATTACCCCCCAGCCGTGGCGGGCGCACCGTGGGGTGCCAACCAGCAGCTTCATTACAATGGAAGCGCCATATCACCCACAAGTGGCTGAAATCAGCCAAACCTCGCACACACTCCGGATTGCAGTACGGCGGTTCAAAAACAATCTCGCTGATAACGTGCGGGGCAAGGTTGGGCTGGCGCGGCACGCCGAACTTGTCCGCAAACGGGGAACGAATGTGAGCGATAGGCTCCATCACACGCCGAAGAAATCGTGCATGACCTGCTCGTACACCCCACGCTTGAAGTCCGGCAGAGCACCGAAGTCAAAATCGCGCGGCTGTACCCACTTATAATCGCGGAATTCCTTGTTATCGAGCCAAGGTTCGGCGGCATCGCTGTGCATACGGCACAGGAAGTAATACTGCTCCTGCCCCGCGTAGGGAATACCGCGCTTACGCAACACGCGCTCACGCTCCTTGGGCGGGTAATCATAACGATAGGGGCCGTGCTCAGCCACGACATCGTATTCATTCGGGCGAAAACCTGTTTCCTCCATTCCCTCGCGACAAGCCGCGCTGAGGGGCGACTCGCCGTTCTTAATTCCGCCTTGGGGGAACTGCCAAGCCCCGGCGGGTTTCACACGTTCGCACACCAGTACGGTACCATCATTGCGCTGGTAGATAATGGCTGCATTCGGCCGATAAAGTTCAGAGCTCTGAGACATAAAGATTATGGGTCGTGCCCTCACTATATCACAGACTCACCGTCTTGGCAAGTACGTAAGGAGCGCGCCTCTATTTTTTTGAGAGCACGCGCGTCAGCGCAACAGAGCATAAGCCAGGATATTGGCGTTGATTTGCTGAGCATTACCCAGCTCGCTGCCGCCACAGCAGCAGCAGTTGCGAGAGTTGGCGCTGTCATTAAGACCATCCGCCGAGTAGATAATGACCAGCTTACCATTGTACGTCACCCCCTCAAGATGACCGGCTGTGGGACGCGCCCCGGCCTGCAGTGAGGTAATGGGGAACACGGTGGAAAAAATCGGGTGCGACATCGCGATGGGCTGCAATGATTCCGCCCCGAAGAGTTCGGCCATCTCACGGCGGAAGGCGCGATCCCACTCCTTGCTGGAACACCCGGCAGAGGCCAGCAGAAACCCGCCACCTTCGACGTATTTTTTCAGGTTTTCGCGCTCGCGGGCGGTGAGGGAGAAATTCCCCTCACCGGTCATGACCACGAAGGGGAAACGGAAGAGTTCATCGTTATCCATGCGCACGGCGCGGAAACGCCGCGCGGTGTTGATGCCTGTGCGCTGCTGCACACTGCTAAGGAATTCATCGCTGAAACAGCGCGAAGTCTTCGTTCCGGCATAGATGAGATTGCCGCACTGTACCACGCCCTCTTTCGCCATAAGGGGAAACGCGGTGAACAGGAGCAACAGCAGTAGGATTTGTTTCATAATCAATGGGAGAAATAAGAGCGAACGGCATCACGATAGGTAGGCGGCACCATCTGAGTATCGATATCGCGATAGGTGGGAGATTCCGGCCCGGGGGTGCCGATGGGGCGCAGTTGCGGTGAATGCAGCGCGGGAGCATCGCCGGGCTGACCGTCGCCGGCCTTTGCAGCACTATTCCCCCTGCCGGAGCCGCGGGTCATGCGGGAGCGGGCGGGCCCTATCAATCGGTTCCCACCACCGGCGCGAGGCCGCATGGCTTGCCCCCGGCCGTTCCCCTCGCCCCGGCCGGGAGAATTCTCACGTCGGCGGTTCTGCATGGCATCGAGCAACTGTTGAAGGGTGCTGCCTACGGCCGAGGCCATGGAGTTGCGGCACTGTTGGGCAGCATTGTTGGCAGACTCGGAGGAACACTCATTCTTCAGCAGCTGCTCCATGCCGGCCAGAGCCTGCGCCGCATACGAATGAGCTTCTGCCGGGTGGTGTGCGGAACTCTCGGCTACGGCCTGGTCCATAAGCCCTTCGACCCCGGCCTGTTCACAGGCATGGCGCATGGCAAAAACCTGCTGATACACGGAGGCCAAGCGCTCATGCTGCCCCAGCTCAGCCAGCAGCGGGCTGAGCGACTCTTCCCACGCGACATATTCCTGCAAGATGGCAAGCTGCTCTACGCCCAGCCCTTCAAGGCGGCCGGGTTCGGACGTTGAGGCCGCGCCAAACTCATTCATGAACCGACGGTACAGCCCAACCAGCTCCGCTTGCCGCTGCACCAGCTCGGCAAAGCGGTACTGAGCATCCTGAGCGCGGGCCACCAGAGCGAGCTCGGCGGCCTGCTGTTCTTCCTGCGCCAGCGAAGTGAGCTGCTCGCCCAAGCGGCTGAGCATGCGGTCAAATACCTCGCGGCGTTGGGAATCGCTGCCCCCGTCACCCAGTGTACTCAGCTCCGCCAGGTTGGCATCGAGCTCGTTGGCAATCTGACCGGCCAGTTCGGAGAGCCTGCCATCCATATCGAACACCGGAAAATCCGCGGCAATCGTGCGAGCCAGCTCGCGGGCGGACTCCATGGCCTCGCGCGCCGCAGCGGCATCCGCATCCTTCAACGCCTGCACAGACTGACCGAGCGCTTCAGTCAGAAGTTCGTAGCGAGACAAAAACTCATCATAGGCAATCTCCATGCGCAGGATTTCAGCGTACTGTTCGGCCGAAATGACATTCACACGAGTGGTCGGGGTTGATACGATGTTGAAACGGAAGGGGTTATCATCTCCCACCTCTGCGCGCAGCTCAAGAACATCGCCGGGGTTCAGCCCCATGGCCGCGGAATCGTAACTGCGAGCAACAGTCTGTGAGCGCGGGCGCCCATGCAGCTCACTGAGGCCGTGCTGACGATAGGGAGCCAGGGCTTTAAAGAGAGTCAGGCGATTGAGAGCATAGTCGTCCTCAGCTTTCAACTCCATCTTCAGCGGTTGGCCAACCACCAGGTATGAGCCATCCTCAGGGGCGGTTATCGCGACAGTCGGCGGAGTGTCCGGCTGCACAGCCAGGCGGATGTGTACGGGAGCATCCGCCTCTCGCCCGGCGGAGTCTTTCACCTGCAACATGAGCGAACCGGGGGTACGAAGGGGAAGACTCAGGCGCAGCGACTTCCCCTCTGCGCGGGCGGGCAGGCGCTGGGGTTCGGACTCACCGGCAGGAGTAAAAAGGCCGTAGCCGCTCACAATTTCACTGCTGCACTGCAGCTCAAAGGCAACGGTACCACCATCGGGCACGATGATTTCGCTGCCCCCCAGCACATGTTCACGCGGCGGCTCACCGGTATAAGGCAGCGGGGTCACCGTAGCGCGCCCGGAAAGAATGCGCGGGCTGTAGTTCACCTTCAAGGGCACAAAATGTGAGCGGGCACGGCCATCAGGCGTGGCAAATGCCACCTCACAGGGGGCAGTCACATGCTCAAGCACACGCATGTAGCTGCCATCACGCGCCACAAATACCGGCAACGCCTGCACGGGCATACCCTCGCTTCGCAGCAACAGGTTAAGCTCTGCAGGGGCCGGAGCCCCGGCCACGCGGCAGGCCAGCGTGATATCCTCACCGAAATGCACCTGCGGCTCGGCAGGTGTGAGGGTGAATTGGTAGGGCGAGTAAGGCGGCACATCCTCATGCGGCATCAGCAGGCGGGCAGCCAGCGTACTGAACGCCGCGGGCGATGCACAGTAAAGGCCGATAAGCGCCCCTGCTGCGAGAACCGGCACCAGCAGCGCCAACATCCAGCGGCGCAATGCCGGTGAATGCTCGCGGGCACTGCGCACAGCCATTGCCGCCTGTTGCAAAGCCCTGCCTGTCAGCCAGTCCGCCAGGCTTCCCTTATTCTGCCGCGGCAGGCGCAGGGCACTGCTGACGGTACAGCGGGGGTCGGCGTTGAGGGAGTCCAGCTCCACCGGCAGGCGCCGAGCCACCACCACGGCCCGCCACACCACCGGCAGCAGCAACACAGCACCCAACCACAATGCCGGCTGCAAAAGCTGCAGGCGCAGCTCCTCACTCAGCACAAAACCCCAGTCACACAGGGCAACCAGTACTGCCACCAAAGCCATGGCGGTCAGCCACCAGCCCAGCCCGTAAGCCAGCTGCGCGACAAAGCAAGCCAGGCGCGCGCGCCTCAATTCCGTGCGAAAATCACTCATGCCAACCCCTTTCTTCTGCGAATAAACCATACAATACCCAGGCACCCGACCATAAAGGCCAGCACCTGCCAACGTGCCCACAGCGGGCAATAGACGGATTCCGTTGCGCTCACCCCCGGCGGCATGGCGAAGATATGCGCCAACTGTTCATCGCTGAGCTGAATCGGCAGCACCTTGCCGCCTGTCGAGTCCGCCACACGCCGGAGCAGCTCGGGGTCAGCGTTCAGGTTATCGCGCTCGCGCGGCAGGGGGCGCACACTCAGGCGGCACTCGGGAGTAGGTGTTCCCTGAACCTCGGCGCGCAACAGGTATTCACCGGGCGGCAGTGCGGCAAAGGAGCACTGGCGGCGGGGCAGCATCGTCGAAGGAACAGGAACTGCCACCTGCTGCGCTACCACTTTGCCGTCGGTCAGATTGATGGCCTGCACCCGCACCTCGGCAGGCTGCGACATCCCGCGCCAGCCCAGCAAGCAAGTAACACCCTCCCCCTCGCGTACAGTCGCACGATCCACATGCAGGGATAGGTCATAACCGGGCATGAACTCAGCCGAGGTCTGCACCCAGGGCAGGAACTGCCGCCAGAACTCGCGGTACATATTGCCCCGCGCACGCGCCTCGGGGTAAAAATCCCACTTCCAAAGCCCCTCGCCGTTAAAACAGGCAACCGCCCCCAACCCGCAGGGCATAACACCCAGCACCGGGATATTCTGCTCGCCCGCTGCGGCCAACACCTGCGTCTGCGGGCGTAATTCCTTCACCGCGCACACATCCTCAAGCTCCGGCAATTCCTGCCATACGGCATGCCCGGGCTCGGGCAACAGACGCCCGAATAATCCGCTGCTCACCCCGTCGGCGGCAGGTTGCAGCTTGAGAACCGATGCCGGCTGCGAAGAATCCCACACAAAGGGCTCAAGCTCCGAAAGCTCGCTGAGCTGACCGGCGTGGCAGCGACCACGGGCCAGCACAAGTATACCCCCCTGCTCGCGCACCCAGTTACTCAGCGCGCGGGCGGCGGCGGCATCAAGCAAATGCTCCATCCCCTTGCCGAGTACCACAATATCGTAGCTCCGCAGGGCCTCGGGCGTGGTGGGCATATCAGGGGTCTCAGCGGGCGCGGCATCATCGTCACCTGTGTTGATGTGATAAAAGCGCTTGTCGCTCAGGCGGTGTACGGAGCGCACATCGAACACCGGCTGTTCACGCAGGTACTGAGCCAGGAACTTGCTGTCCCAGTAAGGGGCGCCCTCTGCCAGGAACACACGAATGCGCGAACTGACTTCACGCACGGTAATGCGGGCGCTGTTGTTATCCGCGCAGGTTTCGCCGGGCTGAGTGTTGACCCGCACGAGGTATTCGCCGGCACGCGCCTCCAGCCGGAAATCGGCAGTAGCCGGAGTGCCGTCCTCCAAGTTGAGAGTCAGCTGCTGCACGGGGGGACCACCGGCGGCGCTCAGCAGCTCCACCAGCACCTGCCGCGCCCCCATGCGAGTGCTCTGCACAGTAGCGGTGAGGTGAGTCTGCACCCCGGGATATGAGTGAACAAAGGGGTGAGGGACCGTCACGGAGATATCCGGAGCCTGCCAGGTGCTGCCCACCGCCACGGTATGCACGGGGCAAGCCGCTGCCCCGGCTCGGGCCATAAGCTGCTGCAAAGCGCGCGGGCGGGTGTCGCGGCCATCAGACACCAGCACAGCACCGGCCACGGTACGCCCGCTGCGCCGCAAGGTCTCAATACTGCCGGCAAGTGCCGCCATCAGTGCCGAGCCATCTCCATCGGCAGATTGAGCGGCCAGTTCGGCAGCCGATTGGCAGGTACGCGCCGAATCTGCAAGGGCTATCCAGCGTACGTCCCTATCAGGGAATTCTGCCAGGCGCTGTACTACACGCCCGGCCACGGCACTACGGGGCTCGGCCTGCGGGTCATCCGCCACGGGGGAGCCCATCGAGGCCGAAACATCGGCCGCCACAAGCCACACGGGGGCACTCGGCGAGGGGCGCTGCTCCACATGCCCCGGGTTAAGCAGCAGAGCCAACCCGGCTATAGTAGCCAGCAGAGAGAGCAGAGAGCACAACACACGCAGCAACACACCGAGCGCGCGGCTCGCGGCCAGACTCAGCCACAGCACAAGCCCCACCACCGCTATCGCAATGGGTACCAGTACAGGCAGGGGAATGAGAGGTTGAAACATCATGACGGTGTATTAGCGGTTTTGCGCTCACGCGGAACGCGACATACGAGAAGCTCTATCACAAAGAACAGCAGCGCCATTCCCAGCAAGAACGGCCAGAGCGCCACCCGACCGACAAACGCCCTGCTCTGCACAGCGTGCGGCACATCAAGCAGGAAGGTTGAGCCCTCCGGGGTGAATGAGCGAAGCTCGGATTCCTGACGCGGGAAATTGACCGCCACGGTGCGCAACACGGTTTCACCGGCAAGCCAGTGGTAGACACCGGGCATGGCAGGCTGCTCGCAGCGGGCCGTACACCCCTGTACCACGATGGGGCATTCCGTGCCATCCGCCGCCTGCAGGCGCAAATCGGCGGCAGGTACGCCCGCGGGGATGTCCAGCTGCAGGAAATCCTGCCCGGCGATAGGCTCGGCGTCATCCGTCGAGGCACGGGCATGGAGCAGTTGCTCAGCCAGCAGGGGCAGGTAGAGCGGCGAAAATCCCTGGCGGCTGTCGCGGGCTGTCACGGGCATGTTCCAGACGAGCAGTTGACCGCGCCCGACCTTTTTGCGCAACAGGGCCGGCACCGGGCGGGTTTCACCTTCCGCAAGCGCATACTCCATCAGAGTCACAGCGCCATCTGCTGCGGCAGGCTCCGGGCAGAGACGCCGATACACCCCGGCCTGAGTCCACGAGCGCAGAGAATCAGGCGAAAAAAGCGCAAACGCGGGCGAATCCGGCGCGGAGATATGAACCTGCCAGTTGCCGCCATCCGTACGCACCTCGCCGGCGAGAGTTCCCTCGCGATTGCACAGCAGGGGCAGCAGAGCCGTATCTTTCACCATGTCGGGCACGATGAGTATGCTCTCTCCCGCGGCCAGACGCTCCCGAATGGCCGGTACATCCGCCGCTTTGGGAGCATGCCATACCACGAAATCAGCTGCATTCTCCGGAACAGACGGCAGGTACAGCGTGCGCAGGAAAGGCGTGTTTTCCAGCGCCCGGAGCATGAAGCCCAGCTGAGCGCGGTCTGCCGCTATAGCCAGACAATCAAGTTTATCAGCCACGGGAACAACCAGGTAGCGAGTGTTGTCACCCGGGTAGGCATCTGACTCCGTCTGTGCGGTGAGCAACCAGTCACCGGGCTGCTGCGGGGCTGTAAGCTCGAACTGCACCGTCCCCTGCCCGCCGCAGTCCAATTCGCAGGGTTGAGACAGGCGCAGATTACCCGCGCTGAGAGTCACACTCAGGGGGAGTTTACCCTTGCGGGGCGCAGCCCCCTGCCGGTGCTGAAGGGTGACGGTGAGAGTGACCGTCTGCCCGGGCAGCGGGCGGGCGGGAGCAAGAGCCATAGCCGTCACGGCAGTATTTTCCACGGCAGCGGTCTGCG
Organism: Akkermansia sp.; assembly: GCA_045646325.1. Lineage (GTDB taxonomy): Bacteria > Verrucomicrobiota > Verrucomicrobiia > Verrucomicrobiales > Akkermansiaceae > Akkermansia. The sequence goes on along the minus strand of JAZRKM010000046.1, from coordinate 74,340 downwards.
CAACACTCACGCAGCAGAAAGACTCATGCTCACGGCATTTCTCCACAGCCTGTTGCATGGTCGATGACTGGAAGTCAGATATCAGCAGCACCTGCCCCTGCACACCGTCAGGCAGGTCGCGCAACTGGGCCAGCGCAGAATCGAGCGCTGCGGCTACATCCGCCGCAGCGGCGGGTTGACTGACGGTGCGCGACAGTTCGCGCAGAATGAGCGGGCGCGCGCTTTCCGGGCGGTCAAAGACGAAGCGCGGGTAACCGGCCAGTGTCACGAGGTTCACGCGGTCATGAGGCGCGAGATTCTGCACGGCCGACTGTGCCACACTCAGAGCGCGGTTCATGCGCACCTGCTGACCATCCGCAGCTGCCATCGATGCCGTATTATCAAGCACCAGCAACAGGGCACGTCCACCTTCACCATCAGCCCCACCGCCAAGGTAAGGCAACAGAAAAGCCCCCGCCACACTCGCGCAAAGCAAGGTACGCAACACCAGCAGCAGCCAGTCCCGAGGGCGCGCATGGCGGCTCTGCAAGCGCACCAGCTCCCGCAGCAGCACCACGGAGCTGAACCGCCGCACCACCGGGCGGGTACGCGCCACGAGGTGCACCAGCAGGGGTACCAGTGCCGCACACATCAGCCACCAGGCCGGATTGTCAAAGCTGATTATCATTTGGCAAGAGCATCAAAAAGCGGGTAAAAGGAACGGTCGGTAGTCGTCGGCAGGTAGAGCATACCGCGAGCGGAAGCCATGGCGTGCATGAGCTGCTGCATGGCTACCATGCGCTCGGAGTAGGTGCGCCGCAACTCATCGGGGTTGCAGGTCACACGCTCACCGCTCTCCATATCCACGAATCGGGCAAGCCCCTGCCCGCTCAGGCTCAGTTCGCCGGGGTCGAGCACCTGCACCAGCACAACCTTGCAGCCAAGGTGCAGGTAGGAGTTGAGCGCGGCTTGCAGAGCGGCAATGTCACACATAAAGTCGCTCACTATCACCAGTGTGACCGGGTGACGGACCAGCCCGCGGGCTCGCTCCAGCGCCTGCGGCAAGTCGGTGCGACCGCCGGCGGTGGTATTCTCCAGCAGGCTCAGACAGCGATTCAGATGAGTTGTTGCCGAGCCGGGCGGCAGGTAATCACGCACTTGTTCATCGAAGAGTTGCAGAGACACCCTGTCCTTCCCACGCACAACCAGCCAAGCTACACAGGCAGCAAAATGGCAGGCGTATGCCAACTTGCTGACAGGCCCTCGGTCGCGGAAATCCATCGAAGCGGAACTGTCAACGAAAAGGTGACACTCCAGGTGAGTTTCATGTTCAAAGGTACGCAGCTGCAGACGATCCGTGCGGGCAAACGCACGCCAATCAATCAACCGGGGGTCATCACCGGGGGCATAGGCGCGGTACTCGAGGAAATCGCTGCTGCTGCCACGCCCTCGGGCCCGGTGGCGGCCGCTGAGCCACCCTTCGGCCATCATACGCACCGCAAAGCGATAGTTCGCCAGGCGGGTCATATCTTCCGGCCGCAGAATGGAGGGTGCTTGCGCCATAAATCGGGGTGCTCTTACATCAGGCTATCAATAACCTTCTCCATACTCACCCCCTCACCGGTGGCGGTATAGTTGGGGATAAGGCGGTGGCGCAGCACGGGATGCAGTACGGCCTTCACCTCCTGCTCGCTCACGCTGAACTTGCCACGCAGCATGGCCATGGCGCGGGCGGCGGCCACGAGACACTGCCCCGCACGCGGACCGGCGCCACACGCCACATATCGCCGCACCATATCAGTAGCATGCGGACTGTCGGGGCGGGTGCTCTGTACCAGTTTCACAATGAGGGTGTAAATATCATCCGGCACGGGTACGGACGTCACGGCCCGCTGCATTTCCAGCACTTTATCAGGCGAGAGCAGCACCTGCGGCTCAGGCATGTCAGGGCCGGCAGTGCGGCGCAGTATCTCCTCCTCATCAGCCGGGGTGGGATAATCTATGTTGATTTGGAAGAAGAAGCGGTCAAGCTGAGCCTCCGGCAGCGGGTAAGTACCTTCGTGTTCAACCGGGTTCTGCGTGGCATAGACGATGAAAGGCTCGCTGAGGTTGCGGGTTGTGCCGGCTACCGTAACCTGTTTTTCCTGCATGGCCTCAAGCAGGGCTGCCTGAGTCTTGGGCGGTGTACGGTTGATTTCATCGGCCAGCAGCAGGTTGGTGAACACCGGGCCGGGCACGAACTCAAACCGCCGAGCGCCCTCGGCACTGCCCTGTAAGATTTCACTGCCCACGATGTCAGAGGGCATCAGGTCCGGCGTAAACTGTATGCGCCGGAAATTCAGCCCCAGTACCTGCCCCAGGGTCGACACCAGCAGGGTTTTGGCCAGACCGGGCACACCCACCAGCAGGCAGTGGCCGCGGCAAAGCAGCGCCGCGAGCATTTGCTCCACAACCGTCTGCTGCCCCACGATGACTCGGGCGGTTTCCCTGCGAATGTCGCTGATTGTGGCTTGCAGGCTTTTCCAGATTTCTTCGGGTGTCTGTTCCATATCTGATAAAAAATTGCGGGTACTCTCTGCATTCTACCACTTGCACACGCCGTGTCAAGCAACAAGCTACACAAATTTACCCAAATTTATCAAAGAAGGCGCTAAGCCGCAGAAATCACCCCGAGTAACGATGAAAAAGTCAGCTCTCGGGAAAGTTTTAGCTTGAAATACGGTGTACAAAAGCGTAAAAGTAATAGTGATGCGCCGCGATAATGACAACAAAATTCCCCGCCGTTCCGTGCCGGATGTGTTCAACTGGGCACTGGTACGCCGTGCCATGCGCGCTGCGGAAGAAGGGGTTTATTGCTGGAATATCGAAACCGGTGACATCTACTACACCGAGCAGTGTATACGGATGATGGGCCTGCCCGTGCGAGAATATGCCCCCAATATCTTCACCGAGCCGGAGCTCACCATCCATGAGGAAGACCGCAACTACTTCATCAACGAGGTACAGCGCTATCTGGACCGCCAGACCACTACCCCGCTGCGCGTGGAAGTTCGCCTGCTCAACCTGCGCTCGCGCGGCTGGCGGTGGATTCGCGTGAACGGCCTGCTGGAAAAAGACTCCGACAAAAAGCCCCTGCAGTTGGTAGGCGTGTGGGTAGACATCACCCGCCGCAAAATGGCAGACATGCACGCCATGGAAGATCGCGACCTCTTCCGCAACCTCATCAACCACCTGCCTGACAACATCTACTACAAAAACCGCGAGTCTCGCTTTGTCATGGCTAACGAGGCTACCGCTCGCAAAATGGGCGTGCGCACCCCCTCTGACCTCATCGGCCGCAAAGACACCCACTTCTTCTCAGACGATACCACCGACATCGCGCGCCAGGAAGAACTCGAAATCATGCGCACCGGGCGCCCTATCACCAACCGCATTCACAAAGAAAGCTGGAAAGGTGGTCACAGCTCGTGGTGCAAGCTCTCCAAATTCCCCTGGTACGCCACCGATGGTACCGTTAAAGGCATCGTCGGCATATCATCGGATGTAACGGAACTGGTCGAAACCCAGCAGCGCTACCGCCGAATGGCCGAGCAACTTGACCAGCGCAACCGCGCGCTGGAAAAGGAAATCAACCTCGCGCGCCAGATTCAGTTTGCCCTGCAATCCCAGCGCATTCCCTCGCGCGAGTGGCAGAGCGAAGACGGTACCCTGCGGCGGCAGGCTCAATTCCACCACATCTACAGCCCCTGCGCCGGTGTAGCAGGCGATTGTTTCGAGGTATTCCCTGTGGGTGAAAGCGGGGTCGGCATGCTGATATGCGATGTGATGGGGCACGGCGTACAGGCAGCGCTGATTGCCTCCATGCTGCGCGGGCTGCTGGAACAATTTGCCAGCCTGGCCAACACGCCCGCACTCTTCCTGTCAAACCTCAATCGTCAGCTCTGGGGTATTTTTGACCGGGCGAACCTGACGATGTTCACCACCGCCTGCTATGTGTACTTCGACCTGCAATCACGCCGCCTGACCATCACCACAGCCGGGCACCCGGCTCCCATCATTCTCGGGGCGGACGGCGTGGCCTTCCAGCCGCTCATGCGCCGCTCACCGGCACTGGGGCTACTGGAGCACAGCGCCTATCGTGAAAGCGACATCGCACTCGAACCCGGCATGAAACTCATGCTCTTCACTGATGGGCTCCCCGAAGCCCGCAACCGCGAGGGTGAAGAGATGGGGGCCCAGCGAATACTGGACTACCTGCAACAAAGCGCCCCGCAAAACATAAAAGAAATGCTTGATTTTGCTCTGGCCGGCATGCACAGCTTCACTCAATCACCGGAGCAGGATGACGATATTTGCCTTGTTGGCGTGGAATTTACCGAAGAAATTCTCTGAACAGGTCGCAGCAAAGCCGAAAACCTGACAAAAAGCCTGCTTTTTCTCTCCCCTAATGCAAAAAAAGATTGCAATCGGGCGATTTTAGCGGTAGTCTAGATACAGTTACAGATTTTTTACTGAATCAATTTATATGGAAGACAGCACACAGGGGGGCAACACGCCCTTTGACCTTTCCGAGCTGACCGGTTTCCAGTTTGGTCCCGCCTGGGCCAAACCGGGTGCCGATACTGCACCGTCCCTGCCTAAGATGCACAGCAGCGAGCGCCCCGAGCGCCGCGGTGCACCCCGCAGACCCAGTACTGACCGCCGTGATTCCCGCCCGCGCAGGGATGACGCCACCGCCCGCGATGAGCGCGCCCCCCGCAGAGGCGCCCCGCGCCCCGGGCGTGACCGCCGCCCCGGGCGAGAGGAAGCGCCCCGCCGCGAGTTACCGCAGCCGGCAGACGGTTTCCGCGTAGAATTGCGCCCCACCAACGCCATACTGGAACTGTTCAGTAAAGAAATCGCCAAACAGAAGCGCGCCCTCCCCCTGCTCGACCTCTCCCGCATCGTCATTGCCGGCAAGGACCGCTATGACCTCGTGTTCATGAAGCTCGAGAACGGCCCCATGCTCATCCACTCCCTGAAGGATGACAACGCCTGCTGGCTGACTGAAGCCGAGGCCGTGAGCTACCTGTGGTCTGCCCCCTGGTTCAGCGAACTCTACACCGCTGAAGAGGTGGAGACGGAGGCCCCCAAGGGCAACTTCACCGCCATTGCCACCTGCCAGATGGGCGGCGAGGTCATCGGCCCCGTCAACTGGCACGGCTATCAGGCTGCTCTCATGAACCTGTACCGTTCCAAGTACAGCAACATGGCGCTCGATACCTTCAAGAACCGCATTTCCCTCAACAAAGACGAAGAAGCCGTACAGGCCTGGCTGGCAAGCGCCGGTAAGAAGACAGTGTGGAAGCCCACCCGCGAAGGCGCTGATGATATTGTGCTTGAGGACGCCAAGGCTGTCGAAGCCGACTTCATCGCCAACCACTATGCCAAGGTATACGAGACTGTAGACAAGGTGTTCATCAACGGGGCTACACCGCGCAAGGTTCTCTCCCCCGGCCTGGCCGCTCACCTGGCTATCCTGTCCGACAAGACCCGCCGTTCCCCGCAGATGCTCATTCCGAACCTCTGCCACGGTCTGGCCCGCCACCACATGCCTATTTACAAATGGCAGGGCAATCACTTCACCGGCCCCAGCCGCGTGCGCGCCATTCCGGCAGACACCGTACTGGCCGACCGCATGATGGCTATCGTCAACTGGAGCAAGGAGCACTCCGGCGAGAAGGTCGAGGCCATGTTTGCCGAGCTTTCCGGCGTACCCGCCGGCACAGATGACGAGAGCCGCCAGGCAGCCTCCGAGGCCTACGCCCCCTATGCAGCCGATATGATTTGGCTTCTGGAGCAAGGTTTCGTGGTGGTGACCAGCGACAACTCCATCTGGTACCCCAAGGGTGAGGCAGCCCCTGCCCCCACCAAGCCCGAGCAGCCCGCACGCCGTCGCCCGCGCCGATAAAACGAAAGACGTCTTTCCTTTCCAAAAGCTGAGCAGCCACCGCTGCTCAGCTTTTTTTGGCAATCACCGTAGCAACAACACAAGAAAGATACCGGCACAAAGCCCCTTCCGCAGACGAAGAACAGAAATATTTAATCTTTCCGTATCTTCTCTGTTGACATGTGATGGTGAGTGGAGTAGAATAACGGACATGAAATCACGCATGGATGAGTTCGCAGAATGGGGCACCGAAGTGGTGTTCGGGCGGGCGCATGGTTTTCGTGCGTGGCTGATGAAGTGTGCTCTTCGATTTGCGAGCTTTTTCTTCTATATTCTGATTAAGGCACGCCTGTTTCTGTTCCGGCGCCGCCTGAAAACGGTACGTTATCTGGGTACGTTTGTGGTAAGCGTGGGTAACATCACGGCCGGCGGCACCGGCAAAACCCCCGTGGTGGAGCTACTGTCGCGCACACTGGCTGAGCGTGGCCGCAAATGCGCCATTCTGACTCGCGGCTATAAAAGCGAGCCGCTCGATGAACCGCAGGAATGGTTCGATGCTCACGGCAAGCCCGTACACAATCTGCCCAAAATTGCCAGCGATGGCGTGACGCGTTACCTGAGCCCCCTCTATGCCGGTGACGAACCCTTCATGCTGGCCCGCAACCTTGATGGGGTGGCGGTTCTGGTAGATAAAGACCGCGTGAAATCCGGCATATTCGCCATTGAGCAGCTGGGGAGAAACACCCTCATACTCGATGACGGCATGCAGTACCTCAAGCTCAAGCACGAGATTGACATCGTGCTCGTAGACTGCGGGTTCCCCTTCGGCACCGGCTCCCTGCTGCCGCGCGGTACGATGCGCGAGCCCCGCTCCAGCCTGGCTCGCGCCAGCTACATCATTCTGACCAAGAGCGGCGGCAAACCTCAGGGCGAGCTTATCTCCACCATCCGCAAATACAACAAAACAGCCGATATCGTCGTCACCAACCACGGGCCGTCCTACCTCGAAAACATCTTTACCGGCGAGCGTAAACCTCTCTCTTTCCTGAAAGATAAATACGTGGCCTGCATGAGCGGTATCGCCCGCCCTGAGAGCTTCGAAGGCCTGGTGGAAGAACTCGGTGCTCACGTTGAAATCCGCCGCCGCTACCCCGACCACTACTGGTTCGACCAGGCTGACCTCGAAACCTTTGTCGAGCGCTGCGCTGACCGCGCGATGGATATCATTGTCACCACGGAAAAAGACGCCGTGCGATTCCTCAAACCCGGCGAGATGGAGGTACCTATCTACTTCCTGCGCATTCAGATTGACATTGAGCAGGGTCAGGAATACTGGGACCGCATGATTGACCGCATTTGCGGCCTGGCTGACCCCCAGCCCGCCCCCCAGTGGAGTAACAATGTACTCTGAGTTTTATTGCCGCCGCGAACAGCTTATTTTTACATATTTTCCTGCTTGCCAAAGCACGCAACACCTGATAAAATAAGGATTGTAGCTCATGAAACCTCTCTCCTTCATCACAGCCTTGTTGGCAACAGTTGCACCGGTGTGTACAGCTGCAGGAACAGATATTGTCCCCCCGGCTCTGCAGAATTTCCCCGGTAATGGCATGCGCCTGAACGGCGAGTCCGTCACCCTGACCCCGACGGCGGAGTTCATCGACATGCAGAAGAATCTGACCACCAAACTGCAGCAACTTTCGTTGGAAAAGAAACTCGAGTTCTTGAAAAACTACAGCTCCACCACGCTGATAAGCTACACGGCCGACTTCTGGCCTGACCGAGCAGACTACGAAAAATACAAGGCTGAGTGGAAAAAAATAGCCATTACACCCGTGCAGAAAGTACAGGTCGGCATCTACAACCGCGGGAACAATGAGTGGTCCCTGCACGGCGTAACGGTCAACACCTTCACGGGCAAAGTCACACCGCTGACCATCTGCAGCCTGGTTTACAGAGCCGACAGCAATGTGTGGATTTCAGCAAACGGCGAGCTCACCCCCACCGAAATCACCACCACGTCAGACAACGCCTACGGCGCGCGCAAAGGTACAGCCTGGGTGCTCAAAAAAGAGGATGCTCTCTCCCGCATCAGCGAGACGCTGACCATCACCCGCCGCACCAACGGCGAATACCTGTACCTTACCTACGATTTCAGCGAGCGCACCCCGGGCGATGGCACCATGCTGGCTCAGGGGAGCTATGTGCTGCGCTTCCGTATAGGGCCGCCTGCGCCCGACCCTGAGTCGCAGGCACTGCAAGCGGAAACCGCCGCCCCGCCGCCCCCTGCTCCCGCCAAAGAGGAGGTAAAAGCTGAGCACCCCCGGGAAAAGGCAAAGAATAGCGATGAACCGCGCCGCAAAAAGCGCAGGAACCGCCGCCGGCGCAGAGATTAAACCACCCCGGCACGAACTGATTTATGAGAATTATAGCTGGCAAGGCCAAAGGCTACAACATCAAAGTACCACAGGGAGAAGTACGCCCCACGCAGGACCGTGTGCGCGAGGCTCTCTTCAACATTATCGGCCCTATCATCGAGGGGGCCCGCGTGCTCGACCTTTACTGCGGCTCCGGCTCAGTGGGGCTGGAGGCACTCAGCCGCGGCGCTGCCTCTGCGCGCATGGTGGACGCCGCGCGGCAATCATGCGCCATGGCCCGCACCAATCTGGAGAAAAGCAAACTGGTGGGCGGCAGCGTGGTGCAGAGTGACTGCCTGCAATTCGTGAAACGCGATGCCGGTAAATACGACATCATCTTTGCCGACCCTCCATACGCGAAGGCCATAGGTGACCGTGACATGATTGCGGAGCTGATGACAGACCGCCTGCACGAGCTGCTGGCAGATGACGGTTACTTTATCGCCGAGGCTCAGCTGGGCTACGGCGTGGGTGATATCCACACGCGTGAGTTCCCGGGCTGGCAGCTCATCGATGAGCGCACCTACGGTAAAAACACCATTCTCTTCTACCGCAAAGACGTATGAAACGCTTTATTTTTCTACTGATTTACAATCTGTTGCTTCCGGTATTCCTCATTCTCTCCATACCGGGCTATCTCATTAAAATGAAGAAGCGCGGCGGTTTCGGCACCGGGCTGCGCGAGCGATTCGGGCTTTACAAGGTACCGGCATCGGCCGAGCCCAAGGGCGGGCTGTATGTGCATGCCGTCAGCGTGGGTGAGGTGTTTATCGCCCTCAAGTTCATCCGAGAGTGGGTGAAAACCCACCATGAGCCGGTCGTACTGGCCACCAGCACCGCCACCGGCCACCAGGTTGTGAGAGATGCCGCCCTGCCCGGCGTGCGTGCGCTCTATTCACCGCTGGATGTCCCCGGGCTTTCCGGGCGCTGCCTGCGGCGCTTTCAACCCAAAGCCGTGGTGCTGATAGAGGCTGAGTTATGGCCGAACTTTGCGGAAGCCTGCCACCGCATGCGCATACCCATGCTCATGCTCAACGCACGCCTGAGCCCCCGCAGCGAAGGTCGCTATCGCAAGGTACGCGGTATCACCTCCCTGCTTTTCTCTCGCCTGACCGCACTGGGTGCGCAGAATGCCAACGATAAAGGGCGTTTCGGCGGTATCGGTGCGAATGAGGATATCATCACCGTGACCGGCAGTATTAAGTTCGACGTGCTGGGAGATACGCCCGCCGAACCTCGTGCCGAATTCCGCGAACTGCTCACCAACATCTCCGGCGGCAAGCCCGTGGTACTGGCTGCCAGTACCCATGCCGGGGAGGAGGCTCTCATTGCCACCGCCATACGCCGGGCCGGGGCATTCCCCCTCATCGTGCCCCGCCACGCAGAACGCCGCGCCGATGTGGTGAAAGACCTCACGGCCGCAGGCTTCGCCCCGGTGCTGCGCACAGCCGGCAGCCTGCCGAGCCCCCTGCCCGATAACCTCTGCTACGTAGCCGACACCACCGGCGAGCTGCGCGACTGGACAGCACTGGCCGATGTTGCTGTCATCGGCAAGAGTTACCTGGCCCGCGGCGGTCAGAACCCCGTGGAAGCCATTGCGGCGCGCGTACCTGTTGTCTTCGGGCCCGACATGACCAACTTCTCCGACCTCGTTACCCTGCTGAATGCCGAGAACAGTGTCTGGCAATGTGAAAAAGAACAACTGGCCGATACCCTCAGTCGAGTGCTCACTGACAAGGCAGAAGCAACCGCCCGCTGCGAGCGCGCATACAAAGCCCTTCATGTGCACTCCGGCGCCACAGCCAGGAGCGTGAGCCTGGTCGAAACTCAATACAAATAGCAGCACATGAATGCCCCAACTACCCTCATAACTCTCGCTGCACTTCCCGCCATCATATGCTCGGCATGGGCCTGCCCGTATTGCAACAAATACGAACCGGAAAATACCACTATTGACTGGAGTGGTGATGTCGTAGTGCACGGGAGCGATGCCGTCATACACCTGCTCCAACCACTCGTGAGCGGCACCGTACGAGCTGCGGGGGAAAATGCTGACGGATTTCCGGAAGACTGTCTCTTTATGGTTCTGGAAGGCTTTGAAGACGAGCCACCCCGCATCTATAGAACCCCCGGCGGCGAGCTTCTGCTCCTGATACCGGAAAATCACGAAAAAGAATGTCTGGCACGCCTCTCGCGCGGTCTGAACAGACTGACGGAGAACGGCCGTTTGCGAACGGTTCACATGAGTGAACTGGAAACCGTGCTCAGTGAAGAACTGGAGTGTGAGCAGCTCCCCTTGCAGGAAGTCGTTATCATCGCCCCGCCGGAATTGGCAACAGCGGCCGGTGAACTGGCCAAACATTTACCCAACTTCATTGCAGGTACGGTCAGGGTCGGGACCGAAGCCTCCTCGGGCACGGAAATACGGCTCAGCGCACACCGAGCCCCCGCACAGGCAACCTGTTCAGCAAAAGAGCGTTGCATCACGTTCAAGCTCAATCCCGGCAACGATATTGCCTGCAATCTGAGTGGTTTTCTGCAAGCATTCAAAGAGATTAAAGATGAAGAACAAGCACAGCTCAGCACCGTGAGCGAGCGGCGATTGAACCGCCATTTTCACGAAGCCTGCCGCACGCACACGATTGACTGGCAGCACATTGCCCTGCCCGCTGAACTGGGTGAAGAGGTCGCTGAGTGGTTCCGCAGGCATACCCATGCCAAGGTCGAATTCTACAAGGAGAGCTCATCTGTGGAATACACGCGCCACAGCTTGAAAGTTACCCTGCGCTACGGCGGCAAAGGGGAATTCAACCACACCCTGATGACAGCCCGAGCCGGCATCGTCCCGGAACTGCACCTGAGCATCGCCTACAAACACGAAGACTCCCCGCTGAGCGATACGAATTACCGCCGTACTACCGCTCTGAAACTGCTGGAGTGGCTAAGCCCCCTCATGAAAGATGGTCAACTGCCCCCCATCAGCGTCGAGGAGTTGCAGCACCATATCCGTAAGGTCAAGCGCCCCGTTCGATAATAACCTTCGCCCTTACACCTGCCATATTCCCCCGTTGGCAAGAGCTGCGGTGAGGGAATCGCGCACGGCTTGTGGGGTATAACCGGCTGCGCGCAGAGAGGCCAGAGAGCGGGCGCCGTCACGCTTGGCCAAGCGCTTGCCTGAGTTGTCGCGCAGCAACCCATGGTGGGCATACAGGGGCACGGGCAGTCGCAGCACCGCCTGCAAGGCACGGTGAATGTGGGTGGCGTCGAACAAGTCTTCCCCGCGCGTGACGTGGGTGACACCCTGCGCAGCGTCATCCACCACAACCGCGAGGTGATAGCTGGCAGGCATTTCTTTGCGGGCCAGCACCACATCGCCGTATTCAGTCGGCACACTGCGCTGCGTGCCACGGTGCAAATCCACCCACTCAGGGCAGCCAATCAGGTCTTGCACGCGCTGCATGTCAATTCGCCAGGCGTGGGAATCTCCACGAGCGAGTCGCTCCTCGACCACATCCGGCGGCAGGTTACGGCAAGTACCGGGGTACAGGTAGCCCAGGCTGCTGTGAGGGGCTCGGCCCATCTCGGCAATCTGAGCCTTGATTTCACTGCGGGTGCAGAAACAGGGGTACAGCAATCCGGCCGTGCGCAGTTGCTCCAGCGCGGCGCCATACACATCAAAACGCTCACTCTGCACCATCACCTCACCATCAAAGTGCAACCCCAGCCACGCCAGGTCCTCGTACATCAGCTCCACCCACTCCCGGCTGCGAGAGCGGGTCACATCGATATCCTCTATGCGCAAGAGGCAGCGCCCACCCTGTTCATCCGCCAGGCGGCGGGCCTGCAGCGCGGCAAGCAAATGCCCCACGTGCAGCGGACCGCTGGGCGTGGGGGCAAAGCGTGTGACAACCGGGGCTGCCATGGTGGAGTTAATAGCTCGCGCTGATGATGATTTTCGTCGTGCGGTCAATCCCATCCTGCGCCATCGTCGATTTCGGGAAGAAACAACGCGCGCGGAAGTAGCACGAAAGAGCAGAACCATACTCCGCGCGCTTCTCGCAATCTTCGGCACGGGTCAGAGCCTGCACGAAATCATGTGCCAGTGCCGCATATTGACCATAGGCATCGGTGAACACCTTATCTGCCGAATAGCGCTCATCCTTTTTCATGAGCAGGGTCATCTGTTCATACGCCAGGCAGGGACCAACGGTGCGGTCTGTCTCAGAACCTGTCTTCAAAGAGGCCAGCATGATATCAGTGGCGCCGACAAACTCCACCACTTCGGTGTATTGTTTCTTCAACTCATTATCGGCTGCCACCACCTGAAAACGCTCGCGCTCGTTGTAGATGTTGCGGAATTCCTTGCGCGCCATCAAGCGGCGGAACTCCTCCATCACCGGCTCAAAGGCGTCCACCCGTGCTATCTCCTGCTCACCCTTGTCGAGGTTCGGGTTGCGGGGCCAGATGACGGCAGCCTCTGTAGCCAGACGGCGGAACTCTTCATCATTACCGGCCTCGAAAGCCTTTCGGGCCGAGCGCAGCGCGAAGTTGCTCTGGCGCTTTCGCGCACTGGTGTAGGAGAGCAGCTGAGAGTCATCGAAATCCACGTCCATCTTCTTCATCTCGGCGGCAATGGCCTCCACACCATCGTAATCACGAGCGTTGAGCGTAGTGAGGGCTCGCTTACGCAACTGCCAGTAGGCATCGATTCGCTTTCTGTGCTCAGCGGGGAATGACACCACACTCTGCATGTAATCGCCCACTGCCACAGCAGCGATAAGTCGGTTGGTAGCCACGCCAAGCTTATTCTGAGCAAGAGCGCCGTATACGGCCTCCATACTCTTATCAACTTCACTGCGAAGGTTGGAAGCCATGGTATCGACCGCGTTAATGCTGGGCGGCACGCCGGAAATACCGGTAAAGAGTTTGTAGGCGTCGGAGTCCTTGTCGAGTTTCATGGTGACATCGCCATCGCGGAAGATGTGGCGGTACACGCGTGCAGCGATAACAGCGTGATCATAACGACGCTGCAGCAAGAACCACACGGCCAAGCCCTGGTAATTGAGCCTGGCAACGGCTAGAGAGGCCTGATTGGCAGCGTTATTCGCCCCCTGCTGGGTCTTCTTCTCGGCAATCTTGGTAGAATTGGCCGCGATGAGGAACGTGTTATTCATGCCGATTTTGCCGGCATTGGGGTTCTTGATATCACCAGCCTGGCCACCACCGTTGCCTCTGCTCGTATTGCGATTATTGAGCTTATTCGTCTTGTCGATAAGCTGGTCAATCTCCGCATCAAGCTCCGCAGTGGCTTTATCTCGGCGACGGTTAGCGCGCAGGGCATCCAGCGCACTGACAATGGCACTGGCAAGAGCACCACCCTGATCGCCATCGGCGGGGTAATCGGAGAGTTTGTAGAGCCCCATACCGATTTTCACGAGTGTCTTGCTGCCGATTTTGGAGCCACTGCCGCTGTGGCGCTCCGTGAAATCAAGAATCTGCTGCAACTGCTTGCGGTAAAGGCGGGCCTGCTCGGAATCATCAGGCTCCTGAGTGAGAAACTTCTCAAAGCGCTCGCGCACCAGAGCATTGTTGCCCACATCAAACTTGGCACCGCCGTAAGAAACAGTATCGGTCGACGGGTCGAGCAAGGGGAGTTCCATGCCGAATACCTGCGGGGGCGGGGTCTCGCCTATACGCATAGGGTCATTATTCTGCACCCCATTCTGGGCCTGGGCACTACGCCCGGTGGCATCGAAACTATCGGGCATCTGCCCGGTGGCTGTCATCAGCACCAGGGGCAACAGGGAAAAGTATTGCAGCGTTTTCATCACTTGGTCTTTACATCGTTAACAATCAATACACCCTTGACCTCGTTGCCGGCGGAATCTCGCCCGGTACGGCACGAAACATCGAATATGAACTTGTCACCGCGCGTGATATTCACGCCCGATGGGGGAGTACCCAGCAGCAGCAGGGGCAGCAATTCATTCCTGTTGCCGCGTATCGAGACTGCCACCATGCGGTTGCTCCCGTGCGTTTCTATGCTCTCCACCTTACCTTCAAGCACATAGCGATTGCCGACCGAGGCGAAACGGGAGCCGTCTTCGCGATAGCGTGATATGTTGAAAGGTTCGGGCTCGGCGCTGCGTGCCTTGGGTTTAAAGAACAGCATGCCGGCCAATACCACGACCAATATACCCAGCACGCCGATAATAATGGGCATGCTGTTCACTTTTCTGTTGCGCCCGCGGCGCGAACTTCTAGCCATAAGAATTCGATATCAGGTTAAATGGTTAAACTTCACTCCCAGCGGGAACGGCGAACGCCCAGCCAGGTCAGGAACAGGCCTACTATGATATGCAGAATCAGAACCAGGCGGCAGAAATCTGCCCCGCTGAAAGTTGTCTGGACGATGCTCTTGACCGCCTTCAACTCATCCGGCCCCAGGCCGCCCTCTATACTACCGCTCCATGCCCAGTAGGCAGAGATGAACGGCTGGGTGATCGTCTCGATGGTACCGGGCAGAGCCAGCACCGCCCCGGAAAGCGGCAACTGGAAGCCCACCAGATAAATGCTCAGCAGCGAGGCCTGGTCAGGGGTCTTGCAGTTAGCGGAAATTCCCAGGCACACGCTGGTCATGGCAGCATTCGCCAGCAGCAGGAACGACAAGTGGTTCATCGTGTCGCCGCGGTAAGGCCAGAACCACTCCACGAAGAAATACATCCACAAGCTCTGGATGAGTACCAAGGTGCCCAGATACACGGCCTTCGAGGCTACGTATGCCCCTACTCCGGCTCCGGCAAACTTCTCTTTTTCCAGAATCAGGCGCTCACCTGCAACCTCGCGGGAAGAATTATTCGCCCCCATCAGCCCGAGCAGAATGACCTCAAACATGATGATGCCGGACACCGCCGAGCCAACCCTGGCGCGCACTTCGGCCTGTTCCTGCTGTGCCTGAGCCTCAGCCATGAGGTCAGAGCCCTGCATGTCGGTCAGGTTCAGCAGCTGGTCCTGCCCCTTGCTGGAGAAAAGTGCCACCAGCACCGGGAAAATCAGAATCATGGCCACCTGCAACATCAGCTGAGTACGGTCGCGCATGAGAATGGAGAAGCGCCGACGCAGCAATACCCCCATCTGCGTGAAGAAACCGGGGGTGGCGGGTGCGTCTTCCTCCTCGCCGTCCTCATGGCGGGGGCTGGGCGGCGGCGGAGTTTCCCCACGGAGGGCGAATTTTTCTATATGTTCGTCCCCCAGCTTGGCGTAATAATCCTTGCGGTGCTTGAGCCAGCTGGCGTTCCACTCAATCGGTTCGCGCAGAGCAAGTCTGGGGTAGACTTCCTCAAAATCAGATACGGAGAAGTAGTGAGACATGGCACCGGGTGAGCCATGATAAGCCAGATTGCCGCGTACCAGCACCATCACGCTATCGTAAAGCTCCATCTGGGCAAGGCTGTGGGTCACGGAGATGACAATTCGGCCATCTTTCATGCTCAGTTCATGCAGCAACTGCACAATCTCACGCTCGGAGCGCGGGTCAAGCCCGCTGGTCACTTCATCGCACAGCAGGATTCGCGGGCTGCTCACCAGCTCCATGGCCAAGGCCAGGCGGCGGCGCTGCCCACCGGAAAGCAGCTTTACCTGCCGGTCAGCTATCTCGGCCAGGCCGGTTTCAGCCAGCACATTATCGATGATGTCATTAAGCTCATCCTCCGGCGCATTCACACGCATGCGGGCCGAGCACTCTACGCTTTCATCTACCGTCAGCTCCTCATAGGCAATACTGAACTGCGGCACATAACCTATCTCATGCGGTTCAAAATCACCATCTTCGCTCAGGTCGCGGCCCTCCCAGAAGAAAGAACCGGAAGTGGTTTCTTTAATACCGGCAATGGCTTTCAGCAGCGTAGTCTTACCACAGCCGGACGGCCCCACAATCGCCATGAAATGCCCACGCGGCACACAGAAATTCACATCGTTGAGCAGAAATACACTCTCCTCACCGTTATCTACCTCCAGGCATATATTTCGAGCTTCAAGCATGGTATTATATTCCTATCGTGTAAATCCTATCAAAACGCCCCCCGTTCTGCAAGCCAAAAATCCGCCACGGCCCGCATAAAAAGGCTAAATTCAACAACCCCGGTTACCTTTACGCAACCGGGGCCGGATTCTATCTTATCAAAACGCAGCAGCAGGTCAGTGGCGACCGCACTTGCACTCGTGACCTTCGCCGTGGCCACCGCAGCACTCGCCATCGCCGTGGCCGCCGCAGCACTCGCCATGGCCGCCGCACTTGCACTGGTGCTCGCCTTCGCCATGGTTCTTGCAGTCGCTCTCGCAGTCATCGCAGTTGCCGGAGCAACCACCACCGCAGGAGCAGCTCACCTGCTGAGACATGGAATCAGCCACCTCTTCATCCGTGGGGGCAGCCCCCTTATCGATAGCAATGCAGAGGTACTGATTGACCGTGGAAAGCAGTTCATCAAGCTCCTGACGAGCTTCGAGGAAACCCTTGCAGATGGGGTTTTCCACCACATCCTGACGCAGACGGTCGAAGGTGGCAATCTCTTCTTCGGAGGGGGGCATGCCCTCCATGTGCTTGTTGCGCAGTTTCTCGCCGTACTCGTTCACCTTGCGGAAGAGGTCGGTAGCAGCAGGGTTCTGGTAGAAAAGGCCGATGCGGGCACGGGCAGAAACGACCTTCTGGCTGGCAGCAAAAGCGTTCGCCAGGTCGGTGGTGAGCTTCACAAGCTCAGGGGTAAGAGATGTATTTGCCATAACGCCGCACATTCTACCACAGCCCCTCCGGGCATGCAATACCTTTGGCAATGGCTGACGCAGTTACAGCCCATCCTCATGACTCGCAACGGCCATCACCACCCCATTTTGGCGCGCAGACGTTCGGCATAGTCGTGGTTGGGCAGGCAGAGCAGCTTCAACCCGACAGCAGCCTTGCGCACGGTGAGCGTATCGTTCACATTGATAGGGCGAGCGCTCTGACCATCGATGGAATAGATGATGGACTCCTCCGCCCGGCCGCGGCGCGCCACAGGGCGCAGCGTAATTTCAAGCGAATCAGGCACCACGATGGGGCGGCTGTTGAGACTGTGGGGGCAGATGGGGGTCAAGGTCACCACTTCGGCACTGGGCCAGAGCAAGGCCCCGCCGGCAGAGAGCGAATAGGCGGTTGAACCGGTGGGCGTAGCCACCAGCACACCATCCGCGTGGTAGCAATTAAGCAGCCGCCCGTCAAGCTCAACGTCCACATCAATCATGCGGCCGGTCTGCGCACGCATGAGCGAAAGCTCGTTGAGTGCGTAGCAGGGCTCATATTCCTGCTGGCCGCTGCGCTGAATAACCTGCAACAAGGAGCGTTGCTCAACAATATAGGAGCCATTGACAAGAGCCGATATGAGGGCCTGATATTCGTTATTGCTGCAAGTGGTCAGAAAACCGAGGTGCCCGGTATTGATACCGGCCAGAATAATGCCTCGGCGGGCGGCCTGCTCGGCCACGGACAGCATAGTGCCATCACCCCCCAGGCACACCAGAACATCCGGCGCACTCGCCGCACCCGGGTCATACGCACCGACCTGCAACCCGGCAGCCTGACAGGCAGCGGAGAAACGCTCGGCAACCACATCATTGGCACGCGAGGGCATGCCGACATGTAACGCTACCGTGTTGATGGGGGACATGGCCGGGCGAGCGGTTTCTGCTGATTTCAGCGCTGTTCGCGCACAATTTCGGTGCCGATACCTTCGGGCGTGAAGATTTCGAGCAGCAGAGTGTGCGGCAAACGGCCGTCCACAAAGTGTACCTTACGCACGCCGGCGTTCAGCGCATCCACCGCGCTCTTCACCTTGGGTATCATGCCGCCGGAAATCACGCCTTCATCAATCAGCTGGAAAGCCTCCTTACGATTGATACTCTTCACGATGGTGGTGGGGTCCTTCGGGTCGAGCATCAGACCGGGCACATCGGAAATGTAGACGAGTTTAACAGGTTTCAGCTCACAGGCAAGCGCAGCAGCCGCAAGGTCGGCATTCACATTGAGCGACTGGCGTGTACCCAGCTCACGGGCAAGCGGGGAAATCACAGGGGTAAGCTGCAGGGAGAGCGCCTCCTCAACGCGGCTGAGCTGGCTACCGATGACTCGGCCCACCATGCCGATATCGACGGGGTTGCCCTCGGCATCTTTCTCCATCAGTTTTTCGCCCACAAAGACATTCGTACCGGGAATACCGACAGCCTTGCCGCCGGCGGCGCGCATCATTTCCACCAGACCGGGATTGATGGTGCCGGAAAGCGTACGCTCCACGATGTCAATAGCCTCGGGCGTTGTGACGCGCAGACCGTTAACGAAACGAGCCTCAAGGCCGGCCTCCGTCATGGCCTTCGAGATGGCCTTACCACCGCCGTGTACCACAACGGGGTTCATGCCCATGGCTTCGAGCACCACAATATCACGCATGAGCGACTTCACCAGCTCAGGGTCATCCATAGCGGAGCCGCCGAACTTAATGAGAATGGTTTTATCGCGGTAGGACTGCATGTAGGGCAAAGCCTCGATGAGAATGTCGGCCTTGCGGATTTCCTCTTCGGGTTTAATGACCTTTCGTGTGCTGATCATGGCGAGTGTGTCAGATATAGCGTTTGAGTTTGAAGATGATAAGAGGGATAGCACCTGCCAGTATCATCATGACAATCGAAATCCAGAACCCCCAGGGTGAGTGCAGCAGGGGCATGTGGTCGAAGTTCATGCCGAATATACTGGCGATAAGCGTGGGCGGCAGAAATACCACGCTCATGATGGTGAAAACCTTCACGATGTCGTTCTGCTCGATATTGATGAGGCCGAGCACGGCATCAAGCATGAAGTTAATTTTATTGGACAGGAAAGAGGCGTATTCCGACAGCGAGTTTACGTCTCGCGAAACGGGACGCAGCGGCACATACAGGCTGTCATGTGCGCCACCGCACGAATCCTCGTTGCCGGCAAAGGTAATCATGCGCAGCAGGTTGACCAGTGCATCTCGCTGCCGGGTAATAAGGTCACCCACTCGGCCAAGTTCTTCAAGAGCATCACGCAGGTCATCCGTATCGGGGGATTCTTCTTTCTCCCGGCGGCGGCGGGGCGACAGAAACACTTTCTTGGAAAGAGAGTCGAGGTCAGCACCGAAACGCTCAAGAACGTCTGCCTGGCGGTCTACCAGAGATTCCAGCAGACCGATGAAGACCAGGTCGCGGTTGGTGTCCTGACGGCGCAGCAGTTGCTGAGCGAACATGCGGAAGGAGTACGAATCCGTATGACGAATGGTGATAAGCACCCGTTCCTTCAGGATGAAAGTGATTTCAGCAATGATAGGTTCATCCGTCTCCACACGGGAGAGCACGGTGGTGGTCATGAAGCGCGCACCGTCTTCACAGTACAGTCGGGATGTAGCCTCAATTTCGCGCATTTCATCCTTGGTGGGCATTTCAATGGCGCAAAGAGTTTCGGCATAGCGCAGCTCCTCAGCCGTGGGGGTCAGCAAGTCAATCCAGAAAATTCCGCCAACATGTCCGCCCTGCTCCTCCAGGCCGACCGTGCGGGTTATTCCCTGCTCCGATTGTGAATAGATGCGAATCATACCCCTTCGTGCAGGTTAGTATGCCCTTTTCATGCGCAAAAATCAAGTACAATCTCGCGCAGCACATGCGGGCAGCCGCTTTTTTAGCCTTTTTTTACATAAACTCTGCCCGATTTTCCATTTATTTATTGACTCAACCTCACGCGTGATATAGTATGTCAGTAAGGGAGCGTACAACCGCGCGGCCCGTTCAGAAAAGTGGAAGACGATATCATTTGCACAGAAAAAATCATCGCGGATCGCAAGACCTTTTTCATCGACCTCAAAAGCAATGCCAGAGGTAGGGTGGTTCGTATTACGGAAAAAGTGAGCTCCAACCGCGACCGAATTATGGTGCCCGCCGAAATTCTTGACGACTTCATCGAAGCTCTGCAAGACATACGGCGTGCCAATCAGGAAAATTGATGCTTCCGCTGCTCGGCTGCGTGACAAATTTTGTTAGTCATGCCCGAATTTCCTCAAAAACATAGTGTTATGGCAGGTTTTTGCCTGAAGTTCCGCACTTTAGGCTTTACAAGTGCTGTACAAAAGTGTTTAATAGGGCAGACACTGGGACAAAAGTCACAGTGTGCAGGAAAACCAACGAAACAATGAGGAAAGTTATGAGAAGGATAAAAGTATTGAAATTAGGCTGGGAGTTCCCGCCGCTCATCAACGGTGGGTTGGGTGTTGCCTGCATGGGAATTTCCCGTGCGCTGTCGCAGAAGGTTGACCTGTCTGTCATTGTTCCCAAAGCGAAACCCGGTGCAAAGTATGACGGTTTCGGTCTGGTGGGTATCAACAATCTGGAATACCAGGAAATGGAGACCCTGGAAGAGGGGTACACGTATGAGAGTTTCTCTGTAGTGGGCAAGGCCCCGGTCAATCTCGACCCCTATGCCTGCGAAGAAGGCACCCCCGGTAACATCGTCTTCACGAAAGAGGGTAAACTGCTCTTCTCGAAGGTACACAAGGCTGATTTGGCACTCTTCACCGGCAAGGAGGATTTGTACGCCGGCGACCTGGCTCGCAAGGTGATTGAGTTCTCTAAAATCTGTGCTGTCATGGCGCGCAACTACGATTTCGACGTGGTGCATGCGCATGACTGGATGACCTACCTGGCCGGTGTGGAGGTGAAGAAAGCCACGGGCAAACCGTTGGTGGTGCACCTGCACGCCTCTCAATTCGACCGAGCGGGGGCTGATGCCCGCGGTTGGATATACGACATCGAGAAATACGGCATGGAGCAGGCAGACGCGGTGATTCCCGTATCGAAATACACGGGCACGGTGGCAGCGGGTCACTACGGCATTGACCCCGCCAAGATATTCCCCGTGCACAACGGTGCCGACCCGGTGCATGTCTTCCACACCAAGAAGAAGTTCCCGGAGAAACTGGTACTGTTCCTGGGCCGTCTGACGGCACAGAAGGGGCCGGAGTTCTTCCTGCAAATTGCTGCCAAGGTGCTTGAGCAGACTGACAACGTGCGCTTTGTGATGGCCGGCACGGGTGAAAAACTGCGCCAGCTCATCGAGACGGGGGCCTTCCACGGCGTGGGTGACCGATTCCACTTCACGGGTTTCCTCAACAAGCAGAAGGTGAACGAGCTGCTGAGCATGACCGATGTGTACTGCATGCCCTCGGTGTCTGAGCCCTTCGGCCTGTCCGCCCTCGAAGCCGCCCAATTCAACATACCGGCCGTCATCTCGAAGCAGAGCGGCGTGGCTGAAGTCATGAAGGGTGCACTGAAAGCCGACTTCTGGGATGTGAACATGATGGCCAAACACATCGTTGACCTCATCACCGATGAAGAGCTCTACCGCAAGGTTGCCGAGCAGAGCGCCCAGGACATTAAGAACTCCAACTGGGAGACGGCGGCTGACAAGATGCTGCGCGTCTATCACCACGTGCTCGGCTGGTAAAAGAACCCCTTACCCCGCAAGGAAAACATGAATATCTCACTCACCTTCCACGCGCACCAGCCGAACCGACTGATACCGTACGACTTCTTCAAAATCGGCGAGCACGCTTTCTATGAGGATGACCACATGAACGGTCGAGTGCTCAGCGAGGTGGCCGAGCGCTGCTACCTGCCGGCCAATCGACTGATGAAGCAGCTTATCGAGCTGTCGGACGGCAAGTTTAAGTTCTCACTCGCTATCTCCGGCGTGATACTCGAGCAGGCCAAATACCACCGCCCCGACCTCATCACCTCCTTCCGGGAGCTGGCAGAGACCGGTTGCGTGGAGTTCCTGGCCATGCCGTACTATGCCTCTCTGGCCTCGCTCTACTCCACGGGAGAATTCGCCGAGCAGGTGGAGGAACACTGCGACCTCATCGGGGAGCTCTTCGGCCAGCGCCCGACCGTACTCTGGAACACCGGCATGCTCTACAGCAACGCCATTGCCGCCCAGGCCTATGACATGGGTTTCGAGGGAATCGTGGCTGATGGCAGCAGCCGCATGATGTCCAACCTGCACCCCAACGAGCTGCAGTGTGCACCGCTCATCGCCAAGACCAAGACTCTGGTGCGTAACCGCCACCTCTCCAACGACCTGGCCAACCGCCGTACCGACCCCAGCTGGAGCGAGTACCCCCTCTCCCCCTACACCTTTGCCGACTGGCTCAGCCAGCAGCAGGGACAGGTGGTTAACCTCTCCATGGACTACGAGACACTCGGCGAACGCCAGCCCGACACCACGGGTGTGTTCGAGTTCTGGCGCAGCATGATTATGGCCGCCCTCTTCGCCGGCAACAACTTCATGACCCCGACGGAGTGCGTACGCACCTTCCCCTCAACCGGTACGCTTGATGTTCCGTCCCCCGTGAGCTGCTCCACCTTCGGCACCACCACTCACTGGAACGGCAACGCCATGCAGAAGGAGGCTCTCAAGAAAATCTATGACCTTGAGACCCCGGTGAAAGCCAGCGAGGACCGCGATATGATTCACGTATGGCGCAAGCTGCAGAGCGCTGACCACTTCCACTACATGGAAAAGAGCAACGGCTTTACCCCCTATCCGTCGCCCTACGATGCGTACATTTACTACATGAATGCGCTGGCTGACCTGCAGATTCGCGTCAAGCAGGAGGCAGAGCTCATCCACAAGGCCAGCAAGGCCACCACCGCCTGACATTAGCTTAAGGCAGGCAGACTGACGGCTCTCGACTTTCGGAAAGTTTCCGGGGTTAAGGGCCGTCAGTTGTTTATACCTCATCCCCCCTCAGCATGGGCGGAAATGTCGATACACACAGAGCAAGACCCAGCCGAGCATACCACACCAGACCAGCAACACCGACACACAGATGACTATCAGGCCACTCCCGACACGGCGGGTAATACGGGATTGCTGCGGGTCCTCCGGGTTGACGTAGATGCTAATGGTTGAATAATCATCATGGCACACCTCTCGCAACGGGATTGTTTTGCCTTTGGCAGACGTAACGGATTGCTCTCGGCTATCAAGGGTATAGAGCTTTCCCCCATATTGAAACTCCGCGACAATATAGGTAGCATACCCCTCCCCCGACGGGCCATAATCGAGCAGTTTTCCCGCCACCGGTTCGACCAATAGTTTCCGTTCCTGATACACGGATAAAAGAAAACCGGCAAACTCCCAGGCAAACCCACACAATATCAGCAGAGCCGCTACGACACCGAGCCAGAAGTTCGGAGATTCAGCCTTGTAATCATGAAACTGCGGGTCGTACGCCATCAGGACAGCAACATATCGCGTTGTTGCTCAATCTGTTTGCAAAGCTGCACAGCCTTCGTCTCGCTATGAAATTCGGCGAGTTCCTGCTGCAAGCCATCGGCCGAAAGCAAGACGGCGTACATCGTCTGAACGCCGGAGTCATCATGGTGGTTGAGGAGGCGCGACTTCACACTCAGGGAACATCTGTGGGTAGCAAACTCACGAGCCCGGCTGATACCGAAAAAACGGAAGTGATAGCTTGTCACCTCGCGCGACATGAGCAGGTATTTCTGCCCGTAGCGCTGGTACAATAAAGCAACAGTAGCCCCTGCCCCCGGAATCAAGGGAATGACCGGCAAAAACCACCCGGCCCCCATCGCTGCCCGATGGTAAAATAACCACCCGGCAGCGGTAAGCAATACCAGCGCAAACATCAGCAACAGCCCCTGCCAGTACCAGGGGTACCGCTCTTTGAGCTCGATGCGCACCGGTGCGGGCATATCAATCGCCGGTCTTGAGCACGTTGATGAAGGCCTCCTGCGGGATGTTCACACGGCCGATGGACTTCATGCGCTTCTTACCCTCCTTCTGCTTTTCAAGCAGCTTGCGCTTACGGGTCACGTCACCGCCGTAACACTTGGCCGTCACGTTCTTGCGCATGGCAGAGATGCTCTCACGGGCAATAATCTTGCCGCCGATGCAGGCCTGAATGGCCACGGTGAAAAGCTGTCTTGGTATCACATCCTTGAGCTTCAGCGCGATTTCGCGACCCTGGGATTCAGCGCGCTCGCGGTGAACAATCATCGAGAACGCATCCACCGGCTCACCGGCAATCATCATGTCCATCTTCACGAGCTTGGCAGCCTGATAGCCATCGTACTCGTAGTCCATGGAGCCGTAGCCGCGTGTGGTCGATTTGAGCTTATCGTTGAAGTCCACCAGGATTTCAGCCATGGGAATGCGGCAGGTGAGCATCACGCGCGTGTCGTCAATCGTCTCGGTATGCACGACTTCACCGCGTTTCTCCATCACGATTCGCATGATATCGCCGATGTAGTCGGCAGGTATCATCACGAACACCTTGACAATGGGTTCACGAATCTCCTGAATTTCCTGCGGGTCGGGGAGTATGCTGGGGTTATCCACCTGAATCTCCGAGCCATCAGTCTTCGTCACCTCGTAAATCACGGAGGGATAGGTGGAGATGACGTCCATATTGAACTCACGGCGCAGGCGTTCCTGGATAATCTCCATGTGCAGCAGGCCGAGGAAACCGCAGCGGAAACCGAAACCGAGGGCCACGGAGCTCTCACCCATGTAGGTGAAGGCCGCATCATTAATCTGCAGCTTGGCCATGGCGGCCTTCAGCGCCTCGTAGTCCGAGGAATCCACCGGGTAAATGCCGGAGAACACCATGGGGCGAATCTCCTTGAAACCGGGCAGCGGCTCGGCGCAGGGGTTAGCGAGGTTGGTGTAGGTGTCACCGATTTTCACATCAGCGGCGGACTTCATGTTGGCGATGATATAGCCTACATCGCCGGTTTCGAGCTGGTCGGTCGCCTGCATCTTGGGGGTGAAAACACCCACTTCCTTCACTTCGTACGTTTCATCCGTAGCAAAGAGCTTGACCTTCATGCCGCGCGATACGGTGCCGCTCACCATGCGCACATAGGACACCACGCCGCGGTAAGAGTCATACACCGAGTCAAACACCAGCGCGCGCAGCTTATCATCTTCCGCCGGCTTGGGAGCAGGCACACGACTCACGATTGCCTCCAGCACATCTTCAATACCAATGCCGGCCTTGGCAGAGCAGAGAATCGCTTCCTCATGAGGAATGCAGACCACATCCTCAAGCTGCTTGTAAACCTTGGGCAGATTGGCGCTGGGCAGGTCAATTTTGTTCACCACCGGCACGATTTCGAGCTGCTGGTCCAGGGCGAGGTGCATGTTGGCCAGAGTCTGAGCCTCCACACCCTGAGCGGCATCCACAATCAGCACGGCACCGTCACAGGCAGCGAGAGAGCGGCTCACCTCGTAAGAAAAGTCCACGTGGCCGGGGGTATCGAGCAGATTCAGCTCATAGGTGTTACCATCCTTAGCCTTGTAGCGCATGGTCACGGGGTGCGATTTAATGGTAATACCTTTTTCGCGCTCCAGGTCCATGGCATCGAGCAGCTGATCCTGTTTGTCGCGCTCGCCGATGGTGTTAGTGAACTCCAGCAGACGATCCGAAAGGGTCGTCTTGCCGTGGTCAATGTGAGCAATGATGGAAAAGTTTCTCTTGAAGCGGATATCCGTAGCCATGCGCGCGGGAATATACACGTTTGTCTTTCTTTTGTCAAGCCGAAAGTTTGAAGGAAAACGGGCGAAAAAACAGGCGACTTGTGCGCTGCTGTCAACATGCGGCCTTGACACAGCGCGCGCATGAGCGCATAATCTGCGTGCTATGTTAAACTTATATGATACACAGTCGGGGGCGATGAAGCCCGTGCAGGCGGAAGACGGCAAACAGCTGCGCTTCTACTGTTGCGGCCCGACCGTGTATGCTGCTGCGCATATCGGCAATTTCCGCACCTTCGTCGTACAGGATGTTTTCCGCCGCGTGGTCGAGCTGGGCGGCCTGCGCACCAAGCATGTGCGCAACCTGACGGATGTGGATGACAAGACCATCCGCAACTCACAGGCTCAGGGCATGCCGCTGGGTGAATACACCGCCAAGTGGACGGCTAAGTTCCACGATGACTGCAAGGCCCTCAACTGCCTGACCCCGCATGTGGAACCCAGCGCCGTAGGCCACATCAAAGAGCAGCTCGATATCGTGCAGAAACTCATCGATGCTCAGCACGCCTACCAGAGCGATGACGGTTCCGTCTACTTCCGCATTTCATCTTATGCCGACTACGGTCGCCTGGCCCACCTCGACCGCCAGGAACTCGACCTCGGCAAAACCGCCAACAGCCGCGCAGATACCGATGAGTACGAGAAGGACAGCGTGGCCGACTTCGTGCTGTGGAAAGCCCGCCGCCCCGAAGACGGCCCCAACTTCTGGCCCTCGCCCTGGGGTGAGGGGCGCCCCGGCTGGCACCTGGAATGCTCCGCCATGAGCCACAAGTACCTGGGCGACACCTTCGACCTGCACTCCGGCGGCGTGGATTTGGTATTCCCGCACCATGAGAACGAGATTGCCCAGAGCCGCTGTGCCTGCGGTGGCGAGTTCGCCCGTCACTGGTTCCATGTGACCCACCTGTTGGTGGACGGCGCCAAGATGAGCAAGAGTCTCGGCAACATGTACACCCTCGACCAGCTGCAGGAGATGGGCTACACCCCCGCCGCCCTGCGCTATGTGCTGGCCGGTGCTTATTATCGCCGCCCGCTTAACTTCACCCTCACCGGCATGAAAGATGCCACCAGCGCTCTCAACAAGCTCGGCCGATTCGACAAAGAACTGGCTAAGGTCAGCGGAGCCAAGGAACCCACCTACCGCGACCTCGTGAAGAAGGCCCCTGCTCTCGGGGCGTTCCAGCCCGCATGGGACAGCTTGGAGGATGACCTGAACGGCCCGGAGGCTCTCGGCCATGTGTTCAGTGCCATGAAAGGTATCAAACCCGCTGAGCTGGATGCCGCCGCTGCCGCCGATGTATGGCGAGCTTTCCGCTTCATCATGGAGGCGCTGGGCCTGCAGCTGCCTGACCCGGATGCCGACATCGAAGTACCCGCCGACATCAAAGCCATTGCCGACGAGCGCTGGGCCGCCCGCCTGGCGAAGGACTGGGCCACGGCCGATGCTCTGCGAGGCAAGCTCGCCGAGCTGGGCTGGGCGATGAAAGACGGCAAAGACGGCTACAAACTCACCAAAGCGTAATTGACCATGGACAACAAAGACCTTTCCCTGCTCGGCAAGCACAGCGAATTCTTCCGCACACCCGAAGAAGCTAAGCTGGAGGCGTTCCCGAACCGCAGCCCGCAGCGCCCCTACGTGGTAACCCTCACCACGCACGAGTTCTCGTCCCTCTGCCCCGTGACGGGGCAGCCGGACAGCTGCGAACTGACCATCACCTACACCCCGGCTGAGAAAGTGGTGGAAACCAAGAGCCTGAAATACTACCTGGTATCCTTCCGCAACTACGCAGCATTCAACGAACAGGTTGTCAACCGCATACTCGATGATTTGGTAGCAGCTGTTGACCCGGCCTGGATGAAAGTGGAAGGCCGTTTCGGCGCCCGCGGCGGTATACAGCTGACCTGCACCGCCGAGCACAAGCCTGAGAACCGCCCTGCATGAAAGTAGCCGTTCTGCTCTCCGGCGGGTTGGATTCCACCACCGCTCTTCATTGGGCGCACCACCATCACGAAGTGGTGTGCGCCCTTTCTTTCGACTACGGCAGCAATCACGCTGCCCGCGAGCTGGCATGCGCCCGCTATCAGGCCGAGCAACTGGGTATACCTTACCACGAGATTGACCTGCGCTCCATTTCGGCGCACCTGCAAAGCGCCCTGCTGAGCGGTGCGGATGCCATCCCCACGGCTGATTACGCGGAAGACAACCTGAAGCAGACTGTTGTTCCTTTCCGCAACGGCATCTTTCTGGCCATAGCCGCCGGAATTGCCGAGAGCAACGGTGCAACAGGTATCGTCATAGCCGCGCATGGCGGCGACCACGCGCTCTACCCCGATTGCCGAGAGGATTTCATGACGGCCATGGCCTCCGCTATCTCACTGGGTACCTACGCTCATCTGGAAATTCTGCGCCCCTTCATCACCCACAGCAAGGGAGAAATCACCGCCATCGGCGCCCAGCTCGGCGTGGACTTCACCCACACCTATTCCTGCTACTGCGGGCGCGAACAGCACTGCGGTCAGTGCGCCACTTGCCGCGAGCGCCGGGAGTCATTCGCCGCAGCCGGACTCCCCGACCCGACTGATTATGAGCTCTGAGCTAACAACCGGAACCATGAGCAGCTTGAAAGATATCGTCTTCGCTGGCCTCATGGCATTCGCCGCTTGTGGGCCGTGCTTGGCCACGCTGTCACACCCCCTCCCCGAAGCAGCGGCCGAAGCAAACAGAGACTTTACCGAGCAGGTTCGGGTAGCTGCGGCTCAATGTGCCGCCATCAAAATCATCGCCCCCGGCGCCCCGGCCACTGCCCTGCTCTCTGCTGCCGACAAAGCTGTGGTGTGCGATATTTTCCGCCGGGCAACCCCGGTGCAAAAGTATTCCCTGGTGCACATCTGGCAAGAGCAGATTGATATCTGCTTCGTGGCCGCAGATGGCAGCGACATCATGACCGTAAGCAATTACGACTTCGGCAGCCCACAAACCGGCAGCCTGACTGAAAGTGGTAAGATATTACTGAGCGAAGCAGACGATAAGCGCCTGCGGGAAATCCTGTCGCAGTATTATTAATCCACCACAAAGACCGCCGTTCCGACCTCACTGTGGTCAAAAAGGAAACGGGCGTCATTCCAATTCAATCGAATGCAGCCATGGGACGCAGGGTATGAACGCACCGGCCCCTGGTGCAACCCCACACCATCGAGCGTAAGCCGCATGAAATAGGGCATAGCACAGTGATAGAGATTGGAAACGTGGTCCTTATCTTTCTCCATCACGCGGAAATGGCCCTTGGGTGTAGGGGTTGTTTTTTTACCGCTGCACACACGGAATGTGCGCAACTCCGTCATTCCATCCATCAAAACCCCCTGTTGTTCCTTGAGGCGGATAATGATATGGCGGCCTTTCTTGTCTGCGGCGGCCAAAGCCTCAGCGTGTTCGCGATTGTACTTCTCGGCCTCGATTTTCGCCTGCAAAGCAGCCCGATTCAAGGCCGCGCGGCGAGCTCGGCGCATGAGCTTACGCTGTTTGGCGGTCAGCGCCGAGCCATCAGCCAACTGCTCTTCAGTCGGCTCTTCATCTTCCGGGTACACATAGCGCACCACGCGCCCGTTTTTCACAATACCATATGGCGGGAGAGAGGCCGTGTGCATCTGCTCCTCTGTGAGTTGCCATTCGGGCAGAATCTCCATTTCCACAGGCAAACGGTAGCGCTCCGCCATCGCAGCCATCGGACTACGATACCGCGGTTCAGGCCTTTCCTCCTCAAAGAGAGCCGGGCCGGACTCCAGAGTCTCGGGCACACCATCATCACAGTTATTCCCCCACGCCATACAGAACGTGAGAGCGCATAACATAACTGACAGCTTATAACCCATGCGAAGATTTCTGCAAAATGTATCACAGTTTAACAGCAGGGGCAAGCATAAACAAGCACCATGACAGGCATAGCAACGGCACCCCCACGGAGCGAGAAGCTCAGACCATCAGTGCGTGTTCCTCAACCACGCCGGGTGGCCAGATACCCTGGCGCGCCATAAAGCTTTCCCACGCGAGAAGAACCTGCTCAAATACAGTGGGATTGACGGAAAAATGAGTAAGAGTATGGTCGGCCCCCGGGCAGAGCACCAGCTCCACCTCATTGCCCAAAGCGCGCCACTCATCGCAGAACCACTCGCGCATGGCGTAGTCCTGCAGCGGGTCTGCCATACCCTGAGCACAGAAAAGCGGCGGCAGATAACGTCGCAACAGTGCGCATGGGTTGAAACGATCGGGAGAACTCACCTCGGCCTTACAATTCAGCTGGCGTGCTTCGGGAGAATGCACATCCACCAGACCGCGGAATATCGCCACGGCGGCCGGCTGCAGGGGTAGTTCGTCGCGGCTGCCGATTTTCCACCAACGGCGAGTCTGCAACATAGGCTGCATGGCGGCATTGAGCGCCATCAGCCCACCGGCATCCGTCCCGGCCAGTGTGATGGCGTACTGGTCAATGCCTAAACCGCCGGCATTGTCGTGCAGCCACCGCCAGGCATCGAGGCCATCCTGTATGATATCCTCTGCCGACACATCGTAATTCGCGTGGGTTCTGTACTCCGGCAGCAAACACACGATACCGCGTGTTGACAGGTGCACGGCCCAAGCCACAAATTCCTCACTGAACTCCAGTGCCCACATGCCACCGTGGAAAAACATCACCGCCGGCATGAAAGCAGTCTCGACATGCCCCGGTGGTGCAAACATATGCACTTTGAGCTCGACGCCATCAGAAAATCGTTTCCACACAAAAGACGGTGTACCGGCCGGAATTCGCCGGATATCACCGAGTTCTGATGTTTGCTCCGAAAATGACGTCATAACGTAGCACTAGTATGCTATTTTCTTGCCAAAAAAGCAAGCATGTAGTAGAGTATAGACCGTTATGAGAGCAAATTTTTCGTCCATCGTTGCCGCAAGTGCTCTTCTGAGCATGGCAGCAGGGGCTGCCACACCCGCCGCCATCGAGGCTGAGCTGAAGCGACGCGCAGCCCGACAGCAGGCCGCACAGCAGCAGAATCAGCCCCGCCCCTCAACTCAGCGCTTCATTGTGCCGGATCAAGAGAAGTCGCGCACCACGGCTGAAACGGTGTACAATACCTGGCGGCTCAGTCTTATTCGCGGTAGTGAGCAGGCTTGGCGCTCCACGACATCCAACTCACGCCAGATGAAGGTACGCAACCTGATTGTCTCTCAGCGTGGCACCTTCCCGCGCGATTACTTCCGCCAGACGCAAGAGGCCCCCAAACTCGAAAACTTCGCCTACGTCGGCTCCCTGCTCGGTTGCAACGGCTATACCATGGCCAGCACCTACATCGGCAACGTGCAGTTGGGCAGCGGCAAAGCGGCCGAAAATGCCTTCGTACTGGAGTTCGTTTTTGAAGGCGGTCGCTGGAAGCTCGACCAGACCCGCATGTTCAATCTCACCCAGTTGCCCGATGTGCGTAAGCGACTCCGCGAGAAAGACCTCACTCTGCTGCAAGAACAAGATGGGTTCCAGCCCTACGATCGAATCCCCACCACGCCGCCCGCGTGCAGCTCTCCCGTACTTATCGGCAAGGTTTTTGTTGATTGCCCCGGCCGTAACATTGAAATGACCATCAACGATGTCTCCATGCACGAGTTCGATGACGAGCGCAGAGCAGATGTCATTTCCGGCGGCCTCAAGCGTGGCGTCAATACCATTACCTACAAAATTACCGACCGCGAAGGGCTCGAACGCCCCTCCATGGCTATCGGCCTCTTCGTTGCTCCCGAAACACCGGGAAATGCTCCCATCTGCGTATTCGACCACATCATTGACGCTCAGGACAAAGCGGAGGGTGGCACCTTTACCTTCACCATCACCAACGATCACATCGCCTCCATGAACCCCAAGTTCAAAGGCACCAAGCCCGGCCCGCACCACGTCGTGCCGCTCAAAGCCAAAAAGTGACGCATTCGCTCCGTTTTCTTAACTAACAAGCAGAGGCTACAGGTCAATACCCCGCTCGGCTTTCGACTGAAGGGTTTGGCCTGTAGCCTCCGCTGTATCACGATAGAATTCGCCCTTTTTTGCAAAAAGTTAACATTTTGTTGTCATTTTTTAACTTTTTTTCTTGACGTTTTCTGTTTTATATGTTAAATAATTATCGTTATCAAACTTAACAACTATTTATCAATCCATCAACCAAACCACATCACGATGAAAAACAAATTAGCCATAGCCCTCGTTGCTGCGCTGAGCCTGCTGGGACTGAGCGCCTGCCACCATCATCACCACGGCCATCACCACAGTTTCCATCACAGACCGCCGCACCATGGGCCGCATCACGGGTTCCATGGGCCGCACCACTAAAGTCGGTAAGTCAAAGAGGTACGAAGCAAAACTTCGTACCTCTTTCTTTTACTTGCCTCGGCTGTTGATGAAGATGACAATCACGCAGGCGAGGGCCAACACGTAGTTATAGAAAAGGTAGGGAATGATATCGAGCGTGGCGATACCGGCCAGAGAGGCCCCCATGAGCAACTGGGCACCGTAGGGCAGCATCCCCTGCACAATGCAGGAGAACGTATCAAGCAGACTGGCTGCACGAGGTGCGGGGACGCCGAAGCGCTCGGCCACACAACGGGCTATATCACCCACAGCCACAATAGCAACCGTATTGTTAGCCGTGCAGAGGTTAGCGAAGGTCACCAGCAGAGCGATGGTAAACTCAGCCCCGCGGCGGGAGGTGATTTTTGCGGTAAGGTGGGTAATGATATACTTCAACCCGCCATTGTAACGGATAAGCTCCAGCAACCCGCCGGCAAGCAGGGTCACGATAATGAGTTCACCCATGCCTGTAATCCCCTTACCCATAGCACCTGCCCAGTCAATAAGCGAAAGCTGCGGTACCAGCAGAGCCCCTATCCCCGTGGCAAAAAGACCGAACAGCAGCACAATCATGACATTCAACCCGCAAATAGCCATGACCAGTACCAGCAGGTACGGTACCACCAGAGCCCAGGAAAAGGGAACCCCGTGAACTTCACCCGGGTACTGCAGCCCCAACACCACATACACCGCCAACACCAGCAACGCTGCCGGCAGCACGATGAAAAAGTTGGCGCGGAACTTATCTTTCATCAGACAGCCCTGCGTGCGGGTGGAGGCAATCGTTGTATCCGATATAAACGAAAGGTTGTCGCCGAAGAAGGCACCGCCGACCACGATACCGGCCATCAGAGCCGTAGGCAGTCCGGCAGAAGGTGCCAACGCAGCGGCAACGGGCATCAGTGCCACAATCGTCCCTACCGAGGTGCCGATGGAGAGTGAAATCAGACAGGCCGCCAGGAACATGCCGGCCGGCAGCATATTGGGCGGCAGAATGGAAAGGGTCAGGTTCACGGTGGCTTCAACCGAGCCGATATATTTTGCCGATCCGGCAAAAGCTCCGGCGAGGATGAAAATCCACACCATCATCATAATATTCGGGTTGGCCGCACCGTATGAGAAACGGTCTATCAGGCGACTGAGCACACGCGGTTTACTGACGATGAAGGCCCAGGCGGAGGCCGCAAGGAAGGCCACGGTGACAGGCATCTTGTAAAAATCGCCCACCATGACAGAGGCCACAACATAGACCAGGAAGAAGACGAACAGCGGGCTCAGCACCCACAAACCACGACGGTGACTATTGATTGGTAATTCCATAAGTGAAAGGTATCATTTTGTTTCCGTGACGCCGATTCGGTCGAGGGCGTCCAGCTGCTCCAGCAACTTGGCCGGTTCGATTTTACCGCGCATGAGCAAGCGATAAGCCGAGATGAGGGTGGCCGTCTGCTCCGGGCTCTCATCCAGCAACTCCAGGCGGAAACGCGTAAGGCCATGTCGGCGGGCCCCGGCCACATAACGGGCAGCAGACTGAGCCTGACCATTGAAGAGCGTGTTGCGGCAGCCTTCATCGCTGCGCAGGTAATGCATGGCGTAGGTGCGGTCCATGACCCGCACGCGGTGGTGCTCACAGGGTCGGCCGCAGTCCATGAAATTATGCCCCTGTGACAGGAAGGTACAGAACACGCAGTGCTCAGTATGGAACATGGGTATGTGCTGATGGAGAGTAAGCTCCAGTTCCGCCCCGCAGCCACTGCGCAGCAGGTCTGCCAGCTGGTCGGCGTTCAAATCGTACGAAACGGTGACAGAGCGCATACCATAGCGGCGCAGCAGTTTCACGCTTTCGGGGTTAGCGGCGTTGAGCGAGAAATCGGCCACCATGGGCAGCCCCTTTTCACGGAAGAAGCGGGCAGCCCCGTGGTTTCGCACCAGCACCCCATCGGGCTGAGCGTCGAGTATGAACTTAAAATAACCGGCCTCGCGCGGTTTCATGATACGCAGCGTAGCAATCCAAACGCCTACACCGGGGTACTCGGCACGCAGTTTTTGCGCCACCGGAGCAAGTTGACGCAGGTCGGTGAAATCGAGGTACACACGCTTCACCCCGGCAGCCGCTGCGGCAACGGCCTGCTCAGGCTCGCGGCAGAGTACAGACAGTCGGTACTTTTCAGTAGCTTTCAGCGGGGCAAAATCACCACTCCATCCGTGCCACTCTATCGGCTGACGCTTTGCGGGGGCGGCTGAGTCCGGCAGTTTTGCCACCAGCTCACGGCGCATGCGGTTGAGTACACTCAGCGGCAGCATCAGCCCATCCTCAAGCTCATACGAGCAGGAGCCCAGACTGTAGCCGGTACCCCCCAGGCGGGAGAACTGCTCCTCTATCACGGCAGGTGTGAGCGGGCGCTTCTCGGCCGGCTCCAGCGGTTGCCCGCTCCCCACCGTCACGCCGCAACAGCTTGCGGTCAACTCCGCCCCCATGCGCCCGACAAAACGTATATTCAGCGCATGCGCCGGGGCCTCCACCCGGCGGGCAAAGTTGCACCAGGTAGCATGCAGGAACTTGTCCAGCGCCGGGTCGGCTGTCTTCCACAGTAAATTCCCGGGGCGCACGAATCGCCAATCGATTCGACTGCCCTTGCCATGGAAAAAGAGACGAGCCCCCTGCACTTTCCATATACGCCCGCCCTGTTCTTCATTGCGGTCCTGCCCGGCATCTATCACGAAACCATCTCCCGGCGCAATGGGTATGGCCGGCACCCCGGCCAGCTCGACCCAGCCTTCGCCCACGCGAATGATTCGCCCGGCCAGTGCGCCGCGCTTTTTGCCGAAGCGCCCGTGGGTGAGCAGCGGGTGGTCTGTACCCTCCAGCCAGCCGAAGGAAAACCCGCGCGAAAACGCCATTTGCATGGCATAAAGGTCAGCGGCGAGTTTCTGCTGCGGCAGGGGGCGCTCAGCCAGCGCAGCATCAAGTGCGCGGCGATAGGCCCGCGTGGTGGCAGCCACATATTCCGGGCTCTTCAGGCGCCCCTCAATTTTGAAACTGCGCACGCCGGCAGCCAGAAGCTCAGGCACACGCTCCAGCGCGCACAAATCCTGAGGGGAGAAGATATAACGGCGCTCACCCAAGTCTCGCAGGCGGCCATCGACTTCGAGCTTGTAGGGCATGCGGCAGGCCTGTGCGCACTCGCCACGGTTGGCGCTGCGCTGCCCCAGGCTTTCACTGGTGAGGCACTGCCCTGAGTATGCCACACAAAGCGCACCATGGCAGAACACCTCAATGGGTTTGGTGGTTGCTTTGGCACAGGCGGCAATCTCTTTGAGCGAGAGCTCGCGCGAGAGCACAATCTGCTGCGGGTCGAACATCTCATCCACCCACTGCACGGCCTCGGGGCTGCTCACCGTCATCTGTGTCGAGATATGCAGCTCAATCTTCCAGCGCCCCTCACGGCGATAATGACTCACCAGAGCGGCTAACCCGAGGTCCTGCACAATGACGCCATCCACGCCGGCGGCATCGAGGGCATCCAGGTAGCCCAGAGCCTCCTCCATCTCATCCGTAAAGATGAGCACATTCATCGTCACATAGGCCCTCACCCCATGCCCGTGCAAAAAAGGCACCAGCGCCGCCAGGTCCTCTCGCGTGAAATTGTCGGCCCGCATACGGGCGTTGAAACGATCCAGACCGAAATACACCGCATTCGCGCCGTTGGCTACAGCGGCACGCACACAATCCCAATTCCCCGCGGGGGCCAGTATCTCAGGGGCAAGCTCTGACATGTCGCCGCCCATTATCCAACAGATTGGCTCATTTTGCAAGCCTGATTTTCCGCTTTACCCCCGCCAAAACGGATTGGCTGACGCGCAGCGAGCTTGCGGCAGAGTCTATGATTTGCTAGAATCCCCCTCATGAAAGCCCTGCAATACATCCTTCTGCTCGTGCTTCTGATATGCCCGGGAGTGGCACTCGCAACAGTTCCGGCGAACTGCTCGCAGGCCATCATCGGCATAGCCGATGACTGGAACAACTCGCACGTCACCCTTTCGCTTGTTGAGAAAAACGTGCAGGGTCAATGGGTTCGCGTGCTGGGGCCCTGGAAAGGGCGACTGGGGCGCAATGGGCTCGTATGGGGGCTGGGGCTGCACAGCAACCCCTGGCTGGCCACCGTCAAACGTGAGGGTGACGGCCGTTCACCGGCCGGTATATTTGACATCGGCGGACTGTGGGTCACCCATAAAACCCCCGTGCAACACCACCCGTCCATCCCCTACGTGAAAGTGGGCCCGGCAGATTTATGGGTCAGCGACCCGGCATACCCTCACCTTTACAACCGCCATGTGCGCCTGAACCACCCCGCCCGTACCGCCTGGGAGAAAAAGGAGCAAATGCGCCAGACGGACTACGCCCACAGCATTAAATTGCTCATCTGCCACAACACCGCGAGCCCCGAAGTAGGTGCCGGCTCCTCCATCTTCTTCCACATATGGCGCAGAGATGGCGCCAGCCCCACCGCCGGCTGCACCTCGATGAACGAGCAGCAACTGCGCACCCTCATTGCGCGACTGAACCCGGCACGTCACCCTGTCTACATCCTGTTACCCCGCGCGGAATACGCAGAACGCCGCCGCAGCTGGCGCCTGCCGTAAAACTTTCTGCTTGACATTGGAACGACATAAGCGTAAATAAACAACACAATGAAATACTCCATCGTCACAGCTGTTGCAGCAAGTCTGCTGCTCGGTGCCATGCATGCCACAGCCGCCTGCACCACCCCACCGCCCAGTCAGAACGTCATGAAATCGGATAAGTTCTGGACCTGCATCTTCGACGATGTGAAGGTTGCCACTGTATCCGTGCGACTGGACACCGTCACATCTGTTGCCATGCACACCTATAACATCGGCGCTCAAACCGTGCGCGAAGTCACCATCGACACCACCGGCAACAACAGCATCCGCATTTACTGCCTGAATACCAACTCCACCGTCACCCGCTACGCCGACCGGGTCAAAAATACCCGCGAACTGGTCGACAGCAAAACCGGCGGCGCCACCAAATACCCCTCCAAAAAATTCCCCGAAGGCACTTACAGCCACAACATCGAATATCAGGTCGAGTCCGTAAAAGACCTCGAGGGGATATATGAATCCATCATAAAAGCCGTTTTTTCGAACAAAGGAGCCGTTATCGAAGTCAAATAACATAGCCGAACCCATTTTTTTATCATGAAACACACAACACGCACCATACTGAGCCTGGGCATGCTTGCCCTGGCACCGCTTACATTCGCACAAGAAGCCCCCGCCCCGGCTCCCGCTCCGGCCCCCGCTGCCACACCCTCTCCCGAAGAGATTAAGGTAGTGTTCTCCTACCTCATGGGTCAGCAGTACGGCAACCAGATGGCTATGGAGGCCAACACTCTGCGTATTGACGACTTCGACGCCGAGGTCTTCTTCAAGGGTGTAGCCGACGGCCTGGCCAACAAGGTCGACCCCGAAATGCGCCAGAAAGACATCGCCGCATGCATGCAGGCTTTCATGCTTGACCTGCAGAAGCGCGCTGCCGAGGCCGCTGCTGCCAACCTGGCCAAAGGCAAGGCCTACATGGAAGAAAACGCCAAGAAGGAGGGCGTCGTGACCACCGAGAGCGGTCTGCAGTACAAAGTGCTCACCGCCGGTACCGGCCGTAAATATGACGCCAAGACTGACGGCTCTGCCGCCATTGCCTCCGTGACCTACGAAGGCCGCCTGGTGGACGGCACGGTATTCGATGCCAGCACCACTCCCGTTGACATGCCCCTTGATGGCGTGATTCCCGGCTTCTCCGAGGCCCTCAAGCTCATGCCCATCGGTTCTGAGTGGGAGGTAACCATCCCCGCCAACCTGGCCTATGGTGAGCAGGGTCCCGGTGTCATCGGCAACAACGCCACCCTCGTCTTCAAGCTCCAGCTCGTGGACATCAAGCCCGGTCGCGGCACCCAGGGCAACCCCATCCAGCTCACCCCTGAGATGCTCCAGCAGCTTCAGGAGAGCGGCATGCAGCCCGTTGGTCAGTAAGCTCCGGTTTTCAACCTATCTTTCACCGCGCCCCTGCCCACAAAGCAGGGGCGTTTTTTACGCCGTCAACCGTTAAAAAGACTTGCCAGCAGAAAAAGAAATCGCTAGACTGTGCGCGGTAAACACATGAAAACGGGACTTGTACTGGAAGGCGGGGCCATGCGGGGTATGTTCACAGCGGGCATACTCGATGTGTTCATGGAGGAGGGAATTCACTTCGATGGAGCCATCGGCGTATCGGCCGGTGCGGCGTTCGGGTTGAATTACAAGACCGGGCAGATATCGCGCGCCATACGATACAACATGCGCTACAGCCGAGACAAGCGCTACTGCGGGCTGTGGAGCCTGCTGAGCGATGGCAACCTGTACAGCCGCCGGTTCTGCTATGGAGATGTGCCGCTGAAGTTCGACAAGTTCAACTTTGCCGCCTACGAGCGCAACTCCATGCCCTTTTATGTGGTAGCCACCGATATTGAAACCGGCCAACCGGTTTACCACGAATACGGCGGGCAAAGCGACCACCTGTTCGAATGGGTGCGGGCCTCGGCCTCGATGCCGCTGGTATCGCAGCCGGTTGAAATCGACGGGCGCAAGCTGCTCGACGGCGGTATATCGGACTCCATCCCCCTGCGACACTTCGAGAGCCTGGGCTACAGGCGCAACGTAATCATCCTGACCCAGCCGG
Source organism: Akkermansia sp. (assembly GCA_045646325.1). Classification (GTDB taxonomy): domain Bacteria; phylum Verrucomicrobiota; class Verrucomicrobiia; order Verrucomicrobiales; family Akkermansiaceae; genus Akkermansia. The sequence goes on along the minus strand of JAZRKM010000046.1, from coordinate 35,243 downwards.
ATGAGTATGAGAAAAAGGAGAACGGGCTGCTGCGGGCCGTGCGACTCATGTACCGCAAGTACCCCAATCTCGTGAAAGCCATGGAGGAGCGCCACCTTCACTACAATGATACGCTGCAATATATCAGGGAGAGGGAGCGTAGCGGCGAGGTTCTGGTATTGCGCCCCGGGATGCCGCTGCCGGTAAGCCGCGTGGAAAAAGACCCGGAAAAACTTCGACAAGCCTACGAAATCGGCCGCTCCACAGCCTATTGGAATCTGGCGGGGGTACGAGCTTTTCTGGCCGGGGGTGAACCGCCCGTGGTAGGGCGTGACCTGCGCAATATCTATGTGAGGCGCACCAAAACACCACGTCCGGCAGATGAACAGGCTGAGTATTGGCTGGAATTTGCTGATTGCTGTGTCCACCTCCCATTCAGCGGGCATGCGGAATATGCACGGCAGGTACCGGCAGATGCTCAACCGCTGACCCCGGTGACGGATGACCCGCTGAATGCCGCCGCCCTCCACCGCTCATTCATCGGCGCAACACTTTCAGGTATCTATTCGGATGATGGCGACATCTACCTGTGCTTCGACAACGGCAACGTGATTCATTTTCAGCTTACATTCGCCGCCACGTCCGATGACCCTCACTACTGGGATTACACCCTCTATACCGCCGAACTGCTGCAAAGCGGCAAGGAACACCTCACGGCAAGCGACCTGCAGGAAAACGACATCCGGAATCTACACAATCTGGTGAGTGTTCGCCCGCTGACGGCAGAACTTCCGCCAGCCGATGAACTGCCCGCCTGTTTCAGCGAGCAGTCGGCAGCGGAAGTCTATGAACTGGCCTTCGTGGGCAGTGGGCTGGCAACTACCTATGTGGAGGATTTGCCCTGCATGGGGCTGCCCGCCCTGATGTTCTATTTCAAGTTGTTGCACCGCTACATACGCGAAGGCCACGCCAACGGCGACTATAAGCTGGTGAACTCGCTCATCTGCCACCTCCACGGGCGCCTGCACCAACTGCAGCAGCTACCGCAGCAGTTCCGCCGGGAAGTCGCATACTGCGTGCGCTATATCATCGACAACAAGCACCTCTTCAGGCTGGCAGACTACAGCGGCGAGCTCGTGTTCATGGAAAAAGCCCGCCGGTGCTTGATGCCGGACGGAGCTCCCCTTCAGCAGTTAACGCCGGCAGAAAGCGCCTCAAAAATCTGAAAAAATCCGCTCCGTACTGACTCGCAACAGGATTGACAGGGGAAATCGGGGCTTTTATAATAGAGGGCATGAAAAAAATGCTCTGCCTGCTGCTGGTGATGCTGGGGATGTCAGTTGCCCATGCAGCTCCGCTGAAAATAGCCAGCCTGCACCCGCTGCTGAGTGAAATGGCACGTACACTGGGTGGTGAGCAGGTTGAGGTTGTTGATTTGTTCCCGGAGAACGGCGATTTGCACGCCTTCACCCCCACCGGTCGCGAGCTGGCCGCGGCTGCGGATGCCCGCCTGCTGCTGGCCTGCGGAAAGGGGGTCGAACCCTATCTGGCTGATTTGCGGGACAGTGTAAAGGCCACCACGCAGATTATTGAAGTCGGCGCCGAAGTGCCCGATGTGCGCGTGCCCGGCACACACCACCCTGACCCGCACTGGTGGAACACCCCGGAAAACATGAAGCGAGCCTCCCGCACGCTCCTGAAAGCCATGCAGCAGGCCGCCCCCGAACATGCGGAGCTCTTTGCCAAAGGCCAAGCCCGATATGCTGCTGATATGGAGCAGCTCAACCGCACGGCCCGACTGAAACTCAGCCGCATACCGCAAAACGCCCGCTGCCTGGTGACAGGTCATGCCGCCATGTGCCACTTCTGCAAGGCGTATCATTTCACCCCCATCGCGATACAGGGTGTAGCCAGAGAGAGCCAGGGCGACCCCGCCACATTGGCTGCACTTCTGGCAGAACTGCGCTCCCGGAACGCCCGCTGCATCTTCACCGACATAAACAGCACCCCGCGTGCCCTGCAGGCAGTAGCCGACCAACTGGGTATACCCACTGCCCCATTGGTGATGGACGGCATATACCCGGCCGCCACGAGCTACCGAGAGCTATTCTTGCACAATCTCAACACCATCTGCGAGCACTTGGGCAAATGACCCCTGTTCTGAAAGCCGCTTTAACCCTGGCCGGGGTGATTGCCGTCGGCCTGCCCCTACTGTGGCTCACAGCCCCGCCGCCAACCACTCCACAGTCAGCCCCGGCAGCAGCTCCCGGCCTGCGAACAATTAACGCAAGCCTGTACTTCAGCGGGGAGCCCCGCCGTATCACCCTGTGGCACGAGGCGAAAGAAGTACTGAACCTCACAGCACCGAGGGGGAGCTGCCACTTCTCCCTGAACCTGCCCATGGAGAACAGCACGGAAATCGAGTACGAGATTGAATGGCCCGACAACACGCCCGGTATGAAGGGCTGTACCCTGCACCTGGAACCCGAGGGGCTTGAAAACCGCGCAGAGTCCATGTGGACCATGCCTGAAGATTCCACCGTGCACGATATATTCTACTTCACATGGTAAGCGAACACGACCACATCTGCTGGGGCGGCGGCCACCACCACAGCGGCGGGCATACGCTCGCGGTTGAGGGGCTCTGTGCGGCTTACGGCAAAACAGCGGTGCTCTGCGACATCAGTTTCAGCGCCTCATGCGGACAAACCATGGCCCTCATCGGCCCGAACGGTGCCGGCAAATCCACCCTGCTCAACCTGCTGGCCGGGCTTATGCAACCCACTGCCGGCGCCATGAGCTGGAATGGGGTTCCCCTGCACTCCATGCGGCACGAAACCGCCTTCATGCCGCAACGCACCGAGGTGGACTGGCGATTTCCCATCACCGTGCGCGACTTGGTGGAGATGGGGCGCTATCCGTCCACCGGCATCTGGCGTAGCCTGCGACGCCACGATATCGAAATTGTCGACAAGGCGCTCGATACCCTCGGGCTGACAGAACTGCAGCACCGCCAAATCGGGGCACTCTCCGGCGGGCAGCAGCAGCGAGCCTTTCTGGCACGAGCACTCGCACAAGAGGCGCACATACTGCTGCTCGATGAACCGTTCACCGGTTTGGACGTACCGGGAATGGAGTCCCTGGCGGCACTGTTGCGCTCGCTGGCAGCAGAGGGGCGGCTCATCATCGCCTCTCACCACGACCTGAGTACCGCGGCACAGATATTCGACCACAGCCTGCTGCTCAACAACCGCGCCATTGCGTTCGGCCCCACGGCCGGGGTACTCCATGAGCAAAACCTGCACACCGCCTTCGGCAAACGCCGCATCACCGTCACGCCATGAATGAGTTTCTGCAATTTCTCACTGAACCGATAGCCCTTCGCAGCCTGTGGGCCTGCGCCGTCATCGGTTTTGCCAACGGCTTCGTGAGTGCGCTGGTGGTGCTTCGGCGCTCCTCGCTGCAGATTGGCACGATATCCTGCGCACTGCTGCCGGGTATAGCCCTGGCCATCCTGCTTTTCGGCTTCATGCAGCTGAGTATCCTTATCGGTGCTGTCATTGCCGGGCTGCTGGTGGGGCTGGGCTCGCTATTCATTGCCCGAAGCGGGAAAGCCGACCACGATACCGCGCTTTCCATCCTGCACACCACGGCCTTCGCCCTCGGCTACATCATCCTCATTCGCCTGGGCCTGCAGCAGAAGGTGGACGATTGGCTCTTCGGCAACATCATGAGCATGAGCAACACCGACCTGTGGATAGCCTGGGGAACAGGTGCCATTGCCGTGCTTGCCATTACAGTGCTTTACCGACCGTTGCTTATCTGCCTTTTTGACCCACGCGCGGCAACGGCCATGGGCATACCCACCCGTGCATTCAGCTACGGCATCTTCGCGCTTATCATTCTGGTGCTGGTGTCTTCCCTGCAAGCGGTGGGGGCCTTCCTGACCCTCGGGCTGATGGTAGCTCCGGCAGCCACCATGCGCCTGCTCACCGACCGAGCCTCACTCATGTTCTGGGGCGGCGGGCTCATCGGTTGCTGCGGTTCCGTGCTGGCGTTTTTCCTGTCGTACCCGCTGGGTTGGCACCCGGGCGCAACCATCATTGTACTTCAGGGGTGCATCTTCCTGGCGGCCTGGCTTTTATCACCTAAATATGGTTTGTTACGGCACCGTAGCTGATTTTGCTTGCGTTGCGCAGGGCCGATATGCTAGAATATGCGCGTATGAAAATGACTTTCACCACTCATCAAAAAAAGGGCTTTACTCTCATTGAGCTCCTTGTCGTCATTGCCATTCTGGCAACACTTGCCGGCATTTCATCGCCCATCATCATGTCCCAGATGGAGGCCGCCCGCGAGTCCACAGCCCGCAAGACCTGTCTGGACATCGTGGAGGGTGCTACAAGATTCCGCACCGACTACGGCGTGCTTCCCTTCCGTACGGATGAAGCCGAACCCACCGAGGAAAACAACTATCAGGTTTCCCTCAGCACCGAGGTCGGCAGCGATGCCGGCATGCTCGCCATCCTCACCAACCGCGAGGAGGACGATGACAACCGCATGAACACCAACAAGGACTACTACATCCGCTCCGATGTGCAGGAGAAGAAGGCCGAAGGTCTTTATGAAGACCCCGCCACAGGCGACCTGGTGGGCCTGTACGACCCCTGGGGCAAGCCATACTACGTGCTCATGTGCGAAGAGAATGACGGCTGCACCGACCCCTTCACCGGTAAGAAACTGCGCGGCAAGAACTGCATAGCCTACTCCCTGGGTGTCAACGGCACCGGCAAGGCTCCCGAGACACTTCCCACCACCGGCAAGAAGAATAAAAAGGACAAGAAGAACACGGAAATGACCATCGAAGAAGAGGAGGCAGAAGAGGCTATCGCCGATAACATCTACTCCTGGAAGAAGGTCAACAAGTAATAATGAATCCATTCATCACAGACGACGTACGCGTAACGGACATTCGTCCGTTAATCTCCCCTGCCATTCTCATGCAGGATTTCCCCGCGAGCCACGAGGCCAGCAAAGTGGTCTACGATGCGCGTGAGGAATTCCGCCGCATTCTCAAGAAAGAGGATGACCGCCTGGCAGTCATGGTAGGCCCCTGCTCCATACACGACACGGTAGCCGCCATCGACTATGCCGGCCGACTGGCTGAGGCGCGCAAGAAATACAGCGAAGACCTGCTGCTCATCATGCGGGTGTATTTCGAAAAACCGCGCACCACCGTGGGCTGGAAAGGGCTGATTAACGACCCGTTCATGGACGGCAGCTACAACATCAACAGCGGCCTGCGCATGTCGCGCGGTCTGCTGCTGCGCCTGGCCGAAATGGGAGTGCCCGCCGCTACGGAGTTTCTGGATGTCATTACCCCCCAGTACATCAGTGACCTGATTGCCTGGGGGGCTATCGGAGCCCGCACCACGGAAAGCCAGGTGCACCGCGAGCTGGCCAGCGGCCTCTCCATGCCCATCGGTTTCAAGAACGGCACCACGGGCTGCGTGCAGATTGCGGTGGACGGCATCGTATCCTCCGCGCACCCGCACTGCTTCCTTTCCGTCACCAAACAGGGCGTGAGCGCCATCGTGTCCACCAGCGGCAACGACAGCTGCCACATCATCCTGCGCGGCTCAACCTCCGGCCCGAACTACTCCGCCGAGGATGTAGCAGCCGCCTGGGAGATTCAGCAGAAATCCGGTATCAGCAATCGCATTATGATTGACTGCTCACACGGCAATAGCCACAAACAATGGCAGAACCAGCACCTGGTAGCCGAAGCCGTAGCAGCTCAACTCGCAGCGGGAGATGACCACATCGGCGCCGTCATGATTGAAAGCAATATCAACAGCGGCAATCAGAAATGCACTAACCGCGCTGAGCTGAAGTACGGTGTGAGCATAACGGACGCCTGCGTAGACTGGGAAGGCACCCTCGCTATTCTCGATACCCTGGCCGAGGGCGTGCGCGCCCGCCGTAAGGCTCGATAAACCCACTTCATCAAAACCCTCAAACTGAAAGGCCATTCCGTCGCATGCGGAATGGCCTTTCAGTTTGTGTGGTTAAACGGAATCGTACTACTCAGCTCTATCAAGAATAGGCAGCAACTTCTCCCACACCATATCAACGGTAATAAGGTCAATCGTTGAGGGGGAAACAAGGTTAATGGATTGAGCACCTCTCGTTATACTGGCAGCTGTGCGCTGATCGAAAATAGCAATATTCGGCCGCCCGGAAAAGGCTGCTATATGAGAGGGGCCCGTATCATTACCGATAACGGCGATAGAGCGCCGGACTAAATCCGGTATGTCGAGCAACGATGTCTTGTTGAGCATGCTTACCGCCATGGGCATATCAGAGGTTATGCCCTCTACTTCAGCAGCCTCGGCCTGTGTTCCCATGACCACCGAATGAATGCCTCGCGCGGCGAGCCGTTGCGCTATCTCGCGGAAGTAATGAACAGGCCAGCGCTTGTAAGGATGTTTGGGCGAGCACCCCGGTATCATAAGCACGAAACGCTCAGGCAACTCACCAAAATGCTTATTTTCACCGTGTAAGAAAGAAAGCTCTGTCCGTGGATATTCAACCTTATGCGTCCCTACGGTCGACTTACCCCAGCTGTACGCTCGCTTTTTTTCGATATTGATTTTCTTAAATTTAACGGCATCAATCCACTCAAACGAAGCAGAGGAAAGCCAACGCAGGACGGAATAATAATTGCAACGTGTTCTCCTGTTTGCCTGATAGTCAATGACAATATCGAACTTGTGGCTAAGCACCTCTCGGGCTATACGTGCATGCTCTCCGATGTTGAAATACGAAGTTCTATTATCAATAATAAAGTCACTGAACATCCCCATCTGCTGAGCAATGGAAATCAGGGAACGGTGGGTCATCAAAGTAAACTCTGCATCCGGATAGACCTCTTTCAGTCGCATTATTCCACCTATTGAAATAATGAAATCACCTAATGCGCCAAGTTTGATAACAAGTATCTTTTTCATTTTTTAATAAAATCACAGAAAATCAATAAGTTCTGTCGGAGACTCAATAACTGCCGTTGCGGCAGGTGTTGCAGAATCCGCACTGAGCAGGAAATTGCGCCCCACCCCCGCTGCAACACCGGCCTGAACATCACGAGGTTTATCCCCAAGCGAAATCGAGGCCGCCATATCCACCTGCCAACGTTGAGCGGCTTTCAGGAACATCCCGGGGTTCGGCTTGCGATCAGCATGCTCAAGCCACGGGCAGTGCAATACGTCCAGAATAGGCACCCCTTCATCAGCAAAACGATTTCTCAGATACTGAGTAAAGACAGCATAATCGGCCTCCGTAAAATATCCTCGCTCTATTCCTGATTGATTCGTGACAATCACAATATCGTAACCGGCCGCTACTGCGGCCCGGCAGCACTCAACAATCCCGGGTACCCACTCGAAATCAGACGGTCGAAAAACGTAATGTTTATCGACATTAATCGTACCGTCGCGATCCAGAAAAAGAACTTTTCTCTTACTCATAAATAGCCTTTTCGACCAATTCACAGATGAGATGGCCGCAGGTGATATGCTGCTCCTGTATATGGTTGGTCACACCGGCAGGTACAGCAAGACACAAATCAGCCTGTTCTTTCATCTTCCCGCCGCCGGAACCGGTAAATGCCACAGTGGTAATCCCCATGACAGCAGCTTGTTGAAAAGCCTTCAACACATTGAGGCTGTTACCACTGGTGGAGAGCCCAATCAACACATCGCCGGCTTTACCAATGCCCTCCACCTGACGGCGGAACACATCATCGTAACCATAATCGTTGCCAATAGCTGTCAAAATTGAGGTATCAACGGTCAGGGCGACGGAATTGAGAGCCGGACGCTCCATTTTATAGCGCCCCACGAACTCTGCTGCAAGATGCTGTGAATCAGCGGCAGAGCCGCCATTACCACAAAACATGACCTTACATCCGTTTTTCAGAGCTTGCACACAAACATCAGCAATAGCCTCTATCACCCCGGCATTTGCAGCCAGCGTGTTCATATCCTCAGCCAGCGAACGAAGTTCCGAACTTATCCAATCCTTTTTCATATCAGAATTAACTGTTAATTTTCTCGACGATCGATGTTGTGGAAAAACCATCCACGCGAGGCAGTTCTACAGCCTTACCGCCGTAGGATTCAACCAACTGCCCTTCCGGCCAGCGTTCCAACGGATAGCCTTCCTTCGCAATCACATCGGGGCGCAGTTTTTCAATCAGCGGCAGAGCGGTATCATCATCAAAAATCACGACATGGTTAACAGGTTTAAGAGCTGCAACCATAGCCGAACGCGCCTGTTCATTATTGACAGGGCGACTCGGCCCCTTAAGTCGACGGACGGAATCATCGCTGTTAAGGCCGACAAAGAGAACATCGCACAAATTACGAGCACGCTCGAAGGAACTGAGGTGCCCCGGATGCAAGATATCGAAACAACCGTTGGTAAACCCGACTATCATTCCCTGCTCTCGCAACTCTGCAGCCAACTGGGTGGCCGCCTCCACGGTCAACACGCCGGCCTGCTCCTTATGCTCAAGTTTGCGTTTAAGCTCCTCGCGAGTCACACAGGCAGTACCGAACTTGCCCACGACAATCCCCGAGGCGGCGTTGGCTATCTTCATCGCCTGTTTCATGGAAACGCCTGTTGCCAGGGCTGCACCCAGCACCGCCAACGATGTATCGCCCGCGCCGGACACATCGAATACCTCACGAGCCTCCGTCGGTATCCACTTGTAGGAAAGCGACTCATCGCCGGGTATATACAGCATACCGTATTCGCTAAGCGTTACCAGCAGATTCCCTACACCATAGCGGCGGCACACCTCGCGACCGGCAGTTACAGCAGCCTCTGCAAAACCGGGGGCGGCCGGGTCAAAGCTTTGCCCCGTGACCCCTTCGAACTCCTTGCGATTGGGTTTCACCAGAGTAGCGCCGCGATAGATTGAATAGTCCGTTGTTTTGGGGTCAACGATGACCTGGCACCCCGCCTTCCGGCTCAGCTCAATCACAGCCGGCGTAAAGCGTTCATCAAAAAGCCCCTTGCCGTAGTCGGAAATGAGTACCATGTCTGTCTCTTTCAAGCGCTCTGCAATTCTGACCAGCAAATCCTGCATGGCAGCATCGGGCAGAACCAGGGGTTCCTCACGATCTACGCGCAGCAAGTGCTGGCGACCGGATACATAGCGAGTCTTTACGGATGTGCTGTACCCGGGCAGTTGCAGCAACGTGTCGCACTCAGCGCCCAGTTCGGTCATATAGTTTCGCAGTGCGGTACCATCGGCATCCTGCCCGACTACACCGACAAAGCTCGTGCGGCACCCCAGACTACACAGGTTAGCCACCACGTTACCGGCACCACCCAACATACTGCGTCGACGCTGCTCAAGCAGCACAGGCACCGGGGCTTCAGGCGAAAGTCGGTTCGTTTTCCCGTATACAAAAATATCAAGCATCATGTCGCCCACGCACATCACACGCATGGACGGGAAGAGATCTACATAGGAATATAAGTTTGTTATCGGCATATGCTTAAATCACCCATTATCACTGACAATCACTATACCCCATTTGTCGGCCTGAGTCAATCGAAAAGCGCGCAGTTACAGTCGCAACATGCAAAATCTGCCTAAAACGGCAAAAAAAGCTCGCCAAGCGACTTTCCTGTGCTATACTGTGAGCAGGAGTAGCATTCAACCTATCGCATACCATGATTATTGTGACCGGAGGAGCCGGCTTCATCGGCTCGTGCATCGTGGCCGCCCTGCAAGAGGCCGGCAAAAAAGACCTCGTTGTTGTTGACTATCTCGGCACCGATGAGAAATGGAAAAATATCGCCAAGCGCGAGCTGGCAGCCTGCGTACACCCGGATGACTTCGATAACTTCTTGGAGAAACACAAGGGGGAGGTCGAGGCTATCATTCACATGGGCGCCATTTCATCCACAACCGAGACGGATGCCGACCTCATCAACCGTTCGAACTTTGTACTCAGCTGGAAGCTGTGGGAATACTGCCGTGACAACAAATGCAGTTTCATCTATGCCTCGTCAGCAGCTACTTACGGCGACGGCGAGTTAGGATTCAGCGATTGCGATACACAAGAACACCTCAACGCCCTGCGCCCCCTCAATTGTTACGGCTGGAGCAAGGCTGTATTTGATCGCAAGGTAGCGCGCGAACGCGACGAGAAACGTCCGACCCCGCCTCAGTACGCCGGGCTCAAATTCTTCAACGTCTACGGGCCGAACGAATACCACAAAGGCTCTATGAAGAGCGTGATTGCCCACATTTTCCCCATTGTGAAAGCCAACGAAGAAGTCAAGCTGTTCAAAAGTTACCACCCCGACTACAAAGATGGCTGGCAGCTGCGTGACTTCGTATGGGTTGGAGACATCGTGAACGTCATCATGTGGTTGCTTGCCAATCCGCACGTAAGCGGCCTGTTTAACATCGGAGCCGGCGAAGCCCGCTCATTCTACGATTTGGCAGCCGCTACCTTCCGAGCGCTCGGCTTGGAACCCAAAATCGGTTTCAAGGACATGCCTGAATCGCTGCGCCCCAAGTACCAGTACTATACGAAAGCTGATATCAGCAAACTTCGTGAACTTGGGTTCAATACCCCCATGACCCCGCTCGAAGAAGGTGTACGACGTTACGTGCAGGAGTACCTCGACACCACCGACCCCTACATGTAATCGACCGGGCACCGGTACGTCTATTCAGCGAAAGCGAGCTCTCCAACAACGGGGAGCTCGCTCTTCTTCATGTTAAATATTGACAAAACAGGTGAGCTGCTCTATACTGCGCCCCGCATGAGCCATAGCCTGCCGAAAAAGAAACGCATTGAGTCCCTGTATGTACTGAAAGCGCTCAGCTCGCTGCTGGTGGTCATTGTTCACGCGGAGCTGTGGGGTAAGAGTGCACTCACACCGCTGCTGGGCATTGCGACCCCGTGCTTTCTGGCCATCACGGGATTCTTGCTTTACTCCGCAGACGGTGAGCGAGAGCTGGCAAAAGCCGCAAAATGGGCGCGCAAATGTTTCATTCTGAGCCTCGTGTGCAATGCTCTCTACCTGAGTTTCTTTCTTCTGGACGGCACCCCGCTGAGCCGATTCGGGCTTGGCAATCTGGTCTGGAACCTGTTTACCGGGCACATCGTCAGTACCCACCTGTGGTACCTGACCGCCGTATGGCAGGGATTACTGATTATGTGGGTATTGCGCCGGTATGCGCCCCGCCTCATCGCATTTGCCCCCCTGCTCTATGTGATTGCGTATATCCTGCGGGCCTACGGCAAGCTGCTGTTCCCGGAACTGAGCAGCGACACGCTCTTTATCCTGCGCGCCAACGCAGTGGTAACCGCTCTGCCGTTCCTGGCTACGGGCTACCTGGTGCATCAGTACCATGAGCAAGTGTTGAGCAAGGTGCGCATCTTGCCCTGTCTGGCGGGATTGTTGCTGCTCATTTATGCCGAATACGCCCTGCGCCTGTTCATCCATACGGGCGGCAGCATTTTCTTCATCTGCACCTGGCCCTTAGTGGTTACCCTCATGCTGACCTGCTGCCGCTACCGTGATTTCACCCTTCCTGTACTCGGTTGCATCGGGCGGGAGCACTCGGCCAACGTGTACTACTTTCACGTGTTGGTACTCATCTATGCCAATCGCCTGCTGCCGGGGCAGACAGACTGGCAGGCCCTACTGGTCTACGCTGCCACGTTGCCGGTGTCAATCCTCTTCAACCGACTGCAAAAGCTTATGGTCGGAGGATTTGCCATACAGGGCAAACGCGCCTGAAACCGGCACGGCTCTCCGGCTCGCTCATCCCACCCCCGCAAAAACTATGCCATATCAACATTGCCGGCTTGAATTCCCGGTGTGAAAAGTGTAGAATATCTGTGGCTATGCAGAGCGAAGATAACAACACGATAATCAAACAGCAAACAGATGGAGGATGGGGTGAAGGCGCGCGATTTTTGCTGACTGCGGCCTGTGCCATTATAGTACTGTTCGGCCTGCGGGAGGCGCGTGATTTACTGCTGCCGATTGTGATGGCCATATTCCTGGCGGTTATCAGCTACACATTTACCTCAGTGCTGCGCCGCTGGCTGCATTTCCCGCACTGGCTGGCCGTGTTTTTCACCGTTGTGGCAGATGCCGGTGTCATCTACGCCGCCGGCTCGCTCATCAAATACCTTGCGGCCGATATGAAATCCACCATCGAGGGCGATTTCATGGTCCAAATGCAGAGCAAATATCAGGCTATCATGCAGTTCCTGCAGGACTGGGGATATGGCGCCGAAGCTCAACAGTTCATCCACAACCCGCAAGAGTACATCAACCCCAAGGTCATCATCAGTATCTCACAGACTCTGGGCTCTCAAGTGCTCTCCATGACATCCGTCACCACATTGGTGCTCATTCTCATGACCTTCCTGCTGGGAGAAGCCCCGCTCTTCGCGCGCAACTTCCGCGCCCTGCCCAACAGCATGCAGGGCAAGGACAAAGTTATAGACGCCCTCAAGAGTATACAGCGCTACCTCTTCATCAAAACAGTAGCCAGTGCCACCACCGGTCTGCTGGCCTGGTGGCTCTGCCATGCCAAAGGGGTGCCATTCGCCTTCTTGTGGGGGGTGATTGCCTTCCTTCTCAATTACATCCCCACCATCGGCTCCATTGTTGCCGCCATTCCCCCCATTGTACTGGCACTGGTGCTGGGTGATTTGGGTGACGGCCTCATTGTATCGCTGGGCTACATCATCATCAATTTTGTCATTGGCAACGGTATTGAACCCCTGTTCCTGGGTAAGCAGTTCGGCATTGCCACCTCGGTGGTGCTGCTTTCGGTACTGCTGTGGGGCTGGGTGTGGGGGCCCTGCGGCATGTTGCTGGCCGTCCCCATCTCCGTCATGCTTAAGCTCGCGCTGGAAAACTCGCGCGACCTGCACTGGGTCGCCGCCATTATTGACGACAACGCCACGCCGAGCGCAGAAGATATCAAAAATAATAACAAAATAACAACAAAATAATCAACACACTATGCATTCATTCGCATACAACAACGGCACACTATGCTGCGAAGGCGTCAACCTCGCGGATATCGCGGCAGCTGTCGGCACCCCCACCTTCGTCTATAGTCGCAAGACGATTATGGACGACCTTGCGGAGCTCAAGCGAGAGCTTGCCCCGCTCAACGCCCATGTGGCCTATGCTGTGAAAGCCTGCTCGAACAAGGCCATTCTCAACCTCATGGCTCGCGAGGGCGTAGGCTTTGATATCGTGAGCGGCGGTGAGCTGTGGCGTGTAGTGAACGCCGGCGGCGACCCCACCTTGTGCACCTATGCAGGTGTAGGCAAAACCGAAGCCGAAATCCGCTACGCACTTTCCCTGAACATCTACTGCTTCAACTGTGAAAGTGAAAACGAGCTGCGCGAAATCAACCGCATTGCCGGAGAGATGGGTGTAAAGGCCCCCGTGGCCGTGCGCGTCAATCCCCATGTGGATGCTCACACGCACAAATACATCACCACCGGCACAAATGAAAACAAGTTCGGCGTGGACATCACCCGCATTGAAGAGCTTTACGCCACCATCGCCGCCGAAATGCCCCACCTGCACATTCGCGGCCTGCAAATGCACATCGGCTCTCAGCTCACTGAGGTAGAGCCCTTTGTGAAAGCCGTGCAGAAGGTGGCCCCCATCGCCGAGAAGTTCAAGCAGCTCTACAATATCGAGTTCTGGAGCATCGGCGGCGGTATCGGTATCGTGTACGACGGCTGCCTGGAATCCGGCAAGCCCGAGTGGTGGGCTGCACACCCTGAGCAGATTACCTTCAGCAACTATGCACAGGCTATCATCCCCCTGCTGCAGCCGCTTGGCCTCAAGATTCTCGTCGAGCCGGGCCGCCGCCTGGTGGGAAATGCCGCCTGCATGCTCACCACCTGCCTGTACGAGAAAAAAGGCGAAGCCAAGACCTTTAAGGTGGTCGATGCCGGCATGAACGATATCATCCGCCCTGCACTCTACGAGGGCTATCACGAAATCTGGCCTGTGCAAGAGCACAGCGGTGACACCATCGTGGCCGACATCGTGGGCCCCATCTGCGAAAGCGGTGATTTCCAGGCACAGAATCGTGAGATTGCTGATGTGAAACCCGGCGAGGTACTGGCTGAAATGAGCGCCGGCGCCTATGGGTTCAGCATGGCCAGCACCTACAACTCTCGCCCGCTGGCAGCGGAGGTACTGGTAGACGGCGACAAGTGGCACATAATCCGCCGCCGTCAGACGTTGGAACAAATCGTGGAAGACGAGTGCCTGCCCGAGTAAGAACTGAGCCATGATTACACTCACCAACCTGACAGCAGGCCCCGAAATCGGGGCCAACTGTTACCTGCTCGACATGGAGGGGTCGCGCATCGTGCTCGATTGCGGCATGCACCCCAAACTCGACGGCAACGCCGCCAAGCCGAACTTCTCACTCATCGGCCCGGCTGACCCGGATGCCATCTTCATCACCCACTCCCACCTCGACCACATCGGCACCCTACCCGTTTTTCAGGATGAATACCCCCGTGCCGAGGTTATCATGACCGTGGGTACAGCGGAAGTGGGCGACGCCATGTTGCACAATTCCGTCAACGTCATGACCGCCAAGCGCATGGGCGAGGGTATCATCGAGTACCCCTTCTTCACCCACGGCGAGCTGCAACGGCATGTGAATGCCTGGGTCACACGCCCCTACAACGAACCCTTCCGCACCGGCAACAACGGTACCGTGCTCGCCACACTGCACGATGCCGGGCACATTCTCGGCTCCTGCGGCGTGCTGCTGGAGGGCCAGAGCGGCACCACCGTCTTCTACACCGGCGATGTGCAGTTTGACAACCAAACCCTCATCGGCGGCGCAGATTTCCCGCAGAGCGGGGTGGATGTGCTTATCATGGAAAGCACGCACGGCCTGACCGACCGCGACCCGTCCTACACACGAGAGAAGGAGATGCAGCGCTTTGCCCGCACCATACGCGAGGTGTTGGAGAACAACGGCGCCGTGCTCATCCCCGTCTTCGCCCTCGGCAAGAGCCAGGAGCTGCTCTGCGAGCTGGGCCGCTTCAAGCGTGAAGGGCTCATTCCCGATGTACCTGTGTACTTCGGCGGCCTCAGTTCCAAGATTACGCAGGTTTATGACCGCCTGAGCGACAGCACCCCGCGCCTCAAGCCCGGCTATCGCCTGCGCGATGAAGTCGAAACCCACGGCCTGCCCAAGCAGGACAAAGGCCCCCTCGTCGCCACCCCCGGCAACATCTACCTCGTTTCCAGCGGCATGATGAGTGAGCACACCGTCTCCTACAAGATGGCCGCCCAAGTGCTGCCGCACAAGAACGACGCCATCCTCTTTGTCGGCTACAGTGACCCGGAATCACCGGCAGGGCGCATCAAGGCCACTAAGCCCGGGGAGAATGTGAAACTCAACGGCAAGGGGCAAGCCTACCCCCTGCTTTGCCGAACAGAGTGTTTCGACTTCTCCGGCCACGCCACGCGCTCCGCTCTGGTGGACTACGCCTGCCGCCTGCGCCCCCACACTATCGTGCTTGTGCATGGAGATGAAGACGCCATGGCCAGCATACAGGCCACCCTGTCAGACGCGCTGCCCGATACTCGCGTGCTCTGCCCACGCCCCGGGAAAACCGTGCGCTTAGCCTGAGCAAGCCATGCATTCCCGGCTTTTCGACAAACTCTTTAAGGCTGCAGCGGAAGGCGATGCGGCCGGAATTGTTCGCCTGAGAGCTCGGTGTAGGAGTGTGTTGATTCAGGATGACGATGACAACACACCCCTGCACCTCGCCGCGCGAGGCGGACACACCGCTGCGGTCTATGAGTTGTTGAAACGGGATGGCAGCGTAGCGGCCAAAGTCTGCAATCTGGCAGAGGAAACGCCCTTCACCTTGGCCGTGCAGTATGGGCACCCTGAAATAGCCCGCATGCTACTCCATGCAGCGGATTTTGACGTCAACAGGCAGGATTCACTAGGGCGCACGGCGCTGCACCTCGCTGTAGAGCATGGGGCTTCGCCCGACATGATTCACTTGCTGCTGGCAGCCTACGCCGACATCCGTATAAAAGACCATCAGAAACGTACCCCCGTTTCGCTGGCACACCAACAAGGAAAAACCGAGGCAGTGGAGCAGATGCGGCGAGAAAATCCCGCTCTGCGCCTGGCGGCACGCCGGGGGAACCTGCCGGAAATCAAGCGTCTGCTCGCAGAGGGTGCTGATATTCACGCCCGGGATTTAGCCGGCAATAGCGCACTGGCAAAAGCGCTGGATTTTGACGAGCAAGAAGCTGTCAATCTGTTGATAGAGGCCGGGGCCCGCCTGAGTCTCGCTGAAATGGTGCGCTTGGGTGATGTGCGCGATGTGCAGGTATTGCTGGACTGTGGCGCTGATGTCAACGAACAGACACTCGATTACCAGACACCACTGCTGCGAGCCATAGATGAGCAGAACCCCGCCATGGTGCGCCTACTTCTGGCGGCCGGGGCGGATGTCAACCTGTCGACCATGGCCGGCACTCCTTTGCAGGAAGCCGCCTGGCGTGAGAACAGCGACATCGTCCAAATGCTCATCGAAGCCGGGGCAAATGTCAATACCCTGAGCTACCACGGCTCCACGGCACTGCTGGAAACCATCATCTTGCAGCGAACGAAAAACCTCGGTCTGCTCATCCGTGCGGGGGCGGATGTCAACCAGGTCGGAGCAGAAGGGTTCACCCCTCTGGCAAAGGCAAAGCTGTTCGAGCGCGATGACCTCATACGCCCCCTGTTAGCAGCCGGGGCTGACCCCGGTTTAGAAGTCAGCCCCTAAAGATAACAAGCCGGATATACGGCCCCGGCAGCGCCGATTTAACGCGAGGGCCGCAGGATGTAGCGGGCCTGAGTCATGGCGGCCGCATGGTTCATCTTAATAGCCTTTTTCTCGTGACCGGCCCCCCAGCTGTCACTGAAGTAGATGATACCTTTTTCTTCATTATAACCGACAATCATGCGCATGTGTGCGCCGTCTGACTGCTGGCCGCTCCCCTCCTCGGGATAGAGCCCCAGCTCCACACTCCAGAGCACGGGAATACCCACATCAATGCTTTTCTTGATGGGCGCAAACCACTTTTTGGTATACTTCTTATTGCCGCGGGCTGCGAGCAACACCTTGGAATCTTTGCATACCTCCACCCAGTTCATGGGCGATGCCAGCGGCTTTTTGAGCTTCTTGGCCGCCTTGTTGTAATCGGCAATAAAGCTCATGATAACCGAGTTCATATCCTTACCCTCCAGCATCTGAATACGAATGTGGAACTTGCGGGCGATGTCCTCCAGAGCCTCCTGCATGGCCACAACGGAGGTACCGCCATCCGCAGAACTGGAGCAGAGCTGAGCCAGCGCATGCTGGTCTACGCCATCCATACCATAATAGGCAAATACGCGAGATACGCTTGCCGGCACACAGTAGCCTTTCTGACCTTGGTCCACCATGGGCACACTTATCCACACATCACCGCTTTCTTCCTCGCGTTGCACATTTTCTTTCAGGTCTTTGCGCTTAGCAGCATTCGCAGCGCCGCCGCCGGTCACGCTTTCCTGGTCAGCCCCGAGCTTCATGCGGATAAACTCACCCTTAAAGTCACGCTTGCCGCCGGTGTATGAGGCATCGAGCCGTATCACGCCGTTTTCCCACTCCCACTTCCAGCTGCGGAGCGCCACGCCTGAATCTTTTTTGGCGACTTTCATCGGCTTGCCCTTGGTGCCGATGAGTTCATTTAAATCGCTGATGGTATTTTCGAGTATCTCCATGTACTCCTCTCGCTGAGTATCACCATCATCGCCCCTGTTATAAACCATGATGACCAAATTCTCCGTCGTGCCGTTTTCCGGGCCCCAGGTCACGAGGGTTTCACCGAATTCCATCTTTCCCAAATCAATCCCCCCCTCGCGCGGCACGCGTATGGTGTTGGCGTCCACAGTGGCGAATCGCACGCCGTTAAATGCCCCACGGGCCAAATCATCGCGGGTCTGTTCCCAGATTTCACCGCTCTTAACGATACCGGAAATATCACCGGCAAGCAGCGGGGCGCACAACAGACAACTAAGAATGGTGGCATGTACGGTCTTCATGCCACCATTTTAACTGTTCAAGACTTTCTTGACAAGCAAATTCTCACGGCTTCACGCCGAGCCGCGGGGTGCGGAAACAGCAACCGACCGCAAAGGTGGCGATGGTACCGATAGTCACGCGCCAGGGGAAAGCAATGGGGGTAATGAGCTCACTGCGAGTCAGGATTTCCAGGGCAATGACCGTAGCAAAGCCTGCGAGCATGGCAATGATGTTGCCGAGGTCATTGCCACGGTTGCGGGTCAGCATACCCAGCAGGAACACACCCAGCAGCGAGCCGTAGGTGTAGCCGAAGATACCCAGCGCAATGGGAAGAATACGCACGGTGGGATCCATCACCGTAAGCCAAGCCGTACCGGCACCCACCAAGATGAGCAGCACGGCAAAGAAAACCGTAAGCCAACGTACGGCGCGCAGCTGCTCCTGCTGCGTGGCCTGCGGGCGAAACACATCCACATACCAGTCGCGCGTGGCGGTGGTGGCCAAGGCATTCAGCGCGGTTGAAAGCGAGCCCATAGCTGTAGCCAGCAGGGCGGCTACCAACAGGCCGCGAACACCCACCGGCAGGCAGTGAATGATAAACCAGGGGAAAATCTCAATCTGTTTCTCAGGCGGGGTGATACCTTGCTGCGCGAAGTACACAAAGAGCAGCATGCCGCACGAGATGAAGACCAGCACGATGGGCATATCCATCAGCCCCGAAAGGATTACGGCGCGGGCACCCTTTTTGCTGTCCGGCGCAGCAAGCATGCGCTGCACCATGTCTTGGTCTGTGCCGTGCGTAGCCATGGTGATGAAGGTGGAGCCCAGTACAGCGCTCCACAGGGTATACTCACTGCCGAGTATATTCTTGATATCCTCCAGCAAGCCCTGCCCGGTCATACCGGTATCGAAGAACGCCCAGGGTTTCAGGTTTTTGATTTCACAGGGGTTATAGTCTTTGTTACCAAGGTGGTGGCAGATGGTATCCCACGCGGCGTCCCAGCTGCCACCGGCTTTGATACTGAAGAGCAGCACGCAGATGGTGGTGATGAGGGAGATAGCCAGGATGGAAGCCTGGAGCACATCCGTCCACACCACAGCTTTCAGGCCACCCAGGGTGGTATAAACAGCCGTGGCGATGGTAATGAAGGTAAGAGCAGCAATGTAGATAACCACGGTTTCCATCTGCCCGGCACTCTCCTGCCCGGTGACCATCATGTAAGCAATCACCAGCAGAATACCCGCGAAAAAGAGGCGCGTGCCACTGGCCAACACACGGCTGATAAGGAAGGTCACGCTTGCCCAGCGGCGTGTGCTCAGGCCAAAGCGTTTTTCCAGGTATTCGTAAATGGAAACAACGTTGTACTGATAATAGGGCTTAAGGAACAGGCGCCCCACAATAATACGGCCGAGAATGGTACCGATAGCCAACTGAGCATAGGTAAAGTTGCGCAGTGCGAACCCCTCACCGGGTGCCCCCAGGAAGGTGGCGGCACTGATTTCAGCCGCAAGGATAGAGGCAAGAATTGCCCACCAGGGCAGGTTGCGGTTGCCGAGGGCGTAACTTTCCAAGCTCTCCTGCTTGCGCCCGACATACAGTCCTACGCCGAAAATGGCACAGAAATAGGCCAGAACTACCAGTATATCAATCATGTCCGTATGCAAAAAGCCCGGCGGTCAGCTCCGGGGGAGTCTGACCGCCGAGGGTTAGCAAAGTGAGGTTCAGCCCTGCTTCTTTTCCAGCGCAGCGGCCACCAACCCATTGAACAGCGCATGCGGAGCGGTCGGGCGGCTCTGGAACTCGGGGTGGTACTGACAGGCGATAAAGTAGGGGTGACCGGGCAGCTCCACAACCTCTACCAGACCGTGCTCATCATTCACAGCCGAGATGACCATGCCGGCCTTCTCGCAGGCCTCGCGGAAATCGGCGTTGAACTCGTAGCGGTGACGGTGACGCTCGGAGATGATTTCAGCACCGCCATAGAGCTTGCTGCACAAGCTGCCGGGCTGAATGTGAGCCGGATAGGCACCCAGGCGCATGGTGGCGCCCATGTTGGTGATGGTCTTCTGCTCCTCCTGCAGGCAGATGACGGGGTGCGGGGTGAACTTGTCGAACTCGGTGGAGTTGGCACCGGCCAGGCCCAGCACATTGCGGGCAAACTCGATAACAGCCACCTGCATACCCAGGCAAATACCGAAGAAGGGAATTCCCTTCTCACGGGCATACTGCACGGCCTTAATCTTACCTTCCACACCACGCTCACCGAAACCACCGGGCACCAGAATGCCGTCCACATCACCAATCATGGTGTCGCAGCTGCCATTCTCGAGAGCCTCGGCATCCACACGCACGATTTCCACACGGCAATCGTTGGCAGCACCGGCATGGGTGAAACTTTCGTAGATGGATTTGTAGGCGTCCTGCAGGGAGATGTACTTACCCACCACGGCAATACGCACGCTGTGAGCGGGGTGAATCACACGGCCCACGAACTTCTGCCATTCATCCATCTTGGGCTTGGGAACAGTGATACCCAGCACTTCAGTCACAATGCGATCCACACGGTCACGCCCCAAATCAAGCGGGCACTCGTAAATGCTGTGCTTCACATCGCAGAAGGCCACCACGTTGCGCGGCGGTACGTTGCAGAACATACCAATCTTGCGCTTCTCTTCATCCGTCAGGTTGTCCATCTCGGTGCGGCATACGATGATGTCGGGCTGGATACCGATTTCGCGCAGCTTGGCCACGCTCTGCTGGGTGGGCTTGGTCTTGGTCTCGCCGGCAGCCTTAATGTAAGGCAGCAGGGTCACGTGAATGAAACAGCAGTTATTGCGCCCCACCTCAAGAGCGAACTGACGCAGGGCCTCCAGGAAAAGGTACCCCTCAATATCGCCCACCGTACCACCGATTTCGGTGATGATAACATCGCAATCCTTGTTGGCCTCGGTGAGATCGTAGAGACGCTGCTTAATCTCATCGGTAACGTGGGGAATGTACTGCACAGTCTTACCCAGATAATCACCGCGGCGCTCCTTCTCAAGCACGTGCTCGAACACCTTGCCGCTGGTAAGGTTGTTCAGGCGGGAAAGCTCGCAGTGAATAAAGCGCTCGTAGTGACCGAGGTCAAGGTCTGTCTCAGCACCATCGTTAAGCACATACACCTCACCGTGCTGGTAGGGGCTCATGGTGCCCGGGTCAATGTTCAGATAGGGGTCAAACTTCTGCATGGTGACATCAAGTCCGCAGTGCTCCAGAAGTGTGCCAATGGAAGCTGCTGCAAGACCTTTACCCAGAGAAGATACCACGCCGCCGGTTACAAAGATGTATTTCATGTCTGTGTGATGTTCGGTTCTGTTGGGAATATGTTAGCAGATATCGCCCCGTCTGTCGAGCCTTTGCTGAGCGATTCTCCCAGTTCTTTCGTCACACCCACACCGACAAACTCACACTACTCTCTGGTAATCAAGTTGTAAAATTAACGCTTGACTTATACAAGCAAAGCGTCTATACTTAATTAACGCGATTTATAAAGATGAACATTACCGCAGCCCAGAGAGCCGTACGGGAAGCCATGCACGAGCGCGGCGAAGCCACGCGCCCGCAACTGGCACAGGCAACCGGCCTGAGCCTGGTGAGCGTGTGCAAGGCCGTAGCGGAGCTCTGCCGCCGTGGTGAGCTACAGGAACTGGCGGAAATACCCTCCGGCGGCGGTCGCCCGGTGAAACTGTATCGCTACAACGTGAACCACGCAGCCCATGTACTGATACAGGGGCAAAAGGATGGCCCCCTGCTGCTCTGCACGCTGACACTGCTCGATTTGCACGGGCGAGAACGCCGACAGGCACAAGCGACCTTTGCCTATCTGGAAGCTGAAAGCCTAGATGGCCTGCTGACGAGCCTTGTGCGGCGGCAGCGCCTGCGCAGCATCACCCTGCAATTACCGGGGGAGTTTACCCCGGCCGGCATGCCAACTCACCTGGAGGAACTGTGGAACTGCCCGGTACACAGCCCCTCAGCCGCAGCTATATTGGCACAGGAAAGCGATGAGGGCACGGCCACCATCTGTCTGCAGGCAGGCTACCTGCCCAGCTGCGTGATAAAACGAGCGGGCTGCTGCTGCGAGAGCGGCCCCCTGCACCTTCTGCCGATGCCGGCAGACTGGCTCACCCTCGACTATACCGACCGCTCTGTTGTAGAAGAAATGGTAGCGCGCCTGCTGCTCTTCATCACCTGCACCCTGGCCCCGCAACGCATACACCTCTACACCCCACCCCTCACCCAGCGACTTACAGAGCGCATACGCTACAACGCCGCCACCAAACTACGCGGCACCCTCCCCCCAATCGAGATATCGCACCCCACGCCGAGCGAGCTCCAATCGAGAACCGCTCATTTCTGCGCCATCAGCAGGTGAAACACGTAAACCGCGCGAAAAGAGCAACCGCAGTGAGCCGTCTCGCCCGTCAATCAATAGGACAATGTCTGCAAGCTCGCTCTATGCCGGCGTAATTATGTCATCTGAGCACATTTTTTCTATTTTGACGCAGCGTTTACTTGACTTAACGAGTCAAGTGGATAGAATAGGAAAGTCAATAGACCTCAGATTCAGTTATGAAGTTCCAAACCATCATCACCACCATTGTTGTGACGCTGTGCGCCATGGTTGCCACCGCTCAGGCCGAGATTAAGGTTGCTTCCGTCAATGTGACCGAGCTTTACACCATGTTCTACAAGCGCTTCGACACCGAGGTTCGCCTGAAGGAAGAGGAGGCCAAGATTAAGGCTGAAATCAAGCAGCGCGAGGACAAGCTGCGCGCCCTGCAGGAGGAAGACCAGAAGATTCAGAAGCAGTATGACCCCTCCCTGTCTGAGTCCCAGGTGAAGAAGCTGCGCGACCAGCACAACATCAAGGTAAACGAGATTCAGGCCGCTCAGCAGGAGCTGCAGACCTACGTGCAGCGCCGCTCCATGGCCTTCAAAGAGCTCTTCCGCCGCGACATGGCTCTGCTCTTCAACGAAGTGCAGCAGGCTATCACCGACTGCGCCACACAGGGTGGCTATGACCTGGTGATTGACTCCAGCGCCACGAATTCCACCACGGGCATGAAGGTATTCCCCCACGTAAAGAGCACCTTCGACATCACCCCCGAGGTTCTTAAGCACATCAACGCCGGTGCTCCCGCCGGTTTCGACCCCAAGGCAGAGCTGCAGCGCCTGTACGGCAGCAGCGCTGTGCCCGGCACCAACTGATTTTCACCCCTAACCCCATATTCAGAGCACGACCATGAATCTCTCTCTCGACCAGGTTGTCGCTCTCACAGGGGGTAAGATTCTCAACCCGACTCCGGAGATCAGCGTCTCCGGAGTCGCAACGTTGGCAGAAGCTTGCCCCGGTGAGATTTCATTCCTCGGCAACGAAAAATACTTCAAGGACTTCCTTGCCACCAAGGCCTCCATCGCCCTGGTGCCGCCCGGCCTGCCGGAGTACCCGGAAGGCGTAGTATTCATCGAAGTGGAAAACCCGTCGCTGGCATTCAATGCCGTGGTAGGTTACTTCATGAAAGCCGCCAACGACTTCACCCCCGGCATTTCCCCCGGTGCCTATATTGACCCGACCGCCATCATCAACCCCGAGAAGGTACGCGTATCCCCCGGCGTTGTTATTGAGGCGGGTGCCACCATCGGCGACGGTTGCGACATCGGTCCCGGCTGCGTTATCGGCAAATCTGCCGTTCTCGGTACGAATTGCAAGCTCTACGCCAACGTCGTTGTACGCGAGCGCTGCGTGCTGGGTAGCCATGTTGTTGTACAGCCCGGCGCCGTCATCGGCTCCGACGGTTTCGGTTTCCTGCTCAACAAAGAAACCGGCCGTTACGAGACGGTGGACCAGGTAGGCATCGTTGTGGTTGGCGATCACGTAGACATCGGCGCCAACACCACCATCGACCGCGCCCGCTTCGGCCGCACCATCATCGGCGAAGGCACCAAGATTGATAACTTGGTGCAGATTGGCCACAATGTTGTGGTGGGCAAGCACACGGTTATCGTCTCCCAGAGCGGTATCGCCGGCAGCACCCGGATTGGTGATTATGTGACCGTTGCTGCACAGGTAGGCATTGCCGGCCATATCAGCGTGGGTGACAAGGCTGTACTGGCCGCCCGCACAGGCGTGATGTCCTCCCTCGATGGCGGGCAGGTATACTGGGGTGCTCCCGCTGCCCCGTATAAGGATGCCGCCAAGCAATATGCCGCCATCCGTAAGCTGCCCGAAGCCATGAAAGAAATGGCCGCCCTCAAGAAACAGGCAGCCGAAATTAAGGAACTCATTGACCAGGCCCTTGCCGAACAGGCAGGGAACTGATACCTCACTGCAAGTTTTCCGAAGCAAGGCCCCGCTGCCAACTGAGACAGCGGGGCCTTTTGTACGTCTGCGCCAACTATTGGCAGCGGCTTTAGGGATTTACCTGCACGGCGTGCAGTTTTTCAACAAGCGGAGCCGTATCATATTTATCTGCCCAGGCCTTGAGCTCTTTACCCGAGTAGGACGAAAGACCGTCTGCCGACAGTTGCCGCGCCAGCACGCCGGCCGGGATAAGCATGCAGAGAAAATCCTCATCGCTTTCATAACCGACCTTCACCTTCCCTTCACGGGTCATGATGACACCGTCACAGGGGCTCATCGAGTTCAGCTCAATGATAGCTGCCGTGAGGTCCGCCTGCGCAATTTCAAAAGTTACACTCTCACTCATGCGCACATTATACCTGAGAGCAGTGCCCAACACAAGCCGCAAGTTTGGCACACATCGGACTTGACGTCACCCCTTGTTTTGGTGTAGGCTATGGGCATGAGCAGATTCAACATTGCGACAGCGGCAGTACTGATGTGTGTTCTGACCATCAGTTGTCAGCAACAGCAGCGACCGAGCAGCGAAGCCGATACCGAAAACGGCGAGCAGCAGATGGCACCGCCCATTCACCTGGGGGCCGTGCACCAGGTCTACCCTGAGCAGAACTTTGCCCTGCTGCGCATCATAGGGCCCATGCCCAAAAGCGGCACCGTGCTCATCACCCACCCTATGGACGGCACGAACTCCCGAATCGGCAATCTGGTTGTATCGTCTGAGTTTGCGGCCCGCAACGGGATTATCGCGGCCGATATACGTTCCGGTACCGTGGTAAAAGGAGATCGTGTGTTCCAATACCGCAACATCTCACGCCGGAATGAGCAAGAACGCGAGAACGAATCGACCGAGGCCGTTGCACACCCCATTCTTGACACCGTACCCGATAGTGTTGTGAAAGAGATGGAGGCCACCCCCGAGCCCTTGCCGGAAGAGCCGACCGAAGCCACCACCGCCACTGAACCCCGTGAGCCGGAGTTCACCCCGGAACCGGAGCCGCAACCTACCACCCCCGACAGCGGAAGCAACACACCGCCGGCCTATCTCGATGACATTCCCGACGACATCAGCGGCTGGAACTGATAAAATAACACACCACCATGAGACTTCAATACTACGTAGACGAGGAAGGCGAAAGCGTCATCGGCCTGTGGGTACCGCGCCGCAAGTGCTGGATAGACGTCACCGGTCAGGATGACCAGATATGGGCAGCGCTTCAGCCCGATGGCAAAAAACTGCGCAAAGAGATAGAAACATGGATTTCCAAGGGGGCGCCCGATGGCGTAGCAGTGGATATGGATGGGCTGGTAACCTCCAGCGCCCTGCACGTGCAGCCCTGCACCATAGCCTGCCTGGGTAAATGCTATGCCGCGCACGCCCGCGAATTCAGCGGCGAAGAGCTCAGCGAACCCTCCATCTTTCTGAAAGCAACCTCAGCTATCAGCTCCGACTTATCGTATGTTCTAAATCCCCCCGGTGCAAGCAAGCTCGACTACGAGGTGGAACTGGCTGTGATTCTGGGCGACACCTTACACAACGCCACGGCCGCCGAGGCACGCCGCGCCATTATCGGCTATACGCTCATGTGCGACTACTCAGAGCGCTCGTACCAGCTCGAACACGGCGGCCAGTGGACCAAGGGGAAAAGCTACGATACATTCGCCCCATTCGGCCCCGTCTTCGTATCGAAAGACGAAATTCCCAACCCTGACAATTTAACCCTGCAACTCAAGGTAAACGGCGAGCTTCGTCAGCATGCCTCGACAGCCGAACTCATCAAGCCGGTGGCGGAACTGGTGGCTTATGTGTCTCAGTTCATGACCCTGAATGCCGGCGATGTTGTCTCCACCGGCACCCCCGGCGGCGTGGGCATGGGCATGAACCCTCCCTGCTACCTCAAACCGGGCGACATCGTGGAAATAGGCTGCGATGCCATTGGGTGGATGTCTCAGGTTGTAGAACAGGAATAATTCTGAAAAAAAAGATTGCATTCGAAGCAAAAGCATGTAGAATGGTGATTGTTCGCTCATCCAGCCTATCTCTCACAATTATTACTTACACTGCACATGAAAATACTCGTAACCGGAGCTGCCGGTTTCATAGGTTACCACACCGTCAATCGACTCATTAATGAAGGTCACAGTATAGTGGGCATAGATAATCTGTGCGACCCTGACACTGTTGACCTGAAGAAGATTAGACTTTCACTGCTGGGTATCAACCCCGATGCCATAGCAGACGCCCGCCCCGTACGCAGCACCATCGCGCAGTTTGATTTTATTAAACTGGATGTGCAGGACCGCGAAAATGTGCTCCAGCTCTGCAATGACCTCCGGTTCGACGCCATCATACACCTGGCAGCCGTAACCGGAACCACGTTGTCGAGCAATTACCCCACCGCCTTCTATGACATCAACACCACCGGCACGCTCAACATGCTTGAGGCTGCCCGGCTCACTAAGGTGAAGCATTTCTTCTTCACCTCGAGTTCCGTGGTGCATGGCAAGCTGTCGAAGGCCCCCATGAAAGAGCATGATGATGTAGACAGCCCCATGAGCATGTATGCCGGCTCCAAGCGTGCCGCTGAGCTGCTCTGCTACACCTACGCGCACTCATATAATCTGCCGGTAACCATCTTCCGTCTGTTCAGCGTGTATGGCTCCTGGTGCCGCCCGAACTCCGCCCCCATGAGCATCGCCTACAACATCACCGAGGGCAAGCCCATACAAGTCATCAACAACGGCTACCTCGTGCGAGACTTCACTTACATCGATGATGTGCTCGATGGCGTGATTTTCGCGCTGAATTCCCCGAGTCACAAGCCCGGTCGCGCCCCCTATGCACTTTACAACGTAGGGCGCTCCACACCGGTGCCCTACCTCTCGTTCATTCAGGCCATCGAAACAACCCTTGGCATGTCGGCCATCATTGAGCAAGACTCCACCGACCCCTTCACCCTCGGTGAGCATGTCGAAATGTATGCTGATACCACCAAACTCGAAGGCGAGCTGGCATACTCCCCCGTCTGGGACTACGAGGAGGCTGTCCCCCTCTTTGCCCAGTGGTTCAAAGATAACTATAACGTCACCTTTACAATCTAACTCAATACCGGATAGTGCGGCAGCAGCGGGTAGCGGCTGCCGCGCCTTCCATTCTGACCGTGAACCCGATTATATACAACATAGGCAAACGATTCCTCTTCAGTCTCGACCCGGAAACCGCCCACGGCCTTACCCTGGCCGGTCTTCGCATGGCTGAAAAAACGCGCACACTTTCGATTATCGCTCCGCGCACCATTGACGACCCCGTCACGGTAATGGGGCTTAAATTCCCCAACCGTGTGGGTCTGGCCGCCGGTATGGATAAAGAGGCCAACACGATAGCGGCCTTCGGCCGACTGGGGTTCGGCTTCGTTGAAGTGGGCACCCTCACCCCCCGCCCTCAACCCGGCAACCCCAAGCCCCGACTTTTCCGTTGTATCAAAGAGCGCGCTATCATTAACCACATGGGTATCAACAACCCGGGCATTGATAAGGGCGTGGAGAATATTGAAGCCACTACACGATTCAACGGTGTGCTGGGGGTCAATATCAGCAAAAACAAAGTCACCCCGAACGATGAAGCCCGCATGGACTACCTGGCCTGCATGCGCGCCGCCTGGGGTGTGGCAGACTACATCGCCATCAACTTCTCGTGCCCGAATGTGCCCAACCTCTGCAACCTGGCCAAAGCTGCGCCTGCGGCCGACCTGCTGGCCTGCCTGAAGAGTGAGCAAGCCAACCTCACCAACGACACGGGGCGCTATGTGCCCATTGTCATGAAGGTATCCCCCGATATGGATGAGGCTCAGATTAACGAGCTTGCCCAGGTATTCATGGACAGCCAGCTCGATGGGCTTATTTGCTCGAACACTACAACCACCCGAAAAGGTGTGGAAAACCACCCGGCCGCCGCACAGAGCGGCGGGCTTTCCGGCGCCCCGCTCTACGACCGCGCCAATGAAACGCTGGAGGCCTTCGCCAAGGCATTCAAGGGCAGCATACCCATCATCGGTGTCGGCGGCATTATGAGCGGCGAAGACGCCGTGAAGAAAATCCGCGCCGGCGCCAGCCTGGTGCAGCTCTATAGTGGGTTCATCTACAATGGCCCCAAACTCATTTGCGACTGCGCGAAAGCCATTCGCGACATGAAGTAACCGAATTATCAGTTTCGATAAATAACTTGGGGAGTTCCGTTCGCCGTAACGGAACTCCCCAACTCGTAACTTGTTTTATAGCGCCCTTGTTACTGCTGCTGGGCAGCAGCCTTGCGGGCGGCCTTGGCGGCGGCTTTGGCAGCGCGCTCGGCCATCTTCTGTTTCTCTTCTTCTGAGAGAATACGGGGGAATACCGGGCTGGGAGCCTGCACCTGATGCCCGTCTTTCAGAATCCCCCAGGCAAGAGTCTGCGGGCTGAGAGTGGCAGAGTCCACCTGCAACTGAGAAAGAATGCGGGCGGAGGCCTCCGGCAGCACGCAACCAATCAGGAAACCCACCTGCACACAGCTCTCAAGCAGGTGTGCCAGCACACTCTGAAGCTCAGCCAGGCGAGTTTCATCCTTCGCCAGCGCGAAGGGCTGAGTCTTCTCGATGAAGGCATTGCACTGCCCCACATGAGCATTCAGGGCGGCCAGAGCCTCGGACGTGTTGTAAGCATTCATGCACTCGCTGAAACGTGCCACCGTGGCGGCCATGCTCTCACGCAGAGCAACGGAAAGCTCATCTGCAGCCGGTTCGGCAGCCACCGTAACAGTACCGCCGAGATAGCGGGTGCACATGTTGAGCGAGCGGTTGCAGAGGTTACCGAGGTCGTTGGCAAGCTCCGTATTATAGAGCATCTTCATGCGCTCAGCATCGTAGTCGCTGTCATAACCGGTCTTGGTATCGCGCACCAGGTAGTAGCGCACAGCCTCGGGGCCGAAGACATCGCAGAGGTCATTCGGGTCGACGATGTTGCCGAGCGACTTCGACATCTTCTCACCCTTGATGTTGAGCCAGCCGTGTACCAGCAAGCGCGGCATTTCAGCATCGCTGAATCCCATGGCATGCAGCATGCACAGCCAGTAAATGCCGTGAGCGGGCACCAGAATATCCTTACCGATAACCTCACAGGCGGCGGGCCACAGCTTGTTGAAATCCGGCAGCGTGGGGTTACCCTCCGACAGGTAGCCGGCAAAAGAGATGTAGTTGATAAGGGCATCGAACCACACGTAGGTCACGAAATCCGGGTCGAAGGGCAGCGGAATACCCCAGCTCAGGCGGTCTTTCGGGCGGGAGATACACAGGTCATTCGTGGCGCGCTCAATAGCCATCAGCAAATCCTGACGGCGGAACTCGGGGGTCACGCAGTCGGGGTGCGTGGTCACAAACTCTTTCAGCCAAGCGGTGTGGGCGGTGAGGTTGAAGTACCAGTTCTCCTCCTCAAGCTCAATAACCTGCCCCCACTCAGGGCCGAAATTACCATCTTCGCCGCGCTCCTTGTCGGTCAGGAACTGCTCCTGGCGCACGGAGTAGAAACCCTTGTAGGCCTTCTTGTACAGGCAGCCCTTTTCTTTGAGGTTGGTGAGGATTTTCTGCACGCAAGCCTTGTGGCGGGCATCTGTCGTGGCAGCCCAGCCATCATAGGAAATCCCCAGGCGCTCCCAAAGGGCGATGAATCGCGTAGTCACCGTATCGGCGTACTCCTGCGGGGAGATTCCGGCCTCTTCCGCTTTCTGCTGCACCTTCTGGCCATGCTGATCCACACCCGTCAGCAGGAAGGTCTCCTCACCGCACATTCGGTGCCAACGAGCCAGTACGTCCGCCAGGACCTTCTCGTATGCATGCCCGATGTGAGGGGAACCATTCGTATAATCAATAGCTGTAGTGATGTAGAACATAGCGGGCTGATTTTACTACCAAGCTAGCCCACGCGCAAGCCCAAACTCCGCATACTGACAGGAAAATCGGCGCTTTCCCAACCGAATTACCCGTTGACAAGGTAACGGACATTCACTATAATCTGCGGCATGGAACTACCGGAGGGAAAAGATGAGCTGCACCGAGCAATCAGCTTTGCGCTGAGCGATGAAGAAGAACTGCTGTGGGCCGAGCGCCGTGGCTACGCCATGAACGGCGATGTGTGGGTGGTGCTGGTGGCAGGTCTTGCGCTGCTGGGTATGAGCCTCACCTTCGCCGTGCTCGCCCTCTGCCCGGAACCGCCCGACTACTGCAACGCCTACACTATCATTCCGGGGTTCGCGGCAGCACTCGGTCTGCTGCTCTGTGCCGTTTACGGGATAAAGGGTAACCGCCGCACGGTCTATGCCCTCACGCAGCAGCGGGCGCTCATCGTGCAGCTGCTGCCCGTCGGCAAGCCCTTGGTCTACGCCGCCCCCCTTTCGCCGGATTTGGTATACCGCGTTACCCTTCACCACGATAAGCTCATGGATTACTACATGGCGGAGATGCCCCTCGGGCGATACGGCATGCGGGAAATCGGTTTTCTGCGCGTGCGCGACAACGAGCGACTGCAGGCAGAGCTGACCCACTGCGGGGTGAAACTACCGCCCCCCGGCAAGCAACGACCGGCCACGCGCAGGCTGGATGCCTACGCCGGACTCTCTCCCCTGCTCCCCATGGCCGGTTGGCTCACCCTGCTGGCGCTGATGCTCGCCGGCGTCATCAGAGAGCTGACTGATTCTACCACGCGCACCTACCTCGACCTGTGGCTCAACGGCGAAAAATGCTCCGCCACCATCATCGCCTACGGTCATACAACCACCTGGCGCACAACAACGGTCAACGGAGAAAGGCGAGAGGTTTCCGAAAAAGTTGTCTACTACCCCGTCTATCAGCTCACCCTCGCAGACGGCACCACCGTCATCAGAACGGAGAAAGACGGCAGCCGCAAACCCATATCCGACACCGATAGGCAATTCACCGTCTATTACTCACCCCACCACACCGAGCGAGCCATGCGCCGAAACCCGGATATCTTCTCCGTGGCTCTCATCTTTCTCTGCATGGGCGGGGTATGCGCCTATATGTTCCTGCAAGCCGGCAGACGCTACCTCCGCACGCGCCACTTGCCCTACTACCTCGTCACGGCAGAAAATATAAAATAGGTCACCAAATCACCCACAGACCTGAATAATAAATGAGCAACACATCTTTGTGCTTGCGGTGCGCGTGATTTTCAGGTAAACTGCGTGCATGAACATTGCTAGATTTCTGACAATGGCAACGGCTCTGCTGGCCGGTACCGTGCAGGCACAGTTCGGTGGTTTCGCCCTCGGCGGAGAAGCTGCCCAGCAGCCTGCCACCATGACCGTGAGCAGCAAAGCCAGCGTAAGCAGCTACAAAGCAGGCGAACCTTTCTATGTGGCCCTGCAGGCAGACGTCCCCCAGCCCTGGCATGCCTACTACCGCAACCCGGCCACTATCGGTGAACCGATGACGGCGACCCTGACAGCGCCCGAGGGCTTCACCGTCGAGGGGCCATACTGGTCAGCCCCCGACCGCCACGAGGGTATGCTCGGCGTAGCTTACACGTACAACACGCCCACCGTTGTCTGGAAACTCACCCCTGCAGCCGAGGCTCCGCAGCAGGCCGAAATTACCGTCAGCACCACGGCCCAGACTTGCTCCGACACCGGTTGTAACCCGCCGGAAACAAAGACAGCCACCATCAGCCTGAGTGCCGGCGATGGTGCCGCAGCCGCAGATTGGAAGGCCGAAGAAACCAAAGTGGAGCAACTGGGTGACACAGCAACCACCATCACCGCTACTCAGACGCCTGACAGCGTGGTGCTGAACTTCACGGCTGAAGGTGAAGTGACGAGCGCCTATTTCTTCTCGGACGACAACTCCATCAACCCCACGGCTGCACAAGCGCTCACCAAAACCGACAGCGGTTACAGCCTGACCCTGCCCCGCAATGACGGCAAGGATGACATGGCACCGGTAAAAGACGCCGCGCTCGTCGGCAAGGAATTGCCTGCCCTGAGCGGCCTGCTCGTATTTGATGGTAAGCAGGCCGTGGTAAAACACACCTTCACCGGTACACCAGCCCCGGCCCCCGCAGCTGCCGACACTACCGCCGCCGCTGCTGAAGAGGAAGCCGAAGAGGAGGAAGAAGAGGAAGAAGCTGACGAAGAAGGCGAAGAAGAAGAAGAGGAGGACAGCGAGGAAGAGGAAGCCGAAGAAGACGAGAGTGCTGACGATGAAGCCCCGGCTGCTGTAGAAAGCACATCCGGCGGTTACTCGGTTGGCGGCGAAGCCCCCTTCGGCAGCAGCCTTTTCGGCGGTAATGCCCAACAGACCGCCACCATGAGCGTAACCGGCAGCGCCAGTGTAAGCAGCTACAAAGCCGGCGAGCCTTTCTATGTTGCCCTGCAGGCCGACATTCCCCAGCCCTGGCACGCCTATTTCCGCAACCCGGCCACTGTCGGAGAGCCCATGACCGCCACCATCACGGCGCCCGAAGGGTTCAAGGTGGAAGGCCCCTATTGGTCCGCCCCCGACCGCCACGAAGGCATGCTCGGCGTAGCCTACACCTACAACACCCCCACCATCGTGTGGAAACTCACCCCCGCAGCGACAGCACCGCAGCAGGCCGACATCACCATGAGCACCACGGCTCAGACCTGCTCCGATACCGGCTGCAACCCGCCCGAGACGAAGACGGCCACTATCAGCCTGAGCGCCGGCGACGGTGCCGCCGCGGCAGACTGGGCGGGCAAGGAGAGCAAGGTCGAGGTGCTGGGCAGTACCCCCACCACCGCCACCATGACCCAGACCGCTGACAGCGTGGTACTGAACTTCACGGCCGAGGGCGACGTGAAGAGCGCCTACTTCTTCTCCGATGACAACTCGATTAACCCCAGCGCGGCGCAGCCCCTCGCCAAGACGGACACCGGCTACAGCCTGACCCTGCCCCGCAATGACGGTAAAGATGACATGACTCCCGTGAAAGACAAAACCACGGTGGGCAAGGAACTGCCGGTACTGAGCGGGCTGCTCGTGTTCGACGGCAAGCTGGCTGCCCTGAATATCAGCGCCACGGCAGCCGAAACACCGGCCGCCACACCCGCTGCACCTGCCGCCACCACCACCCCGCAAGGTGGAATCCCCGCCGGTATATGGGGCATCTTCGGCTCACTGTTCCTGGGTGGTCTTATCCTCAACCTCATGCCCTGCGTGTTCCCGGTCATCGGGCTCAAGATTATGAGCTTCGTGGAACTCGGTGGCGGCGAGCGCCGCAAGGTGTTCATGCACTCGCTCATCTTCGTGCTGGGTATACTGGTATCATTCTGGGTACTGGCAGCAGCGCTGATAGTGGTCTCCAACCTCGAAGTGCTGGCAGCCACCCCCTGGACTCAGTGGCTTGAAACCCTGTGGAACGACGCCGGCTCCGACACGCGAAGCTGGGCCGTATGGATGCAGAATGACTGGATTGTCTACGCCATCATGCTGCTGCTGCTGGTGCTGGGGCTGAGCATGTACGGCCTGTTTGAAATCGGCGTGGGTGCAACCGCTGCCGGTCAGGGCCTGCAGCAGAAGAAGGGCCTGTGGGGCTCCTTCTTCCAGGGCCTGCTGGTCACCGTAGTGGCCACCCCGTGCAGTGCTCCGTTCCTGGGTGCTGCCATGCCTGCCGCTATGTCCCTGCCGGGGGTATGGATGCTGCTGGCACTCACATTCATGGCTCTGGGGCTTGCCTTCCCGTATATCGTCATGGGTGCCTTCCCGGCGCTGGTCAACATTCTGCCCCGCCCCGGCGCCTGGATGGAATCGCTCAAGCAGGGGCTTTCTTTCCTGCTCTTCGCCGCCGCTGCGTGGATGCTGGATGTCTACCTCGCCTTCCTGCCCGAGGAATTCAGCGTTGACCGCCCGTGGATTCTCATGTCGCTGGTAGTGTTCTGCTCCGCCTTCTGGGTATACGGTCGCTGGTGCCCCATCTACCAGAGCAAGAGCACACGCACCATCGGCGCCATTGTAGCTATTCTGCTCATTGCGCTGGGCGTGTGGGGCTCCATGCCCCGCCCCGCTACGGAAACACCCGCTGCTGCCCCCACCACTGAGCAGGCTGCAGCCGCCGGTTACACCGTTGCCACAGGCGAGCACCCCACCTGGAACACCTGGAGCAAAGCTCTCATGGACAAAGCCCTCGCTGACGGTCACCCCGTCTACGTGGACTTCACCGCCAAGTGGTGCGCCACTTGCCAGGCCAACAAGAAAGTAGCCTACACGGACGAGGTGTACGCGGCCATGGATAAGGCAGGCATCGTGCTGATGCGTGCCGACAAGACCGCCCCCAATGCCGAAATTGATGCCGAAATGAGAAAGCTGAACCGCAGCTCCGTCCCGGTGAATGCCCTCTACATTCCGGGCAAGGATGCCGCCGTGACCTCCGAACTGCTCACGCCGGCCTACCTGCTCGACTTCCTGAAACAGCATCTCCCCGATGCTGCGGCGGAATAAGCTTACCAGACCTCCGGCAGTTCCTCCCAGCTGGTCGTATAGCGGGGAGAGGTGAATTCGCGCTTCCACGGTAAGGTGGAGGCGCGATTGGCAAAATGCACATCGTGCCCTGCCCGCTGCAACTTGTCCAGTACCTGCATCAGGCGGCTCGGCTCAGTAAGGGGGCGTTCGAAGCTGGGTTGCAC
>JAZRKM010000045.1:0-25754 GCA_045646325.1 Akkermansia sp. | reverse complement strand
CAAGGAACAGTTATACCTCTCATAGCGTCACTTTCTCAAAAAATCGCAAATTTGCATTTCTAATTGCGAGCGACTTGCAAATACCGCTATAAAACATTGTATAAGACTGTATTATGACAGAACTATACGAGTCTTTTTCATGTTTGTATGATTTGATTTTTAAGAGTTTTGAGCGGCTCGTGCAGGGATACCCGTTCCCATGCGCATCGGGAGGCTGAGAGACCTGCTCCAAAGCCGCTGAGAAAAATATACAGCATTGCGGATGCTGATACTTTATCCTAGCCTTGAAACTTATCCTGTTAGAACTGAGTAAGCTACTCTCTCTCTCGCTGCTTTTTATTCGTGTCAATTCCCTAACTCGTAAAAAATCTAATCGTTTACGAATTATTTGCTTGATACAGCATCCGCAATGCTGGAGTCAGCTTTTTATTATTCCCTTTTTCTTGACTCAACGGGGGCTTTGTGTTAGCATGCGGGCAGCGGGGTGTGTTACAACTTTGTTATCTCTCACTTTTTATCTATTTGCATATGAATCAGTACTATGTAATCAAGACGGATAGCTCTCAGGCCGGCCCCGTGTCGGTTTCTGTTATCATGGAGATGCTGGCCAAGGGTGAAATTACTACCGAAAGTCTTGCCGCTGTTCCGGGCGCTGCAAGTTGGGGCAAGGTAGCTGATATTCTGAATAATCCGTCTGCCGCTGCTGCTGCGCTTCCCGTACCTTCTAAGACCGTCGCTTCATGGAACCCCATAACGGCCTTCAAGAGCTGCATGAAGCGCTATGCCTGTTTCTCCGGGCGTGCCGGCCGCTCCGAATATTGGTTCTATGTCTTGGCCTGGGTTTTGATTTGGATGGCATGCGTTATGGTTGATGCCTGCCTGTTCCTAGCAATGCCTATCACGGAGGTGACATTCTATGTGGTTACTTTTATCCCCAGCATGGCTGTAGCCTGGCGCCGCATGCAGGATAGTGGTCTGTGCGGTGCCCATTCGTTGTGGGATTTCATTCCGCTTGTAGGTGAAATCGCTGTCATTGTTCTGGCATGCCGTCCCAGTTCCGGACCGAACAAGTATGGCGAGGCTTCTGACAATCCGATTGAGTAAAGTCTTTTTGACATCTGTCCGGCGCTGCGCGTAACAGAGCAGTCGCTGATACTCGATATGAAAAAGAAGCCGGAGTCGCTGTTGTTGGCGGTTGGGGTGGCCGTATTCGCTTGGTGCAGTGTGCAAGCTGCTGATTGTGCCGCGTATCTTCGTTTTTTCGGAGCGCTCAATGGGCGGGTAGAGCTGAATGCGCGAGGGGATGTGGCCCATTATGATGACTATGGGCGTTACCTGGGCAAAACCCGGAAACAGGGGCAGGGAGAGCGCCATTTTTACGACGATTACGGCCGCTACCTCGGGAAAGCTGAGCTTGAGCACGGCGGGGAATCTCGATTTTATGATGAAGTCGGGCGCTACCTGGGACGAATGGCTCCGGAAAATCGGGGTGAAATGCACTACTATGATGAAATCGGCCGTTATCTCGGTAAGTCTGAATCGACCGGGCGGGGGACGACCGAGTATTACGACGATTACGGTCGCTACCGCGGCAAGTCGGTACGCGATGGCCGCACTGTGAGTTATTACGATTCATACGGCCGATATCTGGGTAAATCTGAAATCGACCGTTGAGGGGCGCCTGAACGCGTCAATGCGGATGTCGTTTCTCGCAGTTGTTGAAATAAGCGGGGCGTCTGGCGAGAATGTGGCGGTTAAAATTAAATTCAGCAACGCCTAAATTTCATTTTCAAATGCACCGGCTTTATCTGAAAGCGCTTGACATAGCGTAGTTCTAAATGATATAAGTAGCCCGTGTTCATGCTGAAATGAACACGGAGCAGCGTAGAAAACTAATTTACAATAAATCGAAATTATACCGACCTGCATAGATATGATTCATGTAATAACTCGAGGCGGTTTGGGAAATCAGATGTTTCAGTATGCGTATGCATTGCGTTTGCTGATGGCGAATGATGAACAGAAAATAATGCTCAATGGTGGATTGCACGCCTGGTCCAGAGATCAGCGGCAGCTGGGGCTGAATCATTTCCAACTGACGGAAGGGACTCGCGTGTGTACCGGGGTGAGCGCGCTGTTTTATTTTATCTTATTTGTTGCCGGCATGGTGCGGGTGACCGGTGTGAAGACCTTGCTGAAGATGCTGAAATTTGACAGGAGTACCCTCAGCCTGTATCGCGAAGCGTTATTAGCCCATGGGAAGTATTGCCCGGTTGATGCGTATGAAATGCCGCCTGTAGCTAAAAGCCCGGGTATTAAACATTTGTATGGCTATTTTCAGTCGCCGGATGTCGTGAAAGGGATTGAGAATGAATTGCGCCGTGCTTTTGAGGTGAAGACTCCGGCCAGCCCTGAGAATGCTGCCATGTTGCGGGAAATACAGTCCCAAAACGCAGTGTGTCTTCATGTGAGACGCGGTGATTATGGTTTGTACCCCCAGTACCAGGTGTGCGATGAACATTATTATCATGAGGCTGTTACACAGGCTTGTTCCGTGCTGAAAAATCCCGTATTTTACGTTTTTTCCACAGGGCATGATGATTTGGAGTGGGTTAAAGCAAACTATCACTTCGATGCTGAAGTGAGATATGTAGATTTGGAGAACCCTGATTTCGAGGAATTGCGGCTCATGATGGCTTGCCGTCATTTTATTATTGCCAACAGCACATTCAGTTGGTGGGCAGCTGTACTCAGTAATGCCGCCGGGAATGATAAGCAGGTATGGGCCCCGGCGGAATGGCTTAAAGGCTCACCTGTTTGCATGAATATGGATACATGGCATGTTGTTCGGTAATTCTCCTTCGGGAGTGCGAACCTGAGTTTATATAATGCAGAAAGCCGAACCGAGTTCTTCTCGGTTCGGCTTTCTTGTGCAAAGGGGTACTCCCTTTTGTTGAGGAAAAATTATTTTTCCGGAGCGGCCGGGGCGGAGCCGTATTGATTCGGGCCATCCGACTCCTTAATGGCGAGAATCAGGCTGTAAATGGGGATTAAGGCATACCAACCGGCTTTGTTGACGTCATGCATGCGGCGCCAGGCGACAGCAAACGACGGAACCAGTAAGCCCAGCATGACGAGTAAACCAATCACAGGGATGTTGCAGGCAATGAAGTAGAACAGGCAGAACCACCAGTATTCTGAACGGCTGGCGCGGCCATCGAACTTGGTATAGCGCTTGAAGCAAGAGGTAATAGCCTGACCGAAAGTGTACTCCGTAGTGCCACCTGCAGGAACCTGGGCCTGCGCCGAAGCCGGAAACGGCGGCATGGCAGGGCTCCCCGGAACCTGCGGCGTTGCCACAGCAATGTGCTTGCTCAGCGGTTCCCATTCCGTCATCCCTTCCGCGAACACCAGCGCGTCTGCCGGATAGGTGCCGTTGGCTACACCCTGTTTAATAACGTCCTCACCGAAGGGCCCCTGCGGGGTGCCGCCCGGTACGGTAATGTAGTATGTCTTCATCGTATATGTGTAGTAGAGTTGTTATCTGTTGCCGTGGCTGATTGAGCCGGGGCAAGCATCAGAGCACTTTTTCGTATCGAACATTGACTCTGCCCTTATATATACACCATCAGTATGAGCTTGTCGAGTTTTTTTGTGCTTGATATTCTCTGATTTCCGGTGTTGACTTTGCGTGTTGATTTGCTAGACTATCAGAGCTATGAAGACTCTTTCCCTTTTATTTGCCATGTGCATGCTGCCGCTGAGTGCTGTTGGGGCAGATGAACCGCTGCCTGTCGCCGAACCCGCTATTGAACTCAGTACCGATGAGTTGATGGCGGGCAATGCTCTGCAGAAGTTGGCAGCAGCTCTCAGTTCTGTCAACAACCGTGAGGCGGCAGATGCCGTGGTGCCTGCGATTATCGGCTATTGCGCGGGCTTGACGGCTCTTGCCAATGGTGACGAGCCGCAGTGGAACTTCACGCCGTCTCCCATGAGTGCTGAGCAGGCAGAAGAGGCAAAGCAGGCAGCTTTCGGCCAGGCGGAGCGCCTGAAGGGTGAGTCATACTACGGCTCCGAGGCGTTGGCCGAGGCCATGGGAGATAAGGCAGAAGATGCCGTGTTGCCCACTTCGGAGCAGTTGACTACCCTGAAACTGGTGGCAGAGAAACTTCGTGAACTGAACAGCATTTTTCAGCAGGTGCAGGATCGCGCCACGGCAGATGCCGCAGCCGCCAGCGCCAGGGCTATTTTGGAAACGCTCCCGGGTATCGCCTCGAATGTTGAGCTGCCGCGCTCCACACTTCAGGCGAGCCTGTTGCTGGTTGGCATGTATGCAGATGAGCAGCGTGAGATAATCGATGTAGAAGATCGCCTGCGCAGGGAGTATTTTTATGGCTCGGTGGCTTTGGCACGGGCTCTTGGTCAGCCTGAGTTTGCTGCCACCTTGCCGGCAACTCCCACCGAGGCCGAGCTGGCCGAAATGAGTGCCGAAATTCAGGCGGCCTATGCGGCCGACAGTGATATGCAGGCACTGGCTACCGGTGGCCCCGGCTTTACCCGTGAAACCGCTTGGGTCATCAGTGAGCAGAGCTCCGATGCCGTGGACATAGAATATCAGCTCATGTACCTGATGCCCCATTCCTTGGTCAAAAAACAGCAGGCACTTATGCCCGGGGAAGACGGCCGTTACTTCGACAGGCATGTGGTTGATTACCTGTACAATGGTAAGATTTATCGACTGGAACTGTGGTTTGATATCACCGCCTATTTCCGCGCGCAGTACGGCGAGCGTAAGTGAAGTTTTTTTTGCTTGATATTGATACTTTTTTGTTATACTGAATGAAACAAAGCGGCTGTCGCCATGAGCGACAGCCGGAATCGGAAAACGTATCTATCGAAACTCGGTTTATGCCTGAGGCGTGGCTTCGATGACAAGCACGCCGAATGGCTTGAGTTTAAGCTCTGTTACTTTGCCTGCCATAGCCGTGGCGGGCAGGCTGTCGCCCTTGGGTGAGCTGAGGTTGTAGCTCAGCGGGGCACCGAGCGGCAGCTCGAACACGGAAGCGGGGTCGAAGCTGAAGCACTGCTCCGTATCGCCCGGGTTGCGCAGCACCAGTATACCCTTTTCGGGGCTCCAGGAGCCGAAGCCGTACACCTCGAGCGCGGCAGGGTCGCCGCCTACCCAGTGGCTGTCAACCATAGTGGCGGCGTTTGCGCGAGACCACTTGGCCGCAGCAGCCAGGGTGTCCCACTCGTGCTCCTTGAGCATGGCCGGGGTGATGTAGATTTCCTGCATCTGGGTGCCGAGCCCCAGACCGCTCCAGATTTCATCTGCCAGGTCATCGCCCTCGGTCGTCATGAGTCCGCGGGCGCCCTTGTTGTAGATAACGCCGTGGGTCATGAGCGAGTTGATGGGGCAGAGCGGGGAAATCTTCACGTTGTGGGCGTAAATCATTGCGTCGCGGAAGGTTATCCACTGCTGGCGGGCTGTACCTACGCCGCAGAAATCGTGGTCCCAGTTACCGCGCCACACGGAATCCGCTATACTGAACCAGAACGGGCTGGCCCAGGTGCCGGTGGTGAGGTTGATGTAGATGTCGGGCTTTTCGGCACGCAGCTCATCGATGAGGGCGATAGCGGCCTCGAAGTCGGAGCCGAAGCGGGAACCCGGGGCAGGCTCAGCCATGCCGCTGCAGCCGTCGAGCTTGAATTGGTTCACGCCCTGCTCACGAATCATGTGCAGGCACATATCGCGGAAGAGCTCATAGTACTTGGGGCCGGAGAGGGCGAAGCCGCGCTCATTTGTCTCGTAGGTATCGCCGGCGGCGGCGATACGGTTGAGTTTGGGCTGACCATAGCCACCCCAGGGTGAGAACCACACGCCGGGGGCGGAGCCGTAGCTTTCCATCAGGGCGCGGATGTTGCGGAACTCGTTGGGCAGCCCGTCATGGAACTGCCAGAGCGTTTCGGTGTTGTCCCAGCCGTCATCGAGCAGGAAAGAGTCCATCACAACGCCGCGCTTGCGCACCAGTTCTTCACCGAACATTCGCACGGTGTCGAGCACATCCTGTTCATTGTAGGGGGTGAAATAGCCGATATCGTACCAGGTGTTGTAGTTGAAGAGGGGGAAGTAGGGGCGGGCGCGCTCTTCATTCAGGTAGGACAGCTGGAACGTGCGGCGCAGCTGCCCCGGTGTGCAGAAGCCCAGCACGGCTGAAATGCGGCTCTCCGTGCGTGCGGGCAGGTGGGTGGTGCGCTCCAGCGAGCAGGCAAAACCCTCCGCCGTTACTTCACCCTTGCTCAGCGGGCTTTCCACACCGGCGAACAGGCGGTTGCCGGCAGCTACCACGGGGGCTCCCTTCACGGTGCCTTCCACGCGAGCCTCGGGAGCGGTGATGTTCAGCAGGGTAATCTTGCGGGCGGGCATGGCAAACTGCATGGGGGTGATGTTCAGCCCCAGGCGCAGGTAGGGCTGCCCCTCGCGCAGCTCAGCCCACCACTCGAGTTTGTAGCCATCCGTCGTGGCGGCAAAGGGCAGGCTCACGCGCTGACCCGCGCGGCGGTCGACCAGGCGGCGCCCCTCCGGCTGAGCGGCTATGCTGCTCACTACGGGAGTGCCGCACATCAAATCCAGCGAGCTGAGCGGCAGACACACATCGGTGTATTCTTTCTTCGAGCAGGCTTCGTCCGTTTTGGCCTCCTGCAACTGAATGGTGAAAATCTCTTTGCCCAGGTCGTAGCTGCGGCCGTTTATTTTGTCCTGCACCGTCACGCCGGCAAAACGGCGACCGGCGGTGCGGATGTCGATGCTGATGTACTCGTTCTCAATCATGGCAACTCGCTTATTTTAGCTGCGGCATAGGGTAGCACAATCTCACTGTCCATGCAAGTATAAATGTAGCTTCAGCACATCGAGCAGCACCCAGGTCAGGAAGGGCAGCAGAAACACGGTGCCGAGGAACACACCTATCGCCGTGCGCAGGTGATTGCCCTTGATGAGCAACACAATACCGACAATCAGGCTCAGCCCGACCAGAAAGATGCAGCCCAGTAGGCTGAAAAAGCTTATCACTGAGCGCCACGGGGCAACAATCCACACCATCTCCAGCACACAGGCCAGGGTGAGTGGCAACCAGGCAAGCAGGGGCTGTTGCTCTTTAGGGCGGGGAGC
This sequence comes from Akkermansia sp., assembly GCA_045646325.1. GTDB lineage: Bacteria > Verrucomicrobiota > Verrucomicrobiia > Verrucomicrobiales > Akkermansiaceae > Akkermansia. The sequence goes on along the minus strand of JAZRKM010000045.1, from coordinate 18,583 downwards.
AGGTGAAATCATGGCTGTGCTGAGGGGGGAATGAGGGATAAACGGTAGCTCATGGTGGTTCAGAACGCTATCATTTTCTCGGCCTGTAAGCCTCTTGGAGCAGCTTGGAGAGCTTGGTCATGACCGGCAGCTCTTCAAATTGACGGATAAGCTCGCCATCTGCCAGAGAATTCGGAATATAGCGTCCATTGAGCTCATCGCCCATGTCGGAGCCATCTTCAAACTCGCGGTAGGAGTCGGCGTTTTTCTTGTCGCCGATATCCGTCCATGGAGACTCGAAAAGCGACCATGAGGCCAGTTCGGTACCGTCTGCTGCCAGAAAGACGATATCGCAGAACGCGGCAGGCGGAGAGGGGTGAATCATGTTGCGCTGATACTGCTCATATTCATACCAGTCGCCCGGTGGCAGCAGCGGGGGAGATTCCACCCCGGCAAAGAGACGGCGCACAATGGCCTGTTCTTTGGCACTCATGGGAACTCGGATAACCTTTTGGGTTTTTACCTCTTTGAAGTGGCCTTCAATTTTAGTCGCTTGGATGGCAGCGTAGCGCAGTTTGGCGGCTACGGTGCCGTGCCATTGCTTATAGCGGGCATAATCGGCAGCCTGGTCGGCATTCAGCTGACGCTCAGCGCAGCAACTCAGCAACAGGGCGGCGATAACGGGGAGCAAGGATAGATGGTAGTTCATGGTCACACGCGCATTATAAAGTTGCAGTCTCTCGGTGTCAAATGTAAAATAGCTGAGAAAAGCAGGAAAAAACGGATATTTCTTTAATAAAAATGCGCCGTGATGACGTCTATAGAATGAAGACAGATGAATTCGGACATATCAACAGCGAGCGGGGGAGTGCAGTCAGGGGGTGACCCTGATTGGGGCGCGTGGCTGGCTGTACACGGCGACCGACTGTTGCTCTATGCCCGACAGCGTACTGCCTGCGAGGCCGATGCGGAGGATGTGCTGCAGATAGCGCTTGTCCGACTGGTGCGTGCTGTGCGCAGCGGCGATTTTCGCAAGGGGCCGACCGAGTGGGTGCCATACGTTATCAGTTGCATACGAAATGCGGCGATTGACTTGTCCCGCGCCCGCAATCGCCGTCAATCGGTAGCTCAGGCTGCCGCGGCGGAACAACCGACTGTTTATGAACTCACCCCCTGGCTCAGCAGCTCGGCAGACAGCGAGCACCGCCGCCGTTGTGTGGAGCGAGTGCTGCGCCGCATGCGCCCCGACTATGCCGAGGTAGTTGTGCTGCATGTGTGGCAGGGACTCAGTTTTCGCGAGATAGCCGATATCACCGGCGAGAACTCCGCTACCGTAGCCAGTCGCTACCGTGCTGCCCTGCGAATTTTCCGTCAACAACTAGAAGATGAACTTAACCCGCCATCATGAACGAAGACATGACAGAAATGCACCGTTTAAGCGGTGAGTTACCCCCTGCGTCCATGCCGGTTGACATGCGCTGCCGACTGCTTGCTGCCATGGAGCGGGAGTCGACGGAACAGCAGGCCGACGCCGAGTTCGAGGCTGAGCTGCTTGAGCAGCTTCGCCCGGCCACCTCGCCCTTGCCGCTGCGGCAGCGTTTGTTACGGCAGATGACAGGTGCTTACTCCCGCCGCCGTTGGCTGTGGCGCAGTGCTGCTGCGGCTGTGGCTATGCTGTTGGCTACCATGCCGATACTGTGGTGGGCACCTTGGACCGAGCCGCAGGTGGCAGCAGGAACTGTTGAACTGCAACGCCGCCGACTCCCCGCCGCCGCCGGTTCTCCGGCTACCCGGCAAGATACCTTCGTGATGCAGGGCGCTGATAATTCGCGCCTGGTGATTCGAGTACAAGCAACCGTAGATTCTCAACTGCCCGAAGAAGTGATATGACGAAACAACACACAGCCATCCTCTGCTTGCTGCTGCTCTGCCTGCCCCTGTTGCAGGCGGCCGGTGGGGCAGTGGTGTTCGGTGTGGTTCCCGCAGGGGAATCCGCCGGGCAGGGGGTGGTTGTGCGTCGTGTGGCAGAACATACTCCGGCGCATGCGGCCGGATTGATGGCCGGGGATGTGATTGAGAGTGTGCAGGGTACACCTACCCCGCAGGCTGCCGCTCTGAAAGAAGTGTTGTCTGCCTATGCTCCGGGGGATGTGGTGCGTGTGCGTTACCGCCGCAGTGGGGGGCTGCGCACCACATTGGTGGAGCTGGCAGCCCGGCCTGAGCCGGCGTCTGTAGAACCGCAACCTGTTGCTACGGCCGAGCTTACACCTGAGGTGCAGCTGCAGTTTGCTCAGGCCCGCAGCCGCCTGCGTATCCAACTGGCGCGCTTGCCCCACCGCATGAATACGCAGCAGGTGCAGGCTGATTTGATGGAGCTGCTGACCCTCGCCCGCAGTGTGCCGAGCGGTTGTACTACCTGGTTGCAGGGGCAGGATGTGCAGCTGAGCTTGTCTCTTGATTACCCCGGTGGCGCCGTGGAACTGCGCTGCTGCAATGGCGCCCTTTTCCTCGCCGTGCAGGACCCCGCTTCGTCTGAGCCTGTGGTATATCCTATCAATACCCCTGCGGAGCGTGCCGCTCTTCCTCATGACCTGGTGCAGCGCCTGCGGCAACGATGATTTTCCCGTATTAGTCGAAGTAGCCCAACCACCTGAACAGAAGAACCTGACCGTGTGTAAGCGCGGTCAGGTTCTTCTGCATCACATCGGCGCAGCCGATGTTTTCACCGCTCTCGCCAGCGAGCTTATTTAAGTTCGGCCATGCAGCCTCACGGTGAAAACCTCGCTTCACTCGGTGTGAAAAAGCCCCCTGGCGGGGGCTGGTGAAAAATGCCCTTGCAGGCATGGTGAAAACAAGCTCTGCGAGCTTGTGAGAGGGGTCAGATGGTATCAGGGGTGATGGGGGTGCTCTCTTGGCGCTGCGGGCGCGTGGCGCGTATGCGGTAGAGAAGCGGCAGTTCGTTGTTCTTGCCGCGCAGCGCCGGGGGCAGGATGAGCTCCCAGGCGGTGCCGGCCGGAATCTCGCCCATCACATCGAGTATTTGCCGGGGCAAATCATTCGGAGCGTAGACGATTCGGTCACGCACGCGCAGGTACATTTCGGGGCCGAGTTCCTCTTCTTCGATGTAGCGGGCTTCGGCCAGGGGAATATCGGCGCTGCTGCCGGATATGGCACGGCAGAGTAGCCCGTTGCTCAGCACACGGGTGCCGGGCGTTTGTTGCTGCAGTTGCATGATTTCGGCAGCAATCTGCCTGTGCTGCATGCGGCGCAGTTCTTCGCGGGCTTTCCAATAGCGCTCAGAGATTTGTTCGAATTCTTCCTCCAGTTCTTCCCGCGGGGTGTCGAGTCGCGTCAGTAGTTCTTCTACTTTGGTAATGAGGAGTTCTGATGGCTCATCGATGACGTGGGCTGCCAGCATGCCCATGAGCCGGGAGCGCTCAGCGTGCAGCTCTGCTGTTTCGAGCTTGATTTCCGGCAGAGCAGGCGTGCGTGCAGCAAAATAAGCACGAGCCTGCTCGCGCAGTTCATCGCTCAGGCTTTCGCGCACGGCGAGTATCTCCACGGTGTGGATACCCGCTTTGCGCAGCGGGGCGGCGTCCACTTCATCCAGCAGCTCAACGGGCAGCAGGAATTGCCAGGCAATGCCGCGGGGGGCTTCGTACAGAGCGTCATCCACCGCGGTGGGGGTGCCGCTCACATGCAGGCTCAGGCGGGTGCCGGGTATGCTTGCCAGCAGGCAGTGGGCGCGGCGCGCCCGGTAGTTGAGCTCCGACTCAGGCCGGGTACAGGTGGCATATTGCAGACCGCTCGGCAGGGTTGTTACACCCTCTTGTGCGGCATGCGGTGTGAGGAAATCTGCCGCTTTTATTTGCGCATCAATGAAGAGGGAGCGTTTTTTGCTGTGTTCGATGAGGCGTTCGAAGGGGAAATCACCTCCGGCTGCCAGTTGCTCGCGGAATCCGCCCAGGAACAACTCGCGATTGACCGGGGGCAGCAGGGAGTCCTCTTCAGTCGTGAGGGCAGATTTAATGCGCAGCAGGGTCTGCATGGCATCATATTCCAGTCGGGCTTGTTCAAATTGTTCCACCGTTCCGGGGGATGTCGCCGGTTCCTGAGCTGCCGGACATACAGCAGCAGCGATGGGAAAAAAGAGGAGATGATAGTTCATGGACGATAATATTCAGCGTTGAGGAGCAGTTGCTCCAGTTTTTCGGGCAGGCGCTCGGTATCGCGCTTGTAGTAGTCGGCACGCAGGCGGGCATCCGGCACTTCGGGGTGAGTGCTGATGATGGTCAGGCTGCGTTCGGTGGAGGTGATGGTAATCATGTACTGCTCATGGCGCAGGTACAGGGTGCAGGTCGCATATTCATCTTTCTGCGCGAGCCCGTTTGCACTGAGTTCAAGTAACTGTCGGCGCACGGCCGGTACATCGACTACGCTGTCTCCCTGTGGCACCAGCAGCAACAGCAGGCGGTTGAGGCCGAGCTGCTGTTGCTTGCTGAGGGTGGGTTGCTCCGGTCGGGAGCTGAGGGTGAGGCTCAGTTCCAGCGGGGCGCCGTTGCGCAGCAGGCGCAGGTTCAGCGAATCGCCAGCCTGTTTGTGTGCCACGATGTCAGCCAAATCCTGCGGGGTGCGCAAAGTGGTGCCGTCTGCCAGCAGCAGCACATCTCCGGGGCGTAAATGCTCTGCTGCCGGAGTGCCGGGCGTGAGTCGGTGTACCGTCAGACCGGTGCCGGCCGGTATGTGCCGGGCAAAGACTTGCTGTACTGCCGGGGCGGTTGGTTCAGCGCGCACTCCCAGCAGGGCGGGGGCTGCCTGTACGGGCAGCAGCATGAGGGTGGCGGCTATGATGGTGCGGAAGTTCATGGCTTATCTTTCTGTTCAGTGGCGGGGAGCGCAGGGCCGTTGCGCAGCAGGTCGGCCGGGGCAACTGTGGCGTCCGGTGCCAGCATGTAGCTGTATGCCTGCCCGGGGCTGAGCATGCAGAGGTGAATCTTGCCGCTTTTGCTCAGGCTGGCATCGAGCATGCGGCCGGTGTGCGAGTTTTCCGGCGTGACCCCGGGGGTGAACACGCGCTCAAGTTCCAGCAGTTCATGGCGCTGTTGCTCAGGGTAGCGCAGGGGGCGCTCTTTGCCCATGGGCGGGGTGATAGGCAAGATGATGTATTGCTTTGCCCAGATTGTGGCGGCCTGCGGGTGAAATTGCAGGTACTGTACCAGCCCCTCCATATCATTGAATCCTCCCATGTGGGAGATGGTGCTGACCAGTAGAATGGGTAAGCCAAGCTGCTGGGAGAGCTGAACCGCCTGCTGCGGATTTTCTGCCACGTTCAGCTCAGCGGCCAGGCGGTTGGCGTTGTCGCGGCAGAAGGCGGCGGCCTGTTCCGCAGCCTTGCCCTTGAGTCCCCAGGTGCGCAGCCAGTGTATGCTGCCGGTTTCATCCACCACGGCCATGTACCATGAGCCGGCATGTTCAAAGTCCGGCATGGCGGCCACGGGGCGGCCGGTGGTTTTCACTCGGTAGGCGGGATTGGTTTCGGAGGGGTGGTGTTCCCAGGTCTGCATGCCGTTGGTGCGGCTCCAGTTGTTGAAGTAGGGCAATTCGTTACCTGCGACATCTTTCATGGGGATGATTCGAGCGCTGCCGTCCGTCAGGCGCAGGGAGATGAACTGGCCGCGCCCCAGACCGATGAGCTGCCCTTCGAGGGTGGTGCCATTCTTGAGTTTCCATTGGCGTGAGGGCAGAGCCGCCAGCAGGTCGACAGGGGCAGAGCCTGACTGTGTGACCGCGGGTTGTGTGTGCGGGGCGTTCGCGCTCGCAGGCAAGCTTGCCAGTTCCGCGGCTATGGGCTCCGCCGGTGTGCCGGCCAGAGCAGCGAGGGCCTGTTGGGCTCGTTCCGGTGTATTCTCCGCTTTGCTGCGACATATATCGGCGAATGCCCGGTAGTAGTACATGTGTGCCTGATCCGGGACGGTGCCGTAGGGGGTGACGGTTGTGAGCCCCTGTGTGAGCATGTATTCGAACACGAAATGTGCGGCCTCCCAGCGGCCGTTCCGTGCGTAGCATAACCCCAGCTCGGGGCTCAGCCCGGCGGCGCGGCCATTGCTGAACATGAGTTCGGCGCGCATGATGTAGTTCTGCGGGTCGCCCTCCACGGCGAGTTCTGACAGATAGTCGGCGTAGGTGGTATAGTCGATGTAGCGGTGGAGCATGGCCAGCAGCAGCGCATCTTTGCGCAGGCGCTCGGCGGTGGCGGCATCTTGTGCGAGCAGAGCGGCGGCCAGACGGTAAGCGGGTGTGGTGTCAGTATCGGCATCTGCCCCCATGGTGGCGAGTAATTGCTCGGCGGCCTGTCGGTTGCCACTCTGCAGGTGGGCGCGGATGAGCCGCAGCCCATTGGTGGCGTAACGCCCGCGGAAGTAGCGGGCCGGGCAGTCCTGCCACTGCATGAGCGGCTCGCTTACGCCCCAGCGCAGCAGGTGCAGCAGCACTTCGCCGGTCAGGCGGGGAGAGGTGTCGTGCGCGTGCTCCCGGGCCATGGTCATGAAGGCCTCGATAGCGGCCTGACGTTCCTCTGCCGTAGCGGGTAGCGCTCCGCTGATGACGGCGGCGCGCACCAGGTTTTCCCCCAGGTCATCCTCATGCCCCAGGCGGGCAATACTCATTTCATGGCGCAGCCCCATGGCTTCTCCATAGTCGAACAGGGCGTCATCCTCCCCCTCATAGTGAGCAAAGAGGGTGAGCAAGGCGCGGGTGCTGAAGCCGCGCAGCTCGCGCTGGCAGATGATGAGTGGCCAGAGGTTGCTGCGGTTGAGCACACGAGCCAGGTCGCGGCAGGCGCGCTCCAGCTCGTTGTTGCGCCCTTGCTTTTCGAGCAGTGCCAGTTGCAGGGTGAGGCGGTGCAGGTGCTGGGGGATGAGGTGCAGGGCGGTGTTGAGCAGCGGTTCGGGGAGGAAGTCATCGTCCCCGCTGTCGATGGCGAAGCTGTCGTCATCGGGCAGGTAGCTGAGGGTTACGCCATCTTGCTCGAAGCGCAGGGCTATGCGCACATAAACCGGGGTGATGAGGTCTTGCCGGTTAGGGCGCACTCGCTCACACTCATGCAGAGCTGCTGCCAGCAGGTAGCCGGTACCGTGGTGTTTTTTCACAGTTTCGATGTGGTCGGTGAGCTGCTGCAGTTCCTGAGTGATAGCGGTTTTCACATCTTGCCCGGCGGTTAATCCCAGCAGCTCATTGCGCCACTGGGGCAGCTGTACGGCAGAGGCATCGGGCCAGGCCGGTGATATGGCCGTATGAGGGGTGACGGTGACCGGTTGCCAGATGTTCAGTTCGCGCTGCCCCAGCGCCAACAGGCAGCGGGGGATGAGTGGCGCCAGCTGTGCGGGCAGCTTCTTCGCCTGTTCTCTTACTTGTTGTGCGGCATCTGCTCCGGTCGGTTGGTGGTGTACATCCAGCGCGGTGGAGCAGCACTCCGGCACTTCGAGCGGCATCTTGCGGTACCGGGCAATACCGCAGTAGCGCATGTAGTGGCGCAGGGCGGCGGGTTTGTGCTCCAACAGGTCGTAACCGGGGCGCTGCATGTGGCGGGCCAGTATGGCGGCTTTCGCGGGGTCTCGCCAGAGCAGGCGGTTGAGGGTGCGATTGTTCCACCCCATGTGGAAACTCAGCATCTTGGCCACGGTGCCGTTGATGGCACACTCTGCGGAAACGAATTGCCGCAGGTGAGGGTAGTGAACGGAGATGTTATGCTCCATGGGGGAGGAGAGCTGCACCTCGCGCCCGCCTCGGAATTCGCGCAGGTACAAGCGGGCCACGGCACCGGCGGGGCGGTGACTTTTGCTCACCCCGCACCAGGCACGCAACCCGCGGTAGATGATGTCGATTTCGGCGTGGTTCAGCTGGGTGTCGTGCTCGAGTATGGAGTAGAGTTCGCGTATGCGCTGCTCTTGCGACATGTCGGTTTGCAGCATGTCGCGCAGGCGGATGATGAGCTCTTGCCTCGGTTTATCGGCCAGGGTCAGATACCGGGCATCTGCCAGGCCCGGAACCTGGTAAATCTGCCTGAACTTCAGCAGTGTAGCGAGTTTTTTTCTGTTGTCGCGAGAGTTGGCGGTCAACTCAGCTATCAGGGCGTTGATGTGTTTGGCGTAGTCGCAGAGCGTGCAGAAGGCCGCTTCATCCTGCGGGTCGGCCAGCAGGCGCTCTGCCATGGTGCGGGCATCGGTATAGTGCTGTCGGCTGTTCTGGCGCAGGCGTTCGCGCTCGCTCCGTGTGGCCTCGGGGAACCAGTCGCGTGGGTCGACCTCGGCAGGGGTGAGCTTGCGGCAGTCGGGGTAGAGCGCGTACTCGAAGTAATCGGCATCTGCCGCCGTGGCGGTGAGGGGCAGGCTGAGCAGCAGTGTGGTGAGTGTTTTCTTCATGGGTGGGCAGATGAGGTTAATAGCCGAAGAGGTTAAAGACCTTGTCGCGCAGTTGCAGCATACTCTCCACTCCGGCGTTGCCGACATGGCTCTGGGTGGTGAATTTCTGTTGCGATGGGTTGCCGAACCGCACATTGTGCAGGTGCGTTACATAACCGAGGTATGTGGTGTTGTGGAGCCAGGCATTGCGAATCTGCGCCAGCTCGGTGTTGGTGTTGCAGAGGTTGGTGGCGTGTGTGCCTGTCGTGCCGTGGGTCAGGGATATGGTGAGCTCACCCTCGTGGCACTCCGGCGGGTACATGCCGCGCTCATCGCAGTAGGCCATCAGAAACACGAAGTGCTGCGCCCATTGTGCCACAAGCTCCGGTTTGTGGGCCAGGTAGTGCCGGAACGCCAAATCGGCAGCACCCCCGCGGCGGTTCAGGTAAAACACGGCTATGCCTACATCGTTCAGGGTGGCATAGAGTTGAGCTTCATCTACGGAGGTGGCGATGGGCAGAGCGGGGCGCCCTTCAGATTTTTTGCCCACATGGCTGCGCAGCAACTCCAGCGTGCTGTCAGTCACCTGATAGGTAGATGTCGCGTGTTTGCGGGCGTATTCTGCGTTGACGGGTTGGGTGTTGGTGCGCAGCGCGTGGCGTGAGCCATCTGTCATAATCAGGTTGACGTGGTACTCTTTGCCTACGGGGATGACGGAGTGGATTCGCGCCATGGTGCTGCCCTCACGGTGGGTGGCGAAGTCGATAAACTCGTTCTTTTTCAGCCAGTTGCTCACGGCTTCGATATCAGTATCGCTGAGAGAGAAGGCGGCTGTTGAGATGTTGCGCCCGGAGGGGGTGCGCAAAATGACAATGGCGCGGTTACCCCACTTGCCCTTGATGCCTTGAAGCGTGGCACGCATGGGCGCCAGCCCCGAGATGTGCCATTCGCGTTCAACGGCGGGGATGAGGTATTGCTGCGGTTCGAGTGAGAGGGCCGGGTAGCCGAAATCTGCCGGGGTGGCATAGCCGCCGCCTGCGGCTTGCAGTAGCGGCTGCAGGCTCAGCAGCAGTAGGGCGAAGATGTGTCTCATTGCGCGTTCTCCTTTCGTTCCATGTTGAAATAACAGGGCATGATGACATGGCAGTCGTTGTTGCGATTGCGGTTGCCGGTACGCCCTACGAGGATAAGGCCATGTACCACCCGGCGCCCATTCTTGCCCACGGTGCACCACAGCAACTCACTATGCAGGGCTCGCTCGCCGAACAGTTCGCGGGTGATGTCGTTCACGAACTTCTTGAAATCAGCAGGTTTCACGTCTGCCGGTACATCGAGTGCCGTCTCGCGCGTGCGACCATCTCCGGAGCCGAGGGCGTATTTTTTCTTCAGTTCAGCCAGGCGGGGAGCTGCGGCTTTCCAAATCTCCCTGCCGCGCGGGGTGTCGGCATTGCGGTCGAGAGAGTCGGCATGGCCATAGAAGTAGCCGCTGAGGGCGCGCTGCGAATACCACTCGCCCAGGTAGTTCTGTGGGTGCAGAACAAATCGTTCTTCCAGGTCGCCGTTGTTGTGGAAATTTTCGTTGCACAGTTCGTACAGGGACGCTGCGTGTCGCTCAAGCAGGCGGTGCAGCAGCATGGTGGTCAGCGGGCGCTGCTGCAGGCGTGTGGCGGCGGGAAGCGAGGCATCGAACAGGCGCACAAAATCATCTTCCAACCCACGCCAGTGAGAGCGCGGGCAAATCTCTTTCATCGCAGTGAGTACCTGTTCGATTTCCGCCAGGTCGGCGCGCTCCTGTTCGCTGAGTTCGGTCTGCAGCTGTTTTTCGGTATAGGTGCGGGTATCGTCCATGATGGCGAGGTAAAGAGCCACACTGCCGTGGCAGCCGTTGGCCAGGGTTGATTGTATGTCGGCATTGTAAGCGGCAATAGGCAGGCTGCTGACGGCTTTCGCGAGTTCCGCACGGTCATAAAGGTTACTGACGCTCAGGCCGGTGGCACTCAGGCGGCTCGCTGCCTGCTGTACCTTTTCTTCGGTCATCGACACCTTGCGGACAAGCGGGGCTGCGGCATCTGCCCCGGCGGTGTCGGCAGCGGTCTGCAGGGCTGAGCGGGCAGCAGTCATGGCTTGCAGCAGCTCGGGCAGCGTGGCGTGAAAATCGGCAATCAATGTTTGCTGTTCAGGTGTGAGAGCCTGCTCTGCCGGGCAGACGTGGCAGAGCAGCGGCATACAGAGTGCCAATGCGGCGCGGGTGGTACTTGCGGCATTCATACATTGGATAGACGTATGTCACGGGGCAATTTGTTGAGCGAGCCGCCTGTTTTTTTCTCTTTTTTCTGTTTGCTATGTTCGGGGCACTGTGCTAGAATAAAAGAAGCTGTAAAGGAGTTATGAAAAAGCTTATTGTGCCGAGAAAGTTTGTGAGCCTGATGCCGCCTGCCGTGGGGAGTTGTTTTCGCCGCTGGGCGGAGTACATGTACAGCAGCGTGCAATTTAATATGCCCGACAGTGTGATGCACTCCACGGCGCACAGCGAGCGTGTGCTGTTGTATGCCATGTTGATGGTACCGCGTGTTTTTCCCGATGACGAACAGGCCCTTACAACACTGGCTCATGCGGCTATTTTTCATGATACCCGCCGTGAGAACGAGTGGAAAGACTCCGGCCACGGTGCCCGGGCGGCGGCGTATTATGAGGAGTTCTGCCGTGAGCACAGCGAGCTGACCTTTATTCCCGCAGCTGCTGCCATCATGCGCTATCATGACCGTCGCGATGAGCGGGGGGAGGAGGCTATCGCGCAAGAGTTCCCGGACTCCGCCGAGCGTGTGCGCCTGCTTTACCATCTGTTCAAGGACGCCGATGCGCTTGACCGCTGGCGCCTGGGGCCGCGCGGGCTTAACCCTGATTTCCTGCGTACGGATGAGGCTATTCACCTGGTGGGCTTTGCCCGCAAGCTGGTGGATGTGACCCGGCCGATTGATTGGTAACGGAGCGGCCATGAAAGCGAAGGTGCCATTTGCGCTCAGTCCCCGATATGAGGGGGTATGGCGGTTCGAGTATATCATGGACTATGAGCTGCGGCTCCGTGTGAAGGGGCAGACGCTCTATGCCCGTTTGTTTGACCTGACTCGGGAGGAGGAATGTGAGCTGCTTTTTGTCAATGCCTGCCCGGCCTATATCACTCTGGCTATGGAGAGCAGCTGGGGAAAGCTGACACTGCAACTGCTGCCGGGGGAGGACGGCCTGTGGGTTGATGTGCACGATGTGGATTACCTCGCACTCAGTGACGAACAGAGCCGCTTGCCGGAAGGGCAGGCCGTGGTGATAACCACCCGGCCGGATACCTACCCGGACTGGGTGGGCGGCTGGTGGCGGCAGGGGCCGCAGGGTGTTTATATCGAGCGGGTGCAGCCGAATGCGCTACGGCTGGCGCTCTTCTGGGGGGATGATGAGGAGCGCGTGTTCAGGGAGTTTGTCGAGCTATACAGTGCGGGGAGCGATTGCCTGCACTTCAGTCTGCGTAGCAGGCGCCCCCACCAGGTGAATACGGAGACCAGGCTGTATTTCCACACGGAACGGCAGATGATTGTGCTGCGGTTCCATGTGCTGCTCCGTGCCGAACTGATGAGTGCAGCCTGCTGAGCTCGCAACTGTTTTGTTATTCGTTCAGCGCGCGGCGCAGCTCATCGCACTGGTAGTATTCGGCGTTTTCCAGTCGCTGCTCAATTTTACTGATATCAGTCGGGGTTACGCCGATTTGCTCCATGGCTTCGATGATTTCCATGCCGGAGATGGTGGGCATGATGTCACTGAGTGCCGTGTCGCTCAGGCGTTTGCGTACGACTTTCACCTGCGGTACGGCGGCCTGAGCCGTAGCGGTGTCGGTCACTTGACTGAGAATGTCTATCATTTCTTTGAATCCTTCGACAAAGGTCTTCAGCGCGGCTGCTTTTTGCTCGGGGGTGAATTCAGGAGCCTCTTCTTCAACCTTGCCACCGGGTTCAACCGTGATTTCCATGTCGTCGAAATTCTCCACCTCTTCCTCTTCTTCAGTCGGTCCGTCTTCGGGGGTAGCAACGGGTGATTCTGTCTCCGGCTCGTCATCGAAGTCTTCAGCCTGCGGGCTGGCATCATCTTCTGTCTGCTCGGGCAGGGTGACATTGAACCACTGCTCGATGGGGCACTGCTTGCCATCAATCGTCAGCACCACGGTATATTTCATGAAAATCTGCCCATCATCACCGTGAATGACACTCTGGCCGATGGGGTGATTGCTGTCAAGCTCCTGCAGTATAAGTGCGGTGAAATCCGTCTTGTCGGGGGGAAGTTGCCAGGCTGTTTCACGGCTGAAACCGGGACCTCCGGTGACGGTGGGGCTTTGGGTGGCGACTGCGGTGAGTTTCTGTTTTAATTCTTCGAGCTGCTCAGGGCTGAGAGTGGTTTGCTCCATGGCCAGGTATTCGGGGGCACCCATGGCGGCGGCCAGTGCGGTAGAGTAGTAGAAATGGTTGTCTTCCAGTCGTTTCTGCAGGCTTTCCACGCGTTCTTTGGTGATTCCGGCATCACTCATGGCCAGGGTGACAACGGGGTAGGGGATGTATTGCAGGCCGAAGCTCAGTTCATCCATCAGCATCATGCGCACCTTCAGCTTGTCGGCTACGGCATCGGCCGTGGCCTTGTCTTGCACGCTCTCCAGCAGCTCCGTTATGGATTGCATGGCGCGAACGGAGTCCTGCAGTACCTGGCGCAGCTCGGGGGCGGCAATGTTGTACGGGTTGCTTTTATCCGGTGCAGCGGTTTGCTCAGTGGCCGGTGCAGGGGTGGGTTGCTGTGCGGTGCACAGCGGGGCGACCGGAAGGATGAGGGCGGGAAGGAGGTTGATAAGGTGCATTTTCATATCTTCTGCCCTCAGTATACCCCTATTGCGGCGTTTTGCAAGCAAAAAACGGGGCCGGGAATCTTCCCGGCCCCGTGGTAAAATGTCGTCGGGTTGCTTATGCCTTGGCGCGTATGCGGGCGATAAAGCGCACCACTTCACCCACCAGCAGCACCGGGAAGGTAGCGGCGGCGATGAGGAGCCATTCCTGCACGCTCAGCGAAACTGTGCGGAACACGTTGCCGCCATATTCCACGGCCAGTACCTGGCCGATGAGGATAATGGCCGCAATCAACAGGAAACTCTTGTTCGTGAAGATGCCGTTGACAAAACTCTTGTTCGACCCATAGACGCGGGCGTTGAAGAGGTTCCAGAACTGCAACATCACAAATCCGGTGAAGAGTACTGTTACCGAGCGACGGAAGGCCTCGGGGTCTGCGGATTCTGCCGGCATGGTTTTCACGTAGGCAACAAGTGCCGCCACGAAGGCGAAGCCCAGCCCCAGAATCCACTTCCACATCGTAGGGGTGATGATGAAGGCCAGCTTGTTACGCGGCTTCTTCTCCATCACATCGTCACTCGGCGGCTCGGAGGCAAGAGCCAGCGCGGCGAAGGTATCCATGATGAGGTTGACCCAGAGCATCTGGGTGACGGTGAGCGGCAGCTCGCAGCCGATGAAGGGCCCGAGCGCGGCAATACCGCAGGCCGCAACGTTGACCGTCAGCTGGAAGACGATGAACTTCTGAATGTTGCGGTAGAGGGAGCGCCCCCACTTGATGGCACGGGTGATACTGGCGAAGGAGTCATCGAGCAGGATGATGTCGGAGGCCTCTTTCGCGACAGACGTACCGGTGATACCCATGGAAAGCCCCACATCGGCGTGGTTCAGGGCAGGGGCGTCGTTTGTGCCGTCGCCGGTTACGGCTACTACATGGTTGCGCTTTTGCAGCGTGTTGACCAGGCGCAGCTTGTCCATCGGCTTGGCGCGTGAGAGCACGCGCAAATCTTCCACGCTGTCATAGAGTTGTTCATCGGTGAGCTTGCCGAATTCATCACCCGTCAGCACAGAGTTCGGGGGAAGTTCGCCCTCGGGCAGCAAACCGATTTCGCGGCCAATCTGGCAGGCTGTCTCAAAGTTGTCGCCTGTCACAATCTTGATACACACGCCCGCCTTGCGGCAGGTGGCCACGGCCTCGGGTACATCAGGTCGCACAGGGTCCTGAATCACGAAGCAACCCAGCCAGGTGAGCTCGCTGCAGGCAGCCTGCACGGCTTCGGGGGTATCTGCGCTGCCCTCACGGTAGGCCAGCCCCAGCACACGCATGGCTTTGCGCTGTGCGGTGCGGATGAAGTCGAGCTCGCTGTTGCGGGTGGCTTCGCTCAGCTCTCCCACACTTGTTTTGCTGCACATGGAGAGCACAACCTCGGGAGCCCCCTTCACATAGATGACGGGGGTACCACCCAATACGGCGGATTTACCGCAGGTGGCCATGTATTTGTTGCGGGTATGGAAGGGCAGCTGGCCGATGAGGCTGAACTTCTCGCGTGCGGCGGCGTAATCTGCCTTGTTATCGCGCAGGTACATGAGCATGGCACCTTCGGTCACGTTGCCGAGCACTTTGCCGGTGGAATCGAGGTCGGCGGTGGAGTTGGCCGCCACGGCTTCTGTCAGCAGGGGGAAGATGGCAGCTGCGGCGGGGTTTTCACCGATGCCGGGGAAGTGGGCCTCTCTCACGGTCATGAGGTTCATGGTGAGGGTGCCGGTTTTGTCGGAGCATACTACTGTGGCGGCACCGATGGTCTCGCAGGCGTCCATCCGGCGTACAAGGTTGTTCTGCTGGGCCATCTTGCGCATGCTGTAGGCCAGGCTCAGGGTCACACTCATGGGCAGACCTTCAGGCACGGCCACCACGATGAGGGTAATGGCAATCATGAAGTAGAGCAGCAGGTGCTCCGCCGCAGTGGCCGGCAACCAGTCGGCAGGGTCGGTCCCCAGCTGACCCTGCCAGATGAGCAGACCTGTACCGACTGCAAAAAACAGCACGCCGCCAATCAGGCACTTGAGCCATGGCATGCCGCCCTCGGCCTCTACAATGGCAGGTGCGGGCACTTCTATCTTGCAGTAGCCCAGCAAATCCCGGAAGATGGGGTACCATACTTTCAACAGGGCTATACCCATGGCAGCTATCACGCAGCCGAAGAAGCCCCACTGAACCTGGCTCAAATCGAAGTTGCCTTTAATGGTATCCTGCACAATCAGTGAAATGAACAGGATGAAAGCGATGGAGGAACCCAGCACGTTGATGCCTTTTGAAAGGCCATCGAGCTGCTGGTTGAGCGGGGACTTGATTTCGGAATCTTCGGAGGCGGCTTCGGCTACCTTGCCGATTTCGGTGGCGTCGCCCACGCGGGTGATGCAGATGACACCGTGACCTTCTGCTACCAGAGTGCTGCGAAGTACCACGTTGCGCGGGTAGGCTCCGGGCAGGCTTTCTTCTTCTGCCACAGGGGTCTTGAGCACGGGTTCCGATTCTCCGGTCAGGGATGACTGGTTGATGCGCAGTGCGACGGATTCCACCACCACACCGTCGGCCGGTACTTCTTCACCGGTTTCGAGGGTAACGATATCTCCCACAACCAGTTCGTTCTTGGGTACCATGCTGTGCTTGCCGTCGCGCAGTACGCGCACGGGGGTCACATCATTCACCTGGTTGAGAATATCGAATTCCTTGTTGGCCTTGTATTCGTTCACAAAGCCCACAATCGTCGCCAGCAGCACGGCACAGACGATGCCCGCGCTCTCAATCCAGCTGTGCCCGGGCACAAAGATGACGGGAATGAATGAGATAACTGCCGCCACCATCAGAATGACGATGAGCGGGTCGGTGAACTTCTCCAGCAACTGCACCCACCACGGGTCGCGGCCGGGCGGGGTGAGCTGATTGCTGCCGTATTTGAGACGACTGGCCTCAACCTCTGCTGAGGTGAGACCAGTGTGTGTGTTTGTCTGAGGGTTACTCATCAGGCGTTTGCGCGGTGGCGAGTTAATTTTCGCTGATTGTCAGTTCTGCGTTGATGGGGGAAGCGCCGTTTGTCGGTATTGCACTGACATTGATTTTCTTCGGGTATTTCTTGTAAGCCAGTGTGATAGTTCCCTTTGTTACCTCTTGTTTGTCGATATAGACCTTGTAGAGCTGTTGATTGTTCAGGTAACTGACCTTGAATGTTATATGAATTTTGCCGTCATTTGCCTGCTTAATGTTGCTCACGGATATTTCGCAGGGCATATTACCCACTGACAACGAGATTGCCGCTTGTCCGGCGGGCTGCATGCTGGTGGTCGGCTGTCCGGCGGGCCGCATGCTGGTGGTCGGTTGTCCGGCGGGCTGGGGGGGGATTGCTCCCTCACTGTCGGAGCTGCAGCATACCCAGCTCAGCAACACAATCAGGGCAACCGCTATCCCAAGTATCGCGAACCGAACATTGCGCGGCAGCTTGCAGATTGTCTCAACCATGTTGACAATGAGCATGATGAACGGGTTTTCTTTGCGCGGATTCGGAAGTATATGCAACATCTGCTGCAGCGTGGCAACGGAGTTGATATCTTCATTCCCGGCGGAATCGGTCTTGCTGACACCCCAGATGATGGCCAACTTCTTGTTCTTGCCGGTTCCATAGAGGCGGTACAGCTCGGGGGCTTTTGACGGAATGGGCAGGGTAAAGGCTTCTCCCAAGCGCCCCATGGGGGAACTCGAGGGGTGTTCCGTCAGCTCTTGCAGGAATCCGGCAATGACGGCACGCAGCAGACGTACCTGATCGGCCGGCACATTGCTGAAGTTGGGGTTAGCAGCAACACTATCGCCCAATTTCTCTTTGCCGCTTTCTATTCGTTGAGCTGTGACGGAATTGTCGGAAGAGTCGTAGTCCATGCGGGGCAGGAACGGAGCCAGCTTTTCGCACAGAAGTTTCTGGTTGTCAATATACCAGAAGTCAGGGCCTGTGCGGCTGATCTGAAGTCGGGCATATTCATTCAGGCTTATCTTTACGCCTTTTCCGGGGATGGTGGTTACACTCATGCTGGGATGTAATAGGTGAGGAAGTTTTATATTGTAAATGTGACAGTTGCTAAGCTCATGGAGCGGAACCATCGGCTCCGCTCCATGAGGGCAATCATTTTTATTATTCGGTTACGCTGGTGCTTACAGGGATGGGAGCACTGTATTTGGGCTCAGCGTTATTGTTTACCCATATCTTCAGCTGCAGTTCCTGCGTGCCGCTGTCCTGAATTTCAAGCTCAACATCACCGTTGGCGTCGACTTCTTTGTCGGCAACCGTTACCTTGCTGAATTTCAGTCCGGATTTCAGGGGGGTGACATTCAGCTTCACCAGTACTTTGTCAGTTCCGGTGATGGGTGTGTTGCTCACGTATGTCACCTTGTAATCCGTTGACTGATTGATAACGACATTCACAACCTTCTGAACCACTACCTCGGGAATCTCCGGAGTCTCTGTATCAGGAGCTTGTACAGTGGGTGCAGTAGGTGTTCCGGGAGATTGCAATGCCTTTCGGGCAGTGTCAATCTGTGCGCTCTTCTTCTTGAGCTCTGCCAGCTGTTCGTCTATGTCACTCAGGCGTTCTTTCTTGATGCTGTATGCTTCTGTACCCAGGCGCTGCTTAGCGGCCGCAATTTGTTCGTCCAGGGCTGATTTTAGTTGCATGAGCTTCTCACGTTCTTCATCGGAGACATCTTCACTGCCAAGTTTCTCTGCCACTGTTTCGTATTCTGTAACCAGATCTTTCAACAGCTGAACATCCGCAGCATTCTGTTTCTGCATTTCAAGAATGCTGTTGATTTCAGACAGGAGAGTTGACTGCTCAGTTTCGAGTTTCTTGACTTCTGTAAGAACGGCTTGTTCTTTCTTGTCCAGAATCGCAAGCTGCTCCTCTGCGGGTAGCTTTTGTTCATCGGCCGTAAGAATATCATCCGTGGCTTCATCTTCATGCACAACGGTGGGAGGCTCTTCGGTGTCACCCGGGGTCACAACGGTGGGAGGCTCTTCGGTGTTACCCGGGGTCACAACGGTGGGAGGCTCTTCGGTGTCACCCGGGGGCACAACGGTGGGAGTCTCCTTGGTGTCACCCGGGGGCACAACGGTGGGCTCATCTTCGGTGTCACCCGAGGGCACAACGATGGGAGTTTCCTTGGTGTCACCCGGGGGCACAACGGTGGGAGTCTCTTCGGTGTCACCCTGACATAACTGAAGACCGCCCAGTACTGGTTCATGGGTTAGAAGGAACAATGGAAGAAATCCTGTTACTTGACTATGATAC
>JAZRKM010000044.1:0-10871 GCA_045646325.1 Akkermansia sp. | reverse complement strand
CCATGACCAACGCAACCGGCATGCCCAAGGAGAACTTCTTCGCCATGACCATGCTCGATGAGTACCGCGCCAAGGCTCAGCTCGCAGCCAAGGCCGACGTGGCCGTTTCCGAGGTGACCAACATGACCATCTGGGGCAACCACTCCGCTACCCAGTACCCGGACTTCACCAACGCCAAGATTTCCGGCAAGCCCGCTACCGAGGTTATCACCGACGCTGAGTGGCTCAAGACCGACTTCATCAAGACCGTTCAGCAGCGCGGTGCCGCCATCATCCAGGCTCGCGGCCTTTCCTCCGCCGCCTCCGCTGCCAACGCTGCTCTCATGACCGTGAAGAACCTCACCACCCCCACCCCCGAGGGTGACTGGTACTCCGTGGCCCGCTACAGCGACGGCTCTCACTACGGCCTGCCCGAGGGCATCATCTGCTCCATGCCCAGCCGCACCGAGGCTGACGGCACCCTCACCATCGTGGACGGCCTGCCCATCGACGAGTTCTCCCGCGGCAAGATCGACGCTTCCTGCGCCGAGCTGCTCGAGGAGCGCGCCGAGGTGCTCGGCTAAACCGCCGGTACCAACACATCACCACTTCATGACAGCCTGCCCCGTGCAGGCTGTCATTTTTTTCCGAAGCAACAAACAATCGAACCGGCTTCGGCTATGCCTGCAACAGGCGCACCACCCTATCTGCACGGGGAATCGTGATTGTCACCCGTGTGCCGATACCCTCTTTCGAAGCCAATGACAGGGTGCCGCCATGCTCCTTGATGATATGGCGCACAATAAGCAGCCCCAGACCATTGCCCTTCTTACGGGTGGTTCGGAAAGGCTCGTACATATTTCCCATCACCTCGTGGGAAATCCCCGACCCATTGTCGCCAATGATGATTCGGACGTCGGTATCGCTGTAATCCGTCTGAATATAGACCCCGCCATCGCTGCCGGGGATGGATTGATAGGCATTGCGGATAAGGTTATAGAGCGCCTGAAAGAGCTGTCCGCCATCAGCATCGAGCTCAGGCAGGTCCCTGCCGAGGGAGAGTTGTATACTGATACCGCGCGGGGCCATCTCGGGCTCCAGCACGGCGAGCACATGCTCCACCACATCGTTGAGTCGCACGGTTTCGCGCTTCAGGTGACCGGGGCGCACGGATTGCAGGAACTGGCGCAGCAGGGTATCAAGCCTGCGGGTTTCACCCAGAGCACTCTCCAGCAACGGAGAGAGTTTCTCCTGAACCGCGTAATCCATTTTGGCCAGCTTGCGCTGCATGAGCTGCAGATTCAACCCGAGCGAATTGAGCGGGTTGCCGATTTCATGTGCGACAGCACCGGCCATGTAGGTCACGAGGTTGAATTGCTCGGCCTCGGCGTCCTCCTCCCCTCGGGCGAGGGTTTCCGTATCATCCCGAATAAGCAACAGGTACTCCGACCCCTCCGCCACGGGGCTGATAAGAAAGTTGTAGTGGCGCTCCTCGGGGTAGTTCACATGCAGGTCACGAGTAATGGCCAAGCCATTGCTGCTCACCTCTTGCCAGGTGCAGGTACCACCGACCAGGCGCTCGAAGGGCACATGCAGCAAGTCTTTGAATGAGCGATTGTAGATAGCGCAGGCCGCCTTGTTGGCAAAACGGGGCGCCCCCTCGGCATCAAAGAGAATCAAACCATCACGCAAAGCGTCGAAAACATCTTGCAGCAAGCCTTTTTCAGATGCCAGGCGCATGAAGAGCTGCCGCAGCTCCTCGGTGCCCAAGTGCTCCAGGCGGCTGACTATTTTATCGAGCGTGTCGCGTTTGATGGCCATAGGTCAGAATCTGAGGTGGAGTTCGGAGAAATTGAGCGGGAGCATGGCGCGGAACACGTGGCGGTCATCGAAATCGCCGCGCAGCTCCACTCCGTCAGCCACCGCGACGGGGGCAGCCGTGTGTGGCAGGGCATGCAGCGCCAGCTCAAACGAGCGGTCCTGCTGCTCGGCATGCAGATTCACACTGTGGTTAAGAGTAAAGGAGCGCAACTGAGCACGATATTCAAAGCGGTGCAACATATAGCGCCCGCGGCGATAGCCATAGCCATCCCCTTCATCCTCATAGAGTTCGCTCTGCTGATTCAGCTCAGGCGCCCACCACAGGTCCAGCGTTACCTGCGGCGTGCTCAGCTCGCCCACGTACTGCTGTACCGGCCAGCGCGGCAGCACAAAACCACCCCGCACATAGACCGGTATGTGCGAGAGCGGGGTGGGTACCCAGGCCTCGGTCGAGGTATCGGGCGCAGGGTCATCCGTCCAATACGAATACCAGCGCCCCGGCGGCAGGTACATGAACCGACCGGCTTCACCGGGATGATGCACCGGGACAACGTAGAGGGCATCCCCCACGAAGAATTCACTGCTGCGCCAATACATATCCGGATTTTCAGGGTACATGAGCGCCAGTGAGCGAATGATGGGGGTACCCCGCCGGCTGTAGCGGTAAAATTGGGTGTAAAAGTAGGGCAGCAGGCGGTAGCGATGTTCGAGCGCGCGGCGCACCAGAGCCTCGACCACGGGTCCGAAACACCAGGGTTCCTGCCCGCCGTATTCGCCGTTGTTGTGATTGCGGAAAAAGACGTGAAAAGCCGCCATCTGCATCCACCGGCAGAAAAGTTCGGGCGTTGGGTGCCCCAGAAAGCCCCCGGTATCAGCACCGCAGAAGGAAACACCGCTGGCCGACAGGCGCTGTACCATAAGGTTGGCCATCTTCAGGTTTTCCCAGTCGGCATCGTTGTCGCCGGTCCAGGTAGCCGCCCAGCGTTGCAGCCCGGCAAAACCGGCACGCGACAACACAAAAGGTCGACGGTCGGGCGCAAACTGCTCCATCCCCTGCCGGGTGGCACGCGCCATACACTGGCCGTAGACATTGTGCGCCTTCAGGTGCGAACAGTAGAAACCATCGTAATTATGCCTTGTGTCCGGCGGGAACGTGCGGTCGGGGAAGATGGCCGGTTCATTCATGTCGGTCCACACGCCACGCACACCGTACTCAGCTATCTGGCGGCGGAAGAGGTCGGCCCACCACTGTCGTGTAACCGGAGAGGTAAAGTCCGGGAAGGTGCAGGTACCGGGCCAGACCTCGCCGGAAAGCAGCGCTCCATCGTGCCTGCGGCAGAACACATTGCGCTCAAACCCGCTGCGCCACACGTAATTGTCGGGGTTCACCTTAATACCCGGGTCGATGATGGTCACCACCTTGAACCCCTGCTCCCCCAGGCGGGCAATCATGCCGGGCGGGTCGGGGAAACGCGTGCGGTCCCAGGTGAGCGCCTGGTACTCCTTCATGTGGTGAATATCGAGGTGAATCGCATCACAGGGCATGCGGCGCGAGCGTAACTCCGCCGCCAGCTCATTCACCGTCGATTCCGGGTAATAGCTCCACTTGCTCTGGTGATACCCCAGCGCCCACAGGGGCGGCATGGGCGGCAAACCCGTCATCCGGGTATAGGTCTGCACGGTGTCGAGCGCAGACTCTCCGCTGATAAAATAATAATCCATCACCCCGCCATCTGCCCCGAAGAGCAGGCGGTCCTCGCGCTCCTTACCGAAATCGAAGTACGAGCGCATGGTATTGTCGAAGAATATACCATACTGTCGCCCGCGATTCAGGCACAGGAAGAAGGGTATACTCTTGTAAAGCGGGTCACTGCCGGGGTGGAACTTGTAGTGATCGGAGCCCCACATCTCGAAGCGCTTACCGCGCAGGTTCAGCTCGCAGGGCTTGTCCCCCAGGGCGAAGAAATGAGCCTCGGGCGGCATGTGCTTGAGCACCCACACCAGCTCATCGCCCGTGCGCTCCTGCAAGCGGTGCCCCATGCCCTCGGCATCGGTACACAGGGGAACACCCGTGGCGCGCTCCAGGAACTCCAGCCCGCCATCAACCTTCCGCACACGCACCGTCAGGCGCGGCGTGCTCAGTTCATAGCAATCCGGCAGCTCCACCTCCTCCGGCTGCAGACAGGCCGGAGCGTACTCCGGAGCAATGCCGTAGCTCGGTATGTTTTCAAACACCGGGTGCGACACATAACGACAGCGCACCACCCCGGGCTCCAGAAAATACAGCCGTAACCGATTTGTCGGGAACTCTATCTCGAGCGTGTGGTTATCCACCCACTCATAATGGCGAATAAAGGCCTTCAAGCAATAAACTCAAACTCCCAATCCGTAACTCGCGACTCGTAACTCGCCCTGGCCTAGCCCGGGGGCCACTGCATCGAGCGACCACCAATGATATGAATATGCAGGTGGGGCACAGTCTGACCGGCATCAGCTCCGGTATTGAGCACCGTGCGGTAACCGCCCTCGGCCAGACCTTCAGCGCGGGCAATCTCGCCCACCTTCAGCATGAGGTGACCCAGCAGCGCGGCATCTTCAGCCGTGGCAGCCCCGATACTCGGTATGGGCTTGCGCGGCACCAGCAGCACATGGACAGGAGCCACCGGGGTGATATCGCGGAACGCCACACAGAGCTCATCCTCATACACCATGGCGGAGGGAATCTCTTTATCAGCTATTTTCTGGAACAATGTTTTTTCCATCGCACCCCATTTTTAACACACAGCGCGCCCGCATGCAACAAGAATCTGCCAAACCTTGTGAATTTTAGCTATTTGTCAGACTTCGCCCCCACTATAAGCTTGCATTTTGCCGCCATGGGAATTACAATCGGGCGCAGGAATGAACGCGAACGCACAACACATTAAAGACTATCTGCTCGGGTATTATCCGCCCGAAGAGTGGCCCAGCCTGCTGCACCAGGCCGAAGAATGGGCCCAAACCGAGCCTCTGGCCGGCTTGAGAGTGCTGGATGCCTGCCCCATCTTCCGCAACACGCTCGGTAAGTTCATGGCTCTGCTTGCAGCAGGGGCCGAGGTGTACGTTCCGCGCCGCCCCGACATGCCCTGCGACCCCGCCGTAACCGCCCTGCTGCCGGACTTTGGCATTCATACCGCCGAAAAGGGGCAAGATGACTTTGATATCGTGCTCGATTGCGCCGCCAAGTGCGCCCGCTGCACCCCGAGCCTGGGGTATGCGGAGCTCACCCGCTCAGGAGTGCCGGTGTATGAGCGCACCCGCCGCCCTGTGATTGTGGCTGACGCCGGGCGTATCAAACGCATTGAAACCACCCTGGGCACAGGTGAAAGTTTTTTCCGCGCGCTGGCACAGCTGGGGTACGATGACCTCGAAGGCCGCCGCCTGCTGGTGGTAGGCTACGGCAAGGTAGGCCGCGGGCTGGTACACTACGCCCGCAAAAACGGCATGAAGGTCATGGTTGCCGACGTGGAAGACAAAGCCGGCGAGCTGCCCGGCGATGTGGGTTTCGTAAATGTCAATGACCGAGAGGATTTGAACGACACCGTGCTGCACGCCTGGTGTGTGGTCACCGCCACCGGGCGTATCAACGCCCTGCACAACCGGCTCGATGCGCCTGCCGTCATCGCCTCCCCCGTACTGCTGGCCAACATGGGTATCGACGATGAGTTCGGCACCAAGATACCGCCCCACCGCGTGCTCAACAACAAGAAACCGCTCAACTTCATACTCGATGAACCCACGCGCATGTGTTTCATCGAAACCACTCTGGCACTGCACAACGCCTGCGCGCTCGAACTGCTCACCGCCGACCTGCCCAACACCTGCATGCCCCCTGCCCCCGATGTGGAGGAGCGCCTGCTGCACATCGCCACCACTCACGGCACCGGCGAACTGCGCCACCTGCACCTGCTGCTGGGCGATGGGCGGGAGAAAGAGTAACAGGGAAAAAGTCCGGAGCTGATTGCTACAGCTTGACCGTGCGAACAAAGGACTCGTACCAGTCCTGCCGTTCTTCCTGCGAAGCACGGGTAGCTGCCATGCGGGCGTAGTCTTCAGCGCGGTCAAGGCTGCGTTTCGTTCCCTTTCCTTTCGCGTACAGAACCGTCAGGCAGACCATAGATTGCCAATCGTTCTGCTCTGCCGCAGCGGTGAAAAGGCCAAACGCAGATTTCCATTCTCCCGCCCCGGCGAGAAACACCCCGAGCAGAAACTGCGCCGGGGCAAACGATTGCTCAGCCGACAGTTTCAGCCAATACATCATCTTTTCGATATCCTTCTGCACCCCCTTCCCCTCACGATAGGCCTCTGCCAGCAGGTACTGGGCTTTCGCATCCCCCAGCTCTGCTGCCTTGGTATACCAATAAACGGCGGCAGACTCATCTTTCGGCACACCAGCACCCTCCAGATACTGGGCAGCCAGTGAACGCTGAGACTCGATGACGCCCTGTTCGGCTGCGAGCGTGCGCCAATAGGCAGCTGCAGCGTAATCCTGCGCCACCCCCTCGCCGTTAGCATACAGATACCCCATATAATGCTGAGCCTCAGCCATACCGCCCTCTGCCGCCCGGTACAACCAGGCAACATACTCAGCCTGATTTACCGAGGTACCTCGACCGTCGCGGTACATGCAGGCGAGCAGGAAACAGGATTTAGCATGCCCCTGCGCTGCCAGCTCCCGCACCTGCTCAAAGGCAGCGCGCTGTTCAGCTACATCATCCGAAGCGGCGCGGCGATAGGCCTGAGCCAATCGTTCATCAGGGGTTATCTTTTTCACCTTACACATGTCAGCATAAAACTCCTGCGAACCTACACCGTCTTCCTCAATTCCTTTCAACATGGCAGCAGCAGGTGAATAACCACCCTATGCCGACTTGCGAAAATGCGCCAACCCCGACTCCACATCGCGCGCCACCCCGCGCCCGGCCATGTAGGCCAAACCCAGCAAGAAATGCGCCATGGCGTACCCTTGCTCAGCGGCCAGCCTCACCAGCCGCACACCCTCACCGGGAGCAGCCTCGCAGTCATGCCCCATGAAAAGTTTGAACCCCAATCGGTACTGAGCTTTCACAAAACCCTGCTCGGCCGATAGACGATATAGCGCCATGGCTTCCTCTATGTTACGCTCCACGCCCTCGCCTTCCTCGAACAGCTCCCCCATCAGGTAGCGCCCCTCGGCATCCCCCTGATTACAGAGTGCCGACAACAAGCCTATGTACTGATTGCGGGAAATACCCATACCACGGTAATTCGTCTCATTATTTTCCATAGCGTAATTCTCCGTTCTATTCATCCGCGAATATATCAGCATCTCCCTGTGAAGTCAAACCCAAACGGCCGGGCTGTTACTCATTTGTGACGAAACGCACGCTTGACAGCGCGCGGCGGCATGCCGTAGAATAGCAGCATGTTCAGGTTTATCTCCATCGCACTGCGGATGATTCTCTGCACGGCAGGTGCAGCAGTGCTGCTCTATGTGCTTTCGTACCCCGACAGCATCATGCCCGACAATCCGGCACTCGACTATGTGCAGGGGATTACCTACTACGATTTCAAGCCGTGGATGTGGCTGGCCCCTTTCCTGTTCATGGAGGTTGTGAGCGTGGCGGGCCCGCGGCGCAATCTGGTGTGGTTCACGGCCCTGCTGGTGGTGATGGGGCTGGCGCTGATTGCCTGGCCCGTACTGACCGCCACCTGCCCCGAGCTGGTACACCCCACCTTTGAATACGAAGACGGCAAGCTCGCGCAGGGGATGATATACATGTTCTGCGTGCTGGGACTCACCATGTTCACCCGCCTGGTAGTGCTGCGCTTTCTCTACCCCCCTGAGCCGGAGGAAAACGAAAACGACATCAACAGCGTGGAGGCCGACGTACTCGACCCCGCCAGCGCTCTCACCGTGCGAGAAATCCTCGCCAACCCGAAAAAAGCAAAGCCGCACTTCCTCTTCGGTGCTGCGGATGAGCAGCGCCTGAGCGGCTTCCGCGCCATCCTGCGCCGATTGCAGCGCCTGAGCAACTGGAAAACCGCCGGCTGGCTCACCCTCATCGCCCTGGTGCTGGGGTGGTTCTTCTTCTTCCCCCAACCCACGGCGGAGCAAGCCCTGCAGCGCGACATGCGCACCATGTACCAATACGTCAAGATGCCCGATGGCACGCGCCGCGCCACCTTCCCCGCCGTACATGCCGCCTATCGGGTCATGAAACACATTGCCGATGGCGAACTCTTCGCTAACTTCACCCGACAGCAGGCCGAGCAATGGCTCAGGCTTTCCGCGGTGCCCGCCGCCTACCGCGCCCAACTGAGGGATGAAAGCGACCTTTCCGTTGCCTCGGTAGACGATATCTTCGACAGCCGCACACGCTTCCTCACCGTCACCGACGGCAAACGCATTACCGTGCTCTACATCCGCACCAACAAAGAGGGCGACATCATCAACATCGCCGAGGCGCAGGATGCCGGCTGGAACGCCCGCGCAGACGATATACGCCGCCGTTTCGGCTCCGCCTCCTCCAACCCCTACTATTATTAACAACATGCCCCCGCACATCTACAGAGCCAATGTGCCCATGCACGCGACGGATGCCGCCGGTATCGTTCACTTCGCCAACTACTTCCGCTACATGGAAGAAGCAGAACTTCAAGCCCTGCATGCCCGCGGTTTCCGCCCCGATGGCTATGCCTACCCCCGCGTGCATGTCGAGGCTGACTACCGCGCCCCCCTGCGGTTCTGGGATTCCTTCACCGTTCAGGCCGCCCTGCTGCACATCGGCAACAGCACCCTGCACTGGCAGTTCACCTTCTGCGGTCCGCAGGGTACCTGCGCCGTGCTGAAAAGCGTGAGTGCCCGTCGCAGCGCGGATTTGAGCGCCCCTGCACCCTACTCTCAGGCCGAGCGCGAACGGCTGGCAGACCTGCTCATTTGCCCCGATGATTCCGGCAACATTCAGGAAAAATAAAAAAAATGCGCCATCTGCACAAATTTGGATTGCCAAGAACACAAAAATAGTGTACACTCTCGCAACCGCCAGAGCCGAAAGGCTCCTGAATCATTTATAAGCACATAAGGAGAGACAAGGATGAACATTCTCGATACCATCGAAAAAGAACAGCTGAAGGACGACGTAACTCCCTTCAACGTAGGTGACACTGTAAAGGTTCACTGCCGCGTGATCGAAGGCGGTAAGGAGCGCGTACAGATTTTCCAGGGCATTGTGATTGGCAAGCGTGGTGCCGGCGTGAACGAGGCTTTCACCGTTCGTAAGATTTCCTACGGCGAAGGCGTGGAGCGTTCCTTCCCCCTGCACACCCCCAAGATTGCCAAGATTGAAGTTGTGACCCGCGGTAAAGTTCGCCGCGCCAAGCTCAACTACCTCCGCGAGCGCGTGGGTAAGGAGGCTGTGACCGTGAAGACCATCCGCTAAGCTTCACTGCACAACTTACAAGTTATCTATTTCATAGGGAAAAACTCAGTTCCGCCTCGGGACTGAGTTTTTTCGTGCAACACGCAGCGCCACCGGGTATCGACCTCTCGTGAATCTGATTGACAGCTCAGCTATTCTGCACTTTCCGCAGCCCCTCACGCTGCAATGGGAGCGGAGAGTGTTGCATTTTCACCGCCCGGCTGCCACATCTCGCGGAGCGCTGACCGAGCGGGTGACCTATATCATCACCGCCCGCACTCCCGCAGGTTCCAGCTACGGCGAGTGCTGCACCATGCCCGGCCTGCTGCCGGAACCGACGGGGGCTGAACTGCAGCACTGGTGTACGGTGACCGAGAGACAGGGCGGCTTACAAGGTGTAAGTGCCCCCTCGCCCATACAATTCGGGCTGGAGTGTGCCCTGCTGGCGGCGCTGCGCCCCGGCCAACCGCGCTGGGATACCCCCTTTGCACGAGGGGAAGCAGGGCTGCCCATTCACCACCTCATCTGGATGGCGGATGTCGACAGCATGCTGACCGCCATGCAGCGAGGTATAGCAGCCGGCTTCACCTGCCTGAAGCTGAAGGTCGGCGCCCTGCCCTTCGCTCACGAAGTGGAACTTCTGCAGCAAGCTCACGCCGCATTCCCGCAGGCAGAAATCAGGGTGGATGCCAACGGAGCCTTCACCCCGCAAGAAGCCCCGCGTAAGCTGGAGACCCTGGCCGCTGCCGGGGTCAGCAGCATCGAGCAACCAGTCCGCCCCGGTCAATGGCAGGCTATGGCCGAGCTCTGCCGCCACACGCCCCTGCCCATCGCACTCGATGAAGAGCTTATCTCCGCCCCCGAACCGGCACGACTGCTCGATTCCGTACGCCCACAGGGCATCGTTATCAAACCCTCCCTGCACGGTGGCCTGCTCGCGGCTGAGCGCTGGGCTCAGTTGGCAGAGCAGCGCGGCATCACCTGGTGGGTAAACTCAGCACTGGAGAGCCACATCGGCCTGACGGCCCTGGCCGAATGGGGTGCCTACGCCGCACCGGGCCGCCTGCATGGGCTGGGTACGGGCAACCTCTTCACGGATGATAGCCCCCGCCCCGTCAGTCTGCAAGGCTCGCAGCTGATTTACCGGAATTAAAACTTGACAGGAGGTGCTGCCCCCTGTTACACTGAGAGCAAGATGAAAACGCCCCTTCCCCTTCTCGGGCTTCTGCTCTGCCTGCTGCTCAGCTCATGCCTGACACTCAACACCCACAGCAGCATAGCAGAATACGCCCGCTGCTTCCCCGCGAAGTCAATCGAGGATACAACTGAAATCCTGCGCAAAAACGGGCGCTACTATGTACGGGCCGAGAATGTGAACGCCATGCTTCGGCGGACAAAGCTCAACGGCAGCATGGACTTAGGGGCCTTTGCCGCTCCCGTGAGAGACTACCGCACCCAGAGCCAAACCGACACCTACTACTGGCTGCCCATTTCGACCGACATGGCTACCCGCCTGACCCGGCAGGGGGAAACCGTCTTTTACAGCGAACTGGTGGAGAATGTGAACAACAACCTGCGCTACCACACAGCCACAACACCCGACGGCGGCACAACCCACCCCATAACCGCCAC
>JAZRKM010000043.1:0-5537 GCA_045646325.1 Akkermansia sp. | reverse complement strand
CGCTTGGCCTCCGACTTCCCCCTTCAAGATGCTCATCTCCAACATCGACTGGGATGACTACGTGGGCCGTGTGGCCGTGGGCCGTATATCCAACGGTCGCGTGCAGAAGGGCGATACCCTCTACCTGCTGCGCGCCGACGGCAGCAAGATTCAGGGCAAAGTAACCAAGCTTTTCGAATATAGCGGTTTGCAGACTACCGACTCCGCCATTGGCGAGGCCGGCAACATTATCGGCATTTCCGGCTTTGAAGGGGTCGATATCGGTGAAACTCTCGTTGCTGACCCTGAGGAGGAAGCCATGCCCTTCGTGCAGATTGACCCGCCCACCGTGCAGATGGAGTTCAGTATCAACGATGGCCCGCTCGGCGGCCGCGATGGCAAGAATGTGACCAGCCGCGTCATCCGCGACCGACTCATGCGCGAAATGCGCACCAACATCTCCATTAAGGTGGAAGATACCGACCTGGCCGGCGTCTTTATGGTTTCCGCCCGCGGTACCATGCAGATTGCAATCTTAGTGGAGCAAATGCGCCGCGAGAACTACGAGGTACTTGTCTCACGCCCCAAGGTCATCACCAAGGACGTAGACGGCGTGCGCTGCGAGCCGTTCGAGACGGTGTTCATCGAAGTACCGGACGAGTGCGCCAACGGTGCCGTGCGCATCCTCGGCAACCGCAAGGGGATACTTGAGAACATGGAGACAAAGGGAACCGGTCGCACCTACATTCAGGCCACCATCCCCACCCGTGGTCTCATCGGGTTCGAGTTTGAGCTGGTGAACCTCACCAGCGGCCATGGCATCTTCTCCCACCTTTTCAAAGAATACGCTCCCTATGCGGGTGAAATCATCACGCGCCAGAGCAGCACACTCATCTCGATGGAAAACGGCATTGCCCGCCCCTACGCCCTGCAGGCCATGGAGGAACGCGGGTCGCTCTTCATCGCCCCCGGCGATGAGGTATACGAGGGCATGATTGTGGGTGAGAACCCCAAACCCATCGACATTCCCGTGAACCCCACGCGCGAAAAACACCTCACCAACCACCGCTCGGCTACTAAGAACGACTCCATTCAGCTCACGCCGCCGCGCGTATTCTCGCTGGAGCGCGCCATTGAGTACATCGAGCCGGATGAACTGGTGGAGGCCACGCCGCACTTCATCCGCATGCGCAAGCGCCTGCTCGACGCCACCGCTCGCAAGCGTGCCGAGCTGAGAGCCAAGGGGCTGTAAGAACTACAACATCAGGCAGATAACGTACCATGTTTCAGGATATAGCCAACTGGTTTGCCGCGCAGGATTATGTTGCCATAACCCTGTATATTTCAGCCGCGCTGCTGTATATGGCCGGATTTCTGGGGGCAGTGCTGCCCTACCCCGGTTGTTTTGTCGCGCTGGGCGGCAGTGTATGCTATGTTCTGGCCGTGGGGCACCCGTACCCGGCGTGGTGGGTGTGGCTCATCCTTGCCCTGCTGGCCCTCTTCGGCACGGTGGTGGACAACATCACCACGGCCATGGGGGCCAAGCGCTTCGGCGGTAGCAAGCAGGCATTCTGGGCGAGCATGCTCGGCTTGTTTATAGGCGCCTTCTTCGCCTTCCCCATCGGTATCATTCTGGGGCCCTTCCTCGGGGCCTTCATTGCAGAGCTGGTACTGGTACGCAAAAATGCCAAAGACTCCGCCAAATCCGGATTCGGTGCCATGATTGGCCTGCTGGCCGGTGTGTTCTGCAAGGTTATCATCACCATCATCATGTTGGTTATCACGATAATAGCCACCATTCCCCCCGATGGTATACAGCCACAGCCCCCACAGCAGGCAAAACCTGCTGCAGGGGCACAATCATAACATTCATTTGAAGCCCCCACCCCGAGGGTCGGTTCGTTAAT
Organism: Akkermansia sp.; assembly: GCA_045646325.1. Lineage (GTDB taxonomy): Bacteria > Verrucomicrobiota > Verrucomicrobiia > Verrucomicrobiales > Akkermansiaceae > Akkermansia. The sequence goes on along the minus strand of JAZRKM010000043.1, from coordinate 3,651 downwards.
CGGCGGGTGATTCGGGGCGCTCAGCCTCGGCAACCATGCCCCCCGCCGGCAGGGTGAAGCCGAACTTTTCGGAGCATTTGGCATTCAACGCGGCAAAGACACGGCGCACGATTTCCAGGCGTCCTTTACGGCGCATGCTGATAACCTCGCGGAATCCCGGCAGGCGGGCATCGCCCTCAAGCCTGCGCAGGAAAAGGTGGCCGACCACATAGACATTCGACGCGGCGAGAGCGGCCTCAAGGGTGGGTTTGGCCACGGCATCCGCAACACCGGCTACCATACCGAGTAGCGGCACGTTGCGGGCGGCGGCGTTGCCGGCCTTGTACTGCACATCAGGGTCATCGATAAGCAACTCGGCGAAATCTTCCACCAACTCCGCAGCAATGAGCGCGCCATTGTCATATATCAGGCTGTTGATGATGACGTAGACAAAGGAATTCAGCACAACGGAGCCGAAACAGAGCGCATTGAACACCGGGGAGGGCTTGCCGCCATGCAAGCGCGCCAAGGTCACAATCAGGCGCAGTTGCAGCAGCAGCATCGCCACGCCATCAAGCCACTTGTTGCGGCTCACCACAACCGTGAGCGCCGAAATCTGGCAATAGGTGAATATCAGCTCGCGGCTGCGCCGGGGCAGCAGGTCGGGCTGCCGGGCATAGTCTGCCAGCAGTTGCTGCAGGGCGGCTGTGTCTCGGCTGCTACAGGCATTGTGCAGCGAATCGTATAGGGTATCATACCGGCGGACATCATCCCGGCGCTCACGGCGGGCCTGCGTGCGCCACTCATGAATACAGCGCATGGCCGCACGGGCTCGGGCACGAGGGTCGGCGGACACCAGAGTGGTGAGCCGGCAAAAGCTCAGGATAGGTGCCACCACCTGCCAGTAGACGAAAAAGGCAATGAGCGCCCAGAATATGTACCCCAGCACGGGATAGGGCGTGAGTTCATTGAGGGCCACCCCCTTATCAATGAGGTCTGAGCCCAGGTAGAGCAGCAGCGCTATACAGCCCCATATCAGCATGTTACCGATACCGGCACGGGTACCGCTCACAAGCGTGCGCCCCAGGCTCAGCAGCAGCGGCACAGCTAACCATAGCAGGGGCAGGCAGAGCACAACCCAGAGCCCCCAAACCGCCAGGGTGGTACCCAGATAGCCGTTGAGCCACTCGCCCAGGGTCGTCACCTGCGGCCCGAAGACCGCGACCACCAACAGCAAAACAATCAATACAAGAGCTTTAAGAATGGTTTTCATACTCAGTTTTCAGTTTTTCAACACGTTGGGCAAATTCCTCCAGACGCAGCGCATGCTCTCCAAGTGAGTCGAGCTGCATGCGGTTCTGCCGCAGGTTTTCCCGCAAGGCAGCATGAAAATTCCCGGTGGCCTGCGTGGCTGCAGACTGCACGACTTTGTTGATACCCTCCACGGGCAGGTGGCGGCTCACCACTTCGTGCATGGCACTTCGGTAATAAGCGGCAATTTCCGCCAAGCGTTTTTTAAAGGGTTCATAATGCAGCACGTTACGATAGGTTTCCTTCACGGTATTCGTACCGTAGAAACGCCCGGGCACTTGGGAGCTTTCGGGCATGCGCTCATAGTGGCACTCCAGCCCGGCGCAATCTTTCCCCTTCAACGGCAGCTGAACGGCGCCATCACACACGCTCTGCCTGTGCTCAGGGCGCACCGCCGCGGCAAACGAGCGCAGAAGTTCGGGATAGCGCTCATCCAGACTGTTCAGGCCCTCCCGCAAGGATTGCCGTATCAGCACGTCATCACAGTAGCGGTCCAGCGGCAGAACATCAACCCCGCCCGGCATACGAACCTGCAACTGACTGAGTTTCAAATCACCTTGCAAGAAAGCAAGTCCGGCCTCGCGGCAGGCGCAATTACAGGCGTCCAGGCATTTGTTCACCTCTTCCCCCGTCACCTCTTCGCGGCTCAAGCGGCCATTTTTCCAACTGTGGCAAGTGCGGGCCACCAGCGCCTCGAAATCAGGCAATTCCGTACGCGGGGCAAGGCTGAGCAGGGCCGTGCCGGGCATGGGGGCAGCCTGCAAGGCAGCAAACGCTTGCTCTCCGAACTCGCGCCAGCGGTCCCGCGCCTCTTCCAGCGCCCGGCTACGCTGCTGCACATTGCCCAGCAGCTCAGCAAGGGTCCGCTGCAGCTCGCGCAGGGTATGGAGCAATTCATCGCGGCAATGGGCATAGCGAATACCGGGCAGCGAGCGGTTGAGTTCCTGCTCCACGGCAGCGAAATCGGATGCCGCAAGCAGCTCCGCCTGCGTGCCATAGCTCCCTGCCGGCAAAAGCACCGGCAGCTGCAGGCGAGCGGGGCTCTCAAAGATGCCGGCATAGGCCAGCCCGAGGTTAACGGAATCGATATGCAGTGTTTTGTCACCGGCGAGCAGGCTGAACACACGGCGGGCATTGCGCTGCTGCAGGGCATTTTCGGCGGCCAGTTCCTCTGCACGCAGCCATACCTTGGCCTCCATGCGGTTCTGAATCAGGCGTATGGTTGAAACGGAGCGGGCCCCCAGCAGCTCGCGCAGCAGCTCCACGGCTTTCTCATTCAGCGGGGCAACCGTGCTTTGCAGGATCAGCGCCATATCGCACTCATTGCCCAGCTCGCGGTAGAGCCCGCTGCGCACAACAGCGGCATGCGGCGAATCGCACCCGGGCATATCAAGTATCATGCGCTTGCGGTCGCGCAGCAGCACACAGTCGGCGCAATAGGGAGTCTCGACCACGACCATCAGCGGCTCGCTCGGCAACTCTCCATACACACCCGGTGCCGAGCAGAGCACCCGCGTGAGCACATCATCACTCAGCGGCAGCACCCGCACACCCGCCCCATCACCGGAGCCTATGCCGCGCAGGTAATCCATCACACGCCGCACCTCCCCTGCCCGCTCTGCCTCGGGCAGACTGCCGGGGGCATCAAATATGAGTATACGGGCCTCAGCCCCGGGAGCCGCCATGCGAATGAGGGCGGGGCGCAGGGTCGTATCCTGCCCGTAGCCCATGGGAGAGGCATTCGCCGAGCGTGTCAGCAGGTTCACCAAGGTCGATTTACCGGCCTTCAGCATACCAATGCACACGATGACCTCCATCCCTGACTCAAACTGACTGACAGCGCGCAGGGCACGCGTGACAAGCTGCTGCACAGCCCCCGTATCATCGAGGGTTGCGCTCTCGCCGTGCAGCCGGGTCAGTTGCTGCCGCAGCTGCACATGGTGGGGGTTCGCCGTGGCATACGTTGCGTTCATGCCTGCATTATACCCCAATGTTGAACACTTGGCAATCAAGAATTGCAGCTTGGTGACCTGTTTTTGAGTCCGTAGGACGACAGACAATAGCCGGAGCCGAAGCTGCGTCAGCAGCGAAGTCTCCGGTAGCAAGCGAAAAACATATCGGAGCCCCGCCGGATGGCGGGTCGACAGAAGGCCGCCACATGGGATTGAGCCTCGGTCATCTGTCGGCCCTCCGCGTTCCGCGTCGGGGCTCTCGTTTTTTTTCATTCTTCCCGGTGGTTTCGCTGCTGACGCAGCTCCACCACCGGCTACTATCTGCCGCCCCCGCGGGGCTACCCCCGGACTTCGCCAAATGGCAATTTGCGATTTACGCTTTTGACAAATCCCGCTTTCTTCAACGGCG
>JAZRKM010000042.1:0-1594 GCA_045646325.1 Akkermansia sp. | reverse complement strand
CATAGAAGGCATCCGCCACGCAGTGGGGGAACCCGCAGACGATAAAGAGCGGCACACCGAACAGCAGCGGCAGGTAGCTGCCCTTGCGCGCAAAGGTCACCGCCGTGGTCATGATGAAACCGCAACCGATGGACAGCAGGCCACCGCGCAGCGGGCCCACATCCAGACGGGCGGCCAGCACGGCCTGTGCGGACTCCTGCATGGGCATGGCAGAGGCACGGGTAAGCAGCGCCACAGCCAGACAGCCGAGTATGTTACCGGCAAGCACCTGCAATAAGTAGCCCACCTCATTCTTACGGATAAAACCGGCCGTTCCGGTGTAGAGCTTGAGCTGATAATGCACCACTCCCAACAGAGCGAAAGCAAAGAGCACACTACCCACCATATCGCGCGTGGCCAAATACCCGAAACCGGCTATACCCACACACACACCGGCCATGAAAGCCGACCTCAATGTTGCTATCACTCCCGTATTCATTGCAAAGCATGCTAACACATATTCGCTCCCGACAAAAGAAAAAAATACGTCAAAAACAGATTTCCGCTTGGCAAACCCGCAGCGGAATGTATAATAAGGTTTATGAAATGGCTTCTTGCTCTCGCTCTTGCTCTCTGCCACATCAGCAGCGCCCTCGCCCTGACAGCCGAGGCTCGCTACACGCACGGCGTATTCTACCGCGGAGTAAAGCGACAAGCCGTCATGCAACTCAAAATCACCGGTGAACCGGGCGAGAAAATCACCGCTCTGACCTTCAGCATGGGTGAAACCAGCCGCCCCTCCGACATCTCGCTCGTGCGCCTCAGCTCTCGCGATGACTGGAACGGCTACACCTTCAACACCTCCAACTACATCTACGAAAACGCCACCGGCAAGCCTACCAAGGGCAAAATTACCTTCAAACACGAATACACCCTGGGCAACAACCCGCTCTACATCTGGCTGAGTTATGACCTGGCAGCCAAAGCCGCACGCAATGGTAAGATAGACGCCGTGTGTACCGCCATCACCACCGCCGATGGCGAAAAAACAGAGCCGGAAATCGTGCTGGCAGAGGCGCTGAATGAGCGCCAAATCGGCCGGGTGTACCGCTTTCCCTACCGCGTGGTGCCCTACTACCGCCCGCGCTGGGTCAAGGGCTGGGGGAATGCCGAAAAAGCCGTACACCTCACCCCTTCCCACTTCAACCTTTTCACTGAGCTCATTCACTTCGCCTATTCCGTGAATGCACAAGGCGGAATCGAGTACCAATGGGCAGGCGGCGGCGACAACAAAACCGTGTCAGATGAAGCGCTGGACGAAATCAAGCGCCTGCACACCGAGGCGAAGTCCCGTGCCGGGCTCATTGCCGGGTTCGGCCACATGGACGGCCCCATGACCACCGCCGTTGCCAACCCGCAGACCCGCCGCACCCTCGCACGCAACATGGCGACCTGGGCCATCGAGCGGGGTTACTCCGGCATCGACATCGACTGGGAATACCCGGACACCCACGAACAATGGGTGAATTTCGGTCTGTTTGTGGCTGATTTGCGCGAAGAAATGGCGGGCTCCGGGCTTTCACTCAGCATTGCAGCCTCCGTCACTTACAAAGTG
>JAZRKM010000041.1:0-12444 GCA_045646325.1 Akkermansia sp. | reverse complement strand
ACCCCAGAGCACCCCTGCCCCCCGGCACCACAGTCGGCGACTACACCATCATCTCCAAGCTCGGTCAGGGTGGGTTCGGCATCACCTACCGCGCACAGCATACCGTGCTGGGGTCAATCGTGGTGGTGAAAGAGCACATGCCCTCCGGCCTGGCCATGCGAGTGCCGGGCAGCACCTTTGTCAGCAGCGTATCACCCGAAACCGATGCACGATTCAAGGCCACCATGGCGGAGTTCATGGAAGAAGTGGTTATTCTCATGGGCCTGGAGCACCCGGGTATCGTACCCATCATCTCGGGTTTCGAGGCCAACGGCACCGCCTATTACGTCATGCCCTATGTCGAAGGTAACTCCATGGAGCTGAGCCCGCAACCCACTCTCGACAAAGAAAAACAGGCCATCGAAGCGCGTAAACTCAAGCAGCAGCTGCGCTACCTGCTCTACACGCTTGAATATCTGGAGCAGCACGGAATCGTACACCGCGACATCAAACCCGAAAACATCGTTATCAACCCCGAAGGGCGCCCCATCCTGCTCGATTTCGGCTCCGCCCGCCAGTTGCAGGAAAGCAAGGTTTACACCAACATCTACACCCCCGATTTCTGCGCCCCGGAGCAAAGCACGGCCCGTACCGATGCTCAGATGAGTGCCGCACTCGGCCCGCAGACAGATATCTACGCGCTGGGCGCAACCTTCTATTACCTCATCACCCGCCTGCTGCCGCCCAAGTCAGACATGCGCACCCTCTCCTCACCCGACCCCTACAGACCGCTGGCCGGGCGAACCCATCTGGAGGAAAATTACAGCCGCCACTTCCTGCAGGCCATCGACCGCGCCCTGGAGCTCGAACCGGCGGAGCGATGGAAAAGTGCCGCCGCCTGGCGCGACAGCATGGAGAGCGGCATCGTGCCGCCCCCCACCGGGCTGGTCAAGCGCATGCGCATTCTCATGACATCCTGCATCTGCGTGGTGATTGTGCTGACAACTCTTTGCGCCTGGGCGCTCAAGGAAAAAGAACAGGCCATGGAGATTTATAACAACAGCCTGGACTTCACCGAGGGTATGCTCTACGATTTCAACGATGAGCTGGCAGACATACCGGGCTCGACCGAACTGCAGCAGCAACTGGGCACCAACCTCAAGGATTACCTCAATTCCATGGAAAAACTTCCCGTTGCGCAAGATGAAAAACTGCAGCGGGCCCTCGCCATCGCATGGAAAAACCTGGGCTCCGTCAATGTGCAGCAAGGCGAACTCGCCGCCGCAACGAATGCCTATCGGAACGCCACCAAGCTGCTGCAATCGCTGCACGACGCCCACCCCCACGAGCAGCAATACCGCTATGAACTGGCCCGTACCTGGCTGCTGCGCGCCGAAGTAGGGCGCCGCCGCAATATGAACAAAGAGGCCCGGGTGCTGGTCAGCCAAGCGCTCAATGTGTTGCGCTCCCTCTGCGACCAATCCCCCGACAACCCCGACTACCATTGCGACCTGGGGCGCGCTATGGAATACACGGCCAGGCTTGCCGACAACAGCGGTAACAATGACCAACGCCGCAAAGCCACCGACAGCATGACCGACCTGTTCCGCAAACTCGTCGCGAAATACCCCCGGCACGAAGGGGCTGCCATGGGGCTGGCACAGGCGCTCATCAGCCAAGCCAACCTGCTGGCTGAGACCGAAGAATACGGCCTGGCCACCCAGTTGCTCAACGAAGCACGCGATATCTACAGCAGCCTGTCGGCTGAACATCCGCACCGACTCTCCTTCAAAATAGGCCGCTGCAATGAAGCCTACGCCCGCGGCAACATGTACACGAAAATGAGTATCGGCACGGCAGATAGCACCCTGCGCGACGAAATCGAAGAACAGGCCATGACCGCGTTCAAACAGAGTATCACCCTCTCCGAAGAACTCGCCGCCATGGATCCGCACAACACGGAATACTCCTTCCAGCAGTGCCGGGCGATGAGTTTCATGGTCAATATCATGCTGCGCCGCAATCTCGTTAACCAGGCCGTAGCCTATTGCAACGTTGTCATGCAGAAAACCGACAAACTGCTGCTGACCTCCCCCGGCAACACGGAGTACAACATGCTCAAGGCAGGCGCCTGGCGCGGACTGGCCAAGGCTCACAGCCAGAACGAGAAGCACCGCACCAGGGCGGATGCCGAGTACAGCCGTTACCTCGAACTGTCGAAAAAACTGCTGCAGAAAAGCCCGGAAAACCCGAGGCTCAAAATCATGTATGCCGATGCACTGACGGAACGCGCCGCGTGTGACATATCCCAGCAAAATAACAAAGAGGCCGGAGAGCGCCTGCAGCAAGCCATCGTATTGCTCACGGATATAGTCGAGCATGACCGCAACAACGCCACCGTTCAACAAATGCTTAAAACGGCGCAAGACTTGCTCAGCTCCCTCTCCCCGAACACCGACAAAGAATAAACATTTTTCGTGTAAGCTCTAAATCGATTGTATCGCCACTGGTGCAGCACATCGGGAAGCAGTGTTTTCAAATGCGATTGACCGGTCGAAAGCTCGATTCAGACTTGCAACAAGAGGGAAAATGTGGTAGAGTATACGGAGTATGGGAGCACTGTCACATCGCATCAGACTGGGGTGGAAAGGATTTTGCGGCTACTTGGCACAGGGTATGATTGACCCGCTGCCGGCACGCCACGCCATCAGCGGTTACAACCTCAGTAAAGCCGGGCGCGACACGAAAGCCGCGCTCGATGTAGCGCTGGTGGGACTGCCGCAGGGTATGGCCTTTGCCGCCATGGCCGGGCTGGACAGCATTTACGGTATCATGGCGGCGACCGTGGGTACCTTCATTGCGCCGCTCTTCACGCGCTGCGGTATGACAGTCAGCGGGCCGAGCAATGCCACGGCCTTCATGTTGGCGAGCTTCTTTCTGGCCTCGTCACCGGCAATTCAAAGCAACCCGGCCGTCTTCGTGCCGCTCATCGTCTTTCTGGCCGGGGTGGTGTGTGTAATAGGAGCCTTTGTGAAAGCCACGGAAATGCTGCAATTCGTGAGCCGCAGTGTGCTGGTGGGCTATATCACGGGTGCCGCGACACTCATCATCGCCTCCCAACTTCGCTACGTGCTGGGCATCAATGATGTGAATGCCGGCATCTCCTTCTTCACCATGAGTTCGGCCATCATCGGCAATCTGGACAAGGTGCAGTGGCAGCCCATCGTGCTGGGGGTGCTCTCGTTCCTGATGTTCATACCGCTCAAGAAGCACTTCAAGTTTCTGCCCACTTTTGCGGTGATTCTGCTGACCATGAGTGTGCTCAACTGGGTGCTCAGCCAACCGTGGGCAGGCGGTTATTTCAGTGATGTGCGCATGCTCAAAGACTTCACCATGAGCGACCTGAGCTGCACGTCGCCGGCAATCTGGGAACTGCCCGGGCACCTGGCAGAGCTGTTCCCGGTGGTGATTGGTATCGCCTTCCTTTCCACCCTTGAGCAAACCGTCATGAGCAAGACCCTCTCCGCCAAAACCGGCGAACAGGTCAACCTCAACCAAGACACCTTCGCCGTCGGCATGGCCAACATCGGCTCAGCCTTCACCACCTCGCTGCCCTGCTCCGCCTCGCTCACGCGCTCCATGCTCAACTACACCGCGGGGGCTGCCACGCGATTCTCCGGCGTCATCTGCGGTCTGCTCTGCCTGGGTATCACCTTTGTGCTGGCGAGCTTCCCCATTATCTCCTGCATACCGCACAGCGTGCTGGCGGCGCTCGTACTGGCAAATGCTGTCTCACTGTATGACCGCAAGCTGCTGCGCATCTGTTCCCGTTCCACACGAGGGGATGCCGTGGTACTGCTTATCACCTTCATTGCGGCACTGCTGCTGCCGTTGCACATCGCCATCTTTGTGGGGGTGATTATCTCCGTCTCGCTCTTCCTGCGCAAAGCCGCCCGCCCCGAGCTGGTGGAGTACACCTTCGACAACGAAGGCACGCTCAAGGAGCTGAACAACAAAGCCGAGCGCCTGCCGCAGATTTCCATCGTGCATGTCGAGGGTGACCTCTTCTTCGGTGCTGCGGACCTCTTCCGCAAGCAAGTCTCGCGTATTGCCGAGGACCCCAGCCTCGCCGTCATCGTGCTGCGCATGCGCAACGCCCGTAATCTGGACGCCACAGCCGTCTGCGCCCTCGAAGAGCTCATTAAGTTCACGCGCGAGAAAGGCCGCCACCTCATTGTATCGGGAGCCGGGCGCCAGGTGTACCGAGTTCTGCGCAAGAGCGGTGTGCTCGATGTGCTGCAGGCTGACTGCAACCGCGAGCAGGGCGAAAGCAATATCTTCATCTTCGAGCCCAAGAACCCGAATATCTCCACTCGCAAAGCACTCATGCGTGCCCAGAAACTGCTCGGTACCCGAAACGCCGACATCTCCATCTACACCACGGAGCATCATAAACCCGCATAAGCATGCAGGAAGAGCACTACAGCAACTTCGCTCAGGCGCTGGTGGATTGGTTCGGCAAGCAGGGGCGCGACTACCCCTGGCGGCGCACAACTGACCCCTGGGCCATATTGGTAAGCGAGGTCATGCTGCAGCAGACCACCATTCCCACCGTACTGGCCCGCTATGAGGCCTGGCTGGCGCAGTTCCCCACCCCTGCCTCACTGGCAGCGGCAGATGAGCAGGCAGCGCTGCGCTCATGGGAGGGGCTGGGCTACTACCGCCGCGTGCGCTCACTTCGGGCGGCAGCTATGGCGCTCTGTGAGCAACACGGCGGCCAATTCCCCGGGGATGAAGCCGCCCTTCGCACCCTGCCGGGAATAGGTGACTACACCGTCGGGGCCCTGCTGAGCTTTGCCTGGAACCGCCCGGCCCCGCTGGTGGACGCTAACGTGAGCCGTGTGTTTGCCCGCGTGTTCAATGACCCCACCCCGGTGGACAGCCCCGCCGGCCGCCGCAGGCACTGGGAGCTTGCCGCGCGGCTGGTTCACCCCACCAACCCGCGCGCCTACAACTCTGCGCTCATGGAGCTGGGGCAAACCATCTGCACCACAGGCTCACCCACCTGCCTGCTGTGCCCGGTGCGCGCATACTGCACAGCCACAAAGCCCGAGGAGCTGCCCGTCAAGCTCCCGAAAAAAGAAATCACCGCTGTAGAACACTGGGATATATGGCACTGCACGGCTGACGGTCTGCTCATGGAGAAGCAGCCGGATGGCCAACGCCACGAAGGCATGTACCGCCTGCCGCGCCGAAGCGCCTCCGACATCACCGCACTCCCCCACCTCTGCGACCAGAAATACAGCGTAACACGCTTCAAAGTCACCCGCCACCTTCACCGTGCCGATACCGCCACCCCACAAGCCGGTGAATGTTATATCCCCCTGGCCGACCTGGCCCACACCCCCATGGCCAGCCCCGACCGCAAACTCGTGCAGAAATATATACCTCGGGAGAAATAATTGCCGCTTTGCTCAATAAAGCACCGACCGACAAACGTCTATAAGATGGTATGGGTAAAAAATCGACAGGAATCATCGCGCTGTGGGCTCTGCTGGCGGGGGCTGCTCTGAGTGCCGGTGGCGGCTATGGCACCCCGGCGGAGTTCGGCAGCGAGCCGCTGAGTCTCACCCCGCTGCAGCCTGCCGATACGCTGAGGCAGTGGGGGAAAAACAATACGTCAGTATACGCAGCTCTGCAGGGAATACGCGGTAACTGGGGACGCAACGGCGAAGTGAGGCTGGTTACCCCGCGTGGCAGAGCCCTGCGCATGCCTGCCCGCTACCTGAGCGAGAACGAAAGGGAGTATGTGGCTCAATGGCTGAAAGACAACGGTTTTATACCATTGCCCACGGCCAACCTCGGCACCCTGCATGTACGGCTGCTCTCGGTAAGCCCCACTGCTATCAAGGGGCAGCTGAGCCTGCAATTCATCACGCCCGATGGCAAGGCCAACAGCTGGATTATCGAGGATAAACCGGCCGCAAAAGGCAAGGGCAACACCGGTACCATTTCCCTGACTGCCGAGGGTCTGCAACTGGTAAAGCAGTGGCAGCAACAGCAGTCGGCGCAGGGCCAAGATAAGCCCTGCCTGCCCGTGGCGGCCACAGCAAATGAAGCGCTGGTCTACAGTGAATTGCGAGGGGTGAACACGGTTATTCTTTTTCTGGGGCGCCGAGGCGGTGGAAAAGATACCGCCTTCCGGCACTACCTGAGCCAACACCCCGATGCCGCGCACGAATGGTCGCAGCGCTATGTGTTCCTGCTCGTGTACGCCGAAGATGACGGCAGTTACTCACCGCAAATTTGCCACGAGCTCAACACCCTGGCTAACCACCACCAGGTACAGCCGGACGGCTACACGCAGTTACAGCCCGCGGTCATACCATCTGAAATGGCCTACCAGAGCACACGGTTCAACAACGATGTACTCTCAGGCATTACCCTGATAGGCAATGCCGATGCGGGCAGCAGGCACGTGTTGCTTCAGCGCATTTTTGCCTTCAACCTCAGCATGGATGAATTCCTCAACACCCAACCGAATCAAGTTCGATTCCTGCAACAATGAAACTTTTCCCCATCATCACCGCCGCCCTCCTCGGCCTGAGTGCAATCGCCTCAGCCTTCGAGCAGCACATCCGCACCCTGCTGAATGAGCCCGGGAACGCCGAGGCCTTTTACCAACTCAGCCTGCCGGATACGCGTATCGATGCCGCGCTCAGCCAACTGAGCGAGAGTGAGCAAGAGCAGCTCAGCCACCTGCTCACCTACCGCGAGCTATACGCTGCACGCTCGCGCAAGGCTGAGAATCCCGGGCGGGAGTTCGTGCTGCGCATGCGCGACTTCATCTGCGAGCACCGCACCTTCTCCGAGCGTCTGCAGGGGCTGGAAGAATGGCTCAACAGCCCCGCGCCGCTCACCCTGACAGAACTGGACATGCTGCGCCGCGCCATGATGGCTTGGTGCGGCAACTTCGGCCGCCGTATGGTCGATGCCCGCTACGCCCATGAGTTCCTGAGCGATTACCGCGATGGGCGTCCCGTGGTGCTCTCCCTTGCCCGCGAGCAGGATATTGCCCGGCACATGCGGCATGCGCTGAGCAGCTTCATACAGACCGAGCGAACTCTCAACGGCGGCACCGCCACCACCCTGAGCAACGGTCGAGACCGCGTGCAGAACCTGCTGGCTGCCCTGATATGGCAGGATGAGCGAGCTACACTTGCACTGGCGCGCGGTAAAAACCTCTTTGCTTACGAGCTGCTCAGCCGACAGCCGGAAGATTTGCTGCGTTGGCTGATGAGTCGCGGTATTCTGTATTACAATGACTTCGGGTTCGATATACCTGAAAGTTGCCTGACCGCCCTGCAGGTTCACCGGTGGTACAAGACCCCGGACCTCGCCGCTGCACAGCTCCGCAAGCAGAATGCCGCCCTGCCCGATGAACTGCAGGCACTGGCGCCGCGCTGCATGCTGGCCCTGGGCGGAGGGCTGGCCGACTGGCAACCACTCACGGAAAGCTCACCCCATCAGGGCTGCAACCCGCGTTGGCCCGACGCCAGCGCACCGACCCTGCCGCAGTGGAGCCCCGCCCTTCTCGGCCTGCCCGATGAAAAGCCCACCACCCTCAGCGCTGCCTTCGACAAGAGCCTCGAATCGCTCGAAAAACACCTCGCCTCCGTCAAGGAACACCACGGCACAGGCGCCATACTGGCCACCGCGCTGGAGGAATGTGCCGCCGTGCGCCCTGAGCAGCGGGATATGGAGCTGCCCATTTACCTGCGCCTCGCATTCAGTCTGTCGCAAGATGGCCTCACCATTGACTTCGCCCCGGAGGATGAAGAACTCACGCTGAGAGCACAAGGCTCCGACTCCCCCATCCTGCAGACAGCCCTGCACCACACCCCGCAACTGCTGCACCGCCTGACCCTGCTGCTCGCCGTCATGGAAAAACAAGGCTATGAGCAGGAACTCGGGCTGGCCTGCACGCGCTTGGCACGGGTGCTCAACCGCACCGGGCTCTGGCCGCTCATCATCTGCCAGCGCGAGCTGCGCGGCGTCAGCCCCCTGGCCCTCATCACCCTCTTCACCCACTACGAAGGCGAGCTTGCCCCGCTGGCACACTATGGCGAAGCCATGGGGATGGCGGATGAAATGACAATCGCCGCGCTGGGCCATGAGGACGCTCTTGCCGACAATCTGCGGCGCGCCGCCACCGTCAGCGGAACCCTGCCGGCCACTGAAGCCGGGCGCAGGCAGGCCGCAGACGAACTGCTGGCTCTCGCAAAAGAGCACGCGCAGGATGAAAGCCCGGAGCTTACGGCACGCGTCATCTCGCACCTGCTGCGCCACGGCATGACTGACACCGTGCTGGCCTGGCCCGAGTGTCCGGTGCGCTGCCTGAGCGGTCAATATGCCATGAGCGGCCTGCGACTCGTGCACGCCCTGAAAACCGCCGGTAAGATGAAAGAAGCCGCACAACTGGTAGCCGCCATGCAGAAAGAAGGGCACATGCCCGCCACGCGTCTGGCGGCAGCCGCCCTGTGTACGGATGAAGCTCAAGCCGCCCGCCTGCGACGCGATGCCCTGCTGCTGGCCATGCTCTGGCAGGTGGCGGACGAACAAGTCTGCCGCGACTGCGTGGAATACCTGATGGAAAGCGGAGAAGCGCCCGATGAGGCTATGAAGCTCGAGCTGCTGTGCAGCAACGGTCAGCGTGCCGGGCTCACCCCGGCATTGGCGGCCGTATACCACCGGCAAGGCGACGCACGGCGCGAGCTCTTTGTGTGGGAATACCTGCTGGCCATCGGCGTATCCACCGCCACCCCCTATGGTGACACCCCCTCACACGCCGATATCGTTCACTACCGCAACATGGCCGATAAATGTATCGAAACCATCATTCGCCAAGGCGCAACGCAACAGCCGCAACCCTCGCTCCCGGCACCAGCCCCGACGTTCGATACCGCCACGCTGCCGGCACGCGAATGGAAGCGGCTCCATGCCCCTGCCGTCACAGGGCAGCTCGTGGCACTTTACGATAACCCCGCAGCCATACGCGTGCTGACAAAAGATGGCCATTCGGAGCTCATCCTGCTCAGTGAACTGGGCGAAAAAATCGACTCTTACCTCGGCGAATGGCGCCAAGCCTGCGGGTTCACCCTGTGGGAATGGAAAAACCCACCCTGGAATCTTGCCAACTTCAGCAAGGTATGGGGAAAACCCATTGCGGCATACCCTGATTTCAACTGTCCGGGACAGCAGATACTCGTCGTGCGCAAGCCCGATGGTGACATCGCTCACCTGCGCTGTCTGGGGCTGGCCGGAGCTCAGGCAAAACAAGCTGCCGACTTCTGCCAATCGCACGCTCCGCAATCGGCACTGAAGGTCGCGACATCACCGGCGCAGGCCGCTGCACTTGCCGCAGAGCACAAGCTGCCCGTGCTCGTTATCTGCTGCGCGTATGGCGACACGCCCACCCTACCCGGGTACAATGTCCCCGCAGCCACCCGCCTGCAAAGCTACATGGCAGCCCACCCCGAGGCGGCAACCGTGTGGGGCAACAGCTGTATACTGCTGCCGGCCACGTTCAAGCAGTTGCCGAACGGAAGTTTCGGCTACCCCGCACAAGAAAAAGAAGCCCTGCTGAAACTCGAAGCCAAGCTTTGCCCGAACAGCACACCGGGAGCAGAAACACCGCTTGCGCGCGCCATGAAAGCCGTCAGCAGCAACAACCGCCCCCGCGGAATCGTTGTCTGCCGGCTCGACCCGCAGCGCCACGAGTGCGGCACCCTCAACATCAACCCCATCTCCACGCGCCCCGAGGAAGCCCTGCAAACACTCACTCCCTTACCGTAATACCGACGCAAAGATTCTTTTCGTCAAATTCTTGCACACTGTTCTGCAATGTGATAGAATGGCGCCATGCTCAATGACATTCTCACTCGACTGCAAGAGGCAGCCGCCAACAAAACGGACCTGAAAGGCAGGACCGCCCTCTATCGCGCCGTTGCAGCGAACCAACCCGAGAGCGTCAGAGAGCTGCTGAGAATTCCCGGAGTCAACGTCAACAAAGCGAATCACTCCGGGCAAACGCCCCTCGACAAGGCTATTCAGCAAAAGCATACTGAGATAGTGCAACTGCTGCTCGCTGCCCCCGGC
This sequence comes from Akkermansia sp., assembly GCA_045646325.1. Taxonomy (GTDB): domain Bacteria; phylum Verrucomicrobiota; class Verrucomicrobiia; order Verrucomicrobiales; family Akkermansiaceae; genus Akkermansia. The sequence goes on along the minus strand of JAZRKM010000041.1, from coordinate 2,307 downwards.
ATTGAGCTCAACAAGAAGTCGGGCAGCGGCGTTTCCCCCCTGTGCCGGGCAGCGGCCAACGGCTATACCGAATGTGTGAAATTACTGCTCGGCGTACCGGGGATTGACATCAATGCAGGTGCTCCCCTCTATCAGGCAGCCTGGAAGGGGCACCATGAGTGTGTGAAACTGCTCCTTGCGATGCCGGGGATAGATGTTAACAGCGTGAACCAATCCGGTACAACCCCGCTCATGAAAGCCGCCTGGAAGGGACACACAGAGTGTGTACGGATTCTTCTCACAGCCACCGGCATCGAGGTCAACCGACAAGATGGCGATGGCTGGGCTGCTCTCCACGCTGCCGCCTGTGGCGGCCATATCGAGTGCCTGAAACTGCTGCTTGCCGCCCCCGGCATCGAGGTCAACATCGCTGACCACGCCGGCCGAACTCCCCTGGAGCAAGCCCGGGCATACAGTCACACTGACTGTGCGAAACTGCTGAAAAAAAACAGCGGATTCCTGAGCAAATTCCGCGTACGGAACGCCCGCCGAACTTAATGATAAGGCGAGATTTTCGGCTTGCGCCGAAAGCGAGATTCAGCAGAACTGCTGAGCGAGATTGCTCCTGACGGAGCAGCGAGATTACGACGGATTACGCCGTCGTAGTGAATGTTCGTACACGCTCACACTCGCCGCTAAATTGCCATTTGGCGAAGTCCGGGGTTAGCCCCGTGAGAGCGAAAGACAGAGCTCCGGGTGGAACCGCGCAGCGGCGAAACCCGGGGCTGAGACAAAAAATATTAGAAGGCGGGTGGCAGTGAGGGTTGCTATATGTTGTAGCTAAGTCCTCTACCTCTCCATTCGGGCTCTATATTATCTATTGCGTAGCCAAATATCCACTGATACTTCGCTCCGCGCCCTCGCTACGCTCGGGACGCAGCATCTACGCTACAATATCGCGCAAAAAATGGATTGACCGCCCACACTGTATTATGCTATAAATCATTTGCGCTCATCCGGACAAAAAACAAGAAGAAATAGCTTATTCGTGTCAAAAGGAGGGCGGCAGCTTAGGAAGAGTCTCTAGAATATTTAGCTCCTAAATGAAAACAATGAAAATAGTGGCAGCGCTGCTTGTCATTGCGGTAATGGGGGTGGCCGCCATGGCGGTTGCTGATAATGAAGCACCGGCGTCTCTGCCGTACGAAATCAACTATGCAGATATCGGCAACTGGGTGAAGATTTCTGATGCCGGCAAGGAGGTGGATGTGTTTTACCTTTACCCCACCTGCTGGATGCCGACCGAGGCGGATGGAATGGTGAACACGATAAATAACAAATCCATGCGGGAGCAGGCTCCCGGAGTGTATGCCGAGCAGGCCTCGTGCTTCGAGGGTGTGGCGAATATCTATGCCCCGTACTATCGACAACTGAACGCCATGAAATCGCTCAGCTGCTCACTTGAGGAACAGGAAAAGCTGGTGGCCGGTGTGCCGTATCACGATGAACTGGCGGCGTTTGAATACTACCTGACCCATTTCAACAACGGCCGCCCGTTCATTCTGGCCGGTCATTCCCAAGGTTCCAATGTGCTTAAGTTTCTCTTATCTGAGTACATGGCAAGCCACCCGGAAGTGTACAGCCGCATGGTGGCAGCCTACGCGCTGGGGTACTCATACTCCCGGCAATACTTCCAGTCAAATCCCCACCTGAAATTCGCTGAAGGCGAGACCGATACCCGAGTCATCATATCATGGAACTGTGAGTTCATGAAGGACGGCAAGTTCGGCGGCTTCAATCTGGTGTGTCACAAGGGTGCATTATCCATCAACCCCGTGTCATGGAGCCGGGATAATGAACTGACCGAGGCCGGAGATTCCCGCAATCTGGGAGCTTTGGATACGCGCGAGCGTTACTCTGCACAAGTTAAGTATGACCCGGCTCGCCAATACGAAGTGCTGGTGGTCGGCACTACCGACCAGCCCGCATGTGATAAAGGAATCGGAGAGTTTGCCCTTCACAGCTGTGATTTCCGCCTGTATTATTACAATATCCGCGAGAATGCAAAGAAACGCGTGCACAGCTATTTCAATCACTTAAAGTCATGAGGGAGATTCAACGGGATTTAATATCGATAGGCTAAAAGAAAACCCGCCCAGGCTATGAAACCGTGGGCGGGTGCATGTTGCGGAGCTTGGGATCTCTGCACGGAACTTGTGTTGCGAATTACTTGCGACGGCGGCGGGTAGCCAAGCCCGCAAGAGCCAGCAGGGAAAGCGTTGCCGTGGTGGGCTCGGGCACCGGTTGCCAGCTCGCTAATGTTGTCGT
>JAZRKM010000040.1:0-17541 GCA_045646325.1 Akkermansia sp. | reverse complement strand
GGGGGCAATTCTTCCTGAGCAGCAGGTGTTTCCGGCGCAGGCTCAGCAGGGGCGGGCTCAGCAGGGGCAGGCTCGGCGGGTGCGGGCTCAGCGGGGGCGGGTGCAGCAGGAGCGGGCTCGGCGGGTGCGGGCTCAGCGGGGGCGGGTGCAGCAGGAGCGGGCTCGGCGGGAGCAGGCGCGGCAGGTGCAGGCTCGGCGGGTGCTGGCTCGGCGGGAGCGGGCGCAGCGGGTGCAGGCTCGGCGGGTGCTGGCGCGGCGGGAGCGGGCGCAGCGGGCTCAGCGGGTGCAGGAGCGGGTGCGGCAGGAGCGGGGTCTGCTACCAGTTCCAGCTCGTCTTCACCTACATCTTCAGCCACATCATCGTCCGAGAACTCTGGAATCACCACGTTTTCCGGCACGATTTGCACGGCAGGCGTACAGGCTTTCACATTCTCCAGCACCTCTTCATCGGTCGCAGTTGAGCCGAAGTTGACAGCGTGCGCAAAAGAGGCATCGTCACTCACCTGACTACAGCTGGTACCGGGCAAGCTTTCCACCCCCGTAGCGACCATGTAGGAGAACCCGCAGCGACTGAGCACCGGCAGCGCGTGCCGGGTAAAGCCCTCATCTGCGCGCTCAAAGGCAATCAGCACGCCGGGGGCCGTGAGTTTCTTGCGTCCTTCGCGCCAGGCCATGTAATCTGCCGGGCTTACGACCACTGTACCGGACTCTTTCAGGTAGAGCATTTCGCGCTCAAAATCAGCCGGCGAGACATCACCGGCTTTGTCACCTATCGTCTTGTAGCTCAGCACCTTCACCTCAATTTTCTGCGATACGGGCGCCACCACGGGTGCAGCTTGGGCAGAATACAGGCAAACAGTCAGAGAACTCAGTAACAGGGGAGCAAAAAACTTCATATTCAGTTCTGTTCAAAATTAACGACCGGGCACCATCTCGAACGTAAAGCCTTTCAGATACTCTGTTTCAGGGATATTCAGCAGAACGGGGTGATCGGGGCTCTGGCCATGGTTGGCCACCAGTCGCAGCGTGCAGTGACCGTCCACGGCGGCCTCGGCAATAGTCTCTTTGAAGACCCCTGCACTGGCATGGTGCGAGCAGCAGAAGGTAGAAAGCACACCACCGACAGGCAGCATTTGCATGGCGCGCAGGTGAATCTCCTTGTAGCCGCGCATGGCCCCGCTGAGGCTCTTCTTATTGCGGGTGAAGCTGGGCGGGTCAAGAATGATGAGGTCCCACTTGGGGTCTGCCCCCTTGCGCACGGCATCGCTCTCACGCTTCAGGAAGTCAAAAGCATTCTCAGCAATCGCCTCCACCTGCACGCCGTTGAGTTCAGCGTTACGGCGCACGGCTGCGATAGCCTCCTCCGAAATATCCACAGCCGTCACACTCGCGGCACCGGCTTTGGCACAGGCGAGGGCAAAGCCGCCCTGGTTGCAGAAGCAGTCCAACACACGCCGACCGCGGGCAAACTTCGCCACGTCGGCATAATTCTGCAGCTGGTCGAGATAAAGCCCGGTCTTCTGCCCGGTGGCCAGGTCAATCATGAACTTCAGGCCGCGGCCGGTTGCCTCGAAGGGGGCGGGCATTTCACCGGCGGCAACATAAGTCGAGGGCTCAATCCCCTCAGCCACCAGCATGGGGGAATCATTGCGCACAATGATAGCACGCGGCTCAAGCAGGTCACCCAAAATATCCCTGATAAGCCCCAGACGCTGGTACATGGCGATGGTGAGAGTCTGCACCACCAGCACATCGCGATAGCGGTCCACAATCAGCCCGGGCAGGCCGTCACTCTCGCTCCACACCAGGCGCATGAGTTCTTCACCCGGCAGCCAGCGCTCACGCAACATCATGGCCTGCGATATGCGGCGGGCGAAGAAATCGCGGTCGAGGTCCTGCTTGCGCCGCGAGAAACGACGGGCCACAATCTGAGAGTGCGGGTTGTACATGGCAGAGCCCAGGTAGCGGTCGCGCTGGTCCTTCAGCAGCACCACATCGCCGGGTGCCGGATTGCCGAACACCGTGCGAACCTCCGTGCCATACACCCAATCGTGCCCGTGGAATATGCGCGCCTTCGGCGCTATGATAAGACCTGCCATAACGGCGCACCTTATACACCAAAATTCTTTTTTTGTCAATCCGTAATAATTTAGGAATACTTTAGTATTGACAATATGGAACGATTCTGACACAATGCAGGTGTCATGAGTGCAAGAACACTGATCACCGCGACAGCAGCCGCCCTTATGCTGGCTGCGGGCAGTCTGAGCGCTGCCACCAAGGTAGTTTTGCAGGATACGCACTGCAAAACCGCTGCCGTGACCTACACCCTGCCGAACGGCTGGATGGGTGGCGGCGAAGTAACATGGGATGCCGACAGTGAGCGGCTCGGCAACTTCTGTGTACGAACCATGCAACTGGTCAACAGAAAGGGAGCCATCATTGCCAACTACATCTCCACCTACGAAGTCCCCCTTAAAACAACCAACCCCGGCGCAATGGAACTGGCCGCCATGCTGCAGACAGCAGCCCGCCAGCTGCCGGGTAATGACAACGTGACCCCGGTAGAAGCCATTATCTACCAGGCCCCGCAGGATGTGCAGGATTTCCGCATGGCGCGCGATACCCTGCGCGAACAGCTGGGTGACAAGGTATCCGGCCGCGTGTACGTGGTGAATGCCACCTACAGCGATGGCACCATGGTGGGAGCTGTGGTGCATGAACGCAGTGTGCGCAAAGGGTTCCGCACGGAGCGCAGTATCAACTTCCACGACATCTTCGTGGTGGGCAGCACCGGCAATGAACAGCCGGCAGACAAAGCCCTGCACCAAGCACTCGTCGATGTCAGCCGCGCGGCTCGCCGCGCTGATTTCAACAGCAAGTGGATAGAGGAGAACATCCGCCAGATTGCCGGCACCTTCTACGGCCAGCACAAGCTCGATGAGCGTACCCTGCCCCATGCCACCCGCAAGGCCATGGAAGGCATGAAGCGCGGCCTGCCCGCCGTGCTCGATTGCCTCTACACCAGCCGATTCTGCAAAGAACAGCCGGCGACCGGCCACGTAGCCAACAACTGATTCTACGAATCCCCCTTTTTCAACGCGAGGTACGGCCCTGTACCTCGCGTTTTTCATGCACCGCCCCGACCAACCGGCGAATAAATGTACACCCCACCTTGATGCGGCACTTTATGGTTGCAACGAATCGGGGTATCTGGTATAGTGGAGCAACGATGAAACGAGCCATTTTCACGATGCTTGTGCTGGCCCTGGCAAGCTGCTGGGCTACAGCGAAAGAAGAATCACAGAAGCCCAATATCATACTGGTACTGGTGGATGACATGGGCTGGGGTGACCTTGGGCTGAACCAACCGGCCGAGCACGCCGACACCCCGAAAATCGACACCCCCACCCTCGACCGCCTGGCCACTCAGGGGGCCCAGCTGCGCCGCCACTACACCTGCGCCCCGGTCTGCGCGCCGGCGCGTGCCTCCCTCTTCACCGGTCTGCACCAGGGGCATGCGGAGGTGATTCGCAACAACAGTTTCGACGCCGCCCTCGAAAACGGTCACACGCTGGCCACCGTGCTGAAAGCCGCCGGTTACAGCACGGCCCTCATCGGCAAGTGGGGTATCGGCGGCGGGCGTGAGAGCGGGGGCACACCTGCCACCTGCCCGGCCTGGCCCACCAAGCGAGGGTTCGACTATTTCTTCGGCTACAATAACCACCTGGCCGGCCACCGTCATTACCCCAAAGAAGAAAGCAACGCCGACCCCGAGACCCATCGCAACGCCATCTGGGACGGCGATGAGATGATTACCGACAAGCTCGATGGTTGCTACTGCACCGACCTCTTCACCGCCCGTGCCAAGAAATGGATTACGGATCAGAAAAAGGCAGACGGCAGCAAGCCGTTCTTCCTGGCGCTCACCTATGTGGCTCCTCATGCTCGCCTGGGTATACCCGCCGGTCCCTACCCCGCCGGTGGCGGTCTGAATGGCGGTGTGCAGTGGCTGGGCACTCCGGGGCAGATGATTAACACCGCCCGCCCCGCTGAGTGGGATACCTTCATCCACCCCCAGTACCGCGAGGCCTGGCAGAGCTATGCCACCGCCCGCTACGGCAGCAATGCCGCCCACAAGCTCATGACCGCCCGGCGCCATGCCTCGATGATTACCCGAGTGGATGAAGGCGTGGGTGACCTGGTGAAGCTTTGCGAAGACCTCGGCATCGCAGAAAATACCGTCATCATCTTCACCAGCGACAACGGCTCGCACGATGAGCCGGGCGCCGTCGGCGGTTTTGCCAACCACCCCGCCCCGGCACAGGACCCCTCATTCTTCCGCAGCTACGGCAACCACGACGGCATTAAACGCGACGTCTTCGATGGCGGCTTGCGCGTACCCTGCGTGGTTTACGCCCCGGGTATCGTGAAAGAAGGTCTGGTAAGCACCACCCCCACCCAGTTCCAGGACTGGATGGCCACGGTAGCCGATTTGGCCGGGGTTCCCGTACCTGCCCGCTGCGACGGCACCTCCCTGCTGCCCCTGCTGCAAGGGCATGACACGCTGAGCAGCCAGCCTGACCGCGTGCTCTATGCGGAGTACGCCTTCGGCGGCGGCATGGCCCAGTACCGCGACTATACAGCGAACAAGAAAGGCCGCGTGCGCGGCGAGCAACAGGTGCTCATCTTCTTCGACAACCGCAGCAACCGTTGGCTGAAGGCCCTGCGTACCGGCGTGAAGTCCGGCACGGAGGCCTGGGAGCTCTTCGACACCGAAGCCGACCCGCATGAAAGCAACCCTCTGCCCGAGGGCAAGTGCCCGGACATGCAGCAGTTCCTGCACCATCTGGCACTGTGGAATCGCCGCGCGTATGACTACTACCGCGACCCGCAAGCCCCGCGCCGCAACAACAGCTGCGGCGGGTTCCGCAGCTATGACATGAACCTCGTGCCCGCCAATCCGCCCGCTCAACAAGCCACGCAGCAGGGGCTCTTCGTGCAGCAGGTTCAGGCCACCGCTCCCTGGGTTCCGGCCGGGGTGAATGCCCCCGCAACGCTCGACCTTCAGGTAGCAGACCCCACCACAGCCACCCTGCCGGCCGGCACCGTCACCACCTACACCGGCTACATCAATGTGCCCGATGACGGCAACCACTGGCACTTCTACCTGACTCTCAGCGAGGTTCCCGGCAGCAAGGCTTTCGTCAAGCTCCACAACTTCAACCTGGTAGATGCCGACTTCAACTACACCCCCGGCACCACCGCCACGGAATCAGCCGCCGCCAACACGGTCGAACTCGACACCGCGCGAACCGGCAAGAAAGGTATACCGCTTAAAGCCGGCCTGCACCCCATCACCATCACCGTAGTACAGGGAGCAGCCGCCCCGGGCACCATGAAGCTCGAATGGAACCGCGGCCCGCACGATGGCAAACAGACCCCGCGCGTCCCCATACCGGCAGCAGCATTCCGCCACTGCGGGCACTGAACCAACACTCAACATCCGCATTCAACAATCCGCAATTCCCCCCCGGGATTGCGGATTATTGCACCCCGGGATAAAAAAACTTTACAGCTCGGGCTCCATACATTAGAATGTAAGCACATCGAATTCACATCATGAAGAAATCGCTTATTCTCTCTCTCGCTGTTGCTGCGGCAGCAGATGCCGCTCCCATCTACGACGCCTACACTGACAACCTGCCGCCGCGCCGCCCCGAGCCGTACTACTCCGTTGAATACGAAGATGTTGTCAGCAACAACCCCTTCGGTATTGAAATCAGCGCCACCTACTCGAATATGTTGACCTCTATTCATGAGGACTATGACATGCAGCACGTAGGCGCGGATCTTACCGGCATTTACAATTTCACCGAAAACTGGGCTGTTACGCTGCGCTTCAGCTGGAACACCGGAAGCGATAGCATTTACGATGAAGGGCGATGGAAGGCTACAGTATATAACTATGCCATCACCCCCGGCATTCGCTATTCTGCCTCATTGGGTTACGGTTTCTCCTGCTTTGTCGGAGGCAATCTCGGCCTGGGTTATACCGATGGCTCCGAGATAATTCCCGATTACTATGGCGATGGCCGCAGCATCAAAGCCAACATCAAGGGTGAATACGGCTTTAATTATGCTGCCGAAATCGGCTTGCGCTACGACATCAACGAGAGTTTTTATGTGTTTGGCGCCGTTCAGTACTGGGGCACCACCTCATCTCCTGAGCTGGGCGAAAGGCAGAAGGGTCTCGGAGCCCGCGTAGGCATGGGCTTCGGCTTCTGATTTCCGGCGCACCTCTCAATCACCCCTCCCCCGTGTACTCTCCCCGAGCACACGGGGATTTTGTTTTCCTGAAATTTGCAACATGAGTCCCTGCGGCGTGCGGAACCGGTTCTGCGCATACCGGGGATGGGCGTAGAACTCAGACCTTTCGGCGGGCCCATTTCAACCCGATGAGCATGCGGTTGAGGATGGCGTATTCCACCGCCAAATCAACGGTGAAGAGCAGCCAGATACCCACCAGCGACAGAGTTTCAGGCCACAACATCGTCCACAGGAACAAGCAGCCCACTCGGAAGAAGCCCATGCAGCCATACGACACGTACATGACACGGCGCGTATCGCCGGCACCGCGCAGGCACATCTTAATCATCAGCATGGCGGCGTAAAATGGCTCCACCAGCAGGAACACCTGCACCACCGGTACCGTTGCACGCATGAGCCCCTCGGAGTTCGAAGCGAAAATCTCGACAAACACCCCGGGGAAAGCATAAAACGCCACGCCCATCAGGCTCATGAACACAACACTGTAAAGAACACACTTACGAATGGTGCTCAGGGCCATACGCACACTTCCCGTCCCCAGGTACTGCCCCACCAGTGTGGCACCGGCCATACCGATGGCAAAGCCGGGCAAGAAACTCATGCTCTCAATGCGTATGGCAATGTTGTGCGCGCCGACGTAAGCATCCCCCAGTCCGGAGATAACCCGCAACACGTAAATCTGAATAAGCCAGATACCGCCGATTTCCAGCGCCTGCGGCAAACCGATGGCGAGAATGCGGTACATGCTGCTCCAGTTGGGCAGCAGTGAGCGCAGGCTCAGGTAAATCGGCGGCACATACGTGGGGGATTGGGTGGCAGCATAAGCATCCGGCCCGTCAACCGCCGCAGCTGCCATCTCCCGCCGTATCTTCACCGAGCGGTGAACCAATATACTCACCAATATGGCCGCGGCCACGGCCATGCCGGCAATCATGCCCAGCGCCAGCCCTTCGATAAACAGCCCGCACACCCGCACAAAAATAATACTGAATACGATGTTAAGCCCATCCACCGCCAGCATAATCAAGAAGGGCGTGCGCGTGTCGCCCGCGCCACGCAGGGCGGCATTCACCGCAAACACAATACCTGAAAATATCGCCACCCAACAACCGGTGTGCATGTAGGTGAGTGCGACCTCCTGAGCGTAGGGGCTGAGTGTCAGCGCGCGTGTCACCAGAAAATCCGCCGTCAGGTACATGAGTACCGCCGAGAGCACACCGGCCAAAAACCCCAGCACAGCGGACTGGTTGGCGGCGTAGTTGGCCTCGCCGAACTTGCGCGCACCCGTCATGCGGCTTACAATAGCCGTGGCACCCATACCCACAGCCCCCTGCATGAGGAAGCCCAGCCACATCACATAGCCGGTCACACCTATACCGCTTGCAATCTGCTCGGTCACATCACCCTCGGTACCCATGTGGGTAGCCAGAAACAATGAGGTGGACGCACACACAAAGCTCAGCACCTGTTCCAACAATGGCCAGAGCGCGATATGCACAATCTGGCGCGGCAGACTAAGACCGGCCAACCCGCCACCGAGCTGCCCCTTACCGTGCAGCGCGGCGCGTACCTTACCCTCTCGTCCGTCTCCAACACTCATTACAGTCCTATTTAAGCATATTTTCCCCGGAATGTGAAGTCAAAAGTGATGGCAAAGTTCGGCTTGACTGAATGGGTAGAGTGTGGTATATAGGCGCGCGATATGAAGAAACTGCTTTCCATCGCTGTACTTGCCCTGGCACTGAGCTCCTGCGCAGTGAAAACCGTGAGCCGCACCGAGCTGTTCACCCCCACGACCACCACCCTCATCAACTCCGATGAACTCACCCAGATGAAGTACTATGGGGCAGACGCTCAGTATGACTATTTCAGCCGCGGTTTCCAGCGCCTGCGCGTAGCTCGTACTGAAAATGCCGTTCCCTCATACGCCCGATTCACCTTCAACAACTGGCAGGGCGGCAAGAAATACACGGATTGTCTGAAACAGAGCACCGTCAGCAAGCTGCAGAGCCTGCTCACCGGCAGCACTACCTACAACGCTCAACCCGTTACCACTCCTGCCGCCTCCGGCACAACCACCAACAGGCAGCAGCAGGTTCAGGCGCTGCAGACCCTGTTGCAGGGCTTCTCTCAGCAGTAACGCCCCACTGTACCGCCATGGCCGCCCACCCGCACTTTCCCACGGTTGACTTTGCCGAGCGCCCGTTCATCCTCTTCTGGGAGGTCACGCGCGCCTGTGCTCTGGCCTGCCGGCACTGCCGGGCAGTTGCCCAACCACAGCCACACCCGCAGGAACTGAACCATGAGGAAGCACTGGCCCTGGTGGACAAAATAGCCGAGCTGGCGCCGCCCATGCTGGTGCTCACCGGTGGTGACCCCATGATGCGGGCGGACATCCACGAGCTCATCGCCCGCGCGACTGAGCGCGGGCTGCGCGTGGCGCTGAGCCCCGCCGCGACTAACCGACTGGTGCACGCCGACTTTGCCGCCTTGCACGCAGCAGGAGTGGTCAGCATGAGCCTGAGCCTCGATGGCGCCACCCGCGAAAGCCATGACCGATTCCGCGGCGTGCCGCACACCTTTGAGCGCACCCTGCAGGCGGCCCGTGCCGCCATGGAAGCCGGCATACAACTGCAAATCAACACCACTCTGGCCAAAAGCACCCTGGGTGAGCTGGAGGGGTTCATCGACCTCATGCGCGAGCTCAAGCCCGATGTCTGGAGCGTGTTCGTGCTGGTACCCACAGGGCGCGCCACGGCAACCGACCTGCCCTCGGCCGATGACCTGGAGAGCGTGTGGCAGCGCCTGCAAACCCTGCGCAGCGAGCTCCCCTTCGCCATCAAGACGACAGAGGGGCACCACTACCGCCGCGTGCTGATGCAGGCCGCACGTCAGGGCGGGCAGCCCCCGCGCCACCTTATCCCCACCCGCGATGGTAAGGGGGTACTCTTCATCTCGCACACCGGCGATGTACAGCCCAGCGGGTTCCTGCCCCTCACCGCAGGCAACGTACGCACAGACGACCTGGCTACCCTGTATCGCAGCCACCCCCTCTTCGTTCAGCTGAGGGATGACGATGCCCTGGGCGGTAAGTGCGGCCGGTGCGAGTACCGCAAAGTCTGCGGCGGTTCGCGCGCCCGAGCCTTCGGCACTTGCGGTGACATGATGGCCGCCGAACCCCTGTGCAATTACATACCCGCCGCCCTGCGCACACCACAAGCTTAACTCACGCCTCTACATTCTCAAAAGTCCATGATTAACATCACCCGCTTATGGTGCGGCGCCGAGCAGCCCGCCGATCACATACGCTACGGCCTGGGGCACGGCTCTACCGCTCCGCACGCCAGCACTGCCGCCTGCACGCCCACATCTTCCCGTACGCGCAAGCCCATCGTGGTATGGAATATCACGCGTACCTGCAACCTGCGTTGCGTGCATTGCTATGCGGACTCCCACGCGCAGCAGTACCCGGGTGAGCTTACCCCGGAGCAGTGTCATGCCGTCATCGACAATCTGGCAGACTATCAGGTGAATGCCCTGCTGCTCTCGGGTGGCGAGCCGCTGCTGCACCCCCACCTGCCGGAGCTGCTCGAACACGCCACCGACCGCGGGCTCAAAGTTACCATCTCCACCAACGGCACTCGCATAACCCCCGAATATGCCGCGCTTTTCAAGAGACTCGGCGTAGCCTACGTCGGCATATCGCTCGACGGAATCGGTGCCGTGCATGACTCCTTCCGCGGCGTGCAGGGCGCCTTCGACGGCGCGATACGCGGGTTCCGCCGCTGCGAGGAAGTCGGGCAGAAAACCGGCCTGCGCCTTACCCTCACCCGCAACAATGTGCAGAGTATGGAGCAGATACTCGACTTCATTGAGAGCGAAGGGATACAGCGAGTCTGCTTCTACCACCTTGTGCCCACCGGGCGTGGGGTGGATGTAGCCGCCCTCAAACCGGAAGAAGCCCGCGCGGCGCTCGATATGCTCATCGCCCGCGCCCAGGCCTGGCATGACAGTGGTCAGACCCGCGAGTTGCTCACCGTCACGCAGCCGGCAGACGGCATTTACATTCTCCTGCGCCAGCTGCGCGAAGGCAGCCCCCTGGCAGCGCAGACCCTGCGCCTGCTCGGCTGGAACGGCGGCGGCGCCAACTCCTCCGGCCGCGGTATTGCCAACATCGACACTCAGGGCAACATTCACCCCGACCAGTTCTGGCAATCCGTCACCCTCGGTAACGTCAAAACCCAGAAGTTCTCAGACGTATGGGAGGCCGCAACCGAACCCTCAGCCGCCGAGCTGCAAAAGCTGCGCGGAGCAGATGACCCGCTGGAGCGCCAGAAACTGCTCAGCGGTCCCTGCGCGACCTGCCGCCACTTTGCCCTGTGCGGCGGCGGTTTCCGCACCCGTGCCGCATTTGCCAACGGCTACTGGTTCGGCAGTGACCCGGCCTGCTATCTGACGGAAGAAGAACGCCAGACTGAGCTCTCGCTCTGACCCGCATTCCACAACACACCGTTTCCGGAAGGCCGCAAGCACGCTTGCGGCCTTTTTCTTAAAAAAAACTTACAAAAAATACCCCAAACGCTCAAAAAAATTGCCTTTTTGCTTGCAACGCACCCGACAATGTGGTATGAATGATTACGTCATGAAGCGCTTACTCCTTTCTACACTTCTTCTCGCTATGGTCGGCACGACGTATGCCGACATTCAGGCGCCCCCCGCGTCTGAGTACACTGCCACCCGCAAGCTCGGCCGTGCCATTGGCAACATCATCTACGGCATCGAGGAACTGCCCACCACCATCATCCGCTGGAACTCCGAGGAGGGCAACTACGCCGGTTTCTCCGTTGGTCTGGTAGAGGGTGTTACCCGTACCTTCACCCGCATGGGCTATGGCCTTTATGAGCTTGTAACCTTCTGGGCTCCCACCTACAAGTGCACCTATCGCCCCCCCTACCAGGGCAGCTGCGGTCGCAGCGGGCTGAAGGAGTACAACACCTGGTCCGGTTTCTCTGAGTTCCCCGAAGAGCTCGGCTTCCAGTCCAAGATGCCCTACACCCAGATTTCCGGGCAGTAATAGCAACGGTGGGCTAAGGATCGCGACCTGAACCCGCCAGGCACAAAAATCTTTCTCCCCACCCCCACGGTGCGCACCGCGGGGGTGGATTCTTTTTGCTATTTCAGATTTGCCGCTCATGTTGCACAGAACCGAAGTTAAGGTTGAAGCGTTGGCGAGTTGGCCGTATAACACCCGGCAAATAAATTGCAATTTGGCGAAGTCCGGGGGGGGGGTAGCCCCGCGAGGGGCGGCAGATAGTAGCCGGTGGTGGAGCTGCGCCAGCAGCGAAACCACCGGGAAGAATGAAAAAACGAGAGCCCCGACGCGGAACGCGGAGGGCCGACAGATGACCATGGCTCAATCCCGTGCGGCGGCCTTCTGTCGGCCCGCCATCCGGCGGGGCTCCGATATGTTTTTCTCCGGCTACCGGAGACTTTGCTGCTGACGCAGCTTCGGCTCCGGCTATTGTCTGTCGTCCTACGGACTCAAAATTCCGCTCTCTATCGCTCGCCCTCACTTCGCCAAATTGCCATTTGGCACTGTACAAGACTACCAAGAACACTGCGCACATCACAAAACCCTCTTACACATTCATATTCTTCATATTGCAACCTGCCACGCCTCAATATGACGCACTCGGTGGTAAAGCGCGCTTTATTTGTTTTGAGCCTTTTTAGCCCATTTCAGCCCGATTTTAGTGCTATTTTCGGTAATTTTCTTCTTTTTCGTACGAGCTGTTTATCACTTGGAAAGGGCCTTTCTCTCCTTTATTTTGTCCATTTTTGCATTGTATAACCCACTTTACTATGGGGTATTTGCCTATTTTCAGGTACTTTTAGCCTGCTGAACAGCTGGCTGTTCGGAGCGATTTTTCTTCCATTTTCATCAAGGGGCTTTATCATCAGAACCACTAAAAAATTCGACAGTTCTGTGCCATCCCCTTCAAGAAAAGGGGGAGTTTTTCTCATTTTTTCTGAACATAGACAAATTGCCATCTGTCATATCGGAGGCATCGACCATCATTTTTCAGCACTGATTGGGCCGGGGTCGGCGGGAGTCGATGAACAAAATTCGTGCGCTCAGGTGAAATTTTGATACCGCCGACAGCTATCTCCCCTGCCCTTTTCCACCCCATAAATGATTTTTTACTGAAAAAAATCGAAAAATTGCTGAAAAAACGCCCTTCCCAGAATCCGAAAAACGGGTACAGATAATCAGGCGTGTGTAACCATGCGCAAGAAATTCCCAGTTACACAGTAGGTGCACAATGGGGTTAATTTGGCTTTTTTCTAAAAAAAGTCCGGGTATCATTATCCTACTATTTTTAAGGAGTATATTTCCCCCACCCTTACAGCTTGTCCACGCGCTTCGCAGACTGCGCCATCTTCCACCGAAAAAAATATTACTCACTTCAATTCTTTTGATAATATTATGATATTTTATCTCGTCAGAAACATGTTTTTGTCATATATTTTTCATTATGTTTACATTTACGTATTTTACCACCATCTTCGTTTTGTATTATGATATTGAGCAACACTCTTTGCTCTATTTATATTTTCCTCATTGAAATCAGAGCTGCGACCTGCTATAATACGCGCGCATGGTACAACAGATAGCAGAGGTGCAGGATGTATTGCGCGCCGTCTTCGGGTTCGAGGAGCTGCGCCCGGGGCAGGATGCTATTGTTGGTGCCATCATGTCCGGGCGGGATTCACTGGCCATCATGCCCACCGGTGGCGGTAAATCGCTCTGCTACCAGCTGCCCGCCTTATGCCGCGAAGGGCTGACCGTGGTGGTAAGCCCGCTCATTGCTCTCATGAAAGACCAGGTGGACGCCCTGCAAGCGCGCGGCGTACCGGCAGCGGCGGTGAATTCATCCCTGGGGGCAGACGAGTACCGACAGGTTATGGGGGCTCTGCGCAGCGGTGAGCTGCGCATTATCTACGTTGCGCCCGAGCGATTCGGGCAAGAAGGATTCATGAACCTGTTGCGCAGCCTGCAGGTAGGGCTGCTGGCCATAGACGAAGCGCACTGCCTGAGCCAGTGGGGGCATGACTTCCGCCCCGACTACCTGCGACTGGGTCGCGTGCGGCAAGAATTGGGCTACCCGCAGACCGTAGCACTGACAGCCACCGCGACAGATGCCGTGCGGCAGGACATTCTCAACACGCTACAGCTCAACAACCCGGCAATCATCATCAGCGGCTTCGGGCGCGACAATCTCGACTTCGCCATCACGCACTGCGAGAACCGCCAGGCCAAGTTCGAGCGCATACGGCAGGTGATTGCCAAGTGGCGCAAGGGAATCATCTACTGCTCCACACGCAAGAATGTGATGACCGTGTTCGAGCAAATCAGCGGCAGCGGAGCCAACGCGGTAGCCTACCACGCCGGCATGACGGATGAAGAGCGCGAGTTCTCGCAGAATGCCTTTATCTCCGGCCGGGCGGATGTGGTCGTGGCCACGAATGCCTTTGGCATGGGTATTGACCGCGCGGATGTACGCTTCGTGCTGCATTTCGAGATTCCCGGCAGCATCGAGGCCTATTATCAGGAGGCCGGACGCGCAGGCCGCGATGGCGAACTTTCCGTCTGTGAACTGCTCTTCAACCACGCCGACCTCAAAACGCAGGAGTTCTTTTTCGAGGGCAGCAACCCCTCCGTACAGACCATTCGCAGCGTCTATAACATGCTGCGTTCACGCTGCAACAGCAACGGAGAGCTGCAAATGACCGTCGACCACATGAGTGAAGAACTCGGCAAAGATGTGAACCCCATGGCTGTGGGCACCTCGCTCGCAGCACTCATCCACGCCGGGGCTATCACCCGCAGCGACGTGCCCGGCAGCAACACCAAGCTCACCCGCCTGACCAACCGCGAAACACCCTTCGCCGCCCTGCCCCTCGATACCGCCGCCATCGAGGAAAAAGCACGCCGCGACCACGCCAAAATCGAGGCCATCACCCGCTATGCCTACTCCGCCGGCTGCCGCCAGCGCTGGATACTCGACTACTTCGGCGAATCTTCCACCGGTGACTGCGGCCACTGCGACGTGTGCAATGCCGAAGAACCCGGCGATATCGAGGAAATACAAGGCGAAGATCTCGTGACCGTACGCAAGGCGCTCGCCGGTGTGGCACGAGCCAGCCGCCGCCTGCCCGATGGCAGCTGGCAAGGTATCTTCGGCCGAGCGAAAGTAACCGACATGCTGCGCGGCTCCCAACGTGCCGGGCTCCCCCCGCAGCTCACCCGCCTGAGCACTTACGGCATACTCTCCAACCTCACCGGCCCCAAACTCCGCGCCCTTTTCCGCGCCCTGCAAGAGGGCGGCCTCATCTGCACCTCCGGCGGCGAAATGCCCCTCATCACCCTCACAGCCAGGGGCGAAGAGGTCATGAAAGAACAAGCCCCGGCACGGCTCTCACGCCGCATTTGGGCGGCAGACGCCATCAAGCAGGTGCGAGCCTCCACCCTCAAGCGCCGCTCCGAGCGCGTGCTCGAAGCCATGCAGCTCGGCCGCATAGACAAGGCGCTCTTCGAGCACCTCACTGAGCTGCGCCGTGACCTCGCCGCCGAGTACCGCATGCCCGTCTTCCGCGTGCTCAGCACCGAAACCCTACGCGCCATGGCCACCGTCAAACCCACCACCCTCGAAGCCGCCTCGCGCCTCAAAGGCGTCGGCCCCTGGGCCAAACAACACGTCCTCCGCGCCTTTGTCGAGCTGATTTGCGATTACGAACAAGTTTGATTCCGACTTCAATTCCCGCCCGGAATCCCGACAATTATCCTTTTTCAATTCTATTCACAGCCCTACTCGCCTTTATCGTCTCTGAGCGTTGCCTCCACGAAGCCCCCTCTTCATCTCCGCTGCCTCACGATTAAGGCATGAATGATAACTGTCGATTCCATATATACCCGGCATGTACCAGCTCTATCACGCAAGCAAATAATCATCCCGATATTACTATCCATTGAGCTTAATTTTCTCGATTAGTCTACGCGATGATACGAGCAGTTAGATGATATGGAAGTCACCAACATATACTCATAGTTTTACTACCCGAATGCCGCGCGTGTGTAATTTGCACTTCATAGGCATTTCCGTTGCTCTTTTTGTAAAAAAACTCCGGCTCGCGTTGCAGGAGCAAGCGAGCCGGAGAAACCAATAAAAACCAAAACAACAAAAACAAGAACTCAGCGGCGGCCGAGGCGTTCGAGCTGGGCGACAGCATCGGCGTGGCCGGTGGCGGCAGCGAGCTCTAGGAAGCGAACAGCCTTGCGGCGGATAAGGGAGTGAAGAGAAGAATCGACGGAGAGGAGATAGATGGCGTAGTCGTAGTGGTGCTCGGCACTGGGGAAACCGGAGACGAGGGTACGGTAGAGAGAATCGAGCTCGGCGCGATCCTCCTCAGAATTGCGCTTAAGGAGCAGCGAGATAAGGGTGCAGAGGGGCTGCTCGAGATCGTATACGTTCACCACCTCATGGAGCCAGTTAATGGCGCGGTCATTGTCGCCAATGGAGAGATAATAGTCGGCGAGAGCGCAGAGCGATTCAGGGTCTTCGAGCTCAGCGGCTTTCTGCCAACAGGCAACGGCGGTCTGCAGGTCCTGGGGGCAACCGTCAGTGCCCTGAGCGTGGGCCTTGGCACATGCGCGCAGTTTGTCAATAAGTTCGTTGTAGGCGGCGATGTAAGCATCATCGTCGTCGTAGAGAGAGTAATCGATTTCGGTAGCAAGCAGAGTGGTGGCGTCCATGGTTTAGAGTCTACTATATGTTTGAGCTGAGGTAAAGGAAAAAGTACAATCCGGCCGCCACAATCGGCAAAGTTTTTTGAGTAGAGCCCCCGGCACGAGCAAGGCGAGTCCCTCAGAGCCACGAAAACGAAGCGCTGATAGCCAAACTCAGGCTCGGCCTAACACCTCGCTCAGCTCATCAGGGGCAGAAGCCACGGCATAGAGCGGCACATCGACCACGGTATAGCTGAAGCCCTGCGAGTCATTTTTACCGGGGGCAATATGGATGGTGCTGACGTTGTGCAGGCTCATGGAAACACGCAAGGCGATAGGGTGGTGATACCGCTTGCAGAAGCTGCGCAGACTTTTGGCCTGCAGGTTCAGCTCCGCCTTCACCTCGACGGGGAAGATGCGGTAATCGCTCTCGATAAGGAAATCCACCTCTGCCTGAGCGCGCTCTGCGCTCCAGTAATAGGGCGAGATTGCGCACTCCGCGCGGAGCTGCTGCTGCACATACTGCTCGGTAAGAGCGCCCTTGTACTGGCCGAAGATGCTGTTGCCCTCCAGTATGACGGACGGGGGCAGTTTGCAGGCAGCCCCCAGCAGTCCGACATCGAGAAAGAACATCTTAAACGCGCCGTCCTTGTAGGCAGAAAGCGGCATTTCCGGCTTGCGAACACGCGGCACCATCTGCACCAGAGCCGCGTCATCCAGCCAGCGGATGGGGCCGCGCAGCTGCGGAGCGCGAACTTTCTCACCCACATCAGCATGCACAAAACGCTTATCCTCGCGGGCGAGCTGCTCGGGCACAGAGTCCCATATCTGTGTGATATAGTGAGTCTCGGCATCTGTGGCATGTTTGCTGAAATCGTTGCGATAGTCTGAAAGCAGCGCCGCCTGCACACGGCGCACGGCGTGCGGGTTGCGAGATTCCACATATTCCTGCACGGCAGCGGGCATGCCACCCACACAGTAGTACTGGCGCAGCAGTTCCACAAATTTATCGTGGAAAGTGTCCATCATCTCCCAATTACGTTTGCGGATAAGCTCCACATACATGCCGAAGCCGGTGGCGTCCAGAAACTCGGTAAAGCTCATAGGGTACATATATACCCGATCCACCTTACCCACGGGAAAACCGGTACCGGTATGGACGGAAAGCCCCAGCAGTGAACCGGCTGCAATGATGTGGTGCTCCGGTACGTCTTCACAGAAATATTTGAGCGATGTGAGGGCACAGGGGCACTCCTGTATCTCATCCAGAATGATAAGAGTCTTGCCCGGCACTATCTGCACACGGCTATGCACCTGCAGGGTGTCCATCAGGCGGGGAATATCGAAATCCTTCTCGAACGATTGGCGCACAAAATCATCGCGGTCAAAACGCACATAGACTACATTTTTATAATATTGCCGCC
>JAZRKM010000039.1:0-2845 GCA_045646325.1 Akkermansia sp. | reverse complement strand
CGCGCCAACCCTGGAAGGAGGTCTTTTCAAGTGTGTATCTTGTGAGATTCTTCATCTTATTGTTCTTTGCGGCTAAACTGTTGTACTCCTTAGATTTGAAATCTGGCGTATTCTAAACAAAAATGCACGCTATTGCAAGTCTTAATGTTCAAAAAAATTAAAATAACCTTGAATTGGCTTCTTCTTTATTGTTAGGATGTTGTCTGAATTGTCTTTTCCGTGGAGGTGACGGGTATTTGTGATATGAGTTTTTTACGGGGGCTTTCAGGGCTGGGAATCCAGTTGCCAGGCGGCTGTGCGGGATTTCGGGCTTTTGGTAGGCGAGCTATGTGAATGAGCCAGTGGAGGCGAAATGGAATGAAATGGTGACGTGTTACAACATGCCGTGTCATATTGGGCTGTGTGCTGGTGCGGGGAGTATATTCCGGTTGACTTGTCCTGTATCGTGTGCTAATATGCCGCGACTTTAAAACCTCAAACCGCTTATGACTTTTTACGAAGAACTCGAATGGCGTGGGCTTGTGAACCAGATTTCCAGCCCCGATCTGATTGAAAAGCTCAACAAAGGCGGGCTGACCTTCTACATCGGCACAGATCCGACGGCGGACAGCCTGCATCTGGGCCATTATTCCAGTTTCCTTATTACCAGGCGCTTGCGCCAGGCCGGCCATACACCGCTGCTGCTGGTGGGGCTGGCAACCGGGCTTATCGGCGACCCCCGTGGTACAGTTGAGCGCGAGCTGAAGCAGAAGGAAGAGGTGTTCCGCAACTACGAGGCGCTGAAGGCTCAGGTGGAGAAGCTCTTCGGGTTTGAGGTGGTGAACAACTACGACTGGATTAACCAGCTCAACGTCATTGACTTCTTCCGCGATTACGGCAAGTTCATCAACGTGGGTTACATGCTCACCAAGGATCACGTGCGCCGCCAGATGGAGAGCGGTATATCGTACGCCGAGTTCTCCTACATGCTGATTCAGGCTATTGACTTTAAGTACCTGCATGAAAATCGTGGCGTTGATTTGCAGGTGGCCGGCAGTGACCAGTGGGGCAACATCACCACCGGTATCGAGTTGATTCGCAAGACCACCGGCGACGAGGTCTATGCGCTGACCATGCCGCTGGTCACGGATTCTCAGGGCAACAAGTTCGGTAAGAGTGAGGGCAATGCCCTGTGGCTCGACAAGAACAAAACCTCGCCCTACCAGCTCTACCAGTTCCTTATCAATGCCGAAGATTCTCAGGTAATCACCTACCTCAAGCGCCTGACCTTCCTGACGCCTGAGCAGATTATGGAGATTGAGGCTGAGCACACCGCTCACCCCGAGCAGCGCTTGGCTCAGCAGGCCCTCGCCCGGGAAATCATTACCGACCTGCACGGGGCGGAGGAGTTTGAGAAGGCGGTGGATATCTCCCGCAAACTCTTCGCCGGCGACTTCAAGAGCCTGAGTCTGGCAGATGTGAAAGCCGGCATGAGCAATGTGCCGCACGTGAAGCTTACCCCCGGCGCGCTGGTTGATGTGCTGGTGAGCAGCAAGGTTTGCGCCTCCAAGCGCGAGGCACGCGAGTTTATCGGCAACGGTGCTATCTCCCTGAACGGCGAGGTGGTGAAAGACCCCGCTTTTGAGGTGACGGCTCAGCAAGCCATCGGCGGCGAGGTACTGGTTATCCGTCGCGGTAAGAAGAAGTTCTACCTCGGCGAGTTCTGATAAATCTATGCGGCGTACCCTCGCCTCAGCCATCGCGACAGCCCTCTGCCTGAGTGCAGTGCAGGGGGCTGAGCCGCAGAATGCCATGCCGCCGGCGCTCATCGAGGCTATTGCCGGGCATGAGCCCTACCATTCGCTTGTGGAGTTGGGCCTGCCGCTCATCAATACTACGGCCGAGGTCGAGGCTTTGCCGGCTGACCTGCGCCGCAGACGCTCCACCGGCATAAAACTTGCCCTGCTGGGGCAGATGGTGCAGGCGCGTGCGGAGCGCCACCGTATTACTGAGGAAAACTACGCCACCACGGCTCGCAGAGCTATGGAGCAGGGGGCTCCGACTTCCTTTGCGCTCTACATGAAGTTGTTGGCAGATGGGCAGCTCAGCTCGCGTGAGCGTTACACCGTGCGCGAGGCTCTCAACTGCCTTTACCGTGATTACCGGGTGAATGTGCTGGAGCTGCGTCTTTTTGTTGAGACTTCGGACCTGGATGACGCCGACTTGCTGGCAATGGGCGATTGGCTGCCGGTAGGGGCGCTCTTTAATCTGGCAAAGCCCGGGGATGTCACGGAGCCGGAACTTGCGCAGCAATACGGAGAGCAGGGCGTGCTCACCACGGAACTGGCGGCTGTATATGCCGCCATACAGAGTCCGGAGCAGGCGGAAAGCGCCGTGGCACAACTGCTGCCCCTGCTGCAGCGCTATGCGGCCACCCTGCCGCTGCGCGAACTTGCATCACCCGAGCAATTACAGCAGTTGCAGGCTCGCTATGGGCTGCTGTATGGGGCTGTCCCCCACCTCAATGCCCAGCGGGAGCGTGTGCGCCGGGCGAATTATTATGATTCCGTAAAACTGCGAATCATTGATACCCTGCTGAACTGAAGTCGACAGAAGGCGGCTGATTAGTTTGGGGTGGGTGGCTTTTGGCTCACATGTGTCCCAAAGATTACAGAAAAAGGGCACCAAATGACATATAATCAGCGTATTCTGCTTTCATTTCTATGCAGGGGTATCACGAACCTGACCATCGGCAGTAAGCGTTCGGTTATCCAATATCCGGCGTTAGCCGCTAATCCTTAATTCGTAAATCGTAAATCAAAAATCGTAAATACGCGTGTCCCAAATCTTTGGGACACGTATGCGC
>JAZRKM010000038.1:0-18815 GCA_045646325.1 Akkermansia sp. | reverse complement strand
ACGATCCGACTTCCCAAACCGGCAGAGCAACCGCCCGCCCTCCCCCCTGAACAAGCACGCCGCGCCTACATCGAACAACTGCAGAAAATATGACCCTGACAGGCAAGAAGCTCATTCAGGTGTTGCATGCCGGCGCAAAATGTGCTAAACTCAGACCGCAATAACCACCACGCGAACATGACACCCCCCACCACAGAGGGAAATGCCAACATACCGGCAAGCCCCACACTGGTTGTCCCCAATCGGGTCAACCTGTCGGTAGTGCATGCTATTGAGGCTGCACTGGGCGGGCGTGACCGCGTGGCTTGGATGGTGGAAAACACCCTGCGCCCCGATGCCGAGGTCATGATGTACCTGTCGCAGACCCGTGCTGCGGGGTTCCTGTGCTCCATCGACCGCTCCACACCGGATGACCTGGTGAAGCTCGTGCGCGACCGCCAGGTGCAGGGGCGCCACGTTGTGCTGCTGAGCGGTCGCCCCGGCAACCAACCGGCCGCCCTGACCGATGTACCCGGTAAGATTCTGCACTTTGCCGATGGCAGCAAGCTCTCAGCGCTACCGGTTTATGTGGGGATGTACCGCAACGACCTGACAGGCGGCATAACCGACAGTGCCCCCTGCGACCGCACCGTTGTGCAGTTCATGCCCGAGCTCAAAGCCGGCCCTGAGCTGGGGGCCCGCGTACGCGGTGCCTGGCTCGAAGCTGCTGCCGATCAGGCAGCCGACCACCCGGCCCTGAATACCACTCTGCCGCACGCCATCATCGACAGCATCACCCGCCACCCCGAGGCCATGATTATCGATGGCGTGGACGACAGCCCGCTGAGCTACCGCCGACTGCTCATCTACGCCCTCATCATGGCCGACAAGCTGCACAAGCGCGTCAGCAACCGCCGACTGGGTATCATCTTGCCCCCCGGCAAATCAGCAGCCATTGCCAACCTGGCCTGCCTGCTGGCCGGCATCACCCCCGTCAACATCGACTACACCATATCGGCCGAGGATTTTCGTTACCGTATCGAGCAAACCGGTATTAACCGCTTCATCACCGAAGTACGCTTCACCCACAAGCAGCAGCTCTTCGCCTGGCCCGCCCCGCGCGACCTCATTCACATCGACCGTGAACTGGCTGATGTCAGCACCACAAGCGTCAAAATCCGCGAACTACTCATCCGCCTGGGCAAGACAGACTGGCTCACCGGCCGCCTGCAAAACCGCCCCGGACGACCGGATGACGAAGCCGCTCTGCTCTTCACCTCGGGCACAGGCGGTACAGCCAAAGGCTGCCCCTACAGCCACCGCATGCTACTATCAGCCGTCATGCAGCTCAGCAGCCGTCTGCCGCTGAGTGCCGGGCAGCGTGTGCTTTCGGCCATGCCGCTCTACCACCCCACCGGCCTGCTCACCGGGCTGCTGCTCCCGCTGCTGCAGGGGCTCGACATCGTCACCTACCCCGACACCCAGACCCCGCGGCGCCTGTGCGAGCTGGCACACAACTACGGCACAGCCCTCACGGCCTTCACCCCGGTGCAGACAGCCGCCGTGCTGAAAGCAGCCAAACCCGGCACCTTCGCCGCCATGCGCTACTTCCTGACAGCCGGCGAAAAATTGCCTACCGATTTGGCCGAGCGCGCCGCCGGCGAGCATAAACTCACCCTGTATGAGTGCTACGCCCCGGTAGAGTCCGCCCTGCCGGTAGCCATCAGTGCCCCGTCACCCGCAGCGGCCCCCGGCACCCCCTACATTATTCCCGCCGGATTGCCCGGCACCGTCGGCACCCCCCTGCCCGGTGTTGCCGTGCGTATCAGCGACCTGAACCGCCCTGAGCAAAGCCTGCCCCCCACCAATACAGGGCTTATCTGGATCAGGGGTGCCACCGTCATACCCTCCTACCTCAAAAACCGGCCCGATGCTACCACCTGCATACGCGGCAAGTGGTTCTGCACCGGCGATGTCGGCAAGCTCAGCGATGAAGGCCTGCTGACCATCAGTGGGCGCAAGGCGCGTTTCAGCAAAATAAATGACACCCTGGTACCCCATGTCGCAGCGGAAGAGGCCCTGTACAAAGTGCTGGGACTGCCAACGGATGACGGCGTGCGGCGCCTGGCGATTGTGGGCGTACCCAACCCGCGCGGAACGGGTGAAATACTCGTGCTGCTCTCCACCGTCCACAAGAACGTGGTACCGCAAGACATCATCACCGCGCGTTACGCTCTGCTCAACGCCCGTTACCCGGCTGCCTGGGCACCCACCCACATCATGCCCGTCAGCAGCATACCGACCCTGCCCAACGGCAGTCTCGATTACCCGCTCTGCTACCGCGGCACATGCCGCCAACTGGGAATCCCCACCGACTGAGCCCCGGCCACACCATGAACCAGGCCCACGACATCGACCTTTGTCCCGCCCCGAAAGAGCTGCCCGATAACTACGTTATCAGCAACTATCGGCTTCTGCACCACATCGGCTCAGGAGGCTTCGGGGTCGGCTACCTCGCGGTAGATGAACTGCTCAATCGCACAGTCGTCATCAAAGAGCACTTCCCCCACCACCTCTGCCAGCGCAGCGCCGCCACACTCGACATCGAACCCACCCCCGAGGCCGATGCTGAGGAGTACCGCTGGGCACTCAGTAACTTTCTGCGCGAAGTGCGCCTGCTGGCCACCATCGACCACCCGCACATCGTGCGCGTGTTCACCTTTTTCGAGGCCCACAACACCGCCTATTACGTCACGGAGCATATAGACGGCCCCAGCCTGGCCGATGTAGCGGCTGAGTACCGCCAACACCTCGGCCACATACCCCAGCCCCCCCTTTACGGCCTGATGGTACGCATGCTCGATGCTCTCGACTACCTGCACACACGCAGCATACTGCACCTCGACAT
Source organism: Akkermansia sp. (assembly GCA_045646325.1). Classification (GTDB taxonomy): domain Bacteria; phylum Verrucomicrobiota; class Verrucomicrobiia; order Verrucomicrobiales; family Akkermansiaceae; genus Akkermansia. The sequence goes on along the minus strand of JAZRKM010000038.1, from coordinate 15,928 downwards.
CAAGCCCGACAACATCCTCATCACCCGCAACGGCTGCCCCGTGCTCATCGATTTCGGAGCCGCTCGAAGCCTGGGAGAGCATACCTCGGCCGCCATCGTCGAAACCCCCGGGTACAGCCCGCACGAACAGGGCACCCCTGACGGCAAACTCTGCCCCGCCACCGACCTCTACGCCTTTGCCGCCACGCTCTACTACACCATCACCGGGCAGGCACCGCCACCCGGGCGACAGCGCAAACTTTACGATACCCTGCCCCCGCTGAGCAGCATTCGCAAGTTAAGCTCCTATTACCACCCCAAACTACTCGCCGGTATCGACAAAGCCCTCTCCCCGGCCATTGAAAACCGCTACGCCTCGGCTGCCGAATGGCTCGCTGACCTGCGCTCCGAATAAAATTCAAGCCCTTTGGCTGACGGGTATCATTTTTTTGCCGCAACGCCGAAAGATTTGCCTTAATTTTTTTGTATTATAAATCGTGAAGCGATGGGGGTGATTTGGAATATCTAGAAGCAATACCTTAAAAATCAACATTCTATAGTTGATGTAGACAGTGGGCAACCTTTTGTTTGGATTGTGACGCACCCTCACGGGGGCGCGCGAAAAAGCGTGCTAAAGTTGAAAACAGAACTCAAATATACGCGATATGATGATGACCGCAAGACAATACGAACTACTGCAGGCAACTGACAAAAACAAAACCCAAAAGATCAGTGAGCTGCTGGCGAAGGGGGTGAATCCCAACTGTCGGCATGATATCTCTCCGCTTCATGCTGCTGCGCGCCAGGGGAATGTGGAGGTTGTAAAGGCTTTGCTGAAGGCGGGGGCAAACCCGAATATGCGAAGCCTGATGGGGCATACCGTGCTGGAATTCGCCATGACCAGCAAGCGTCCGCTTGATGTGGTATGTCGGATTGTTGACTTGTTACTGCGTCATGGCGCAAAGGCTGATACGCATGGCGCATTCCTGCACCATAGCGAGCTGGCCCGGACTCTGAAATGTCCGTGGCTGGAGAGGTTGTTTCCTTCTTTGCCGGAGAAGGTGGAAGCTCCTGCACTTACACGCGGTAGCCCCCAGACTCAGCTCGCATGGGCCGGGTTCATGGTGGGTGATGCTCTGGGCTCTCTGGTTGCAGGCTACAGTCAGAGTGAGGTGCAGCGCCTGTATCCGCTTGGGGTGCATAATATGGAGGCCGGATGTGGGGCCCTATCCGGTCGGAAGGTTGGCATGGTGGGCAATGTTACAAAGCGGGCGTATGCGCTTCATTATGCTCTGCATCAGACCAAGGGGTGGAATTACTCCAAGGTTCTCGATGAATATCAGAATACTGCTTCTGGTATGGGCAAGGTGGAACGCGCAACCCTGAGCGGTGCTCTTGCAAGAGTGTTACCCTTGGCCTTGTGGGCTGAGGAGCATCCGGACTTCGATTGGCAGTCTGCTGTCCGTGAGGATGCCTCCATCACGCACACGAATGCTGTGTGTGCCGAGGTGAGTGCGGTATATGTGCACGCGGTGCTGCAGGCTATGCAGCCCGGTGTCACGCCGCAGGGCATTTACGAGGCGTCTCAGGCTTTCGCCGAGGAGCAGGGGATGAGTGCTTCTGTGCGAGATGTTCTGCGCCACGCTGCTACGGAACGCCCCGTTTTCGATGGCGCTCACCGCAGCAGTGCTCTGGAGTCATTACATAGTGTATTCTACCAGCTGCTGCATGCGAGAGATTTCCGCAGTGCGCTGGAGGATATCGTAAATGCAGGTGGTGATACAGAGACGAATGCCGCACTGGCCGGTGCGCTGCTGGCGCTGGTGCACGGTGCGGGAAGTATTCCTCGTCCCTGGCTCGTCAAGGTTCGTGCAGGAAACGAACGTAACTATACCCGACTTCTGCCACCTCGTTCGTGATGCAAGCCTCTCGGTCGTTGGTAATGCTCTTTTGTTGCCAACGACCGGGGGTGAAAAAAATGAAGTATGACAAACAAAAAAAGTTTTTCTGCTTGACTGTGTGTTATAATAAAAACGTTACTATGGCTAAACTCTCTGAAAATCCCCGCAACGACAATTTCTACGAAGAGGAATGGTTCAACACCCTGACTCCCGCCCAGCGCCAGTTCTGGCACTGGATGATAACAAGTGATGGCAAAAAACACGGCACAGCCCGTAATTATGTGGACTGTGTGAGAGAGTGTAGCTCATATGTGCAGCAGTTGCTTGGTTATACCGCTGATTTCTACACTCTGGAATCTTCCCGTGAGGTTGCTCAGTTAAAAGAACTGCTCTATAGCAATCCTGTATTTCAGCGGCACAGCTCGGCTTACCCAACCCTTAAATCTGCTCTCAACAAATTTACCCAATATATGGAAAACAAGAACAATACCAAAACATACATCCCCATGTCCAACAGAAAAGATGCATTCAAAGAATGGCTGCTTGCAAACAGTTACAAGGAAAACACGGCTAATAACTATGCATACAATGTACAGAGGTGCAGTGTCTTCTTGTCTGAACACATAGAAACATATGATTTCTATCATGCACAGAATCTTGAGGAGCTTAAGCAGAAAGCTCATCGCCTTCTGGAAGATGCTTCTTTTAGGGATATGGATGTTAAGAGCCATGCTCAGTGCAGCAATGCACTCAAGCGTTATTGCGAATTTATGAAGAATGAGTGCCGATAATTACCCATTTGCAAATATAATCAAGATAATCAATTAGGGAAAAGAAATAGAACAAGATTACGCTGATCCGTTGAATGGGCGGGCGTACTATTTGAGCTCTCGTGGTATGAGCGTCAGCGCGAGCATCTGACTCGTTGGAACGATAGATATCTGTAAGACTGATTTTCTCATTGATATCTAAAGTCTCCGAGGCTGAAAAAGCAGCCTCGGAGACTGAATGAAACGTGAAGAAAAAATGTAAAGTAGGGGGGGGCTCCTCTTTACTGGTTAGATTGGTGCTTTTTTTGATCGATTGTAAAGAAAAACAGCGTTCGATATGAATAAAAAAGAAGCAAATAAATTGTTGTTTGAGTCTACTCGTAAAGGAGATGCAGCGATGCTGCGTGAATCTCTTTCTGCTGGCGCGGATGTGAATGCTGTTGATGAGTACGGCAGAAGTGCTCTCTTTTTTGTGTGCACTCATCCGAACACGGATTGGTTCCCGGAACGTGATTCGGAGCCTGTTAAGGACTTTGATGACGAGATAGAGGATGAAATCCACTATGTAGTCATTCCTGATCTTGATTTTGAGGATGATGACGAGATGGAGGATGAAATCCACCATGTAGTAGTTCCTGATCTTGATTTCGAAGATGATGACGAGATAGATGATGACGAATCTGAACGCATGAAAGAGTGCGCTAATCTGTTGATTAAGGCGGGGGCGAACATAAATGCTGCAGATTGTATGGGGTATACGCCCCTTATGGGAGCGGCGTTGAATTATTGCGTTGATTGGTGCGTTCCTATGCTTCTCGATGCCGGGGCGGATGTGAATGCCGTGAATTCACGCGAAGAAACCGCTCTTAGTCTGGCTATTCAGGGATGGAATCATGAGGTAGTCTTTTTGCTGATTCAGGCTGGGGCGGATGTGAATCGATCCGGTTATACAGTGGACGATATCATGCTGCGCATGGTTTACACAGGCAATGAAAGGATTATAGAGTCTATGTTAGCGCAGGGGGCAGATGTGGAGGCCGTGGATGAAGAGGGCTTTTCTGCTCTACGGGCAGCGGCGATGCATGGGTATCTTGAGTGTATTGAGGTGCTACTCGCACATGGTGCGGAGGTGGACGCGGAAAATTCGGGGGGACAAACGGCGTTGCATTATGCTATGAAGGCCGGGCATCTATCGTGCGTTCACAGGCTTCTGCGAGCCGGTGCCATGAAGGGTGTTACCAGTATTGATGAATGTCTGGAGATTTGTAGGCAAAATAGCTGAGACAAATGCTAGAATGCCCGGCATCGATAAATGGCGCGTATTCTGATTTACTCGCATCGAGCTCTCTGTTTCTGCTGGACTGGTAGGTATATTTTCGTTATACTCGCGGCCTATGAAGAATTTCTATCGCTACACGCGAGTTGCTGTGTTCTGTATCATTGGGGTATGGTTGTTGCTTAACTTGGTGGGATGGATGTTCTACGGTTTTTATAACCGAGTAGGAATCGGTCTTCGCTTGTTGGGCTTTTTATTGTGGGGGGGCAGGATGGAGTTTGGTGCCGGTGGAGAGGGCTGCATCCACCATTTCAGGCGTGGTGGGTTCACCCATTTCGCTGGAGAACGTGTGCTGGTAAGTATCAGTCGATACATCGAAGAGGAACTGAAAGCCAAGGTAAACCAACAGAAGGGCAAGGTAGATAAGGTGTGGAACTGCGTCTACCTCGACTACATCATAGGGGTGGAGGGAAAGCTGAGAATAGCTTGCTCGCAGCCCGTGAACATCATTGAGGATAACGCATGGTTGCGAACAGAGGGGTATATCTCGTTTAATCAACTCCTTAAACTCTGATTGGAAACCGCCGTATGCGCGCGTTGGTATAAACAAATAATCGACATCAGAATTATCAGATTATTGAAGAAACACGTTGAGGCTTACTCATCCACTACCATGTTGGGGCAACCGGCCATTTGCCAGACAGATAGCATTTTTTCAAAAAAAAGGCTTTTCAAAAGGAGAGTTTTTTGCTATAGTGCGCGCGTCTGACCCGCCGAGAGCAGACGAAAGCCTGCCGGAGCGGAACCCAGACTTACCATATATATGTCTGATTACACTACACGAGTGCTGGAGCAGGTGCGCGCCAAAAACGCCGCCGAGCCCGAGTTCCTGCAGGCAGTGCAGGAGGTATTCTCCACCATTACCCCTGTACTCAACGCAAACAAAAAATACGAGGATAACTGCATTCTCGAGCGTATCGTAGAGCCTGAGCGCACCATCATTTTCCGCGTGCCCTGGGCAGATGACAACGGTAAGGTACACGTAAACCGTGGTTACCGTGTGGAGTACAACAGCGCCATCGGCCCGTACAAGGGCGGCCTGCGTTTCCACCCCTCCGTAAACCTGGGTATCCTGAAGTTCCTGGGCTTCGAGCAGATTTTCAAAAACTCACTCACCACACTCCCCATGGGCGGTGGTAAGGGTGGTGCCGACTTCGACCCCAAGGGCAAGAGCAACGCCGAAGTGATGCGTTTCTGCCAGAGCTTCATGACCGAGCTGCAGCGCCACATCGGGCCCGATACCGACGTACCCGCCGGCGATATCGGCGTGGGTGCCCGCGAAATCGGTTACATGTTCGGCCAGTACAAGCGCCTGCGCAACGAATTCACCGGCGTGCTGACCGGTAAGTCCCTGAACTGGGGCGGTTCACTCATTCGCCCCGAGGCCACCGGCTTCGGTACTGTATACTTCGCTCAGAACATGCTTGCCACCAAGGGTGATGACCTGCAGGGCAAGGTGTGCGTGGTTTCCGGTAGCGGCAACGTAGCCCAGTTCCTGGTCAAGAAACTTAACCAGCTGGGCGCCAAACCCGTGACCATGAGCGACTCCAACGGCTACGTATTCGACCCCGAAGGTATCACCCTTGAGAAACTCGAGTGGATTCAGGAGCTCAAGAACGTGCGCCGTGGCCGAATCAAGGAGTACGCCGACGCCTTCCCCGGCGTGCAGTACTTCGAGGGTCAGCGCCCCTGGAGCGTGCCCTGCGACTGCGCCTTCCCCTGCGCCACGCAGAACGAAATCAACGGCGCCGAGGCTGCAACACTCATCAAAAACGGCTGTAAGCTCGTGGCCGAAGGTGCCAACATGCCCACCGACCTCGACGGCATCAACGCCTACCTGCAGGCCAAAATCCTCTACGGTCCCGCCAAGGCTGCCAACGCCGGCGGCGTAGCTACCTCCGGTCTCGAAATGAGCCAGAACAGCATGCGCCTGAAGTGGAGCGCTGAAGAGGTGGACGCCAAGCTCTTCGACATCATGAAGAACATTCACGAGAACGCCTACAGCCACGCTCGCGAATTCTCCCCCGATTCACAGGGTGACTTCACCAACTATGTGGCCGGTGCCAACATCGCCGGTTTCGTGAAGGTGGCCGACTCCATGATTGACCAGGGCCTCGTGTAAACGATTCCCGATTGACCTTTAAAAGCCGCTGTTCCTCACCGAACAGCGGCTTTTTTCGCTTTCCGCACCGAACAGGCGGTAAATCGGAACTTGCGAATTTCAAAATCCGACTTCCCGTGATTTCCAACACGTTTGCGGGGAGTTTTTCCTTATTTGGCTTGCCTAAATGGTAGAATTGTGTTACAATACGCGGGTACCGTTTAAACTCACAGTATGAGACATATATCAGCACTACTGCTTTCTGTGATGCTGCTTTTGCTGGGCGGTTGCGCCCAACAGCAACAGCTGCAGCAGAACGCATATACGCCGCGTTACGTGTACCGCAAGGGTTACACGGCCTACGTGCTGCGTAATGGTAGGGCCGTAGCACCACAGCATGCCCCGGCGCGTATTAAGCGCGTTATTGCCGCAGGTAACAAGATTATCAACAAACCGTACCGCCGAGGCGGCGGTCACGGGCGCCACCACGACACCGCCTACGATTGCTCCGGCTCCACGGCATTTATACTGCGCGAGGCCGGCATGCTCAAGCCGGGCGTACACCCCACCAGCCACACATTCCTGAAGTGGGGTCGCCCCGGATTCGGCAAATGGCTCACCGTATACACCAAGCGCGGGCACGTGTTTGTGATGGTAGCCGGTATACGTTTCGACACCTCGGGCAGCGGTCGCGGCGTAGGTCCCCGCTGGTACACCAAGCCTCGCCGCTGCGGCGGCTTCTACGTACGCCACGTACCGGGATATTAATTTCAACCGCTGTACATGACCAATCGCCCGCGAGGGAGTGTGGGGTATAGGCCCACCGCAAGCTCCCGTCAACGGTGGTTGGTCATTACAAATTTAAGCATTTGACATGAACGAAGAAAACGAACGCAATCACGGCCCCCAGCGCATAGATGACATCATGCAGGCCTGGGGACTCGAAAACCATGACCTGGTGACCGTATCCATCGAGCAGCTGACCCACAAGCAGGTGCAGAAAGCGCGCCAAGGTCGCCAGCTGACGCTGAAGATGATGCAGAAGGTAGCGCGTGCCCTCAACGTAGCTATCTGGGAGCAGCTGGATGAAGAGCAGCGCGAACTCTACTACGAGTACATACACCGCGACCTGTTCAGCTATGCGAAGGGCTATGACCCTGAGTGGCAAGACCCGAACACCCCGCTGATTCCCCAACCGACCGAGGCCTGATAGCCCCATGGTACTGAACGTCAGTCAGCTGGTAGCCATGCTGCGCCAATCGGTCGAGCAGCAGGTAGGCTACCGGCAGGTCATAGGCGAAATCGGCTCGTGCAAACCGGCCTCAAGCGGGCACATCTACTTCACCCTGAAAGACAGCAGCGCCCAGCTGCAGTGCGTGCTCTACCGCCAGCAAGCCTACGCCGCCCGGGTGCGCCTGCAAGAGGGCATGCTCGTTGAACTGACCGGCCGCGCCACCGTATGGGAAGGGCGCGGCTCGCTCCAGTTTGTGGTCACCGCCGTGCGCGCAGCCGGCCAGGGTGATTTGCAGGCAAAGTTCGAGGAGCTCAAGCAACGGCTGGCAGCCGAGGGGCTTTTCTCCCCCGAACGCAAAAAAAACATCCCCGCCTTCCCGGCAAGTGTGGGGCTTATCACCTCCCCCACCGGCGCCGTGATAGAAGACATGCGGCACCGCCTCAGCAGCCGCGCTCCCTGGATGCAAGCCCACCTCTACCCCGTGCAGGTACAGGGCAAAGGGGCGGAATACGGGCTGGCAGAAGCCATACGCCGCTGGAATGAACCCGAGCGCTACGGTCTGCCGTCGGTGGACTACCTCATCATCGCGCGCGGCGGCGGCTCACTGGAAGATTTATGGTGCTTCAACGAGGAAGTGCTGGCGCGGGCCATTGCCGCCAGCCGCCTGCCCATTGTGAGTGCTGTTGGCCATGAAACCGACTTCACCATAGCCGATTTCGTGGCTGATTTACGAGCCCCGACTCCGACGGCCGCCATCGAACTGACCACCCCTGACGGCGCAGCCCTGCACCGGCGACTGCAACAGCTCGACTCCACCCTGCGCAACAGCCTGAAGCGCGCCCGACAGACAGCAGAACTGCGCCTGCAGCTCATCTCCCAGGGTCCGCTGGGCAATCCGCTGCTTACCCTTGCCCGCTTTGCCCAGCGAGTGGATGAACAAGAGAGCGCCCTACTCACTGCCGCACGCACCAAAACCACCACCGCAGCAGCCCGCCTGGGGGTGTTGGCCGCGCGCATCAGCCCCCAGACCCTGCGTCACCGAATCGCGGCAGCACGCAGCACCCTCTCGGCTACAGAGCAGCAACTCACCGCCACAGCCCGTGCCCGCCTGACAGCCGCTCGCGCCGCCCTGCAGGTGCACGCCGCCAACCTGGCCGCAGCCAGCCCCCAGCGAGCTCTGGAGCGTGGTTTTGCGCTGGTACACACGCCCGATGGCCGACTGGCCCGCACCACTGCCGACCTGCCCCCCGGCAGCACCGCTACCCTGCAACTGGCCGACGGCAGCCGCAACGTCACCGTAAACACATAATATCCGCCCCTCACCCCCATGCAACCTACCGAACATTACTCCCCCACGTTGCCTTCGGGTTACATGCTGCGCGATTACAGGATTGAGCGCACGCTCGGGCGCGGTGGATTCGGTATCACCTATCTGGCAAAAGAGGAACTTACCGAACGCTACGTAGTCATCAAGGAAAACTTTCCCGATGGCCTGGCGCACCGCAATCAGAGCGACTACAGCGTCGGCCCTGCCGGCAGTGACCGCAGCCAGCTGTATGACTGGGCGCTCGGGAGTTTTATCAACGAGGTACGCACACTCGCCGGCCTGCACCACGCCAACATCGTCCCCGTATTCAGCGCATTCCGCGAACAGGGTACAGCATACTACGTCATGCCGCACATTGGCGGCACCCCCCTGCATCTGGCAGCCGCCGCCCTGCCCGAAATATCAGAAACCTGGCTACGGCAGCACCTGCAAGCCCTGCTCTCAGCCCTGAACTACCTGCACACCCAGAGCACCCCCCTGCTGCACCGCGACATTAAGCCCGACAATATTCTGATTGACGCGTCGGGGAACCCTATCCTCATCGACTTCGGCACAGCCCGCGCCGTGCAGGGTACTCACACCCAGACCAAAATGGGCACCCCCGGTTATGCCCCGCTGGAGCAATGGTCCGCCGGTAGCAAGCGCGGTCCCTGGACTGATTTGTACGCCTTGGGCGCCACGTTCTACCGCCTGCTCACGGGAGAAAACCCACCGGATTGCCACGAGCGCATCTACGCCACCCCGGGTACTTACCAACTGGCAGGCAACGCCGCTCTGGCATCGCGCTACAGCGCAGAGCTTCTCAGCAGTATCGACCGCGCCTTCGCCATGAACCCCGCTGAGCGCTGGCAGTCGGCTCAGGATTGGCAGGCAGCCATACAACCCAGCCAAACATCTGCTCCCGAACCACAGACGACCAGTAACGAAGATGAGATTGTTCCCACCAACTACACCACCGAGCTATCTCCGCAAGACGCCGACCTCTATGAGCGCTGCGTCGACCTTGTGACCCGCTCGCGAAAGGCCAGCACGCCCATGCTACAGCGTATATTCTCCATCGGCTACGGCAAAGCTGCTAAAATGATGGATTTGATGGAGCAGCGCGGTGTAATAGGCCCGAAACAGGGTAGTTCCCTCTATCACACCGTGCTGAAATCACCCGCCGCTGAGAAAGCAAGCGAACAGCTCTTTCCCTCCGACCCCGCCATACTGCAAGCAGCCCTGCTGGGCAAGACGGCCCAACTGCGGCACCTTCTCAACACCGGAGCCAACGCCAACAGCACCGACTCGCACGGCGACACACCGCTCATGCTGGCTATCTGGGGCAAGCACACCGCCTGCGTGAAGGAGCTGTTGAACCACGGCGCCGACGTTAATCAAGCGAACGCCGAAGGGCGCACCCCGCTATTCTGCGCGGCTCTCACCGGCCACTCAGAATCGCTCCGCCTGCTGCTTGGGGTACCGGGAATCTACGTCAACAGGCAAAACCGCTACGGGTGGACCCCGCTGTGTGCCGCCGTCGACAATGGGCACACTGATTGCGTAAAACTGCTGCTCACCGCTCCCGACATCAACATCAACATCGCCAACAACAACGGGCACACCCCCATGAGCATTGCCCTCAAAAAAGAGCAAACCGACATCATCCGGTTGCTCCAAAAAGCCCTTTCCCTATAACCCCAAAAATCCCCCCTTGTCCGCTCCGCTCACAGCCCTGGCCCCCATGCAGGATGTCACCGACCTGGCATTCATGCGCACCCTGGCACGCATTGGCTCGCTGCCCGATTTGTTCGTAACAGCCTATTTCCGCAGCACGCCGACCACCTGCGCCATAGCCGAGGCCAACCTGCGCTGTATCGAGGAAAACGAAACCGGCGTTCCCATACTGGCCCAACTGGCCGGCAGTGAAGCGGCACCACTGGTGCGCGATGCCGAGCGCCTGCTGCAATTACCCATAGCCGGTATCAACCTGAATGCCGGCTGCCCCTCACCCCTGGTGAACCGCCATGGTGCAGGCGCAGGCCTGCTGCGCGACCTGCCGGCCCTGCGCGCCTGCCTGCAGGGGCTGCGCGACATCGTACCGACCGGGCAATTCAGCGTGAAATGCCGCACCGGCTGGGCCGCGGCTGATGAGTTCCCCGCCATACTGGCTGAAATCGCCGCCGCCTCCCCCGATCTGGCCATGGTACACGGCCGCACGCGAAAAGCCCTCTACAGCCCCGGCACCGTACAGCCCGAAACCATCCGGCAAGCCGTCACCACCCTGAACTGCCCCGTACTGGGCAATGGCGACATTACCACCCTGCCTCAGGCCCGGCATTGGCTGACCCACATCTGCCCGGCCGGCATCATGATTGGCCGCGGTGCCGTGCGCAATCCCTACCTATTCCGCCAGCTGCGGGGCGGCCCGGCGCCCACGGACAACGATATGCGCCACTACTTCGCCGTGTTGGTGGAAGAAACCAACCTCATCCTCCACACCAAGCGCACAGCTGCCGGCCACTGCAACCGCATGAAGAAATATCTGGCTTTTTGTTATGATTATTTCACCCCGGAACAGGAATATGCCCTGCGCCGCTGCACGGATATAAGCGATATGCAGCGTATACTCTCCACCGTTTCCGCACCCGCTGACTCAGGTCAAAACTGAAATTGCTTGACAAAATCACATAATATGTGCATAAAAAGGCAGCGCGTGTGCAAACACAGTATAAACAACAGCAAGAGATTGATGAAGATATATCTGACCATGACAGCTGCCGCAGCAACCCTGCTGACTGCCTGCTCAACCCAGAATGACCTGGCCGCCATGGCCTCGGGCGGTTATGCCTTCCGCCCCGAACGCATTAAAATCGACCCGCTTCAGGCAGTGGCTCACGGCCACTGGGATTGCCCCGTTGGTTTGGAGGGCGAGCACCTGATTATCATCGACACCCAGCTGCAGCAGGCCAAGTACTACATTGCCAACCAGTATGTAGGCAGCAGCACCATCTCCTCAGGCAAAGCCGGCCACGGCACACCCGCCGGCACCTTCAAAATTCTGAGCAAGGACGAAGACCACAAATCCTCCACCTACGGCAGCGTGGTGGACGCTCAGGGCAACACCCTCATCTCCGACTACACCAAGGGGCAGCCCATGCCCGCCGGCGGTATCTACAAGGGAGCCCCCATGAACTACGGCATGCAGATTACCAACACCGGTATCTGGATGCACGAAGGCTACGTAACCTCTGCCCCCGAAAGTCACGGCTGCATACGCCTGCCCGGCGATATGGCCAAGATTTTCTTCGACAACACGCCGGTCGGCACCAAGGTTGTCATCAAATAATCTCCTTCACTTACTATCATGAACACATTTACGAAAACCCTCAGCTGCCTGACCGGACTCCTGGTCCTTGCCGTTGGCAGCTCATGCACCCAGACTCAGGTGCCCGAACCGGCGCCGGTTGTTGTACAGCCCGACGGTTATGAGCTTTTTGTGAAAGCTCACCCGAAGTACCCCAACACCATGGTTATCTACCGCAATGCGGAGCTGATGAGCCAGGCCACCCCGGACAGCCCCATCTACATCTGCCTTTCCCAACAGCGAGGCCGCTTGTATGTCAACGGCAAAGTAGCGGCGGACTGGCCTGTTTCGACCGGCACGGGCAGCCGCCCCACCCCCACCGGCACCTTCCGCGTGCTGGAGAAAAAGCGTGAGTATTCCTCCAACACCTGGGGTAAAGTGCTCGATGCCAATGGCAGGTGCGTGAACGGCAACGCAGACTCCCGGCGGTGCTCCATCCCTGCCGGCGGTCGTTTTGTCGGCTCGCCCATGCCCAACTGGCAGCGACTCACCGGCTCGGGCATCGGCATGCACACCGGCAAAGTGCGCGCCGGCCGCACGCTCTCCCATGGCTGCATACGCACCCCCGGCCGCATGGCACGCGAACTATTCGACATTACCGCCACCGGCCGCAGCAAGGTAACTATCACCCGTGGGGTCGAGAGCTGTTATCCCACCTTTGTGGGCACTACCGAAGAGCAAGCCGTGCGCTCCGTCGTTGTGGTAGAGGGACCGCCCCAGCCCGACGGCACCTCGGAACAGGGGCAGTCACCCTCCCGGAACAGCAGCGAAAGCGGTGTTACCGTCCACCGCTCGCCCTACTTCGACTGAGCGACTACTGCTCCGCATCCCCCTTTCCACCACACACAACCGGCCATGGTTGTGTGTGTTTTTTTTGCGCTTGCCAACTCACTTTTCGCGTGGTATACTGTGTACTCACAGATACAAAAAAATCATGAACGCTATACCTAATGTACTGGCCGGGCGCTATGCGTCCGACGCGATGAAAGCCATCTGGTCCGCTGAGGGTCGTATTGTACTGGAGCGCGAGTTCTGGATTGCCGTGATGAAAGCCCAGAAAGACCTGGGGCTCGACATCCCGCAAGAGGCTATAGACGCCTACGAGTGCGTAAAGGGCAGCGTGAATATCGAAAGCATCAACAACCGTGAGCGAATCACCCGCCACGATGTGAAGGCTCGTATCGAAGAGTTCTGTGACCTCGCCGGCCACCAGCACATTCACAAGGGCATGACCAGTCGTGACCTCACGGAAAACGTGGAGCAGCTGCAGGTCTGGCGCAGCATGCAGATTATACGCGACAAGGCCGTAGCCGTGCTCGACCGCATGAGCCGCCACGCCGCCGACTGGCGCGATGTTGTGTTTGCCGCCCGCACCCACAATGTTGCCGCTCAGGCAGCCACCATGGGCAAGCGCGTGGCCATGTTCGGCGAAGAACTGGTACACTGGGCCTGGGCCTGGGTCAGCATGATGGAGCGCTACCGCGTGCGCGGCCTGAAAGGCGCTGTGGGCACCCAGCTCGACCAGCTCTCCCTCTTCGGCAAAAACCCCGAAACCGTGCGCGAGCTCGAAAGCCGCATCTGCGCTCACCTCGGTATCTCCACCAAGTGGATGAACGTGGGGCAGGTTTACCCCCGTTCGCTCGACTTTGAAATCATTTCCGGCCTCGTCGGCCTTTCCTGCGCCCCGAGCAGCTTCTGCAAGACCTGGCGCCTGATGGTGGGCCACGAGCTCTGCACCGAAGGCTTTGCCAAGGGCCAGACCGGCTCCAGCGCCATGCCCCACAAGCAGAATCCCCGCTCCTGTGAGCGCGTGAACGGCTTCCACGCCATCCTGAAAGGCCACCTGAGCATGATTGGCGGTATCGTGGGCGATCAGTGGAACGAAGGCGATGTCTCCTGCTCCGTGGTGCGCCGCTGCGTACTGCCGGATGCCTTCATGGCCGCTGACGGCCTGTTTGAAACCTTCCTGACCGTCATGGATCAGATGGGTATCTACAAACCCGTCATCCAGACCGAGCTCAACCGCTACCTGCCCTTCCTGATGACCACCACCATCATGATGGCAGCTGTAAAGCGCGGTGTGGGCCGCGAAGAAGCTCACGAGGTCATCAAAGAGCACGCTGTTGCCGTATCGAACGAACTGCGCAGCGGCACCATTGCGACCAATGACCTGCTCGACCGCTTGGGAGCTGACGGCCGCCTGAAGCTCAGCCGCGAGGAAATCCAGCAGATTTATGATGAAAACGCCGGCGACACCGGCATGGCCGGTGACCAGGTGGACGCCTTCTGCGCCATGGTTGCCGAGCTGGCCGACAAGTACCCCGCCGGTGTAGGCTACACGCCGGGTGCTATCCTGTAACACAACACACAGCACACTCACGTGACAGGCGGTAAAGAACAGCTTCTCTTTGAGAATGCAGCCTACCGGTTGACCTCAACCGGGCTGCAGCAAGAGGGGCTGTCTGCCCGCCTGGAAGGTGTCGGCAAACTCATCATCACCCGCGATGGGCAACCTGAACAGGTGGTGGACATCCCGCCGCCCCCCACCGGCTGCACCGGCATGCGCAGCAGCATTCCCGTGCTGACCGCCATGTACAACCTGGCGGTTCACGAACTGCTGGCCAACATACAGCCCGATGGCCACATGCTCGCCGGCGCCAACTGGCACACCGTCTGGACCCGCGATATTTCCTACGCCGCCATACTGGGTGCCGCCCAGCTCAAACCGGCGGAAGTACGCGCCAGCCTGATGTCGCGCGTGAGCAACGGCGTCATCCTGCAAGACACCGGCACCGGCGGCGGCTGGCCTATATCCACCGATCGTGTTGTCTGGGCCATAGCAGCCTGGCGCCTGTACCAATCGCAGGGCGACCCCGAATGGTTGAAGTACAGCTGCGAGGTCATACGCGCCACCCTGGCACAGGATGACGCCATGTTCCCCGCGCACACCCCGCTGCGCCCCGGCGAAACCTCCTTCATCGACTGGCGAGAGCAGAGCTACCCCGACTGGATGACCCCGGCCGACATCGGTGCCGCCTACGCATGCGGCACCAACATACTGCACTGCACCGCCAACGTCGTCGTTGCACGCATGCTCACCGAGCTCGAGCAGCCGGAAGAGGCCGCCGTTTACCGCAAGCGAGCTGCCGAGTTGAATGCCGCCATCGAGCAGACCTTCTGGAGCCGCGCCAACAACCAGTACTGCATGTTGCGCACCGCCGACGGCTGCCCCGATGAGCGAACGGACACCCTCGCCAACGCGCTCGCCGTGCTCAGCGGTGTGGCAGGCGACCACGCCGAACGCGCCATGGCCACCCTGCCCAGCAGCGCCTGGGGCACCCCGGTATTCTCTCCCTACAAATGCGGGCAGCCGGCCGCCTACCACAACCGCGCCGTCTGGCCGTTTGCGGAGGCGTTCGTACTCCTGGCACATGCTGAACTGCGCGACCCTGCGGGTGCAGCCTTCTCCATGGCGAGCCTGCTGCGCGCAGCGCTGGCCTTCGGCACGAACAAAGAAAACTTCCACGCCGAGAGCGGCAAGGCAGATGGCACCCTGCTCAATTCCGACCGCCAGCTCTGGAGTGTTGCCGGTATGCTGGGGCTCTTCTACTACGGGCTCTTCGGCATACACTACGAGCACGACAACCTCGTCTTCACCCCCTGTGTACCCCGCAGCTTTGCCGGCAGCCACTGGCTGACCGGACTGCGCATACGCGACATGGTGCTCGATGTGAAAATCAACGGCTTCGGCACCGACATCTGCTCCGTGCGCATTAACGGCAAACCCGCCACCCCCATCTTACCGCTGGACACCAAAGGTAAACTACAGGTGGAAATCGAGCTCATGCCCGAAGAGGCCGAGGAACCCGCCCGCGAATTCCCCATCGCCCACGAAGACCTGCCTGAACCGGTATGGGATTCCCCCACCCCCACC
>JAZRKM010000037.1:0-17131 GCA_045646325.1 Akkermansia sp. | reverse complement strand
ACCGCTTGGCCTCCGACTTTGGGGCGGGGATTTTATTTCATGATATAGCGGTTCACCATGAAGGTGAGAATCCACAATAGGGCGTAGATGGCGATAGCGGCCAAGGCGACATAACAGCTCGCAACTATATAGGTCAGCATGGCGAGTGGCGTAACCGGCTGAGCGCAGAGCAGGCATGAGCTCACGGCCGTAAGCAGCATCAATACAGCCCCAATCAGCTGAAGTATGCTGCCTGCGCGGCTGTGCACCGGTATGAGCAGCACCAGGAAGGGGAGCGGCAGTAGCAGCGCGGATTCCGCCATGGCGAGGCCGGCGTTTGCCCCGGTACATTGTGCCCCGAAGCGATACCAGGCAACGGCGTAGCTCGCACCCGTCAGCAGGGCACAGGCACCCGTGAGCCACAGCACCATACGGCGGCGAAGGCGAATAGATGATGAGGTGTCAGCGGTTGTGGGCATTAGGGTAAGTGTTTGCGTTGTTCCAAGCGGGCGAAGATGATACAGAGCTCGTAGAGGGCATACATGGGCAGAGCCATGATGAACATGGTGGCGGGGTCCGGGGCCGGGGCCAGAAAAAGTGCTGCCGCAAAGCAGGCGATGAGCGCATAGCCGCGCGTAACTTTCATGCGCTCATAGTTCAGTATACCCAGCTTGATGAGCGGCACGATGATGACCGGTAGCTCGAAAACCGCACCGAATACAAAGATGAGCTTGGCTGCAAAGGTGAGGTAATAGCCGATGCGCCAATCATTCTCAATCCCCATGCCCAGTGAATAGTCATAGAAAAAGCTCAGCACGCGCGGCAATACCGCAAAGTAGGCAAAAGCACTACCGGCCAGAAACAGGGTTACGCCGAAGGCTACACTCTTGTAGAGCAGGCGTTTCTCGTGCTCCAACAGGCCGGGTACAATGAATTGCAGCAGAAAATACATCTGCAGCGGAAAGGAGAGAATGAGCCCGCAGAAAAAGGACAGCTGCAGCGAGAGCATGAACGCCTCGCCCGGGCGGAAAGCCCCCATGAGCTTGAGTGCGGCGCGGCCTTGCCCCTCTTTCAGTTCTGCGCCGGCGGCATGCAGGGCAAGGGCAAGCTCGCGCTGAGTATCATCGGCTGCGCTACTGCTGAGGTAGCCGGCTTGTTGCTCAGCAGGGAGCAGGGCGGCGGCGTGCAGCAAGGGCACGATGTTGGCCAGTTGCCGTGCCTCAGGGGTGAAGTGTTGCTCCAGTGGGGCGCGTGCGGCGGGTGGCAGGTCGGGGCGCAGGGCTGCCAGACTCTTGGCCGCTATCCAGTCGGCGGCGGATATACCATCGGGCAGGTGACGACGCTCGTGGCCCGCCCACACGCTCTCAACGGGTTGGCGCAGCACGCTCATGACTGTGCCTGAAAAGCCAAAACAGAGCACCATGGCTGCCAGCAGGGTGAGCGCCATGCGGATGATGGTGCTGCGCAGGGCCTCCAGGTGGTCGATGATGCTCATCTCGGCGTCAGCGCCGGCCCTCTCGTGGTCCTGCCGGCGTTCGCGCACGCGGAATATCTGCCGCAGCCAGAACATAAGGGTGCTTTATTGGTAGATATCGATGCCCAGGCGAGCCAGGTCGCCGAGAGAAATGGCGCAGGGATCAGGGGCTACCCAGTGACCGGGTTCGATTTCCACCGGGGTGAGATCCAGGCCGTAAGTGGCTTCGAGGTAAGGGTGATTGATACGGCGGCCGAAGGCGCTGCCGGGGGGCGGGTCGATGGGGGAGGGCACATCACCGGGCAGCACGGCCGACTGGTTGATGTGGGTGGGGTCGGGCATGGGAATGGCCGAGATGAGGGCGCGAGTGTAGGCGTGCCTCGGGTCATGGTAGATGAGGTCGCTCTCGCCCATCTCAACTATCTTGCCCAGGTACATCACGGCCACGCGGTCGGCCATGTGGCGCACAACGGATAAATCATGCGAAATGAACAGGTAGGCCAAGCCCAGTTCCTTCTGCAGGTCCAGCAGCAGATTGAGCACCTGAGATTGTACGGAAACATCAAGCGCGCTCACCGGTTCATCGAGCACGAGCAGTTTGGGGCTCTGGGCCAGCGCGCGGGCAATGCCGATACGCTGCCGCTGACCGCCGGAAAATTCGTGCGGGAATTTATCGGCCGCCGTGCGGGGGAGTCCCACGAGGTCCAGCAGGGTGTTCACTCGCTCGCGGCGGAACTGGCGGCTGCCGGTGCCCTGAACATCCAACGGCTCGGAAAGGATGTGGCGCACATTCATGCGCGGGTCGAGCGAGGCCGCGGGGTCCTGAAAAACCATCTGCACGCACTGGCGCATTTGCCCCAGGCGCCACTGGGAGCGGTGGGTGACATCTCGCCCCTGCAGGCGAATGCAGCCGCCGGTCGGTTCGAGCAGGCGCACGATACAGCGGCCGATGGTGCTCTTGCCGCAGCCGCTCTCGCCCACCAGCCCCAGAGTTTCGCCCGGGGCTATGGTGAAGCTAACTTCATCCACCGCCTTGACCACACTCTTCTTACGGCTCAGCAGACCACCCTGCACGGGAAAGTGCATGCTGAGCTTGTAGACTTCGAGTATGTTCTGTGTGTCGGCGGCCATGGATGGGCGGCGGTTTAATAATCGCGGTTGAGCAGGTAGTCGCTGATGGCCAGCAGTGCCGCACGGCGCTCGGGCGGGAATACATCCAGCGCGGCGCGGCCTTCCTCCGTCAGGGCGCGGGCCTCGGCGCGGGCTGCCTCCATTCCCACCAGCGCGGGGTAGGTGGCTTTCGCCACGGCGGCATCTTTGCCGATGCTCTTGCCCAGCACCTCGGGCGTGGAGGTGATGTCGAGAATGTCATCAATAATCTGGAAAGCCAGCCCCAGACAACGGCCGTAGGTGCTGAGGGCGGCAAGTTGCTCATCCGTAGCGCCGGCTGCCATGGCTCCCAGGCGGATAGAGGCCAGAATGAGGGCTGTGGTCTTGCCATTGTGAATGGCGCGCAGTTCCTCCACGCTCAGGCTGCGGCCCTCGCCCTCCAGGTCAAGCACCTGACCGCCCACCAGCGTGCGGCTGCCGGTCTGGTACGCAAGCTCGGCCACGTAATCACGCACGTTGTAGCGCTCGTTGGCCGGCACCTGAGCCAGCATGGCGAAGGATTCCGTCAGCAGGGCATCGCCTGCGAGGATGGCCACCCCCTCACCGAATACCTTGTGGTTGGTGGGGCGGCCACGGCGCAGGTCATCGTTGTCCATGCTGGGCAGGTCATCGTGAATCAGCGTGTAGGTGTGCAGCACTTCGACGGCGCAGGCGGCATTCAGCGCGGGAGTTGCATCCCCACACACCGCGCGGGCGGACTCCAGACAGAGCAGGGGGCGTATGCGCTTGCCTCCGGCAAACACGCTGTAGCGCATGGCCTTGTGCAGCGTGGCGGGGGATACGTCTTCGCCGGGCAGCAGCTCGTGGAGACGCGCCTCGGTCAGCTTTACACCGTTGGCGATGAGTTCTTTGATGTCCATGGCAGGGGGAAAAGCCTGTTTACTTACCCTTGACAAGCAGCTCGGCAATCTGCACGGCATTCAGCGCGGCGCCCTTGCGCACCTGGTCGCCCACAACCCACAGGTTCAGCGCGTTGTCGATAGCCAGGTCTTTGCGAATGCGGCCAACGTAGCAGGTGTCGCCGTTGGTGGAATCGAGCGGGGTGGGCCACACGCCGGCGGCGGGGTCATCCATAAGAGCCACGCCGGGCTTGCCGTCATAGCAGGCGCGGGCACCCTCGACATCTACCGGCTGCTCGAACTGAGCCACGCAGGAGATGGAGTGGCTGCGGTACACCGGCACGCGCACGCAGGTGCAGGTGACTTTCAGCTCGGGCAGGCTCATGATTTTGCGGCCTTCGTTGAGCATCTTGAGCTCCTCTTTGGTGTAGCCGGTGTCGGTGAACTTGTCAATCTGGGGCGACACGTTGAAGGCAATCTGGCGCGGGTAGGTGGAGATTTCCACCGGGTGACCGTTGTAGATGGCACGCACCTGGTTCTCCAGCTCGGTGATACCGTGCTGACCGCTGCCGCTCACAGCCTGGTAGCTGCTGGCGATGATGGTCTTGAGCCCGTACTTGAGGTGCAGGGGGAAGAGAGCCATCAGGGTGATGATGGTGGTGCAGTTCGGGTTGGCAATGATGTTGCGCGGGTGGTTGAAGGCGGCCTCCGGGTTGATTTCAGGCACTACGAGGGGGACGTCGTCATCCTGTCGGAAGGCGGAGGAGTTGTCCACCACCACACAACCGGCGGCACCGGCGATGGGGGCGTACTCGCGCGAGATGTCGCCACCGGCTGCGAAGAGCGCCAGGTCAACATCGGCAAAGGAATCTTTCGTGAGCTCTTCGACGGTGAGCATCTCACCACGGAAGGCTACCTGTTTACCGGCAGAACGTTTCGAGGCCAGAAGTTTGAGTGAGGCCAGGGGGAAGTTGCGGCTCTCAAGGCAGGAAAGAAGCTCAACGCCCACCGCACCGGTGGCGCCGACGATTGCGACTCGGGGATTTGTCATCATGTGTCGATTTCTGGGTTCTGTGTTCTGCGGTGCGCTCCCATTTTTTCGGGTGCGCCCGCGATATTATAGCGCATTTACCATGAATGGCAAGCCAAAATCGCTCGCGACAAGCAGGCAAGTGCTGTTTTTTGAAAAATAAAAGCGCTTGCACGCTCGGCAAATGAGTGGTAGAATATCGGGCGTATCATGTTACAGCTGATTCTCAATTCATTTCTGTCGACTATTCCGGTATTTGTATTTTTTGCCGTCGGGTTCTGGTTGCGCCATAAGAAGGTGATTGAGCCTCAGCACGATGCCGTGATAACCCGACTTGCCATGGATGTCGGCTACCCCTGCCTGATATTCTACAATATCATGAGGTATATGGTGACGGAGGCTGACCCGCGTATCACCACCTTCGCGTTCTCCGGGCAGGCCATTGCTTGCGGGTTCCTTGAAATGGCCGTTGGCGTGATGGTGGCCTGGCTGGTGGCTCGCATGCTGCGGCTGCGTATCGGTACCGGGTTGCGCACCTTCACCCTGACAGCCGGTGTGCAGAACTACGCCTTCTTCGTCATCCCCATCGTACACATGCTCTTCAGTAGTGCCGGCGACCCCTCCATGGGGGTGCTGTTCATCCACAACATGGGCTGTGAGTTGTTTGTGTGGAGCGTGGGGGTTATTCTGATGTGCGGCGGCTTGGGCAACCTGAGTTTTGCCACTCTGTTTCGCGGGCCGCTGCTGGCGGTGTGTTTCTCACTGTTGCTGGCCTGGAGCGGCCTGGGGCAGTATGTCGCTCTGCCGCCGGTGATGAAGACAACCGAGATGCTCGGCTCCATTGCCACGCCCATCTGCCTGATTATTTTCGGGTGCTCCATGTATGACCTGACCCGCAATTTCACCTGGCAACCCCGCATGCTGGCTGCCGGTTTGGTGGCACGCCTGGTGATTGCGCCCGCGGTGATTCTGCTGGTGGCCTGGGCGCTGCCGGTTGACCCGCTTATCAAGCGTATCATGGTCATTGAGAGCGCCATCCCCAGTGCTGTTATTCCCGTTATCATCGCTAAGCGTTTTGGCGGTCGCCCCGAGGTCGGTACGCAGATTCTGCTTGCCACAACTGTTTGCTCGTTTGTGACTTTGCCCATTTGGCTCACTATCGGCGGCACCTGGGTTGTCAGCCTTCTCCCGGATTGATTTGCCCTCCGTTTCGTAAAAAAATAAAGAAAAATGAAATTATATGCTTGACTTCGGCTGCTGTTGCTGCTAAAATCTCCCCGCAACCAAGCGACGGCGGGATAGCCAAGTGGCCTAAGGCATCGGTTTGCAAAACCGACATTCGTGGGTTCAAATCCCACTCCCGCCTCTCGAGAGCATAAGAAAACGGTAAAGGTTCATCCTTTACCGTTTTTTTATGCATTGTCGGGGGGTGGGCGAGGCGCAGTCACTATACAGAAAGAGCCCCGGGAGAGCCCGGGGCTTCTGATATCAAACAAGGTGGGGCAGGGCTGTTGGCGACCCTTATTTGTTGTTGTCTTCCGGTTTTTTCGGTTCTTCCGCCTGGGTGGGGGAGTCGGCGTAGATGACAGCCGGATTGATTTTGGGGATGACGTTGGCGCTGCGCAGGGGGCGGCCCACTACGCGCGAGTGCTCCAGCAGCATGGCCAGACGTGCCAGCTGGTCTTTGATTTCGTACGCCTGCATAATCACCTCAGTACCATTCTCCAGCGTGAGCACGATTTTCCACTCCTTGGGGCAGAAAATCTCGCTAATCGCGGGGATTTCCGTCAGGCTGTAGGCATTGACGGCCGAAATCAGTTCTTTAATCGGGCGGCAGCGTGACTCGCTGATGGTGGCACCGGGTTCGATGGCGCGCACATCCTCCGGTTGCAGGTACCAGGTCGGTACATTCATGAAGTTGAGGTGGTAATCCTCCACCACCGGAAAGAGCACCCCCTTGGGGTCCATGAACATGCGTGTGCGGTTGCCTGTTTCGGCGGCACTCTCCATTTCGACATAAACGACCGGTATACGTTCATCAATTTCGATATGCAGAGTCTCAGGCATTTCGGCACGTATGCTGGCATCCGCAATGCAGGGGTGCGACTTGAGGGTTTTGAGCATGCCGCTTACGTCGAGGGTGGCCATGTTCACGGAGTTTTCAATTCCGAGTATCTTCATGGCCTGAGAGTGCGATATCACCCCATGGCGCGACACATAGCTGATGTTGTCAATGCTCAGGTTATAAGCCTTCTCAAGCATGTAATTGACCCCATGCCATATTCCCCATACCACAGGCGCCGCGCACAGGGCTATCAGGAACCAGCGCCGCAGTCGGCGCAGCCCGCGCTTGAGCGCCAGCATGCTGAAAAGGCGGTCTTTGAGCGAGAGCGCCTTTTCCAGCAGCTGTACGTTCTGCTTTTCGTTGCGGTATTTGTTCCGGGGCTTCATGTGGGCCATCAGCCGCGCGGCTGGTTGAGGGATATCTCAGCTATGCGGGTGCAGAGCTCGCCGAAGCCGATACCGACGGCCGCTGCGGCCTTCGGGAAGAGGGAGGCTCCGGTCATGCCGGGGATGGTGTTGATTTCCAGCACATAGGGCTTGCCCTCTGCGGTGAGCAGCACATCCACACGCCCGTATACTTCCACATTGAGCGCTTGGTAGGCAGCCAGAGCCGCGGCCTGCACAGCCTTGGTTTCTTCTTCGCTGATGTCAGCGGGGCAAATGTAGTCGGAACCCACGCCGCCGGAAAGTGCAGGGTACTTGTTGGCGAAGTCATAGAAGCCCTCGCGCGGGGCGATGTGAATGACAGGCAGAGCCGTGCCGTTGAAAATGGCTACGGTGAGTTCTTTGCCGTCGATGTATTCCTCCACCAGTATATCGGTGCCGTATTTAGCGGCTTCTGCCACGGCGGCCGGCAGTTCTTCGGCGGTTTTAACGATGCTTACCCCCACCGATGAACCTTCGCACGGGGGCTTAATGACGCAGGGCACGCCGATGGTCGGCATGGCGCCGGAGGGTATCACTTCGTCTGCCGGGGTCGGTACTCCGGCGGCAAAAAAGGCTTTCTTGGTGAGGATTTTGTCGAAACAGTTGCGGCTTGTCTCGGAACCGGCACCCGTGTAGGGTATGCCAAGCTCTTCGAGGTAGGCCTGCAGGCCGCCGTCTTCACCGTAGGTGCCGTGAATCATGTTGTAGCAGAGCTCGGTCCCCTCGGGGATAGTCGGGCGCTCACTGTCCACCACCACGGGGGTGACGTTGGTGAATCCTTCTGCGTGCAGGGCCTCCAGCACTGCGTTACCCGAGACCATCGAAACTTCGCGCTCGGAACCGGGGCCACCCATCAGCAGGGCAATGGCCGTGTCTTTGGTCAGTGTCTTCATGTGTTGCATTACTATGTGTTTGCTCATCAGAACTCTGCTTCGCGGTCGCCCACCACCTGCACTTCTGTGCGCAGGGTGATATCGCGCTCCGTTTTAGCCTTGTTGCGAATGTAGTCGATGAGTTCCGTCACATCTGTGGCTTTCGCCTTACCGATGTTGACGATGAAGTTGGCATGTTTGGTGGAAATCTGGGCGCCGCCGATTGTGTAGCCTTTCAGCCCCATTTCATCGATGAGTTTACCGGCGGGGATTTCAGCGGGATTCACGAAGGTACAGCCCGCGCTGGGCTCTACCGGCTGCGAGGCCTTGCGGCGTGCGCGGCTTTCTTCCGTGGTCTGTTCGATTTCAGCGGGGTTACCGGGGGTGCCGCAGAAGGTGGCCTGCATGACGATATTGTGCTCGAAATCAGGTATGAGCCTGTATTGAGCGGGGCGCATGCTGTCTTTGTTGAACTCGATGATGTCGCCGTCATCATTGAGCGCCAGGGCGGAGCAGAATACGCTCCACATATCGCCGCCCATGGCACCGGCATTCTGACGCAGGCTGCCGCCCACGTAACCGGGTATGCCGTCCATCCACTCAAAGCCGCTAATCCCGTTCTGGGCGGCAAAGGCGGCGAGCTTTTTCAGCTTCACACCGGCACCGGCAATGATTTTGTTGCCGCGCAGTTCGAGTTTCTGGAATTCGCCGGCAGCGGGGTGGATAACCGCACCGCGGATACCGCCATCGCGCACGATGAGGTTGGAGCCGCGCCCCACGGTGTGTACGGGGATGTTGCGATCCTTGAAGAAATTGACCACAGCCTGCATGCGCTCAAAGGTATCCGGCTCAATCCAGTACTGGGCTTCACCGCCAACGCCCACGGTGGTGTGTCGGCTCATGGGCTCATACAGGCGGCAGGTGAAGTCATTGCCGCATTCCTGCTGCATTTCAGCCAGCACGCGCAGGTCGGCAGCTATCTTCTTGCCTGCCTCGTGCACATTGCCTGCGCCCAGGGTGATAAAGAGGTCGCCGGGGCGAAGAATGTTGCCCACCTTGTGGTGTGCCAGTGCCAGGTTGGGCAGGAATTCGGCGTCCACAGGGCCATTTTCCAATACGGCATCCACAATCGTCTGCCCGCTGATGCCCGGGATGGGCGGCTCGCTGGCGGGGTACACATCGGCCACATACAGCTTGTCAACATTCTGCAGCACGCGCCCGAAATCATCGCGCAGCAACTGGGTGCGGGTGTAGCGGTGCGGCTGGAACAGCACGATGAGTCGCTCCGGTTTCAGGCTCTGGGCGGTCTGCAGGGTGGCGGCAATCTCGGTCGGGTGGTGACCGTAGTCATCCACAATGCGGTAGTCGCGGGAAAGGTACTTAGTCTCGAAACGGCGGCGGGCACCGGCGAAGCTCACCAGGCCGCGGGTGATACTGGCGAAGTCACAGCCCAGCTCCAGCGCCAGCGCCGTGGCGGCCAGGGAGTTGAGCACGTTGTGGCGACCGGGTATGCCCAGCTCCACTCGGCCCAGGGGAGTGCCTTTGTAATTGATGGTGTAGAGGGTACGGCCGCGCTTCACCGTTACATCGGTGGCGGTGTAGTCGGCATCTTGCCAGCCGTAGGAAATGGTGTTCGGGTACTGGGAGCACACGTCGGCTGCACCGGCATCGCTCTTGCAGTAGATGAGCTTGCCACGGGTCTGGCGGCACAGACGGTGGAACACGCTCTTGATGTGGTCGAGGTCGCGGTAGAAGTCCAGGTGCTCGGCCTCGATGTTGAGGATGATGCTGTGTTCAGGAATGTAGTTCACCAGGGTGCCGTCACTTTCATCGCCCTCGGCTACCAGGTATTCGCTGTCCTGGGTCCAGTGCGCATTCGCACCCAGCACGGGGATTTCAGCGCCGACGTAGTGGCAGGGGCGCATGCGCCCTTCGCGCAGCAGGTGAGCGCTCATGGCGGAGGTGGTGGTCTTGCCGTGCGTGCCGGCTACCACAACGCCCTTCTTATTGTTCAGGATGGCGGCCAGGCACTCGGCGCGGCGCAGGCACAGGCAGCCGTTCTGACGGGCTGCGGCCAGAGCTACGTTATCTTCGCGGATGGCGCTCGAATAGATGACTACCTCAGCATCACTCACGGCTGCGGCGCTGTGAGGGCACGAAAACACCAGCCCCGCCTGTTGCAGTCGCTCCGTTTCATCGCTCGTCACTCGGTCGCAACCGCTTACACGGTGCCCCATTTCGAGCAACATGCGAGCCAGGCCACTCATGCCGGCACCGGCTACTCCTATGAGATGTATGCGTACGGGGTTATCCCGATCCAGAAGCCTTTTGCGTAACTGTTCAATCATAGCTCTTACGCGTTATTATATACGTTTATGTCCCACAATCAAGCCAAATGTCGCACAGGTAAACGGTTGTTCTCTGCAATTAACAGAATATGAGCTTATTGTGGTATTGTGCCTAATTCTTGAAAATAGGAGTTTCCCATTACTTTTCTTAACAGTCTGCGCAGATGGACGCTTCGCTGCCGATGGGGAGCGTGCCGCGCGTCTGAATTCGTATTTCGTATCTTGCTCGGCAAATGCCTATTACCGAGGCCGGGGGTGTTTTGCTGACTGCATGGCGATGTTGATGTCATCAAACTGTTATACGCTTTTGTTTATCAGTTTTTTTGGGGGTATTTTATCTTTACATTTTCCGGGGTTCATGTTATATTCCCCATAGGTCTGAGTGGGATTATGAGGTCTATATTGCTGTTTATCTGTGCTCTGTTGCTGTTAGGTGGGTGGTATGTATACAGAAACTACTATGAGGTGAAGCCTGTTGATGAGAGCGGGCTCCTCAGTCCCGGCGAGATGGGGGCTATGACGGATAGCTGTGTGGATGCCGATGGCTCCGGTTACATGAAATTTCCGCTGCGCGGTACACCCCTGCGTGTGGTGTTTTACGAAACCTCATGGGCGGGAAATGTGATTGAAACCAAGCTCTACACCCGCCCGGAAGCGGGGCGCGAATGGGCTGTAGTATCCCTTGAGGGTGAGTTGATAGTCAAATTCAGCGTTCCGGCAGAATTGTTTGCTGCCCGAGAGCCGGTGCGCGTGGGGATGGGTGGCTTGTACCATACCTATCGCGGTGTGATTCGGCAGAATCCGTGAGTGCCGGTGGCTCGGCATACGGCGCAAAAAAACAGCGAACCGGGGAGGTTCGCTGTTGAAATGGTGATGAGGTATCGCGCTCAGTGCCTGTTCTTCTTCTTGCGGCTGTACTCGAGCATGGAAAGCTGCTTGGCGAGTTGTGCGGCGAGGTAGGTCTGCTCTTGTCGGGAGAGAACGGTACCACTGTTACGCAGGGCTGCCTGAGCTCGCTCGATAGCGGCCTCGACCGCAGAGGTGTCGATTTCGCCGGCGGCCAGTGCAGTATCCGTCACCAGCAGAACCTCCTGCTGCTCGACCTGCAGAAAGCCGCCGCCCACGAAGAGGCTCTGCGCTTCGCCGCCTACGGGCTTGTAAGTGAGCTCCCCGTTATCCACTGCTGCAATTAAGTCAGCGTGGCCGGGCAGTATCTCCATCTCGCCCGCTACGGCGGGCAGGTGAATGGAGCTCACCTCCGCCTGCAGTGCCGTGCGAATGGGGGTGATAATTCTGAAGTTCAGGGCCATGGCGCTTACTCTTTCTCTACGGTGTCGATACCGCCCTTCATGTAGAAGTTACCCTCGGGCACGTTGTCCCACTTGCCATCCAGAATCTCGCCGAAACCACGTACGGTCTCAGCAACGGGCACGTACTGACCCTTAATGCCGGTGAACACTTCGGCCACGCTGAACGGCTGGGAGAGGAAGCGCTGAATCTTACGGGCGCGGCTCACGGTGAGCTTGTCGGCCTCGGAAAGTTCATCCATACCCAGAATGGCAATCATGTCCTGCAAATCCTTGTAGCGCTGCAGGGTCTGCTGCACGCCGCGAGCAACGCGGTAGTGTTCTTCGCCTACCAGCTCGGGAGCCAGAGCCTTCGAGGTAGAGGCGAGGGGGTCCACAGCGGGGTAGATACCCTGGGCAGCCAGGGCACGCTCAAGCACCACGGTGGAGTCGAGGTGGGAGAAGGTGGTGGCGGGAGCAGGGTCGGTCAGGTCGTCTGCCGGCACGTACACAGCCTGCATGGAGGTAATGGAGCCTTTCTTGGTGGAGGTGATTCGCTCCTGCAGGCCAGCCATTTCTTCTGCCAGGTTGGGCTGATAACCCACGGCGGAGGGGGTACGGCCCAGCAGAGCGGACACCTCGGAACCGGCCTGAGAGAAACGGAAGATGTTGTCTACGAACAGTAGCACGTCGCGGTTCTCTTCATCGCGGAAATACTCGGACATCGACAGGGCCGAGAGAGCTACGCGCAGACGGGCACCGGGGGGCTCGTTCATCTGGCCATATACGAGAGCCACCTTGGAGTTTTCCGGATTGGCCTGGTCGATAACGCCGGACTCGCTCATTTCCATGTAGAAGTCGTTACCTTCACGCGTGCGCTCACCCACGCCGGCGAACACGGACAGACCGGAGTGAGCCTTGGCGATGTTGTTGATGAGCTCCATGATGAGCACGGTCTTGCCCACACCGGCACCACCGAACGAACCGGCCTTACCGCCCTTCAGGAAGGGGCAGATGAGGTCAATAACCTTGATGCCGGATTCCAGCACTTCTGAAGATGTGGCCTGTTCTTCCAGAGCAGGGGCCTCGCGGTGAATCGGGTAGCGCTTCACGCCGTCGAGCTGGCCCTTTTCGTCCACGGTCTCGCCGAGCACGTTGAAGATACGGCCGAGCACTTTCGGACCAACGGGAACCGAGATGGGAGCACCGGTATCCACCACCTCCATGCCGCGCTTCAGGCCGTCTGTAGCGCTCATGGCAACGGTGCGGGCCCAGCCGTCTGTGAGGTGCTGTTCTACCTCGAGTACCAGCTGCTTGGGCTCGCCTTCCACCACGTAGTCAACGGTCAGGGCGTTGTAGATGGCGGGCATTTCGGACTGGGAGAAGTCGACGTCTACCACGGCGCCGATAATCTGCACGATTTTACCTGTGTTCATGATTGAGAAGTGAGAGTGTTAAGATGTTGTGTTGTGTATTTGAAAATGGTTGTCGGCGCGTGAATTACTCCATGGCCTTCATGGCGGTGGTGATTTCGAGAAGCTCGTTGGTAATCTGAGTCTGGCGTGCCTTGTTGTATTCCAGCGTGAGTTCGCCGATGAGATTCTTGGCGTTCTCTGTGGCTGACTTCATGGCGACCATGCGGGCGGACTGCTCACTGGCTTTGCCTTCCAGTATCATCTGCACCAGCAGGTGACCGAAGTAGAGCGGCAGGATGGAGTTGAGCAGGGCTGTCGGTGAGGGCTCGAGCAGGAAATCGGTTGTTGTATCGCTCCCGGGCTCCTGTTCCGCGACATTCATGAGGTCCTTGCGCCTGATGGGGAGCAGGTTCGCATAGTGAGGGCGCTGTACCATGATGTTGATGAACTTCTGGTAAATCACGCGCACACTCTTGTAGTCGCCCTCAATATATCCCTTGCGGATAAAGTCGAAGATGGGCTTGAGGTCGGCTTCTTCCACCGTGTCTCCCAGTGAGAACGTGGCTGCCAGCTTGCGCCCGCAGCGGGTGAGCTGTGAGTTGAGCTTGCTGCCGATGGTGACGTAATCAGCCTCTGCCGGGCAGGTGAGCAGCACCTCTTTGAGCAGGTTGGAGTTCAACCCGCCGCAGAGCCCACGGTCGGTGCTCACCACGATGATGAGCTCTCGCCCGTTCTCTCGCTCTTCGAGGAGCGGCGAGTTGGCGTTGCTGATGGATTCCTGCAGGTGCCCAAGCACCCGGGCAAGCGAGCTCATGTACTCGCGGCCCTTGAGCGCCAGTTCCTGCGCGCGGCGCATCTTGGCGGACGCAACCATCTGCATCGCTTTCGTAATCTGCGATGTATTGCGTACCGACTTAATGCGGCGCTTGATGTCTCTGAGGTTAGCCATGGGGGGTTACTTCGTCAGGCGGGATTTGAAAGAGGTCATGAACTTCTTGAGCTGCTCATCGATTTCGGGAGTGAGTTCCTTCTTGCTCTCGATGGCTGCCAGAAGTTCGGGGTTGTTGGTGGTGGCTTCCTCTTCCATGTCGCGGCAGACCTTCTGCACCTGGTCTACAGCCACGTCGTCGAGGTAACCCTTCTGGATGGCGTAGAGGTCGATGACTTCGATACCGAGGCTCTTGGGGTCATATTGCCCCTGCTTGAAGAGCTCTACGATACGGCGGCCGCGCTCGAGTTTGGCCTTGGTGTTGGCATCGAGGTCAGAACCGAACTGGGCGAAGGCCTGCAACTCTTCGAACTGAGCAAGGTCGAGTTTCACGGAGCCGGCCAGCTTCTTCACAATCTTGGTCTGGGCGGAGGAACCTACGCGGCTCACCGAGATACCCACGTTGATGGCGGGGCGCACACCCTGGTAGAAGAGGTCGGTGTCGAGGAAAATCTGCCCGTCGGTGATGGAAATCACGTTCGTGGGAATGTAGGCGGATACGTCACCGGCCTGAGTCTCGATGATGGGCAGAGCCGTCAGCGAACCACCCTTACGGCCACCCTCGGAGTTAATGCGGGCAGCGCGTTCCAGCAGGCGGCTGTGCAGGTAGAATACGTCGCCGGGGTATGCCTCGCGGCCGGAGGGGCGGCGCAGAATCAGCGACACCTGGCGATAGGCCACAGCGTGCTTAGAGAGGTCGTCGTAGACGATGAGGGCATCTTCACCCTGATCCATGAAGTACTCACCCATGGCGCAACCGGCATAGGGCGCCAGGTACTGCATAGCGGCGCTGTCAGAGGCACTGGCTACCACGATGATGCTGTAGGGCATGGCGCCGCTCTCTTCGAGCTTGGCGACCAGGCGGGAGATGGTGGCGCGCTTCTGGCCGATAGCCACGTAGATGCTGTAGAGCGGGCGGTGGCCGGGCAGCTTGCCTTCCTCAGCCAGCTTGTTCTGGCGGGCCTGGGAAATCATGGTGTCGGTGGCGATAGCGGTTTTACCGGTGGAGCGGTCGCCGATGATGAGCTCACGCTGGCCGCGGCCGATGGGAATCATGGCGTCGATGGGCAGAATACCGGTTTGAACCGGCTGGTTCACGCCCTGACGGGAAATGATACCCGAGGCAATCTTTTCAACCGGGTAATAGGCTTCGGCGCTGATGGGGCCTTTGCCATCGAGCGGGTTACCCAGGGTATCCACCACGCGGCCGAGCAGCCCGCGACCCACGGGTACCTGCAGCAGGCGACCGGTGGTCTTGCAGGTATCACCCTCTTTCAGGGCATTGCCATTGCCGATGAGCACGGCGCCGACCTCGTTTTCTTCGAGGTTCATGGCCAGACCCATCACGCCGCCGGGGAACTCAATCATTTCATTGAGCATGGCATTGCTCAGGCCTTCGATGTGAGCCACGCCGTCGCCTATGGCTTTGATGGTGCCTACATTTTCACTTACCGTGGCGGCGGTGGCGTTGCGAATCTGTGCTTCGAGTTCTTGTACGATGTTGCTCATACGCTGTAGTGGATTTTATTGAAAATTGTTGAAGAGAGGTTTGATGGGAGAAGAGGGGGTGTATCAGGAAATGAGTTTGGCCAGGCGCTCAATGCGGGAACGGACGGAGGCATCTGTCACATTGTCGCCCACGCGCACGGTCATGCCGGCTATCAGGCTGGGGTCGGTCAGCCACTCGTAGTGCAGGCCGGGGTGGCGGGCATCGAGCTTGGCGCGAATGGCGGCTTTCTCTGCCTTTTCCACAGGTCGGGCGGTGGTGACGGTGGCTGTATGGCGGGCAACTTCCAGGCGCACCATGTCGGTGAAAGACTTGAGGATGGCGAGGTAGTTGCGCGGTTTTTCCGTGCAGAGGGCATTTGCCACACGGCGCACATGCTCCTCTTGCAGTCGACCGTCAGGCCCCATGCAGAGCCGCATGAGTCGGCGAGCCTGGGCCTGCGCTTCCTTGGTAATCTTCATGACGGGCGGGGAAAACGGGGTTACAGATTGCGGATGGCTTCTTCGTTGATGGTGCGGTGGTCTTTCTCCGTCAGCACCTTGCCGGTTACCTGAGCGGTGGCGGCGGCTACCAGGCGGGCAAACTCACCCTTCAGGGCATCTTTTTCACGCTGAGTGTCGAGGGCGGCTTGCGTGCGGGCGTTTTCGATGATGGTGCGTGCTTCTGCAGCGGCCTTTTCTGTCAGCTCTGCCTGCAGTTTGGCGGCGGTGCCGCGGGCGTGTTCAATCTGCTGCTTGCCTTCGGCGTGAGCCTCTGCCAGTATCTGCTCGCCGGTGGCTTTTACTTCTGCCAGCTCTTTCTGACTGCGTTCGTGCATGGCCTCGCCTTCCTCAATACGGGCGCGGCGCTCTTCGAGCTGCTTCATAATCGGCTTTACACCGAATATCACGACAAACACCACCAAAATCGCAAACGCGATGAAGTGGGCAATGAAAATATCTGTATGCAGGCCGAACTTGTCGACCATTTCCTGTAAGCTGGCAGCGACTACCGGAGTGAACATGGTGTAGAGAGGTTATGGTGGTGTGTGGGGGTGGAGAACGGGGGAGAAGCGGCGGCGCCGTTCTCCGCGGCGCCGCCGGATTTCGGGCTTTAGCCCATGAAAATAGCTACGAATGCCACACCTTCCACAAGTGCGGCAAGAATGATGGAGATAATGAGCACCTGAGAGAAGGCGCCCGGGTTGCGGCCGGCGGACTCGGCGGCTTTCATACCGATGAGGCCGATGCCCAGACCGGCACCGAGAACGGCGATGGCGGACTTCAGCGGGGTCAGGTCAGTACCTGCAACAGCGTTGGCGATTGTTTCGAGCATAATGTGTAATGTTGTGTTTGTTGTTTAGTTGTCTTCTGCCTGCCGTCACGTCTTTACTGCATGATTCGGCGCGGCGGGAAGGGGATTAGTGTGCGGCTTCCTCGTCACCGCCTACCTGAGTTTTCAGGAAGAGGGCGGTCAGCATCAGGAATACCAGCGCCTGCACAAAGCCGACCAGCAGCTCCATGCACATGAAGGGAAGCATAGCGTACCAGCCGATGGCGCCCATCTTTTCCAGAAGGGCTTCGCCGGCGTATATGTTACCGAAAAGTCGGGCTGCGAGAGCAACGGGACGTACGCAGATGGAGAGCAGCTCAATGAGACCCACGAAGAAGAAGATGGGCATGAGCGCGTATTTCAGGAAACCGGTCAGGCCGCCCTTTACGCCGAAAATGTGGCCGAGGAAGTGCTTGATGCCT
>JAZRKM010000036.1:0-3716 GCA_045646325.1 Akkermansia sp. | reverse complement strand
GGGCCGGAGCGGGCTGCTCTTTCTTCTCAGGAGTGGGGGCCGGAGCGGGCTGCTCCTTCTTCTCGGGAGCGGGGGCCGGAGCGGGCTGCTCTTTCTTCTCGGGAGCGGGGGCCGGAGCTTCTGCTACTTTGCCCGATTTTTTGGCGCGCGGCTTACGGGCGCTTTTGGGAGCGGGAGCGGCGGGGGAACCCTCGGGCGTGCCGGGTTTGTCTGCCTTTTTCGTGCGGGGCTTGCGCGCGGGTTTCTCGGCGGGAGCAGCGGCTGCGCTCTCAGCGGCGGCGGGCTTAGCAGCACCCTTGCGGGCGGCAGTTTTGCGGGGAGCTCGCGACTTAGCGGCGGGCTTCACCTCAGCGGCGGGAGTGGGGGTGTTCTTTTCTTCTGCGTCCATGATATGCGGAATGTAGAATATGGTCATTGTTCAACGTTCACATTGGGGTCGGTACTGAAAGACCACTCCGCACGGTGGCGGGTGCCGTCTTTCGTTTTCCAGGAGATATGAACGGAGATGTACGGCATGTAAATGCGGCAGGGAGAGGTCCACTGAATGGTGCGTGTAGCGGCATCCATCTTAGCGGGTACCCTGCCAAAACCGCTCACTAGCATGCGAACGGAGGAAAGGTCCAAATCAGCAACACTGTCGAGCCGGGCACTGATTGTCGGCAGCTTGCACGGTACCATTTCGCCGGGAAGGGGCGAAACTGGGAATGGCGGGGCCGGAGTATTGCTCACCAGCTGCCCCGGTTGAGAGGTAGCCGAAGCAACAGGGGCTCCATCACCGCCTCGGAAATCAATCGCGCGCCGGAAAATAGAGGGGTCCGTACCGAACACCATGTAGCGGTCAATGCGCAGAGGGTCTGTCTCCGTGGTAACCTTTCGGGGTATCACGGTGAACGCTGCCACATAACCATGACCGGGCAGGCTGTTCACCATGGCAGCATCATTATAACCACCGGGGAAACAATAGGTATTGAGCGCGCCGAAAAGTTCCTGCAGCCGCTCACGAGAGCCACCCAGCTCTTTGTTAATAAAGGCAGTGTATGAGGCCTCACCCGCACGCTCATATCGCTGCCAGGTGCTGGGGTAGGGATGGGTGGCCGAGTGACTGCCGATTGTGGCGCCGTTCTCCATCATCTCCCGAATCATGGCCGGCGACATACTGTCACCGCGCCCGCTGATATAGCGGGTGTAGAGGAAAAGATGGAAGGGGTAACCATACTCGCGGAAAATGGGATAGGCATCCGTATAAACACTACGCCAGCCGTCATCGAGCGTGATGAGAGCACAGCGTTCAGGCAGGCGGCGCTCCCCAAGCAGCCATTCAAGGAATTCGGGCATGCTGATAACGGTGATTTTCTCGCGGCGGAGTTTCTCCATCTGCTCACGCAGCTCACCGGTGCGCAAAAGCATCTCCGACACCGGGCGGGTGTAACTGAAATTGTGATACCCCAATACGGCAACACGCGTTTTCTCCCGCTCAACAAGCGGGCCGAGAAAGCGCTGCTCCGCCGGGGTAGCCGTTGCAGGCGCAACCACCGCTGCCTTGCCATCATTCCTGTTACCGGAAACAGGACGAGCCGGTCGGCGCGAGGAACCATGCCGAGCTTCGAGCGCAAAGGGGTCAGGCGTAAGTGGCGGGGGGTCATACATCTGCCCCCAGACCAGCTGGCACACTAACAATACCACTATATACGCGCAGCGCTTCATGAAACTTAATCATAGCACATCTGCGCGTTATAGCAAGCTTATAGTATGTCAGACGCGGCTAAACTTACACGCGATTATGACGAAAGCCCCCACCACCCGCAAAAAAAAGGCCG
The DNA here is from genome assembly GCA_045646325.1 of Akkermansia sp. Lineage (GTDB taxonomy): Bacteria > Verrucomicrobiota > Verrucomicrobiia > Verrucomicrobiales > Akkermansiaceae > Akkermansia. The sequence goes on along the minus strand of JAZRKM010000036.1, from coordinate 1,899 downwards.
CTACCATCGGTAGCGACCCCGGAAAGCTTTCGTTTAAACAGCCGATAACAGCTTATTTGCCCTTTTCATCGAACACCTTCACAGGCTCAGTGGGCTGAGCTTCAGGAAGCGGATTGCAGTTCTTCGGCATGGGGTGCAGCTTGGGGGCAGACTGCGACTGGCAGCAGCAGGAGCTGAACCCTACAGCGCAGGCAACGGCAAGAATCAGAGTTGTTACTTTCATAAAAAAATGTCGATATGGAAGTTATCGCTGTACAGTTAAACACATTTTCCTCCATAAGTCAACCTTTAATTCTACATTTTTGTACAGTGTGACCCACAATATGCTTGCACGCGACATAGCGCTGTGCCATAATGCGCACGTTCCCACCATGGCTCGCCGCAGACGCAGAAAAACCACCTCAGCGCGCAGACACAAGCGCAGCACCGGCAACGCCGGGCGCAAATGGCTCACCGCCCTGGCAATCGCGCTGGTTATCCTCATTCTCACCCCCATCATCGGCAGTTACCAACTGCTCAACTGGTTGCAGGGGGAGAGTTTCCGTGCCCGCCTGAGTGAAATCCTGGCCAACAGGGCGCAAGCAGACGAAGTGAACATCCCTTCCCCCCTGCATATTGATGATGAGCGCGTGAGCCTTCCCGCTCTCGAACTGCAGCGCTGCGACATGCTGCAACAGGCCAAGGCTGAGCGAATCGTGGCCGATATTGACCGTGACCGCCTGATGAGCCGCGAACTTCTCATCAAAAAACTGACGATGGAGGAGGCGACCCTGCGCTTAGACAGCGCAGCGGACGGCACCCTTCCCCCCATCCGCGAAGAAGAAGACGGGCTGCTGAGCCGCCTGGCACCGCGCACGTTCAAATTACAGGCATTCGAATGTACCGATGCTGACGTGGAGCTGCTGCTGAGCGAGAAACTCTACAGCCTGACAGGCTGCCGCGTATCCGCCGAGCCGCTCAGCAAAACCCGCAACGATGAATGGCAGATTAACATCGAGAACGGTCGAGTACACACCCCGCTGAGTTACCTGAGCAACTGTAGTGTCAAATCCGCCACCCTGCTCAGCAGCAAAAAAGCCATCGCGCTCTCCGAATGCCGATTCATGCTCACCCCCGGCGAGCTGAAGGTAAAGGGTAACTACAACCGCAACAACAAACAGTGGCACCTCGACCTGCGCGCCAACAAGGCCAATGTCGAGAGACTGCTCAACAATGACTGGAAAAAACACCTCAGCGGCGAACTGTACGGCAACCTCAAAATCAACGGACAAGCCAAAGGCATCAAAAAAGCCGCCGGCAACATAGCCCTGCAACAAGCCGTCATAGAAGGGTTGCCCATCCTCTCAGACCTCACCATCGACAACACGCGTCCCTACCGCACCATCTCGCTCGAAAAGGCAGAGTGCCGCGTGAGCTACCCCTACTCCCGCCCCGGGCACAACATCAGCAACGCATGGCTTTTCGATAACATCGACATTCGCTCTACGGAGGGTACCCTGCTGGTGAAAGGCCACGTCATCATCTGCCCCGGCGGAGCCCTGCACGGCACACTGACCATCGGGTTGCCTGAAGCCACTGTTGAACAGCTGACCGCCCTTACTCCCGATATGGCAGCCCAACTGTTCAATGCAAGCGGAGCCCCCGGTTACCGCTGGCTCAACATCAACCTCAGCGGCACAGTCGATGCCCCGCAGGAAGACCTCAGCGCCCGTCTGCGCACCATACTGGCCGCCGCCCTGCCCCAAGCTGCAGCCGAGGCCGCCGGCAGCGCCGCCCGCACAGCCGGCGAGCTGCTCAACAGCCTGCTTTCCCCGGCACCGGCACAGCCCGAGCCGACAGACACCCCGGCAAACGAGCAGCCCCAGCGCCCCGGGCTCATCCCCGCAGCCACGGACGTTC
>JAZRKM010000035.1:0-8998 GCA_045646325.1 Akkermansia sp. | reverse complement strand
GCGCGGGCGGTTCCATGGGCAGACTTCCTGGCATGAGTCGCAGCCGTACAGGTGGTTTCCCTGGGCCTGCCGAATGTCGGGGGGCATGGGGGTGGCGGCCTCGATGGTCCAGTACGACAGGCAGCGGCGGGCATCGCAGCTGCCGTTGTGCAGGGCGGCGGTGGGGCAGGCCTGCTCGCAGCGCCGGCAGTGGCCGCAGTGGTTGGCCATGGGGGTGTCGCAGGGTAAATCCAGGGTGGTGAGTATGGTCGCCAGAAAACAATATGAGCCCCCGCGCGGGCGTATGAGCAACCCGTTGCGCCCAATCCACCCCAGCCCGGCCCGTGCCGCGAAAAATCGCTCACTCACCGGCCCGGAATCGGTGAAACAGCGCTGCTGCCCGCCGTAGAAACTGAGCGTTTCGTCCAGGTCTGCCAGTTTGGCGGCCAGTAGTTTGTGGTAATCCTCGCCCTGGGCGTAGCGGGCCACGCAGCCCGGGGCCAGGCGGGCATCCGTACGTGGGTAATCGTAAGTGAGCATGATGACGCTGCGCACCCCCGGCAGTACCAGCTGCGGGTTCAGGCGTGCGGGCAGGTGGCGTGTCATCCATTCCATACCGGCGTGTTGGCCGCTTGCCAGCCAGTTTTTCAGGGTGCTGCCCTGGTCGGCATGAGCCGGGGCTACTCCCAGCGCGCTGAATCCCAGCGCGCTTGCCGCGTATTCCACAGCCTGTCGGGCGGCCTGCATCATGAATTGTTGCGGCGCAGTTTTTCGGCATGTGAGCGCAGCGGGGCGGTCAGGCGGTCGCGTATGCTCCGGGGGAGGGGGAGCGCCTCTATCACGCGCATGGCTGCGTAGTCAACACGCAGCGCGTGGGGGGTGCCGGTTTCGAGTTCAGCCTTGATATAGGCGAGCCGCTGCATGTTGGCCGAGGCTTCTTTGTTGCCGAGGTCGGCGGCTTTTTTGTAAAGGTGCAGGGCGGTGGTGAGGTCGCGTGAGGTGGCGATACCGCGTTCATACATGGCGGCCAGGTTGTTAATGGCGCGGGGGTCTTTCACTTTTTCCCCGAGTTCGTAGCATTCGAAAGCCAGTTGCGGCATGGGGCGCGGAAGCCCGAGCCCGGCCATGTAGGCATGACCCAGGTAAAAGAAGACGTTGGGGGTGTGCGGGTCTTTTTTGGCCTGAGCGCGCAGCAGTTGCAGTGCCAGGCGCGGGTTGGCGTAGGGTTTGCTCTTGTCCATCAGGTAGCGGGCCATTTCAACCCGTGCTCTTCCTACGTCGGCATTGGCGGCTTTGAGCATCCAGCTGACGGCTTCTTTTTCGGATTTGGTACACCCGAACCCTTTTTCGCAGTACAGGGCGTAGCGGTACATGCTCTCTCGCTGCACCCGGGGGGATTCCGGGTGTTTGGGGTCGAGTTGCAAGGTCGCCTGAGCAAGAGCCTGTGCCAGCCGGGCAGCTTTTTCGGGCTGGGGAGACAGGCCTTTGCGGCGGCCTTCATAAATGTCGAGCAGCAGTTCGGCTGCCAGAGGGTGCCCCCACTGGGTGCAGCGCTCCAGCATGGCGGTCACGCCGTGTATGTTGGTGATGTTGCGGTCGTCGAGTATGAAGGCGGCGCGGGTGTAGAGCCCCTCGATATCGCGGGGGCGGGCCTCGCGCGGGGTGTCGCTCTCGGCGTGAAGCAGGGCGCATGGTGCCGCAAGCAGTACGGCAAGCAGAACAAGGCTGGACAGGTTATGGTGCAAAGCTGCTCAGGTAGGAGTTGATGATTAAATTGCCGAAGAAGAGGTAAAGGAGCGCCCCGGTGATGAGAGCCGGCCCGAAGGGCATGGGCTGCCCCCGGCCTACACGGGCGGCCAGGCCTTGCAACAGCCCGACAAAACTACCCGCCACCAGCGCAAAGAGCACCCCCTGCCAGCCGCAGAGCGCCCCGATACTCAGGGCAATAAGGGCATCCCCGCTGCCCATGGCCTCTTTGCGGGTTGTTATGCCCGTGCAGTTGCCGCTCAGGCTCTCGTGTTCTTCCAGGTCGAGCACGGTGCCATCTGCCAGTACAGCTGTGCTGATGGTAAAGGTAATGGCGCCCGGGGCGGTTCCCTTGGCGGTTGATATATCAGCCCCGGTCAGGGTGACGCGGTTCGCGCTTTCCATGAAGAGGTCGCTCCACAGGTAGGTATCGCTGCCGATTTGGAGCTCCAGGTCATCGCCGGCCTGCTTCAGCTGCCAGGGTTGGGCCTGTTCGTAGCTCTTGCTCCGGCGCCCGAAGAGCAGGCGCCCCAGTAGAGCAATGGCCTTGAGCAGTGCGTAGCCGGTTGCCGCCCCGCACAGGCTCCAGAGCAGGCCGTCCGTAGCGCTGAGAGCCAGCGGCTCCACCAGCCATGGGGCTGTCAGTGCCGCCAGCAGCCCGACCCCCGCTGCGGTGTGCGTCAGCACGGGCAGTACCACCATCTGCTCCCAATCTATGCACAGTATGGCCAGCATGACCGCAATCCACACGCTCAGCAGCACCTGGGCCGGCAGCGGGTCCCAGGAGAATCTCCAGGCTACCGCCGCAAACAGCAGTGCCGTTGCCAGCTCTACCACACAGTAGCGGGGCGATATCGGCCGGTTGCAGCACGCGCTGCGCCCCCGCAGCATGAGCCAGCTGCCAATCGGGATGTTCAGGTACCATGGTATCTCTTTCCGGCAGTCCGGGCAGAAGGAACGAGCCGGCTCATTCACGCTCAGCCCGCGCGGCAGCCGGTATATCACCACGTTCAGGAATGACCCTATGCAGGCACCGAACATCGCAAAACACAGCGGCAGCAGCCACGGTGTCTCCTCGCTTATACTCTGTGTATAGTTGTTGAGCTCTTCAAGCATCCGCTCCACTATACCACAGATGACCCTCGCCTGAAAAGCGATTTTTTTCTGTATGCAAAACTTATTTATTCTTCGACTGCCAGCAATTAATATTTCAGAAAAGTTTAATTTTTTCAATTTTTAGTATTGACAAACTGGTAAAAAACGTTATACTTCGCCGCACATGAGATCTACCATCACAATTCTGAGCGTCATAATGCTGATGTGCAGTGCGATGGCCGAGACCGTCACGGCCCTTCGACCTGCGATTAATGAAGCGGCCGCGAAGCATGGCGTGGACCCGGTGTTAATGGAGGCTATTATCCGCCACGAGTCTGCGAATGCTACATCGTATTCAGCCCGCCGTCGGAACAACCTGGCGGGTATTATGGGGCGCCGTGGGCAGCGTACCTATGAGAGCAAAGAGGCCTGCGTGAATGATTTGGCGCAGATTCTGGCGAAATACCGTGCCAAAGGCCGTGTGACCGTAGCGCAGATTGCCCGCTCTTACTGTGCGAGCCACAGTGCCTGGACTCGTCACGTCAATGGCCTGATGGGCCAGATTCGCAAGGGCAAGTTCGGCGCTCTCGAAGAGCAGCAGAATGCCGAGTAACAGCAGACGCAACCTACAGTAATTACAGACAATTTTCAATGCCCTGCATGGCTGTCGCGCTGGTGCAGGGCGTTTTGATTTAACGCAAGAGACGTTTCATGAGTGGCCGATGGAGCAGGTATGCCCGGAAGGGGGCGCTGGGATTGACCGGGTTGTGGCTTTACCTCAATCTGGTAGCGTGGGGCTTTTTCGGTTCGTATGCTGATGTGGGGGCGGGGCTGCGCCTGAGCGGATTTCTGCTGTGCGGCGTGTTGCTGAGCCTGGGGCCGGTGCTGCTGGCGGCACCGCCGGTAACGCTCCGGGGCGAGATGAAGTGGGGGGCGCCGTTGTCGCCGGCACGGGCGCTGCCGCTGTTCTGCTGGCTAGGTGCGCTGGTATGGTTTTCGGATGTTCCGTTACATGCCCCTCTTTCCGGGCAGGGCGATGCCGAGGTGCTTGCCGTAGCCGCCCCGTTGCTGTTGCTGTTGATACTGACACTGTTGGCCCCGTTACTGGGCTTATTGGTGTGGGGACTGCAAGCTGTTGTCGGCCTGTTCTTTCAACGGCGCTGACGGCCGGGGCTGTTTTCAGCAACCTGTTACACAGCGCAGGGCGAAGGCCGCCGGCAGATTTTTGGCGGGAGTGAGCACCTCCGCCCCGGGGACCCGGGCCGCGAAGGCAGGCTTGGGGTTCACGAGTACGGCCCGGTCGCAGATGGAGAGCATGGGCAAATCGGCCGCGCTATCGGTGTAACCCACATCTGCATGGGTGATACCCAGTTCAGCCAGGCGCACGAGTTTGTTGGCCCCCTTGTTGTTGCCGGGGGCGGGAATGGCGGGCATGAAAGGCACGCGCTCAAAGTCTTGCGTAGGGGTGCCGATGGTGTGGGTGAAGCCCAGGGCGGCGCCTACATGGCGGGTCCACCAATCGGGTGAGGCCGAGCAGAGCACGGTGACATCGCTCGCCTGTTGGTGTGCGCGCAGGCGCTCCAGCACGGGCGGGTACAGGGCCGGGAGCAGCTCCTGCTGCACGAAATCGCGGCAGTGCTGCTGCAGTTGCTCCGTGGGCATGCCCCAGGCGTAGGCGAGAAAGGCGCGCTTCATGCGCTCGGTGTTGAAGATACCCAGCCCGCGCAGGACCCCGCAGGGAGCTGCAGCCAGCAGGTAGAGCCGTCTCCACCCGTGCCGTTGCAGTACCCAGCGGCAGAATCTCAGCTGAGAGTCGCCCGCAAAGAGCGTGCCGTCCATGTCAAAAAGTGCCGTTGCCATACGCCGAGCAGCAGGTTGCTATCAATAATAATAACGGTTCCTGATACGCCATTTCCACACCGCCATCACAATGACACCCAGAATGATACCGCCCAGGTGCCCGGCCTCGCCGCCGGCGTTGTTCAGGTTGAGCAGCACGCTGACGGTTGCAATGCCGATAATCACCAGCGCGAAGGTGCGCAGAGTCATGGTCACCGGCGGGAACAGCAGCGATATGCGCTCGTTGGGGAACATGTAAGCCACCGAAACCATCACACCGTACACCGCGGCCGAGGCGCCTATCATCGGCACCATCTGCCAGGGCTCAACCGTGCCGCTGTAGTCGGTGAATTGCTGCACCAGCTCATTCACGGCCAAGAAACTTTGCTGATTGTCAAGCATGCTGTACATGCCGATACCGGCCAGCAGGGAGGAGAAGAGCGTTCCCGCCACGCCGCAGCTCAGGTAGTAAATCAGGAACCGCCGTGGGCCCATGATTCGCTCCACCGCAGGCCCGAAGAAGTACAGCGCCCACATATTGAACAATATGTGCCCGAAGTTCGCATGCAGAAACTGGTAGGTAATCATGCGCCATATCTGCCCCTCCATAAAACAGGTGAACCATGAGTAGGCACCCATGACCTGCAGGGTCGGCTCGGTTACTTCGGCACCCGGTACGGCAATGCCGAGTACGGAGGGCTGGCGGGCAACAAGCCCCACCAGAAAGACAACCACATTGATGATGATGAGCGATGTGGTGACGCTGGGAGATGTTCTGTTCATGATACTATGTTACCCGTTTGACGTAATGGCGGGCGCAAATGTTCAAAATTCCGGTTGACGGGCAGGGGGCGTGAGCCGTGTACCGATGGTCTGAATCTCCTCGTAGGTGAGTATATGCTCCATGCTGCAGGCGGCTTCATCCGCCCGCTCGGGGGGCAGCCCTGCCACTTCAATCATGAATCGCAGCAGGATGGTGTGTGCGTGAATCACCCGCTCGGCATAGCTTCGCCCCTCGGCTGTGAGCACGATGGGGGCATATTGATGGTACTCAATCAGCCCTTGGTCGGCCAGTTTACGCATGGCGGCGGTGACGCTGGGCTTTTTCACCCCGAGCATCTGCGCAATATCGCTCACCTGCGCGGCCCCGTTGCGGTGGCACAGGTGGCCGATGGCCTCCAGGTAATCCTCACCGCTGCGGCCTATGCGCTTGCTGAGTTCGGTGTAGTCACGGTTGCTCATGGCATTTTCTCCAAGGTCGCCACGCACTCCAGGTGCTTGGTCTGGGGGAACAGGTCGAAGGGTTGCACCTCCACCACCCGGTAACCGGCTTTGGCAAACTCGGCCAAATCGCGAATCTGCGTGGCAGGGTTGCAGGATACATAGACCACGCGCGCGGGGCCGAAGGCAAAGAGCTGGTTGAGGAAGGCCATATCGCAGCCCTTGCGGGGCGGGTCGATGACCACGGCGCTCTCTGCCGCCGGGAAGTCGACCTGCTCGAAGATGGCCTCGGCGCTGGCGGCCAGGAATGAGGCGTGGGTGATACCGTTGCTGCGGGCGTTGGCTCGTGCCCAGTCGGCGCTGGTCTCGCTCACTTCCACCCCAAGCACCTTCTCGAAGTGCGGGGCCAGGGTCAGCGCGAACAGGCCGCTGCCGCAATAGGCATCCACCAGGTAGCGGGCTCCGCCGGCGCAGGCCTGCTTGGCCACGTAGCCGGTGAAGGCGGGCAGAATGAAGGGATTGTTCTGGAAGAAGTCGCCCGCGAGGAAGTTGAACGTCAGCTCACCCACCTTTTCGGTGCACACGGCGTTGTTGTTGGTGATAACCGTGCCTTCGCTCACTCGCATGAGCAGGGTCGCCCCGCGCTTGTACTGAGCGGCAGCCTGCTGTACGCTCTTGCGCACGATGGGCAGGGCAGCATTCAGCTCGGCCATGGCGATGGGGCACTGCTTGATATCGCAGACCTCGCTGCGGGAACCGGCGCGCAGGAAGCCGATATTGCCCATCTTGGCATCTTTCGGTTTGTGGAAGTGCGGGGTGATTTTGGAGCGGTAGCCGTAGGTTACCGGCGAGGGAATAGCCGGCAGTACCGGCAGCTCCAGCCCGGCCTGCAGGCGCAGAAGATCGGCTACCTGAGAGGTTTTCCACGTCAGTTGGTCGGCGTAGTTCAGGTGTTGGTATTGGCAGCCGCCGCAGTACCCGAACACCGGGCACTGCGGTTGCACGCGCCGGGGGCTGGGCTCCAGCACTTCCACCAGGTCGGCCATGGAGCAGTTCTTGTCATTGCGGTATATCCGGGCGCGCACTCGCTCACCGGGCAGGGTGTAGGGTACGAATACCACCCAGTTATCGATTCTGCCCACACCATCCCCTTGGTTGGAGAGGTTGTCGATGGTGAGCTCTACCTCTTGGTGGTAGGCGAAGGGAACGGGTACAAACTTGCGGGGCGGGGTGTCCATGGTGTGAAAAAAAATCAGTGAGCGTGAGTTTTGCCGTCGATGTTCATCGGCAGCGATTTCGGCAGGGAGGGCGAGCGCAGGCCGTGGCGCTCGGCGGCATTCGGACGAGGGGCAGTCTTGTCGCCCCTGCTGGCGGCCTCCTCAGGCGGGGCAAAATGACCCATGCGCAGACCGCCGCGGCCGGGTATGCCCGAGCTGTTACCGGCAACAACCGCAGGCTCCGGGGCCGGGACTTCAACCGGCTCAGGTTCGGTGGCCTGAGGTTCCGTGCGGCGGTGCTTCTTCTTGGCGGGTTTTGCCTGTGCGGCCATCAGCGCGCGGGCGGCCTCCATCTGTTCGGCACTGGGAGTCACGGTGTCGTCGTCCTCCGGCTCATCTTCGTCGGCGTCTTCCTGTGCTATCTGGGTGGCCGCCTTTGTTTCTTTGCGTGCCGGGGTGTCTTGCTGCTCCTGTTCCCTGGCTTCTGCCTGTTGGCGGCGTTTTTTGCCGTTCGGGCACAGACCCAGCTTGCAGCTTAGCAGGCCGGAGCATACGTGTTCATGAGAACTTTCCCCCTCCGCGGCCGGGTCGGCGGACTCAGGTTTATCGGTTGACTGTGGCTTTTCGCCGTCAGAGGCGCTTTCTTCTGCAACGATGTTGGGTTCAATCCCGGGCTGTGGCTGTTGTACCTGACACGCGCTCAGCAACACCAGCATGGCCGCTGCGCAGCCTGTCACTCGATTTATTCTCATGCACAGCATGATAGCACGCACGCGCTCCGCGCGCAAGCCTAAATCCCCCTCTGCCATGTCATGCCACCCGTTCGCCCCCTCTTGTTTGACCCGTAAGACAATAAAATTCACTTTTTTGCTTCAATTCGCTTGACAAATGACCGAAATCATGTAAACTCTCCCCACCAAAAACGAAAAACCACTTATAAATCTTTACTATGGCACACACTCAGTCCGCTAAGAAGCGCATCCGCCAGACGATCGCCCGCACCGCCGTTAACCGTTCCACCATGTCCCGCGTTCGCACCCTTCGTAAGAAGGTAGCTGCCGCTGTGGCCGGTAAGGACAAGGAGGCCGCCGTGGCCGCCTACAACACGTTCGCCTCTGCTATCGACAAGGCTGCCAAGAAGAATATCGTGCCCGCCAATCGCGCTGCCAACTACAAGAGCAAGGCAGCCAAGGCTGTGGCCACTCTTGCCTGAGTTCCCTTTCAGGTTTTCCGTTTTCAGCGGGGTTGCGGTTTGAGCCGCATCCCCGCTGTTTCTGTTAATATATTCGCCGATTTTTTTGTTTTTTTTGAAAAAAATGCAGAAATGGTGAAACAAATGCCCCGGCTCATTCGCCTTATATAACGAGTGCGTATGCAAGACGGTATAACAAGTGCACCCGATGGGGCTGAAAATCTCCCCATCGACTGGGATAGCTGGCTGGACACCAACGGTGCCCGGCTCTTTCTGTATGCCCGTCAGCAGACCCACAGCCGGGCGGATGCCGAAGATGTGCTGCAAGATGCCTTGCTGCAGTTGGTGCGCACCGTTGAGAGCGGAGATTTCCGCGGTGAGCGCTCACAGTGGCTGGCCTACACGCTCAGTGCCATTCGCCACCTGGCGGCGGATGATGCCCGCCGCCGCCTGACCCGCCGCAACTATGAGCTCAATGTACTCCCCGAGCCGGCAGAGGACAACCCCTGGCTGCGCTGCGCGCTGGATGACGAGTTGCACCGCCGCCATGTGGAGTGTGTGCTGCAAACCCTGCCTGCGGAATATGTCGAGGTTCTCATCCTGCGTATCTGGGAGGGGCTCTCCTTCCGCGAAATGGCCCAGGTGACCGGTGAAAACCAGAACACCGTCAATACACGCTACCGCCGCGCCCTCGACCTCTTCCGCGAAA
>JAZRKM010000034.1:0-4339 GCA_045646325.1 Akkermansia sp. | reverse complement strand
CACGGCATCTCAATATCGGCAGGGCCACAATCTCCGCAAGCCACGGCAAACATCCCCAGCGCGGCCACCAGCCCCAGCCCGGCCCCCAGGCGAGTGCTCCACACCGCCCGCCGGGAAATAAGCCACGGCAGCAGAAGCCCGGCCACGCCTGCAACCAGATAACACCACATGCGGGCCCACACTTCATCCGGGCTACCGGGACCCTCTTGCCACATGGCAGCCACGGCCAGGTAGACAAACAGGCAGCACACAAGCACACCCCCAACCCAAAGTCTACATTCTCTGCTCATCTCAGGTTAGAGTTATTGCGGCGCACCCGCGTTCAACATTCACACGTTTTTGCGCTGCACGATGCTGATATTCTTCAGCAGGCTACCGCGCTTTCGGGCGCGTATGGCTTCCATCTGCTTAGGGCTGGGGGCGCCGTTGAGGCGATGGTCGAGCTCATCGCAGAGAGCGCGGCGAGCGAGAAAGCGGTTAATCTCCCGCTCTCGCTCGCGGTGGCATTTGATAACGAGACCTGTAGGACGGTGCACGAGGCAGACGCAATTATTCGTCTTATTGACCTTCTGCCCGCCCTTGCCGCTGCCGCGTACGAAAGTTTCTTCGATATCGCGCTCAACGACCCCGAGCGCTTTCATGCGCTCGAGGAGCTCGTTGCGTTTCTGTGGCGAAACCGGCATGAGTTACACGGTTACGTCGCCGGAGAGCGGCTCACCGGGAGCAAAGCTGTAAGGCCCGGTAACGGTGAGTTTCTTCACATTTTTCAAGCTGGGTACGCCGAGGGAGTCGAGCGAATCCACCAGCTTGTAAAGTTTGCCATCAAGCTGCACAATGGGAGCCACACCGCCGCACTCGGGAGCGAGGGACATAAGCCCGTCGCAGCTGATTTCCACGGCATCTGAGCGCAGCAGCAGCAGGTCACTGCAGGTTTTGACCGGGAAGAAACGGCTGCGCGGCACACACACGGCGCGAGCCCCGGGGAAGCACTGAATGGCTGCCCCCATGGCTGTTTCGAGCTGGTAAACGGCCGGGGAGGCAGCATCTCGCGGGTCGACGGTCTTGCTGTTGCAGATAACCGGCAGGGGCAGCACGCCATTGTTGGCCGCGAGGAAATCACGCAGGGAATCCAGGCGAATCCAGAGGTTGTTAGTGTTGAAATAGCGGTGTTTGTCAATATCCTGGAAAGCAGGTACATCTTCCGCCGGGCACTGGGCAATCTCGCGCAGAATGGGCTGACCATCGGCCACGCGCGTAGCCAGGTGACCACCCTTCTTATCAGCCTCGGTACGGCGGGTGACCTCCATCACAAAGGGAGCCCCGCTCTCGGCGAACCAGCGAAGGAATCGCGTATCCATCTGAGCGCCGAGGTTGTCAGAGTTCGACACAAAGGCATACTTCACACCGGCGGCCAGCAACTTATCGAGCCAACCGCTGCCCAGCAGCGCCGGGTAAATGTCGCCATGACCGGGCGGGCACCACTCCAGCTCAGGATTAGCCGGGTAGCTCACCGGTGCCAGAGTATCAGTCAACAGCTTGGGCACACGGTTCTGAATCATCTCCACCTTCTCCGGAGCGGCAAAACCGTCCTCAGCATAGCGGGCGAGGTGGGCCATCGTGTCTTCGCTGGTGGAGAATGAGTTCATGAGCAACAAATTAACCGGGTAACCGGCAGCAGCTCGCAAGCTCTTCACCTGGCGCACAATCAGATCCAGGAAAGTCACGCCCGGCTTAATCTCCAGCAGGCTCTTGGCTTTCTGCAGGCCCATGCTCGTGCCCAGACCGCCATTCAGTTTGATGAGCACAGACTGCGCCAGCAAATCGGCCTCTGCTGCCGGTGTAGCAGCCACCAGCTGCTCCCAATCAGCCACCCCCTCGGCAGGCACAATATCCCCCTCGGGTATCAACATGCTCTGTTTGCTCTCCAGCACCTGCACACTGTGGCGGAAAGCATTGATAGCGGCGGCAGACAGGCCCACAGCCTGCATCTTGTTCTCAATTGCATCGAAGCTGCTCATGCGGCTATTATAAACCGCAACGGCCGCACTTTCAATACCAAAGTGCGGCCGCAAAACAAAATCGGATTTGATAGATTACTCCTTCACCGGAATGAGGGAAACACCCCAGGATTGGAATTCACCGATGTAAGGTTGCTCGATAACAAAGGTATTTTTGCCCTTACGAAGTTCGATTTCGATGGGGTCCTGCACCCACCAGATTTCCTCGGGGTCGAGGGGAGCCTCGAAGTTCCAGGCGTTGCCGGGGTGGCGCTTCTGCCCGGCCAGGCGATATGTACGGGGGTTCTCCAACTCGCGGCCATTGAGCCATATACGTGTACCGGTCTGTGACCAGGTGTGATTCTGCGGCACACCGGACCAGCGGCGGTTAGAGCGAGCGGGAGCATCGAAACCTACCATGAACTTCTGTTTGCCGGCCTTGTCGGCATGTATGGTCGTGACCGCCCACACCGTGTGGCCGGGGCGAACCTTGGTGAACACGCCCAGGTAACCGGTGTCGGGACGTGTGCGGAAGTAAAGGTTGGCACCATAGGCGCGGCGCTTCTCGAGCCCCTTGGCAGCACGACCGGCAACCACGTCATCTCTGTACTTCGCGCTATCGGCCGTGGCCACCGGCCCGATAAGTTGCCATTTTACGGCAGATTCCGGCCATACGGGGAAAGCCTCGTCGGCGAACTGAGCTTTGCGCAGGCGCTGCATGCGCTTTTCGAAGAGAGCATAGGCACGCCCGGCCTCAGTCTTGGCAGAGGGCATATCAAGCGGCAGGTGGTCACCATCGGCCCCACCGCCTTTCCAGGCACGCTCAGCCATGGCCATCATACCGGGCCACATGGTGCACATACCGGGTATATACTCCTTGTTATCAACCTTGCCGTCAGGCCATATGCAGATGATGGAGCCGAGTTTTTTATCATCACCCTCAGCCGAACCGCAGGGGCGCATGAAGAAGTAACGGCGCACCAGCAGCGCGGGGTCCAGCAGATTGGCATAACCCATGGTGGAATCGAACGCGCGGCGTTTGATTCGATCAGCGGGAATGGATTTGGCCACCATGTCAGCGCCCTCCCCCCACCGCTGCTCGATGGAATGCTCACCGACGGGCAGGTCACGGCTGCTGGCCCACTGCATGGGGGTACGGCCATGGCTCTGGAGTTTTTTCGTCACGAAATCCACGAACTCAGCGGCATTCGGTATACGCACTTCGTCCGCCCCGAAGTGGATGATGGGGCATGTGTCTGCGGGAACCTCGCGGCAGAACTCATCGAGCAGTTCGCCGACAATCTTCATACCCTGCGGAGTGTGCATCTTAAAGCCGAAAGCGCGCTCGAAGTAGGCGCTGTGGCCGGGCATATCAAGCTCGGGAATGATGGTGATTCCGCGCTCTGCGGCGTAGGCAAACACCTCGCGAATCTGCTCGTAAGTGTAGGTGTCGTTTTTATCACGCGTGCGGTGCTGCGGGGCATTGAGCTGAGGGTAGCTCTTGCACTCCACATGCCAGGCGGGGTAGTCCGTCATGTGCCAGTGGAACAGGTTGACCTTCAGCTGTGCCGCAAGAGCAAGCTCTTTTTTCAGGCGTTCCACGCTGCGGAAATTACGCCCGCAGTCCTGCATATAACCACGGTAACGAAAAGCCGGCCAGTCAGTGATATCGCAGTAAGGCAGCTTGCCCCGAGCGGTGGCCAGCATCTGGCGCAGGGTCTGAAAACCATTGAGCAAACCGGCCGGAGTCACAGCAGTGAGCTGCACGCCGTTGTTGTCGATACTCAGTCGATAACCTTCGGCAGCATGTGCGGCCGGCAGCGAATCCTGCTGCAACTTGCACTCTACCGGCAATATGCCATTGCCCTGTCGGCGACCGGCCTGGTAGTCAGCCAGCGCGGTGCGGAGCATCGCATTCACATCCCCCGTGAGTCGGGGTTCCTTGCCCGCCACATTCAGCGAACCGCTCTCCCACTTCACCTGCTGGGGGAACGGTATGAGGGCCACCGGTGCCGCAGCCTCACACTCCAGGCTATGCGGAGATGTCCATTCTTTTTCCACGCCGTTGGTAACCGGGCTGCATACCAGCCCCAGCACACAGCACAACCACATAAGAGAGCGCTTAAACATGCCCACACCACTACCATAAAAACAACCGAAAGTCAAGAATAAAAGGGGGGAGAAGGGAGCCAAAAGCATATGTGTCCCAAAGATTTGGGACACGCGTATTTACGATTTTTGATTTACGATTTACGAATTAAGGATTAGCGGCTAACGCCGGATATTGGATAACCGAATGCTTACTGCCGATGGTCAGGTTCGTGATACCTCTGCGCAGAAAT